>CANKWU010000001.1 GCA_947487385.1 Spartobacteria bacterium
TGGCACGCTGAATATCGGCACTCTTGGCGGCAGCGATACGGCCGGAACGATCATCACACCGACGATCGGATTCGGCTTAGGAACCGGCACGATCAACTTCAACCAGATCGACACGGCAACGCTCACCTCATCGATCTCAGGATTCGGCATCATCCAGCAACTCGGAAGCGGTACGACGATTATTACAGGGAATAACACCTACACTGGGACTACTTTTATCTCTGTCGGGACCCTGCTTGCTAATAATACTGCGGGATCGGCTGTGGGCACCTCCACGGTACTCGTGACGAATGCCGGTACTCTTGGTGGTAATGGATCGATGGGTGGAGCCGCGACCATAGCGAGTGGAGGCTCACTCACCCCCGGCACTAATGGAGTCGGCTCACTGAGCTTCACCAATAGTCTGACACTGCTGTCAGGATCCACAACGACCTTTCAGATTACTTCGACCAACAATTTCACCTCGATCAACTTGATTGGTTCCACGCTCACCTACGGAGGGAGCCTCGTCTTCAACATCGCAAGCTACACTCCTGCCGATGGGGATGCCTTCACTCTTTTCAATATGACCGGAGAAGCGACTGAGAATGGTGATTTTAGCAGCGTATCAGCAGGAAGCCTCCAGTTTACTGATGATGCCGCAGGGACTTGGAGTGCCACCAACGGCTCTTACCTTTATCAGTTCAAGGACTCGACGGGTCAACTCACGGTATCTCAGGCAGTCCCCGAGCCCTCTACCTACGCTCTCTTTGGTCTAGGAGCCTTGGCCTTGATCATGGCGGGCCGTCGAAAGTGATCCATTGGTCACTTCCATTGCAAGGCAAGCGGTGCCTAATGCACCGCTTACCGAGGGAATATCTTTCATTCCCTTTATCCCTGTGAGTTTATCCCCACTACTTCAGCTCCGGGGGAAGGGCTAGATTCTTAATCTGCTGAACGGCGTTGCGGTGGCAAACGAGTACGGCATCATCGGTCTCGACGACCACGAGATCGCTAACTCCGCAGAGGGCGATCGTTCGTTTGCCCGCGACGACGATATTTCGTCCGGAGTCGAGGGCAACGACACGGCCTTGCAGGGTGTTCTCCTGAGCATCCTTACCGAGGTGATCCGGGAGGGCTGTCCAGGAGCCGACATCGTCCCAGTCGTACTCGGCGATGGCTGCAACGACGCTGGTCGCCTTCTCCATGATGGAGAAGTCCACGGAGATCTTGGAAAGCTTGGGAAATGTTTCAGCTAGGTAATCCGTGAGATCGCCGGTGGCGGGAAATCCCAGGATGAAGCGTTCCAACTCGGGCTGTTGCTTACGGCACTCGTCGAGGAAGGTCTCCGCTTGCCAGAGGAACATCCCGGCATTCCAACCATGCTTCTTTCCGAGTAGGAATTCTTGGGCACGATCGGCATCCGGCTTCTCGACGAAGCGCTCCACGGAGACGATGCGTGTGGAGCCGGGGGCGGCAACTGGCTCACCCAGTTGAAGATAGCCAAAACCCGTCGAGGCATGGGTCGGTGTGATTGAGAAGGTCAGGATGGAGGGATTCCCTGCCACGAATTCCGTCGCCTCGGGCAACTGTCTCCGGAAGGAGGCCGTGTCGTGGATCATGGCATCTGCCGGGAAGAGACCAACAATCGCATCGGAATTACGGCTTCTTGCGATGCCAGTTGCCAGCGCGGCGGCAGGAGCCGTGTCCCGCTTAGCTGGCTCGGCAATAATGTTCTCACTAGGCAGGAACGGTAGTACAGCCAGGGTGGCTTCGATCTGAGCGACATTGGTCAGGATAAAGATCCGCTCAAAGGGAATAACTCCTTCAAACCTGCGGACGGCTTGTTCTAAAAGGGTCTGGTCTCCCAAGAGTTTGAGAAGGTGCTTGGGAGTAGCGGTACGGCTGGCGGGCCAGAATCGCTCGCCGCTGCCTCCAGCCATGATGAAGACGTGGAGACGATCGAGTGAGGAGGACATGCGTAAAGTGAAAAGTGAAAAGTGAAAAAGTGGAAGGTAGAAAAGTGAACCAAGGCGGTTGGAACCGCCGCGGTAGACTACGACGTAGTCGTAGCCCGAAGGGCGGCACGGCTTGCCGGGAGGCAAGTGACGTCAAAAGTGAAAAAGTGGAAGGTAGAAAAGTGAACCAAGGCGGTTGGAACCGCCGCGGTAGACTACGACGCAGTCCTAGCCCGAAGGGCAGCACGGCTTGCCGGGAATACGTATGCGTGGGAACGCATCGGATAGAATACAAAAGGTAGCCCCAAAGGGGCGAGTTGAGCGGAGGCGAACGAGTCAACCAAGTGACGTTAAAGCTCGAATGCAATAAGCTTAGCTCCAATCTACTAAAACCAAATCGGAATGGATTCCTTTCCTGAGTTGGCTAGTCCGGCCGTTGCTTCGCAGCCGTTACGGCTGAGTTCCATATTAGAAATTATCCCAGAGTCATGAGTGTGGTCTTGAGGGTCTCAAGCTTTTCGCTCCATTTGGCATGGCGTTGACGGTGTTCCTCAAGAACGGTTGCGGGAACTTTCTCCACGAAGCTTTGATCCGCCAGCTTCGTATTCACCTTCTTGAGCTCCACCTCGACCTTGGCGATCTCGCCGGTGACACGGGCCTTCTCGGCCTCCAGATCGATCAATCCCTCGAGCGGCATGGAGACTGAGCCGAGATCGGTGAGGATACTCGGCGTACCTGCTGGCGCTGATCCGGTGATAAGTTCCACGGCGGAGGCCTTGGTAAGTGCCGCGAAGATCGCGGACTGGAGAAGGTTGAATTCGCCTAAATCTGCTCTTGGAGCTAGCAGGAAACGGACCTGCTGTTTCGAGGGAATCTTGAATTCCGAGCGAAGGTTGCGCACGGCATGGACTGCTGAGTAGAGGGCCTTGGTACTTTCTCCGGCTGCGGAGATCCTTTCTTTAGAAAAGCCCGAGAGGTGATTCACCCCTGGTGGCTGGGTGTAAAGAAGAAACCCTTTTCTGGCATCCGTGGAGGAGGCTGAGGCTTCGGCTGTGTAGCCGAGATGGCGCCAAAGCTCCTCGGTGAGGTGAGGCATCAACGGATGAAGAAGTCTCAGGATCCCCGAGAGCACGACATCCATGGTGGCAAGGATGGCTCCCCTGGTAGAGGATTCCTCACCATAGATAATCGGCTTGGCTGCCTCGACGAACCAATCGCAGTAGTCGCCCCAGAAGAAGTCATAAAGTAGTCCAGCTACCTCGTGGAAACGATAGTCCTCGTAGGCTCCGCGCAGCGAGGCGTGCATGGTATCGAAGCGCTCGAGGAGATGGATCGCGATGTCGGGAAGCTCGGCTCCAGTGAGCTCAGTGAGGGTGGGTGAGGGATTTGCCGGTCCCTGCATTTCGCGGAAGCGCACGGCATTCCAGAGCTTGTTGGCGAAGTTGCGCCCTTCCTCGATCTGCTTCTCGTCAAACTTGATATCCTGTCCCTGGGGAGCAACACGGATAATGCCGAAGCGTAAACCATCAGCCCCGTACTTCGCGATGAGATCAAGCGGATCGGGGGAGTTGCCAAGGCTCTTAGACATTTTGCGCCCTGTCTTGTCACGGATGATACCGGTGAAGTAGACGTCGCGAAACGGGATCTCGCCAGTGAATTCCAGTCCTGCCATGATCATGCGGGCAACCCAGAAGAAGATGATATCGGGGCCGGTGACCAGAACGCTGGTCGGGTAGAATTTGGCCTGAACCGCATCGTCCATGGTGTCGTGAGCCCAAAGCCATGAGGAGAACCACGTGTCGAGAACGTCGGGATCCTGCACCCAGCCCTCACCTGGTGACTCGATTTGCACACGGATTCCTTCGGTGGATCCATTGCCCAATGATTCGGAAGGATACCAGACCGGAATGCGGTGGCCCCACCAGAGTTGACGGCTGATGCACCAGTCCTGGATGTTCTCGAGCCAGTGGTCGTAGACTTTTTCCCAACGTTCGGGGAAGAATCGGATCAGGCCATCCTTGACGGCGGCACGGGCCTCGACGGTCTGCGGATACTTAAGAAACCATTGTTCGCTGAGGCGTGGCTCGACGGGGACATCCGCTCGCTCGCTGAAGCCGACATTGTTCTCATAAGGCTCCTCCTTGGTCATGAGGCCGAGTTCCTTCAGGCGCTCGACGGCCTCCATACGGGCCTCGAAGCGATCAAGGCCCACGAATCCCTCGCCGGCCAACTCATTGAGGGTGCCGTTCGCATTCATGATATCGATCACGGGAAGATTGTGCCGCAGGCCAATCTCGTAGTCGGCCTTGTCATGGGCAGGGGTGACCTTCAGGACGCCGGTGCCGAACTCGAAGTCGACCGCATCGTCTCCGATGATCGGAAGGAGTGTCTCGATATTCAGAGGGAGGGGGCGGCGGACATGCTTGCCGATCAGATGGGCATAGCGCGGATCCTTCGGATTCACAGCGATGGCGGTGTCGCCCATAATCGTCTCGGGACGGGTCGTGGCGATCTCCAGCCAGGCACCGGGGCTTTCCACGACCTCGAGCTTGAAGTGATAAAGATAACCCTTTTGCTTCTTGGGGATGACCTCCTCGTCACTCAGGGCGGTGAGGGAAATGGGGCACCAGTTCACCATGCGCTTGCCGCGGTAGATGAGTCCCTTTTTATGAAGATCCACAAAGGCTTCTTGAACCTTACGGGCATAGGCCTTGTCCATTGTGAAGCGCTCGCGGGACCAGTCGCAGGATGCTCCGAGTTTCTTCAACTGGCCGATGATGATTCCTCCGTGCTTCTCCTTCCACTCCCAGACCTTGGCCAGGAAGGCTTCGCGGCCCAGGTCGTGACGGGTCCTCTTTTCCTCCTTGCGGAGCTGGCGTTCCACCACCGTCTGGGTGGCAATGCCCGCATGATCCGTACCCGGAAGCCAGAGAACCTCGTGGCCTGTCTGGCGCGCGCGGCGGGCCAGGATATCCTGCAGCGTGTTATTAAGCACATGGCCGAGGGTCAGGATGCCCGTGACATTCGGCGGAGGGATGACGATCGAGTAGGCTGGGGCAGGGGAGGTGGGATCGGCAGTGAAACAACCGGACTCGCACCACCGGGCATACCACTCGGCTTCGACATCGGCGGGGGCGTAGGCAGTGGAAAGTTCGGTAGAGAGATCAGACATAGGAAAAAAAGAGAATAGTAATATGGAACTCACTAACTCAGGAAGAAGTAAGAACGGATCTGACCTTAAACCAAAAAATTGAATTTGGAATTATCATCCTGCACTCGACACGAGGGACAGAATTTTCAAGGGCAGAGGTGACCGAGGCGCTAATTTTGAACTTAAGAACTCAGGAAAATAACGAGAAATAAAAGACGCCTGCTGAGATTCAGCATCTTGTCATGGAAGCCGCTCATGCACAAAGGAGCTACTCTCTTTTATTGCCTCCTGATTTACTGAGCTCCATCTTATTTTTAGATCCATTCTGTGTGAATGTGAGATCACCCCGAAACTCCTTGCAAGGAGTCTCAGGGGAGGCTATGTTTCCAGCCTCTAAAAATATGACGACAACTGAAACAGCTGAAATCGCAGCACTCCGGCTGCATGAGAAGGACACCGGCAGCGCCGACGTCCAGGTGGCGAACCTCACCCAGAGAATCACCTCTCTCACCGAGCATCTCAAAGGCAACGCCAAGGATCATTCCTCACGTCGCGGCCTTCTCAAGATGGTTGCCACGCGCCGCCGTCTTCTTGATTACCTCAAGGATAGCGCCAGCGAGCGTTACCAGGCGGTCATTGAGAAGCTGAACTTGCGCAAGTAACGCACTAGTCAACGGATTTCCCCGCCTGGAAAGTTCTGACCTGATGAGGTCGGGCGCTCCTAGGGTGGGGGATGAGATCCTGCGACAATTATTCCTTCTCTCGCTCACTTGGCTGGAGAATTGCACACAACACACACCAACCATGCAGACACTCATCAGGGTGTCATGCGTATCCAGGGATGCTCACCATTTTTTTCAAGCACCCTTCATCCAATCCTTAATTCCTAATTCTTATGTCACACACTATCGTTACGGCCAATGTCGGCCAGAATCCTCTCAGTTTTGAGACCGGCAAGATCGCCAAGCTCGCCGATGGTGCCGTCGTTGTCAGTTCCGGCGAGACCATCGTTCTCGTCAGCGCCGTCTCCGCCACGTCCGTCAAGGATGGGCAGGACTTCTTCCCTCTCACCGTCGATTACAAGGAGAAGGCCGCCGCTGTGGGTAAGTTCCCAGGCGGTTACTTCAAGCGTGAGGGCCGTCCAAGTGAGAAGGAGATCCTGACTGCTCGCATGACAGATCGTCCGCTTCGCCCGCTCTTCCCGAAAAACTACTTCTACGACACCCAGATCATCAGCATCCTGCTCTCCGCTGATGGCCAGATCGATCCTGATATTCTCTCCATCAATGGTGCTTCCGCAGCCCTTTGCGTTTCTGACATTCCGTTTGAGAAGCCGATCGCGGCAGTCCGTGTCGGTCGCGTGAACGGTGAGTTCGTTGTGAACCCCACCCACGCCGAGCGTGAATACAGTGATCTCGACCTTGTCTATGTCGGCGATGGTGAGAATGTCATCATGATCGAAGGTGCCGCCAATGAACTTCCTGAAGAGGATTTCAAGAAGGCCCTCGACTTCGCCCGTGAGCAGACCCGTCCGATCATCGCCGCCCAGAACGAGCTGATCGCGAAGGCCGGCAAACCGAAGCGTGAGTTCACTCTTCTCAATGTCGATGAGGGAATGCTTGAGATCGCCTACCAGGTCGCCGGTGATCGAATCGAGGCCGCCCTCTACACCCCGAGCAAGGTGGCTCGTGGCAAGGCTGTCGGTGCACTCCGCGAGGAAGTGAGCTCCAAGATCATCGAGAAGTTCCCTGCCGCTACGAAGTTCGAGATCTCTCAGGCGTTTGATTATCTCCAGAAGAAGGCCTTCCGCGTCAGCATTCTCGATAAGCAGAAGCGTTGCGATGGTCGCGGCCTCCTCGAGCTTCGTCAGTTGACCAGCGAGACGACCGTTCTGCCACGCGCCCATGGTTCCGCGCTCTTCGCACGCGGCGAGACTCAGGCCATGGCGTTGGCCACCCTCGCCACTTCCGATGAGGCCCAGATGATCGACGGATATGGTGGCGGCGAGACGACCAAGCGCTTCCTGCTTCACTACAATTTCCCTCCTTTCAGCGTTGGTGAGACTGGCCGCTTCGGTGGTCAGAACCGCCGTGAGATCGGCCACGGTGCTCTTGCCGAGCGCTCCATCTTTCCGGTCATCCCGAGCCAGCAGGAGTTCCCTTACGCTCTCCGCGTGACCAGCGAGGTCATGGAGTCCAATGGCTCAACCTCGATGGCCTCGGTCTGCGCAGGCGTTCTTGCTCTGCTCGATGCAGGTGTCCCTCTCAAGCGTCCCGTCGCGGGTATCTCCGTAGGACTTGTCTCTGAGGATGATGGCCATGGCAAGCTCACCCGCCACACCTTGCTGACCGACATCATTGGCAGCGAGGATCACTTCGGCGACATGGACTTCAAGCTCTGTGGCACCGAGGCCGGTGTTACTGGATTCCAGCTCGATCTCAAGCTCAAAGGCATCAGCCACGAGCTCATGTCAGCTGCGATCGACGACGCCCGCAAGAACCGCGGATTGATCCTTGATCATATGAATCAGACCCTTCCCGCACACCGCAGCGAGATGAGTAAGTATGCTCCCCGCATCGAGACCGTAAAGGTTCCTCAGGATAAGATAGGTCTCATCATCGGCCCTGGTGGCAAGACCATCAAGAGCATCGTTGCCGAGACTGGCGCCGAGATTAACATCGAGGATGACGGCTCCGTGAACATCTATTCAAGCAATGGTGAGAGCCTGAAGCGCGCGAAGGAGATCATCCTCGGCATGATTAAGGAAATCAGCGTCGGTGAGGTATACCAAGGAACAGTCGTCTCCATTAAGGAGTTCGGCGCCTTTGTCGAAGTTCTGCCGGGCAAGGACGGACTTGTCCATATCTCCGAGCTCGCCGATATGCGCGTCAACAAGGTCGAGGATGTTGTCAAGACTGGCGACGTTATCTGGGTCAAGTGCATCGGCGTCGATGACCGGGGCAAGGTGAAGCTCAGCCGCAAGGCCGCGATGAAAGAGCGCGACCAGGCTGCGGGAGTTACTGAGAATGCAGGTTGATTCACTATGAACCTAGTGGACTTCTAGTCTTCTACGGTTTTCTTTAATTCCTTAATTCCTAAAAGCCCCGGGTATCACCCGGGGCTTTTTTTGTAGGCCATTTCTGTATATTCCCTCATACATGTCGGAATTGTAACATTTTGTGCCTTGAGTAGGGCTACACGGCTGAGGCAATTTTTTTGGGCATAATTCCAAACTATGCTCACACCCCGATTCTCTTCTCTACTCCTTGTTGGGCTACTTACCTGTTTTCATTTATTATCGGGAAATCTCCCCGCCCAAGGGCTCACACCCAAGTTCTTGGATCCCACTGAGGAGTTGGACGGAAATGCCAAGAAGCACGCAAGCTTCCCTTCCCCCTCTCCCACCCCCTCTCCCACCCCCTCTCCCGCCAGTACACCCACGCCCTCAGCTTCTCGGGTTGGGGATTTTATAGAGCGATTGGTGAATGATATCCAACGCTACTTGCCCTCGGGATTATCGGCAGTTTACACAGAGATTGGATCAGATGTTACCTCGGTGATTCATTATCCTGAGCACGTAAGTGGACCTGGATCTGTGGTCGGTCAGAGTGTCGGAAGTCAGATGTCACATGTTGGCCATGCAGTCGATGTTGTTACCCACAGGGAGTTTGAGCTGATTAATGGCTTTGAAAAAAAGTTGGCCGATTGGGGTTTGGTATTCGGAGGAGACTGGCAGGGGAACTATTACGGCAATGTTGCTGGTGGATACCGAACGGGAAGTGCCTTTGACGAGCAAATCAAACTAGCCTTCATTTACGACTTCGGAAAGAAGCTCCACCTCAAGGGACTCAAGGCGTATTCTAACTTCCGCTATAGGGATGGGGATGACATCAACAACATTAGTGGAGCAGCCAATGGATTCAACCCCTCAAACATTCAGAGTGGCAAGGAATTGCGCCTTATGGCTCAGTATTTGGAATACACGACCGAGAACGGCGCCTTCATGATCAATGCCGGATGGATGAATCCTTATGACTTCTTTCTCCAACAGCCCCTCTCCAAGCTCTTCCAGAATAATCAGATCGCCAGCTCAAAGGGGATTGGTGGGAATAGTGGCGGAGGTGCCCGGGAGACATTTGTGGGTGATCCCGCATACAACAATAATGTCGCCGCCAAGATCCCTTGGAGTAGCACTTACGATGCATGGGGAAGCACGCTCCGTATCAGGCCGACTAAATCAACTTATGCCATCAGTGGACTTTACCTAGCGATTCCTAATGCCGCCGGCGCCGTTCAGGGCGTCTACACCCCCACCCAAGTGGCTCCCTATACCTCCGTGCCAAGGAGTCAGTTGGGCAAACCAAATCCAAACTCACGGGGCACGGTAAATAATAACGGACTTTCTAGCTTTGGGGGCGCAGGTTGGAATGCCGTCGGCGAGGGGCAGCCTAATGGGAATAGTGGAAATCCCAATGGATTCTATTCCTGCACAGAGTTCGGATGGGAGCCCAAGCTGGGTAAGGACAAACTCGAGGGGAAATATGCTTTTGGGATGATCTGGTGGGGTATCCAGGATGAGAACTTCCTGCCGGTTAACCAGACAGGGAGTGGATCCAAGGCTAAGGCTGTCAATGCCGGTTCCTTCAATATGGGCTCTTGGGCCTGGTATTTTCAGGCCGATCAAATGCTCTATCGCGTTAGGGAGTCGACCGCTCCGAGCGATGACAAGAATCCATCACCAGCCAGGAACCTCTCCAAGAAAGGGCTCTATATGTTCAACGCGTGGAGCTTCTCACCCAGTCGGTACAGCCTGCTCGATTTTTATTACCAGACGGGTCTTATCTACCAAGGTCTTCTTCCGGGTAGGCCGGATGATCGCCTTGGAGTCGCCTTCGGATCGGCGTGGTTCAGTTCTGATGCTGCCTCGGCCTATACTCAGACATACCAGATTCAGACTGCTGCAGCCATTGCAGGAGGCAAGATGGTGTATCCTGCCCAACCACAGCCGACATGGGGAGGTGTGCTAGAAGTCGATTATCAGTGCATGCTCACCAAGTGGATTTCGGTAAAGCCGTTCGCGGAGTTGATTATGAATCCCCAGCAGAACGGCACCTTGGGCAATGTCTTTGTCCTTGGAACCCAGGCCGCGGTAAGATTCTGATGAATTGCTCCTCCTTTTGAGGGGTGACCCCTACCGGAAACCTGTGTAGACTTACCCCTGTGCAGGAGTTTCTTCAGCAGTTGATCAACGGCCTTTCTCTGGGGGCGATCTACGCTTTGATAGCTCTCGGTTACAGCATGGTCTACGGCTTGCTGAAATTCATTAACTTTGCCCATGGGGATGTCCTGATGATTGGGGCCTTTGCAGGATTTTACGCCACGCCAGTTGCACGCCAGCTTTTCCCCGATCCTTGGATGACAACGGCCGTGGTGCTCATCTGGGCCATGATCGTCTGTGCCATGCTCGGGGTGATCATCGAACTCCTAGCCTACCGGCCTCTGCGGAATCAGCCCAAGCTGGCAGTGCTGATCACCTCGATCGGAGTATCGCTCCTCCTTTCCTATGGCGGGCAGATTCTCTTTGGTGTAAATCAGAAGGCCTTCCCGGATCTTCTCCCGCCGATCCGCTTTGCGCTAGGGCAGGGGGTCACGATCTCCGGAAATCATCTGCTGGTGATCGCCGTGACGCTGGTGCTTCTTGTTAGCCTGCGCGAGATTGTGCTTAGAACCCGTTTCGGCTTGGCGCTCCGTGCTCTCTCTCAGAACCGTGATGCGGCCGCCCTCATGGGGGTGAACAGCAATGCGGTGATCTCCCTGACCTTTGCCGTTGGTTCAGCTCTGGCCGGTGCTGCCGGCGTACTCTACGCCATGAATATCCATTCGATCGAGCCACTCATGGGAACCCAACCCGGTATCAAGGCCTTCGTGGCAGCCGTTCTTGGCGGGATCGGTAGTCTGCCTGGTGCCGCTGTGGGAGGACTGTTGCTAGGCCTGAGCGAATGCCTTTTGGGGGGATCCTTTCTCTCTTCTTACCGCGATGCCATTGCCTTCGGAATCCTGATCGTGATCTTGCTAATCAGGCCTTCGGGACTCTTTGGGAGCTCAGCAGCTGAGAAGGTGTGATGGTATTCTTACCTATCCTCTTTTCCCAATACCTCTAGATACCGGCGTGTAACTGGATCCGGATTTCCCGGGTTGAAGCTCTCGATTCTCATCTGTTTAAGCATCCAGAGGCCGTCGATCTTCTGCGCGGAGACGATTTCAAACCGGCGCAGGAGAAGCCCTTTTTTGTCATAGCCTTCGATGCGCAGGATGGCGCCGGAGTCCTTGTCGATCCAGACACGAGCGACGCCGTAGATCTCCTCGCTTGCGGGTGCCTGAAGATCGATCTTCCATGCTGGTCGGGTCTTGATGCTATCTTCTCCTTGCAGAATAGGCTGCGGCCAGTAGAGGAATCCCAGGGAGAGATCTTGGTAGCTGACACCGGTGTCCCTGATGACATCGTGAAGATGGGTGCCGCTGATGGTCTGCGACTCCCCGTTCTTTTTCTCCAGAAGCATGGTATTTCCGGGTTCGAGTTTGAGCAGGAGGATTTGTTCCGGCTCCTTGAACTCGTAGGTGATCACATGGTTTTTGAGGCCGATATGCAGCGGAATCGACTTCTCCTCGCCCCGGATCTGAGCTCGCAGCGAAGCCGGCCTTGCCGTGGGGCTCATTCGAGCGGCCTGGAGTATCTCTTCAGCTTTCCGGGCCTCTTGAGCCTGCGCAGGAATGGCACAAGTTTCCATCAATAGCAGGAGAAGAGCGATGGCGGAAAACGAGAAACGCATAGAGTGACGATATCGGTCTTGACTAATGACTGTCGTGGTTGTTCGTCAGTTTTTTAACGGAATCCCATCCTCAGGCCTTAGGTGTTCGATGAGTTGCTTGAGCATTTCGCGTTGTTCTTGGTTGAGTTCTGGCTGGGAGACGGCTTCCTGAAATGTGCGCATCGCTTGAGCCCGTTCGCCATCACGAGCGTAAGCTTGGCCAAGATAGGTTAGGCTGGCGCCGAGTTGCTGGTGGTGTTTTCTGGCCATGCTGACCAGCGAGCGAAGCGCCTCGATCTCCTCACGCTTGGAGTTGGAGGCATTCGCAGCCCTTGCCAAGAGGAAGAGAGTTTCCTGATTCTTGGTCTGTTCCGTGAGCATTCTTGCCACATCCAGGGCCTCATCGGTATGGCCGCACTCGGTAAGGGCCCGGATCAGGATCTCGGTGGCGGCCGTGTTCCGGGGATTTGCGTCGCAGGCCTCCCTGGCTGCGGAGAGGGCATCGTTCCAACGGCCTTGGGTGGCGGCGAGCGAGGCCTGTGCCGTGAACAGGTGGGCGCGACATTTTCCCGTCTTGGCAATATCCTTGGCTTCTTGGAGAAGATTCTCTGCTTCTTGCATCTTCCGGATGGAGATCAGGTTTTCGGCTGTCGCTATCAGCCACTCGGCTCGGTTCTTGGCATCCGGATACTCCCGGCTCAGCGCCTCCAGGGTTGGAGGGATCCATGGTGCGGCCCCATCTATCGTGTGCGAGTTGGGCACAAGGATATATCCCCAGGGGGAAACGTCGCTCAGGATCCAGCGGGGGGAATCGATCAACTCCCTGACTATCGTTGCGGAGGAGGGGAGTGTTCCAAAAATGAGTAACGAGAAATGACGATCCCTGGTCAGTCTGTAAAATTTTGAAATTTCAGCCATTGAATCCGTAGCCTCCGTGCGGGAGGGGAGGAGCTTCAAATCTTGGGATGGAGTGACAGGATAATATTCCGGCGACAGATAAACGCTCTGATGCCGACTCAGCGTCTTCTCCAGAAGGTCAATCTGCCTTACAGGATAGGATGAGCGTAAATCATCAGGATTTCCTTTGTTTAGTTGAAAAAAACCTAGCGTCGCAATCAGCAGCAAGAGAACGCCTCCTAGGAGGACTGCGAGGGTAGTCCGGGTGTTTTTTTTCATGATGCCGTAAGGGTCCAAACGCTTGCTCTGAATGCCGATGATGCTATCACATGATTATGAAGCAACTGTTTCTTCTTCTTCTCACCATGAATCTTTTCTCTCTCTTCGCCCGCGCCGAACCCCTGACTGTCGGATCCCCGGCTCCCCAGATCACTGCAAAAAATCAGGATGCGCAGCAGGTTGTCTTTGGCGACGTCTACACCAAGGGGATCACCCTTGTCTATTTCTACCCTAAGGCCGAGACACCCGGATGCACAAAGGAAGCCTGCTCCCTGCGTGATTCCTACGCGACGCTCCACGGCAGCGGACTCCAGATCCTGGGGGTCAGCCGTGATACGCCCGAAGCTCAGAAAAAATTCCAGGAGCATCAGAACCTTCCCTTCACGCTAATTGCCGATACTGATGGCAAGGTAGCCGAGGCCTTCCATGTGCCGATGATTCCCATCGTCGGAGTTCCCATGAGGCAGTCCTTCATCATCAAGGATGGCAAGGTTGCCTGGGCCTCCCTGAGTGCCCAGACATCGGGAGCCGCGAAAGAGGTCCAAGCGGCCCTTGATTCTCTGCAGAAGTAAAATCCTTTTTCCTACGGAAACAGGGTGGTGGTGATTGTGACAAAATCGTCATACAAATCTTATAGACGAAAAGAGCGGGGTCTGGAAAAACTCCCCAATGTTGGTTTCAAGCCAAGCCAGTTTCTCCCCGACAGTCGCCAGTGAATGCTCGGGCAGAGCTTCCTACACCGTACGTCACGCGACCTCTGAGGCAGAGATCAGGGCGGCCCTGAGTCTTCGATTTCAGGTTTTCAACCTTGAGCTTAACGAGGGCTTGGCCAGTTCCCATGCCACGGGACTGGATGAGGATGAGTTCGACGACGTCTGTGATCACCTCATTGTGGTCGAAGAGAACTCCAACTCAGTAGTCGGCACTTACCGAATGCAGACAGGTGCCTCGGCTGGATGCCACCTTGGCTACTACGGGGCCGGTGAGTTTGACTTCTCACCTTATGAGCCGATCCGTGATTCTCTTGTTGAGTTGGGCCGCGCCTGCGTTCATAGGGACCACCGCAGTATTGTGGTCATCTCCATGCTCTGGAGGGAGATCGTTCGCTACGCTCTCGACAGGAATGCACGCTATCTGATCGGCTGTAGTTCGCTGAACTCGCAGGATCCTGCTCATGGACAGGCCATCTATCAAAGATTTACCAAGGAGGGGCATCTCGCCACGCCCGAGTTTCTTACGAATCCTCTCCCTGCATTCCGGTTGGATGATGTCGAGCCGATGATTGACTGCCCACCACCGCCGAAACTTCTGCGTGCCTATCTGGGCGTCGGTGCGAAGATATGTTCCACCCCTGCCATCGACAGGGCTTTCGGTACAATTGACTTCCTGACCATGATTGATTGTTTTAATGCCGAGGCCATCGCTACGGAACGCTTCATCGAGCGTCCCAAGAGAAATAGAAGTGGCAATGAGCATCTGATTGGAAAGACTGTGATCGGTACGGAGCAGGGGTGCTGATGGGACGTCAGCCCTTCCGGTTGTTTTGCCGCCTTCTCTGGCTGGGTTGGGTCATCATCTCCGGCATGGTCTCCTTGAGTTGGTTTCTCCGCTTCAAATCCTCGAGTGAGAGTGGTGGGAATGAAACCTCTTCACGAATCGCCTGGATGCAGTGGATGAGTCGCCGCTTCCTTGCGGTGCTGCATGTTCAAGTCACGATCACGGGAGAGATCCCCCGGGAAGGACTGATCGCCTGCAATCATCTTGGTTATGTCGATATCCTGGTGCTCGGCTCCGTCTGCCCCTCCATCTTCGTTGCTAAGAGTGATGTCCGGTCTTGGCCTGTCTTCGGATGGCTGGCGTCGCGGGCCGGCACGATCTTTGTGAGCCGTGATACTCCGGCCAAGGTAGCAGTCCAGCTCCGGGAGATGGAGCAGCCTCTGCGCGAAGGGAGGCCCGTTATTCTCTTTCCCGAGGGGACGAGTTCGGACGGCTCCAAGGTGCTTGCTTTCCGCAGTTCACTCCTGGAATCGGCGATCCTCACAGGGGCTTCTCTCACAGCCGCTGCTATCGGCTATGATCTGGAGGGGGAGGGATCCGTCGGCACGGAGGTCGCCTATTGGGGGGATCTCGTGCTTGTGCCTCACCTGATCAATCTGCTGAGCAAGAAATCCGTTAAGGCTCGTCTATCCTTTGGCCAAGCGCGTAACCCACTGCACGACAGGAAACAAGAAGCGCGGCTCCTGCATGAGGAAGTTTGCCTGCTTCATCGCAACCTCTTTTACACAAGGAACGTGTGATACTTTGCCAGGGGCTCTAAGGGCCCTTATGATTTGTGTGCTAGGAGCATATTTGCAATTGACTGGCAATTCCCGGTTAAGGGTGGGAATTGATTCTATGCGTCCTCTCCTTCCGACAATCCTGCTTTTTCTATTTGCTTCCAGCATGTTTTCTCCTCTCATGAACGCCAAAGCCACTCCTTAACGGCGTCTCTAACCCATGGGCCATGACATGAACCTTCAAACAGTGGCTCTGCTGACGCTGGCAGGAGCGGGGGGTGGTTTCCTGAATACGGTTGCCTCGAGCGGTTCGGCCGTGACGCTTCCCGTGATGATGGCAATGGGGCTTCATCCGATGCTAGCAAATACCACCAATCGGGTTCCAGTCCTTCTCGGATTCGCCGCCGCTGTCTGGAAATACCACCGTGCTGATCAACTCCCATGGCGTGTTGGTTTCAGAGTCTCTCTTCCACTCGTGCTGGGAGCTGTTTTAGGGGCGCTTTCGGCATCCGTTCTAAGCGATGTAAAGACCGGGGTCCTGACAACTCTGGCTGTGGGCCTTGCGGTGGTTGTCGTGCTCTTTAATCCCTCCAAATGGCTCCATGCCCATCAATCTGCTCGGACGCCTGAAAACGGCCCCTTGGTTATGGGTGTTCTCTTTGTAATCGGCATATGGGCCGGATTGATTGTTTTGGACACTGGTATCTATCTACTGGGCGCACTTGTTTTGCCGGCCCACTATCCGATCCGTGAGGCGAATGCGATCAAGGCGCTTGCGATCGCTCTTGTGGCATTGATGTCGGTGGCTGTCTTTAGTGTCAGGGGGTGAGATCGACTGGCTATGGGCCATACCCCTTGCACTAGGTGGAGTCATTGGATCCTTGATAGGAGCTCATTTTTCCTTGGGCCAGAACGCAGCCACGTGGGTCTTCTGGGTGCTGGTCTTGGTCCTCGGTCTGGAAGTCATCCAGCTTTGCATCAAGTTTTTGTGAGAGGATTCATTGGTTTAAATCGTAGAGATAACTTCAACACCGACAGCGACGCGTCGTAAGGACTCGGATGCTTATCGGGAGAATCCATTTCTAGGGATCCAGATCCACCTCGGTGTAGGGAATTAATGCCTACGGCTTGGGAACCCAGGAAGGGGTGATCTGGATCGGCTGGGCCTGAGCATTGCGTGCAGAGACCAAAGCGACCGGCTTCATAGGCACACGTGATCCATCCTTGTAGCTGATCGAGCCTGTCACGCCGGGGAAGCCGCTCGTGGCATTGATGACAGAAAGCAGAGGCTTATTTTCGGCGTGGGCCTTATGAACCGCCGTGGCGAGTAGAAGAGCGGTGTCGCGCCCCAGTCCCGAGAAGGCATTGGCAGGCATTCCGGTGGCCGCTGCGTAGGCGGTCGAGAATGAGGCTGTCGTCGTCATAGATGCCGCTCCCTGGGTATGGGCCGGGAAGGCGTGAGTGGTGTACCAGATATCATCTGCCAGAGGGGTGTTGGCCCAGGCATTGGGGGCATCGTAGCCGTCCCCGCCGACGATCGGCCCCTTGAATCCGGCACTGCGAAGTGCCTTGATGATAGGCTTTGCCTCAAGGGCCGTCTCGGACGCCAGATAGACGGCGTCGGCATTCAAGAGGTAAGCGGGGATCTTTGGTTCTGTCCCTCCCACAAAAGACAGTGTGCCGATGATCTCTCCTCCGTGATGTCGGAATGCCTCGGAGAAGTAGGTGTGGAGGAGTTTGGTGTAGGTCTCGGAGTTGTCGTAGAGGAGAGCCACTTTCTTGGCACCACGTGTTTTCGCAAGCCACTCAGCTGCCACCGCAGCCTGTGCATTGTCACCGAAGCAGGCTAGGAAGACGCGGGGACCCGACTGTATAGGGAGGCGGGGGGAGGTAGCTCCCGAGGTCACAAAGACTTTTTCCCTGGAGCAAGCAGCATTGCCGGCGGCACGGGCGAGGTCGGTATCGCTGAGTCCGAAGAAAGCATCGATGGAGGGATCCTTGGCCAGAGCATTGCGGACATCCTTGCTCGCAACCCTTGCCGAGGAGGGGGTTGGAAGGATGGTAAGGGAGACCTTTTCTCCACCAATGCCGCCGGCGGCATTGATCTGCCGAACAGCTGTCTTTGCACCCTCCAGCGATGGAATTCCAAGGGGAGCGAGGTCACCTGTGGTACTATAGAAGGCTCCGAGCCGGATCTCGGCATGCATGGAGGAAAGGCTGAGTGCCGATGCGAGGATTATCGAGAGGGTGAGGGGTGAGACTTTCATGGGATGCCGTTTTATTAATCCCGTTATATTACGCGCGCAATAGTGAAGAACGGCCTTTTTTTGGGTTGATTTCGCTCGCTTGGGATCAGGATCTGAGGGTGAATTTCGGAGTGAGCAATTTCCCAGTCATTGATCATCTCTGCCACGCTCCGCTTGAGGTCATGTTTCTGGTGCTGATCCTTGGCTTCGCCGGTTTTGTCAGCGGAATGATCGGTTTTGGATTTGCTTCGATGGGAGTGGGCGTCCTTTGGATTCTTCCTCTTTGCCGCAATCATTCTCTGGCATTTTGGAGCGGGGCACTTCACCGATATCTTCTCGCCCAATCTCTGGGCATGGACTCTTGTGTATGGCTCGCTCATTGTCGTCTTGGGTCAGTTGACTTGGTTTCGTGGAATTAGTTCTGTCTCTGCCGCCGATATTGCCTTGGCAGCTGCATTTACACCCGTTGCAGGAGTTGCTTTTGCATGGCTGCTCCTTGGCGAGAAACCTTCAGCGGGTCAGTGGATCGGCGGTCTTGTGATCATGATAGGGGTGCTCCTTAATCTGGTGGGGGAGCGACTTCATGGAGTTCCGGATGTGCCGATGGAAGAGAATGTCTCGGGATCTATCTTCCGTGGAATTTGATCTTTTCAGCTCGTTTTTTTAGCCTTCTGGTGGAGATTGGGCTCATGAGAATTCTGACCCTGCTTTCTGCATTTGCCCTCACAATCCTTCCAAACATCATGAATGCCGCTCCCGCCACTCCCGCTAGTTCCCCTCTGCCTACTAAGACCGCCACGGCTACCTTTGGCGGAGGCTGCTTTTGGTGTGTCGATGCCGTCTACCAGTATGTACCAGGTGTCCTCAAGATCACTTCGGGATATGCTGGGGGATCAGTGTCCAATCCCACCTATGATCAGGTCTGCACTGGACGCACGGGGCACGCCGAGGTAGTTCAGATCACCTATGATCCATCGAAGGTGAGCTACGACCAGCTTCTCAATCTCTTCTGGAAAGCCCATGACCCAACGACGCTCAACCGTCAGGGGGCTGATCACGGGACCCAGTACCGTTCAATCATCCTAACCTCCACGTCTGAGGAAGCTGCAGAGGCCGAGGCATCCAAGAAGAAGGCTCAGGCGCTGTTTGCGGATCCGATCGTGACGGAGATTACTCCGCTCAAGACCTTCTACCCTGCTGAGACGTATCACCAAGATTACTACAGCAACAACAAGAGCGCTCCCTACTGCCGTGCGGTGATTGCCCCAAAGCTTAAGAAGCTTGGATTACCCCAATAATTCGGCCGCTTAATTGACCGCTTCGCTGTGTTCCCGTTTTGAAAATCCTGACCAGGAAGGAATCTGACCTAGGGAATTCAGGGCGACATAGAAAAAACCTCCCAGTAAGATTAACAAGAAGGGGATGGACATCCATTGGTGGGTCAGTCCTGCGTTCCAGGTGCAGTATCCGAAATAGAGGGCGAAGAGGATCTCGATAGCGGGCAGGAACAAGCGAAGCGAGAGGGTCGGACGGGGAAGAACCCAGCGGGAGAGAGCGGAGTTGGGTGCTGAACAATGCACAGCAGTGGCCGATGCCTCCTGTATCGTCTTGTAAGCGTCACCTCTCTTCGGCGTGCGGGTGAACTCCCCGCCTTTTTTGAAGAGGGCTTCGAGTACCCCGATGGAATTGTTTACCGACATCCCAGTGGCGAGGGCCAGGAGCATGGGCAGAAGCATCAGATCCTTGATCCAACCCTTCGGATTGAGATGGCGCTGGGCCACGATATAAAAGATGGCGATCGAGACGGTAGTGATTAGGAAAATGGGGAGGTCGACCAGCAGGCTGTAGATTGCGGACTGCTTGGGCCCAAGGGCGTGTGGGAGGGTCAGGACGCACATCAGCACGAGCAGCAAGTAGGCGAAGTTAGAGGTGAGATGAGCAGTGGCCTCTAACTTCACAATCAGGGGAACGGAAGCTTCCCAGACCCTAGGCAGGATCTTGAGGCAGGTCTGGATGGAGCCCTTGGTCCAGCGTTTCTGCTGGGTCTTGAAGCCTTTCATCTCCTCGGGAAGTTCGGCGGGGATGACAAGATTGGGCAGGAAGAGAAAGCGCCACCCCTTCAGTTGGGCGCGGTAGCTCAGATCGAGATCCTCGGTGAGTGTGTCATCATGCCATCCACCAGCATCCACGATGGCCTCCCGGCGCCAGATGCCGGCTGTGCCGTTGAAGTTGAAGAATCTTCCCGAATGGCATCGTGCGGTCTGTTCCAGCAGCAGGTGGCCGTCCAGGAACATCGCCTGGAGACGCGTCAGCAGGGACTGCTTGCGGTTCAGATGACCCCATCGCATCTGGACTAAGGCCAGGCCGGGATCGGTGAAATAATCAACGGTCTTGCGCAGGATGTTGGAGGGAGGTACGAAGTCTGCATCCAGAATGAAGATGAGGTCTGCCGTGCCCAGCTCCATCCCATGCGCCAAGGCCCCTGCTTTGTAACCCTCGCGGTTAACCCGCTGGATATGGGTGATGGTGATGCCGGCAGTCCTGAGAAGGAGTACCTCTTCCGCCAAGAGTCGGCTGGTGTCGTCTGTGGAGTCGTCGAGCACCTGAATCTCGAATTTATCGGCAGGATAATCCAGCGCCCCTACTGCTCTAATCAGTCTTGGAGCCACGGAAGCTTCGTTATAGAGGGGAAGCTGCACGGTGACGCGCGGGAGCTCTGTGAAGCGGGAGTGGGGCTGCGGAGAGTTCTTCCGATGCTTCAGGAAGAGAGAGATGATGCAGCATCGGTGCAGCCCGTACCCAGTGAGTCCGATCAGGACGACCAGATAACAGAAACTCCAAAGTGGGCTGCCGAGGGCAAGTGACATGGTGTGGGCAGTTCCGATGGGGGCGAAACACGACCCCTAGAGAATCGGAGAAGAATTTTCCGTCAAGTTGAAAAACGGCATTCATCAGATATAGTGAGGTAAGTCGGACAGAAACTTTCCGTCCTTCCTGTCACTTGGCGTTCTGGTTAAGTCACTCCCCTTCAGTCACGCACCCGATTTAGCGAAGTTTTGTTTAATTCACCGCCCGATTTCCTTGAGGCGCTTACCCGAGAGGAGATTGGCCTCGATCTTCTCAAGCGAGATGCCCTTGGTCTCCGGCACAAAGCAGAGAAAAAAGATCACGAAGAGAGCGTTCAGTCCTCCGTAGAGCAGGAAGGTATTCCCGTTTCCAAATTTGTCGAGCAAGGTCAGGAAGGTGCCTCCCACAATGGCATTCACGATCCAGTTCGTAGCCGTGCTGAACGTCACACCGAGGTCGCGGCCCGAAAGCGGGAAAATCTCCGCGCAGATGACCCAGATGATGGGTCCCGCACTCATGGCGAATCCGACGATGAAGATGAGAAGCGCTCCAATAGCCCAGATACCAAGAGCAGGGGATTTCTCGAGATCCATGTTGAAGAGGGTGCCCACGGCGATCATTGCCACACCCATGACGGCAAAGCCCGCGTACATGATCGGCTTGCGCCCAATCCGATCGACAAAGGCGATGGCAATGAACGTCGCTAGCACATTGGTGACCCCGACGATGACCGTACCCCAGAGCTGATGCTCCGTGCTGGTGAAGCCGGCTATCTTGAAGATCCGGGGAGCATAATACATGATGACATTGATTCCCGTGAGTTGCTGGATGATCTGAAGTCCGATTCCAAGGCCGATGGCCCTCCGGAAGTTCGAATTGTCCCGGAACATCTGGAATCCGTTCTGCCTGACCCGAAGACTCTCCTCGATCTCCACGACCTCCTTGCTGATCTCGTCCGTAGGGAGGTGCATTCTCTCGAAGACCGAGACGGCAAGTGCCTTCTTGCCCTTAAGGAAAAGCCAGCGGGGGCTCTCCGGGAGGAAGAGGACGCCTAGGAACATCAGGAAGGCGGGTAGGGCGACGATTCCGAGCATAACTCTCCAATTGCCGGCACCCAACACGGACTTGTAGTGATCCCCCAGCAACCAGTCGAAATTGGCGTAATTAGCCAGCCATGTATTGCTCAGGAAGGCCAGAACGATACCGATGGTGATCATCAGTTGGTACATGGAGATCATCGATCCGCGGACACGCTGAGGGGAGATTTCAGAGAGATAGAGGGGTGCTGTGAACGAGGCGACGCCGATGGCGATTCCAAGAAAAAAACGGGCGGCGATCAGCAGGTGGGCGTCAGGAGAAAATGCGCAGACAAGCGAACCTAGAATGAAGATCACTGCGCTGATCAAGATGGCACCGCGACGACCTAATCTGTTGGAAAGAATCCCGCTGATCAGCGTCCCGAAGACAGCCCCCCAAAGAAGTGAACTGACCACGAGTTCGATCACTTGGTCCGTGATGGAGAAGCTCTTCTGGATCAGGCCTTCGGCACCAGAGATCACCCCGATGTCGAGTCCGAAGAGGAGTCCTGCAAGGGCTCCGGTGAATCCGATGAAGTAAACGATTGGGCTGAGTTTCGCAGGAACGGGCGTGGTGTTTGTCATGGGGGGAGGGGGATGGTTAGCGCAAGTGCTCCGAGCACTACGATTTTAACAACTCTACCCCCTCTATCGTACAAGGTCAAACTTGACCTAGCAGTTAAGAGGAGCCACGGGAATTTGATGATACTTAATTACATTAATTAAATTTACTGCTATCGAGATTTGTCTTTTCTAGTTTCATGGTTGACCCGTCACGATTGCCAAGAACGAAAGGGCCCAGGGTGATTATCAACGTGAGCAGGGGCTTGCCAGCACTCGCGTGGTTTCCGTGCGGGATCTCTCCCATGCCAAACATGATGCCAGCTCCGCCGCCGCGCAGCTTCATACCGCCCAGCTCAACCGCAAGTACACCACCATCGTCTCTCTTGTCGATGGGATCGTCGGCGGGCGTAGCGTCGAGGCAGGCAATACCGTGATGCCTAGTATCAACTTGCTTGCCATCGTCGAGGGGAATCCTTGGGTCGAGGCCAACTTCAAGGAGACCCAGGTGGCTCACATCCACAAGGGCCAGGAGGTTTATCTGACGGTTGATGCGATTCCAGACGATGGGTTCAAGGGGAGGGTGGTCAGCATGGCCCCCGCCAGTGGCCGTGAGTTCGCGCTACTGCCTGCCGATAATGCCACCGGCAACTTCACCAAGATCGTCCAGCGTCTCCCTGTCCGCATCGAGTTCGAGAAGGACTCGGTGAAGGGATACGAGGACCGCTTGGTGCCGGGGCTTTCCGTCGTCGCTTCCGTTCGTATAAGATAGATAGATAAATCCTGCATTTTGTACTCGGACTCCCCACTGACGGGATCGTCGGTCCCAAGACTAAGGAAGCACTGCATGAGGCGGAGAAGAATCCCGAGAAGCTGCTCGGAGATCTGCGTTCCTCACGCGAGCTCTATGAGCGTCGGACGCGTGACGAATCCTCGAAGTTTTGGAACGGGCTTGCCAACCGATGGGACCGCCAGCACGCCGATAGCCTCTCGATGTTGGCCTAGGAAGTAGCCTAGGGAGTTCCCTAAATATCCAAACCCAGGAAGTCGCGGACGAAGGTATTGGATGTACCTGAACGGATTTCCAATGGGGTGCCTATTTTTTGAACACTCCCTTTGTCAAATATCACGACGCGGTCAGCCACCTCGAAGGCCTCTTCCTGATCATGGGTCACAAAGAGGCTGGTCAAGCGGGTCCGTTCGTGGAACTCACCAAGCCATGTGCGGAGTTCCCGACGGACCTTGGCATCAAGCGCCCCGAAAGGTTCATCCAGTAAGAGAACCTTCGGCTCCACAGCCAGGGCCCGCGCAAAGGCGATGCGCTGCCGTTGTCCTCCCGAGAGTTGCACGGGAAAGCGGTTCTCCAGACCCGAGAGCTGGATTGTCTCAAGCAGGGAGAGGACGCGTTCGCGGATTTTTTCTTTCGTAAGGCGCTTGGCCCGTGGAGCAACGTGCAGTCCGAAGGCGATGTTCTCGAAAATGGTCATGTGATTGAAGAGGGCGTAACTCTGGAAGACAAATCCGGCCTTCCGCTCGTTGGCGTTCTTCATGGTCACGTTCTCCCCATTAAAAAAGATCTCGCCCTTGTCGGCAAACTCGAGTCCGGCAATGAGTCGGAGTAAGGTTGTTTTCCCCGAGCCGCTAGGACCGAGGAAGGCGACCATTTCACCGGTCTCGATCTTCAGGCTGACGTCATTGACTGCAGGAAAAGCTCCGAAGCTTTTGGTGAGTGAGGTGATTTCGATGCTCATCGGAAAGTTAGGTAATGGGGACTAGGTGATAGGTGATGGGGAAGAAGACCTCGGTGTCCGGTTATGGATGGAGGGGTTCAATCGTCGGTTCGAGCAATGAGCGTTGGCCAGCTTCGAACTGGCGCCTGTTCTCCCATTCTGCGAGGGTCTTGAGGCTCAGGGTGAGAAGGGCTAGAAGAGAGAGCGCGGAGGCCACCGCAAAGGCTTGAGGGAAGAGGTAGTCATTGTAGAGGCGTTCGATCTCCAGAGGCATGGTGTTAGTCTTACCGCTGATCTTGGCGGAGACAACGCTCACGGCGCCGAATTCTCCCATGGCACGGGCGTTACAGAGGATGACCCCGTAGAAAAGCCCCCAGCGTATCTTGGGAAGGGTGATCCTGCGCAGGATCTGCAGGCCGCTGGCCCCGAGTGTGAGGGCCGCTTCTTCCTCTTCGACCCCCTGAGCCTGCATTAGTGGAATGAGGCTGCGTGCCACGAAAGGGAAAGTCACAAAGGTGGTGGCAAGAACCATGCCAGGCAGTGCGAAGATAATCTTGATATCATGCGCCTGCAGCCACGGTCCGAAGTACCCGCGCCGTCCGTAGAGAAGAACGTAGATGAGGCCGCCGATCACCGGTGACACCCAGAGGGGGAGATCGATGAGGGCAAGCAGGACTTGTCGCCCGGTGAAGCGGTAGCGGGTGATGGCCCAGGCAGCTGCGATCCCGAAGGCGGTATTTGCCGGAACAGTGATGAGCGCCACGATGAGGGTCATCCAGATTGAGTGGAGGATGTCGTGATCGGTGAAAGCCTCCGTCAAGACATCAACCCCTTTTGCCAAGGCTCCCTGAAAGACGACGAGCAGCGGAAGAAACAAAAAGAAAAAGAAAAAGAGCGCCACAATCCCAATGACAACGCGACGTACCCAGAGAGGTTCAGCTGTAGCGCGGATAGCGTTATCAGCCCTGCGGTCGCTGCCGGGAGGATTGCGGAAATCGATGAAGCTAGCCATGGCGCTCGAGGAGTTGGATGAGTTGTGCTTAGGCGAGTTTGCGGAAGCGGTTGCCCCAGGTCTGTAGTCTGTTTCCGATTAGTACGATGACGAGTGAGGCAAGAAGCATGGTGAAGCCAAGTGCCGCCGCTCCCGTGTAGTCATACTGCTCGAGTTTCTGAAAGATCATCAGTGGGGTGATTTCCGTCTGGAAGGGGATATTCCCTGAGATAAAGACAATGGATCCGTATTCTCCGACAGCACGGCCGTACGACATGATGATCCCGGTAAAGAGCGCCGGGAGTAGGGGAGGGAGGATGACGTAGCGGATCGTCTGCCAGCGGTTGGCACCCAAGCAGGCTGCAGCCTCTTCGACATCAGCGGAGAGATCCTCGATGACGGGTTGGACAGCGCGGACGACAAAGGGAAATCCGATGAAAATCATGGCGATCAGGACGCCTGCAGGAGCAAAGGCGATCTTGACGCCCAGGGGCTCCAGATATTGCCCGAGCCACTCGCTTGGCGAATAGAGGGCGGTCAGCGCGATGCCTGCCACGGCTGTGGGCAGAGCAAAGGGGAGATCGGTTGCCGCTTCCAGCAGACGCCGACCTGGAAAGTCGTATCGCGCGAAGATCCAAGCGGCTAGAAATCCGAACACCCCATTGATGAGGGCCGCTATGAAGGAGATCCCGAAGCTTACTCGGTATGTGGCAACGACCTCGGGATCGGTGACCGTTTCCCAAAAGTGCTCCCAACCCCCAGAAGCCGTCTTTCCGACTAATGCCGTCAGTGGAAGGAGGACCAGCAGTGAGACCCAGGTGACGGTCCACCCCACGCTAGTCCGGAAGCCGGGCAGGACATGTTTCTTCTTGGCCATGGTAAAATAAAATCGAATAACGTGAAAAAAGATCGTCTTTAGCGAACGATCTTTCCTTAAATATCCATTCCCTGCGAGCTGATTTGAGGAAAAAGGTGGAGGATTTCCTTCAGCGCTGCCAAGTGGGCATCCACTTGAAGTCCGAAAGGTGCATGATGGGGGGTCTCAAAGACGATTTCGACCGGTTTGGGGTGCTGATTAGGAGGAGCAGCGAGGATGCCTTTGTATCCCCCTGTGATGATCGAGTAATCCGCCTGATGTGTGTCGATTTCGGGGCGGATATCCCTCGGAAGGATGGAGGAGGCGGCCTGGAGTGCTGGCTCCAGAAGATGGCGGGTGAGGGTGCTCCCGTTCACGTAGCCGTAGATCCCCTCGCTGGTGTCGTCGGTGTGGAGAGCAATGATCGCATCGAAGGCTTTGGCTCTGAGTTCCTGCTCTAACAGGCGTACTTCCGCTTCTTCCTCCTGTTCTGCCTCGCCCCAGAAACAGCGGTTCAAATCCTTGCCGGATTCGCCTTCACGGCGGTTTGCATCGAATCCCCAAGGGTTACAAACAGGGTAGACATAGATCTCGTGGAAGCGACCTAGATCGGCCTTTTGGCTTAGGTGATTGAGGATCTGGAGTGCAGCCACCACGCCGGAGGGCTCATCTCCATGGATGCCGGCAAAGATGCCAATCCGGTAGACTGGCCTGCCGGAAGGATCCGACCACCGATAGCGGGGGAGTGTGCGTCCGCCCGGTGCTTCCTGAAGATGAAGTGCCTCAAGGTGTGGGCTTCTTCCCGCAAGCTGATCGCCGTAGTGCAAGATTGAGCGGGTCCGCTCGCCCAGCCTCGGAAGGTCAGAGCCATGCTCTCGAATTGATGGATTCGTGAGGACCATAAGCTTCCGCCCAAAGACTTAGAGACCCATAGACCTAAAGACCTAAATAATCAAAGGGTCAAAGGCTCTAGGGTCCCTAGGGTATCCCTACTTGCGGGCACCTTTGATGATCTGGTCGAAGGTTCCCCTGTCGGTGAAGAAGGTCTTCTGAGCTTTTGACCAACCACCAAAGTCAGCAATGCTGGTGAGGGTCAGGTTCTTGAACTGTCCGGCGTACTTGGCCTTGGCTGCTGGGTCGATCGGACGGTAGAAGTTTCTGCCGATGATGTCCTGACCCTCGGGGGTATAGAGGTACTCGAGATAGGCTGTAGCCTGCTTGCGCGTATTTTTAGCATCCACATTGGCATCGATCACGGCGACAGGGGGCTCTGCTAAGATGCTGACAGATGGAGTGATGATCTCGTAGTCGGGATTCTTCTTCTGGATGAGAAGCGCCTCGTTCTCCCAATTGATGGAAACGTCACCCTGCTTCCGCTCCGTGAAGGCGATGGTGCCTGCGCGTGCTGCTGCTGGTAAGCCATTCTTGAGGGCATTTTTGTAGATCTTGCTGACGAACTCGCGGGTCTTTGCCTCGTCGCCGCCGAACTTTTTCAAGGCATAGGACCAAGCTGCCAGGAAGTTCCAGCGGGCGCCGCCACCGGTTTTCGGATTGGGGGTGACGATGGAGACGTCATCACGGATCAGGTCATCCCAGTCCTTGATGTTCTTTGGGTTTCCCTTGCGGACGATGAGAACGATCGTGGAGGTGTAGGGAGAGCTGTTGTGCGGAAGTCGGGACTGCCAGTCCTTTGCAAGGAGTGGTTTGTCAAATGCGCCGGTGCTCCCCTTTTCGCGGATGGCGTCGATATCATAGCCGAGAGCCAAGGTGGCCACGTCGGCATCACCTCCATCCTGGATGAGTCGTGATTGGGAGCCAGACCCACCGTGTGAGGTGGCGATCGTCACATCCTCACCCGTCTGTTTTTTCCAATGAGAGGCAAATGCCTTGTTGAACTCCGTGTAGAGCTCGCGAGTGGGGTCATAACTCACATTCAGAAGTTCGACGCTGGCATGGAGACTTTGAAAAGCCAGAGTCCCTAGTAGCGCCGTAATGAGGATGAGGTTATTTTTCTTGTTCATGATCGTGGTGTTTATGTTGTGAGTGATTGCGTTAGTCTGAGAGGGAGGCATCGCGGGCGACGTCAAGAATGTGGCCATCAGATGTTACGGTGATTTCATACGTTGCGCTTTGGGAGAGGCCCTCTAGTGCGTAGATCTCTTTTGCCCCATGATGCGTGAGATATGCTTCATTGAGGTATATTCCTGGGACGTGTGTATCCACTGAGGCGAGGACGGCCTCGGGTACTGCTGTTAAAGGAATTTTGGTGGCTGCTGGCTTGTTGAAGGCGTGATGCTTGGGAGTCGAGACGCTGCAACCATTCAGGGCAGAAAGGCCTATAAGAATCGTCGTTGGGATTATTTGCTTCATCGGTCGTGGGTTTGCAAGGTTGCCTATATGCGACCTTATCAGTCATGATTATCCCGTCAAGATAATAGCGACCATAAAAGTCGTTTTATCTCAAGGGCACTAATCCCTCTCTCGTCACTCAAAAACTGCGCTGCAAGCTCCGAAAAGAAACTGCTGAAAGTGGGATCTCAACTAGATCCCTTCCCCGTCGAGTCCCTGAACCCGCTTGAGTTCTTCCCGTCCGACCGGAGGGGATTTCATAACATCCGCCAGGGTGGTTTGATCCATGAGATTGGCCACCAGATTTCGCGCGGTCAGCATGACTCGACGGAAACGGCAGGTTGATTCCTGAGTGCAGCGTTTGTAGTCGGTTACCGAAACACAAGCGATCGGTGCCAGATAGCCGTCGAAGTGGCGGACGACCTCTCCCATCGTGATCTTTTCGGGAGCTCTTGCCAGCTGGTAGCCTCCGCGCTTCCCAGCTGTGCTGACGACCCATCCTTTTTCTTTAAGATCGAGCATGATGTGCTCGAGGAAGCGCTTCGGGACATCATTGCGGCGCGCGAGCTCAAGGATCGGAATCGGCGGGCTCCCCCGATGCTCCACCAGGGTGAAGAGGGCCCTAAGAGCATAATCTGTCCGCATTGAGAGCTGCATGGATAGAAATATACGCGACCTGGAGCGTCGGGGAAAGACGCAAGACGTTACTAAAGATAGAAGGGATTCATATTATAGGGAGGGCAACCGATTCACCTACTACTCCCCCCAAACTCCCAGCTCCCATTTTCTCAGATCATGAAGTCGATATCATCGGCGTCGATCTGGACGGTTACAGAACCTGATCCTCCGTGCGCCTTGAGCCCTTTTTTGTTGAGACGACTTTGGATCTGTTCCCCCCGGATGAGGAGCGTGTCGGGTGGTACACTCTTCATCAGGAAGACATTTGCTCCGATCGTGCTTCGTGCGCCGATCGTCGTGTCTCCTCCTAGGATAATGCCATTGGGATAGATTGTGACGTCGTCCTCGACATGGGGATGACGCTTTAGTCCCTTAACAATGGCTCCCTCTTCGTCCTTTTGGAAGCTGCGGGCACCAAGCGTTACTCCATGATAGAGTTTCACCCGATTTCCAATCACACAGGTCTCGCCAATGACAACTCCGGTACCATGGTCAATGAAAAAGTGGGAGCCAATCGCGGCACCGGGGTGGATGTCGATGCCGGTGCGGCTGTGGGCCCATTCGGTCATCATGCGGGGAAGCAAGGGGACATTCTCACGATGGAGCAGATGGGCGACGCGCTGGATGGCGACCGCTTCCAGACCAGGATAAGCCAGAACGATCTCTTCGAGACTCCGTGCCGCTGGGTCACCGGCGTAGGCGGCCTCGACGTCTGTCTTGAGTAGGGCTCGGACACCAGGAATGTCTGCAAAAAAGCGCCCTGTGATGGCGCTCGCTTTTTTCCTGAGTTCATCGTCGGAGGTATTGGCCTCGCGTAGGCTGACGGTGATCGCCGAATCCAGTTGGTCTGCGATCTTGTTGATGATCTCCTGGGCGGCACTGGGCAACTGCTCTGAGGAGACGGCCTCGTCGGAGAAGAAGCCAGGAAAGAGCAGGTGCAGAAGGTCCTCGCTGAGCATGGCAACAGCGTTTTTCGAAGGAAGATTCGACCGGTCGACATGGTTGATTCCTCCGCTCTCGCGGTAGGAATCGAGGATCGGCTGGAGCAGGTGCTTCCGGGAGTTCATCCCGTGCACTTTATCGGTTTCGGGTTGCCCGTGCCAGCAAAAGCCCCCTTTCGCACCAGTCGACGTATTCAAGCAAGACAAGGCGGACGTTTGACACCACTTATTGCTGTGGCTAAGAGGGATCATTCCAAAACGCCATTGAGGCCCCGTCTTTTCAACCCTTTATCTCATCCCTTCAAAATTTTATGACAACTTCCAAAAATATACGAATGATGATCGCCGACGTAGACGGCACTCTGGTCACTCAGGAAAAAGTTCTCACGGAGCGAGCCATAGCAGCAGTTTACAAACTCCATGATGCCGGCATTCTCTTTGCTGTCACAAGCGGTCGTCCCCCTCGCGGGATGTCGATGCTTATTGATCCCCTGAAGCTCACGACACCGATCTCGGGTTTCAACGGCGGGATTGTTGTGGATAGAGAGATGAATGTCATCGACCAGAAGGTTATCCAGCAAGATCTCGTGAAACCGATGTTCAAGCTCCTCAAGTCGATGTCGCTTGATGTCTGGGTTTATCAGGGAGCCAAATGGTATGTGGGTAACCGTAAGGCGCCCCATGTGGACCGTGAGGCTTGGACGGTGAAGTTCGAGCCACTGGTGGTGGATGATATCGAATCGATCACCGAGAACGTGGCGAAAATCGTCGGCGTGAGTGACGACCTAAGCTCTATTCAGGCTGCCACCGAGGCTGCCCATAAGGAATTCGGCTCGCATGTCTCCGCAGAACCCTCGCAGCCCTACTACCTCGATATCACGCATCCCGAGGCCAACAAGGGCTCAACCGTCGAGTATCTCTCCGCCAAGTACAACATCCCTTCCTCCGACATCGCGACGATCGGTGACATGCCGACCGATGTCCTTATGTTCGAACGCTCCGGCGTGGGTATTGCCATGGGCAACGCGAAGCCTGACGTTCAAAAGGCTGCACGCGATGTCACTCTCTCCAACGAGCAGGAGGGCTTTGCCGTGGCCGTTGAACGCTTTATTCTTGGATTGGGTTAGAAGAGCGGCCAAACCAACTATCCCTAGCAATTCTTTAAGGGGCGTTTTGGCTCTCTCTTATCGGTTCCAAGGTGCGCGTGCCAGAAGAAGCCCCATGCCGCACCAATCTGAGATTCCCGCAAAGATGAGTCCTGCCCCGACAAAGGCGGGAAGAGCAAGGAAAACGGTGTTCACAAAAACTCCGAGGAGGACTCCGATCAGAACTAGGCTGCCGGCACCAATGCGGACCTGCCGCTCGATGCTGATGGAACTTCTCTTTCCTTTCTCGACAGGCAGTCCTGCAGCCACCCATGCCTGCGTTCCGCCCTCGATGACATGGACTTCGTCAAAGCCAGCAGCCAGCAAATGACCCGCCGCAAGGGTCGCGCGCCCACCCTTTTCACAGAGGAGGCAAACGGGCTCATTCTTGGAGAGAGCATAATCGCCCTGGAGGGAAGCACTCTGAATGATATCGAGCGGGATGTTCCTCGCGCCACTTGCGTGGAGTGATCCAAACTCTGCGGGTGTTCGTACATCGATCAGTCTGACTGAACGATTGGATTCCAGCAGGGAGCTGGCTTGTGTCGGAGAGATGGAGGCTACCTGACTCATGTTTTGTTTCTTACGAGAGCATGAAGGGAGGTGGCAAGGGTATCTACATCATTCTGGGAATTGTAAGAGGCAAGGAGGGTTGTGCTGAGCTCTCCAGCAAGGATTTGTTACGGCAGATTTTCAGATTCAAGAATGCCTTGATCAGTTAGTAGGCACCCAACTCTTAGTTATGGGTGGTGGTTAGCGGTTTTCTAAAAAGTGTTCCTCTAAGTTTTCTCCTAGAAGAACCACTTGCTGCTGACGCCCATCACAACGGAGTTGGCTACACTAGAATTTCCAGCAGGGTTAATAATGTACTCCACAAAGGGTTTGAGATTCGCCCACTTGGTCAGTTGGATGTCGTAGCAGGCCTCGATGATCTGGGTGGAGGTGAAGTAAGGCTGGTAGGCGTAGTAGGATGACTGGGTGGTTGAATTTCCAGTTCCTAATTGCCGAGGGGAAGCCATGGTGGGCCCATTTGGGACAATAGCATTTTTCGCGCTGCCATAGTTATTCACCAAGGCCTCGTTCTGTGACTTGATGTACTGATTGTATTGGGGGCTGTAGATGGCGCTTCCCAAGCAAATGCCGAGCATGTCGTTGTCCCTAGTGGGTATAAGGCCTTTGTAAACCAGTCCCACTTGGAAGTAGTAAGGCACTTGGCAACCATTTGGCGGGGTGTAGGTGAACTCGCTGAAGGTGTAGAGACCCTGCTTGGAAATCTTGCCATGCATGGAGACTTGGTCCTCTTGGTAATTATTACCCTTTTCCGCATAGAGTTGCTGATCGGCTTGGAGATAGAGGCCCCAAATCACAGGGCTGACTTGTGTAGGGACTGGTCGTCTGGCGCCGTATCTATCGGTAGTAAATGCCACCGGAGTGAATTGGGAATTGTTATTTCCCCAGACGTAGCTGCCGATCACATACTTCCCCTCGAGTCGGTCTTTTCCCAACTTCGGCTCCCAGGCAATTTCGTTCACGTTGAAGAGTCCGTTCTGGGAGTACTGGCCCCCGTTGCCCACATCTGCGCCGGTAACCCCTATGTTCTGGGTCTTTGGGTTGAACTGTGGGGATCCTGCCATGCCTCCGAAGCCATGGTTGTTGGCGGTGCTCGGTACCCATCCGAGATTTTGGGTGCGAGTTGTTTGTTGGCCCTTTCCGTTGACCACAGGGACAACTTGGCCGGAAGATCGGAACTGTCCCAAGTAGCTGCTGGGTACGGAGGAGTAGGGGTAGACGCTTGTTGCGGAGAACTGCGTGGGATTTGGCCCGCCCATGTTGGAGTTCGCCCAATAGAGGCCGATTTGAATGGAGGTGTCTCGACGCGGATTCACTCTCAGGGTTGCACCCCAAGCTCCGAAAGTATTACCCCACGGGACCGGACTCGTTCTGTACGCATAGGAGGAGGTCTTGGAGGGGTTCGTGACCACGATGCCGGGGCCCGCATTTGCACCGATGCCCTTGCTGGTGCTGATGGCTTGATTCTCGAAGATCTTGGAGAGTGGTTGCTGCAGGAACTGCTCGTAAGGGTTCTCCCATCCGAAGTTGAACATCAGGCCCTTGTTCTTGGAGTCGAACTGAATCATTTGAGCTAGATTCCACAGGTCTGCACCATTGGGCATATTGCTCGGAGCGATGAAGTTCGGTGTACCGGCCGCCCAACGTGGATTACCGCCGGCTCGGTAACGCCAGTAGGAGATCATGCTCCAGCCGTTTAAAGCGTGGAAAATCTTATCCAGTTCAAGAGTTCCCTTGAGCTTCATGTCGAAGCACCAATTGCTTTTTGGTTGGTTGGGAAGGCCACCGGCAACTTGGCCGAAGTATGCCTCCTTCATGTCACCCTTGACGCTGAAACCGTAAGTTTTCATGGGGGCTTCAAGGCCAAACCATTTGTCTGTAGCTCCGTTGTTCTGGGTGTACCAGTCGGTCAGGAAGTTTTTGAATGTCATCTGATCAGAAGAAAAAGCGACCTGAATAGTCGTTATAAACACGAAAAAAATGGCTGACTGCGTGCTAAGGGAACCAAAGATTCTTTTTGAAGGTTTTAGTTTCATTGGTTCGGAGTTTTTTGGTTATTCAAATTAGAAGGATTGGATTTATAACACGATCACTATGGTCGTCAATAAATTTTATAAAAAACCTGAACTAGCTGAGCAAAATCAATTAAATCGCGAAGTCGCAGTATTCCGGACGGGCCACCTCGGTGGGAGGCAAGAGCATTCCTGCGGCTACTGTCGCGTTGGTTCCGGGTTCGATGAGGATGAAGGATCCAGTAAGTCGGTTTCTCGCGTAGCCGTCGTAGATCAGCGGTTTGGCGGTCTTGAGTCGGATCTCGCCGAGGTCGTTCATGGCGAGTTCTGTGATGCCATCCTGCTTCTCAAGAGTGGAGATATTGATCCGGTGCTCAATAGCCGTCACTGAGGCCTTTACCGTCTGGTTTGTGTGTTTGATCAGGTACTGCTTGCCGGGTGTAAGTGGGCGTGGATTCATCCAGCAGATCTTGGCATGGAGATCCGAGGAAGATCCGGGCAGATCCTCAGCATCGACGATCACATCGCCGCGGCTGATATCGAGATCATGCTCGAGCACCAAAGTCACGGATTGCGGGCTGAAGGCCTCCTCTTGCAGGCCATCCAGGGTCCAGATCTGCTCAATGATGGAGCTGAAGCCGCTAGGCAGGATCATCACCTTCTGGCCGACCCGAACGATACCTCCTGCTATCTGACCACTCAGGCCGCGGAAATCATGCAGGGTATGATCTGTGGGATTATTCGGGCGGTTCACCCACTGCACGGGGAAACGGAAGTTGGAGAGGTTCCAGTCACTGGCAATGTGCACGGTCTCGAGATGACCAAGGAGCGTCGGTCCTGGATACCATGGGGTGTGAGCAGAAAGGGTGACGATATTGTCCCCCTGCAAAGCACTCACCGGGATGAACTTCACATCCTTGATGTCGAGACGCGGAAGAAACTCCTCGAACTGATCCTTGATCTCAAGAAAGCGTTCCTCGCTCCAGTCGACCAGGTCCATCTTGTTGATGGCGACGACGAGATGGGGGATGCGTAAAAGGGAAGCAATGATCGCATGGCGACGGCTCTGCTCGATGACGCCCTGACGTGCGTCGACCAGGATGATCGAGAGGTTTGCTGTTGAGGCACCGGTGACCATGTTGCGCGTGTACTGCACATGACCCGGGGTATCGGCGATGATGAACTTGCGGTGCGGAGTTGCAAAGTAGCGGTAGGCGACATCGATCGTAATTCCTTGCTCACGCTCGGCGCGCAGACCATCGGTGAGGTTGGCGAGGTTGATTTGTCCTCCGCCGGTGATGTCGGCGGAGCGCTCGAGGGCCTCGATCTGGTCCTCCATGAGGGACTTGGAGTCGTAGAGAAGTCGACCGATGAGGGTCGACTTACCATCGTCAACAGATCCGCAGGTGTTGAAGCGGAGAAGGTCTACTGGATGAGAGTTGGAAGACATGTGGGAAGAGTTAAATGGTTAGAGAGTTGAAGCGTTGGAGAGTGAAAAAAAGCGTGAGTATCGTGAGTATGTTGATCGGTCTTCGCTCTAACTTTTTAACTCATCACTTTTTTAACTTCTTAGAAATATCCCGCTTTCTTGCGGTCCTCCATGGCCGCCTCCGAGACGCGGTCATCGGCGCGGGATCCACGCTCAGTGACACGTGCTGCAGCAATCTCGTCGATGATGTCATCGCAGGTGGCGGCGGGAGACTCCACGCAGCCGGTGCTGATGATGTCACCGATGGTGCGGACACGGACGACTATCTCCTTCACTTCCTCGTTCGCCTTGGCTGGCATGAGTTCGGTGTCCGGGACCCATTGGCCACCTCGGCGTACGCAGCGGCGCTTGTGACTGAAGTAGATGGAGGGGACCTCTAGTTTCTCACGCTTGATGTATTCCCAGACGTCCATCTCGGTCCAGTTGGAGAGAGGGAACACGCGCATGTTCTCACCCGGATTCAGGCGACCATTGTAGAGGTTCCAGATCTCGGGTCGCTGGTTCTTGGGATCCCATTGGCCGAAGCTGTCGCGGAAGCTGAAGAAGCGCTCCTTCGCGCGGGCTTTTTCCTCGTCGCGGCGGGCACCGCCGATGCAGCAATCGAAGCGGAACTCCTCGATCGCCCCCAAGAGAACGGGAATCTGGAGCTGGTTGCGGCTGATCTGTCCGGGTGCCTGGACTGCGATTCCCTTTTCCAGGGCCTCGTCCACGGTACGAACGATCAGTTTTGCATGCAGTTCCTTGGCCCGCCGGTCCCGGAATTCCAGGAGCTCGGGGAACTCGTGCCCGGTTGCAACGTTCAGGAATGGCATCGGAATATCTGAGGGCCGGAAGGCCTTCTCGGCAAGGCGAAGCAGGCAGATGGAGTCCTTGCCTCCCGAGAAGAGGATGGCAGGGCGTTCAAACTCTGCTGCAACCTCGCGCATGATATGGATCGCCTCGGTTTCAAGATAATCCAGATGGTCCAGGTGATACGATTTCATGAGGAAAGGGGTGAAGAGTGGAATAGTTGAAGGGGTGAAGAGTTTAAGAGGCGTATGCTTCGAGATCCGAGGGAGACTCTTGAACTCGGGATGAGCTTTCAATGCGACTGCGGAGATATCGTATGTAACCGTTAAGAATCCGGTGAACATTCCATGATTGTTCTCTCATGATATTGATTTGCTCTCTTGGAAGATAGTTTTCGTCCTCACAGACGTTCAGATCATCAATCAGTTCCTCAAGTGAGCCTCGTGAGTTGAGCATGAACTTTATCTGATCAAGGAAATGGTACCGCCCGTGGCCCTCGGCAATATTGTTGGTTAGAGAGACAGATGCTCTTCTCATTTGTGATGCCAACCCAAATTTCTCTGTTTCTGGCAGAGTCTTCACTGCTTGGTAGATGGACTTACGGAAGTTTCTTGCCGCCTGGTAGGTCTCAAGATCTTCAAACGTCCTGTAAGGAGTGTGCGAGTCCGATTCTGCAGGAATCCTGGGTGCTGTCTCAAACATTACTCTTTAACCCTTCAGCTTTTTAACTCTTCAACTTCTCCGCTCCCCACCCTGCATGGAGTCCGCACTCGCGCTTCTCATCGGCCTTCGCGGGATCGAAGTAGTCCCACTCGTTGGGAAGTTTGTGCTCGGCGAGATAAGTTTCCATCTCTTCATCGGAGAAATAAAAGACGGGACTGATTTTGAGGGAACCGAAGTTGGCGTCGGCCGAGACGATATCGAGCTCTGCACGGTTCAGGTTCTGAACCTTGCGGAGAGCGGTGATCCAGATGGTCGGTGCCAGTTCTTTCATGCCTCTCTGGAAGGGTTCGAGCTTCATCAGGGCACTGAATTTTTTGAGTCCCTCCTCATCCTCTGGAGTCGGGATGGGCCCATCGATCGCATCGCGGTGTGCAGGTGTGATCTTGGGGAGATAGGCCTTGAGATTGAGGGCAAGAAGGTTTTTTAACTCTTCCGCATGCTTGTAGGTGGCCGGACGGTTGTAGCCGTGATCAACCCACAGAACCGGAATGTCGGCCTGAGCCTGCGTTGCCAGATGAAGGACAACCGCCTCGTAGGGACGGAAATTCGTTGAGATGATGGCCTTGGTATCGGATTCTTTGGCGCGGGCGATGGCCCACTGGGTGATCTCCAGGGGGCTCTTGCCTCGGAGTTCCTCATTCCAGATGGCGATCTGTGCTGGCGTAGCTTGCGTTGACACTTGGCAATCAGGCTGCCTGGGTTCCGACGCTGTGGAAGGTGGCATCAGCAGGAAGGATCTCCCTATCGCAGAAGTCTCCGAATCCCTCACCTTCAATACGCTCCGTGGCAAAGCGCTTGATGATCGGAGTGAGCCGGATCACAGCATCGTCGATCGTAATGCTCGGCGAGAAGAGGCGATTGAGTCGGGTACCGTTGTATTTGGCTCCAAGGTAGAGGGCATACTTTCCGGGAGCCTTGCCCACGAATCCGATCTCCGCAAGATAGGGGCGGCAGCAGCCGTTGGGGCAGCCTGTGATGCGGAGGCTGATGGCGTCGTCGCGGAGTCCTGCTTCATCGAGGACATTCTCGAACTTTCCGAGGATCGAGGGGAGATCACGCTCGCTCTCGGCAAGGGCGAGTCCGCAGGTGGGAAGCGCAACGCAGGAGAGTGCGTTCAGACGGAGGCCGGAGCGGTCGTTCTCATGGGAGAGACCATGCTTCTCGAGGATCGACTGGATTTCTATCTTCTTAGACGCACTGACGCCGGAGATGGTGACGTTCTGCGACGGGGTGAGGCGGAAGTCTCCCTCGTGGATCTCGGCGATCTCACGCAGGGCTGTCTTCATAGGCCAACCCGGGGTGTCCTTGATGCGGCCACTCAAGATGTGGAGGCCGTAGAACCATGTGCCGTCGGAGCACTCGTGCCACCCAAAGGGATCCTCGATCGTGGTGAAGTGGAATGGGCGGACAGCCTCAAGCTGGAAGCTAATGCGCTTCTGGACCTCCCCGCGGAACCACTCGATACCGCGATCCTGAATCGTGTACTTAAGGCGAGCGTGTTTGCGGTTGGTACGGTCGCCGAAATCACGCTGGGTGGTGAGGACGGCAGCACCGACCTCGTTCACCTTGTCTGCAGGAATAAAGCCTAGGAGGTCAGCAAGGCGAGGGAAGGTCTCCGCATTGCCGTGACTCATGCCGAGGCCACCTCCGACGGTCACATTGTAACCGACGAGTTTTCCATTCTCGACGATCGCAATATATCCCAAGTCTTGGGAGAAGATATCGACGTCATTGGATGGGGGAATTGCGAAGCCGGTCTTGAATTTGCGTGGGAGATAGGTGTCCCCGTACATCGGCTCAATCTCGGGTTCGCCACCGGCAACGAGTTCCTCGTCAAGATAGATCTCATGATAGGCACGGGTCTTGGGGAGGGCATAGTTGCTCCAGTTTGCCGCGTCCTCATAGACCTGCTGGAGGATTTCCGTACGCTCGGGGTTCGGCGGGGCCATGACATTACGGTTCACGTCGCCGCATGCAGCGATCGAGTCGAGCAGGACCTGGTTCATTCCTTTGATGAGTTTCTTCACGTTCCCCTTGAGGACGCCATGGAACTGGAAGGTTTGCCGCGTCGTCAGTCGCAGGGAAGGGGAGGCAACGGCATCGGCCAGCTTATCGAGGACAATCCACTGCTTTGGGGTTGCCTTTCCGCCGGCAAGTCGGACGCGGAGCATGAAGGCGAAAGCCTTCTCCTTACCTTCTTTCTTGAGTGTGTTGCGAAGATCGCGGTCATCCTGCATGTAGAGACCATGGAATTTTCCAAGCTGGTTGCTCTCCTCGCTGATATTCCCCGTCGATGTGTCGGCAAGGTCGGCGGCGATGTTCCCACGAAGGTGATGGGAGTTGATCTTTAAAGTCTCGTTCGCGGCGAGGGGTTTCGGAGTAGTTGTCTCGGTGCTCATGGATATTGGTGAGGGTTAAAAGAGGGGAGAGTTAAAGAATTAAAAGACGACTGAAATAGTAGATAGAAATGGATTCCGTGAAGAAAAAGATGGATCTAGGATAGGAATTTAAAGAAATTATAAAGAGAAGTTGTGATTTTATCAGAAGCATGATTGTTCGCTAGAAAAAAAGCAAAATGAAGAAATATTAAGCGATCTTAAAGATCGTTATTTCTACCATTAGGCTGTTCACCCGAGTACCTACTTCAACTCTTTAACGTTTCAACCTTTTTAACTTCTGTCCCCGCCCTACGCACGCGGGTGCGCCGCATCATAGGCCCGCTTCAGCCGCTCTGTCGTCACATGAGTGTAGATCTGGGTCGTTGTCAGGCTCGCATGACCCAAGAGGGTCTGAACGCTTCGGAGGTCGGCTCCGTTGTCCAAGAGGTGAGTTGCGAAGGAGTGGCGTAATTTATGAGGACTCAGCGTCACAGGAAGGCCCGCCTCGCGGACATACTTCTTCAGCAGGAGCCAAATGGAGCGATGACCGAGACGCTTGCGGCTTTTATTCAGGAAGAGAGGACCGCTCTGGACCATCGCCTTATGGCGGTACCGGGAGAGTGATTCAAGAGCCAGTCCTCCCACGGGCACGATGCGTTCGCGAGATCCCTTCCCCATCACCCGGACGGTTTCGCTGATCGGGTCGAGATCCCGAACATCGAGTGATGCCAATTCAGCCAGACGTAGTCCCGACGAGTAGAAAAGCTCCAGGATCGCCGCATCACGGGCGGCCATCCACTCGGGTGCCTGTTTCGATTTCAAACCCTCGGCAGGCTTTTCCATGAGTGTCGTCACTTGCGGGATGGTCAGGAATTGCGGGAGCTTTTTTTCCAATTTAGGAAGCGAGACCAGCTTCAGAACGTTCGTGGGGATAACATTCCGTTCGCAGAGATGATTGTAAAAACTACGCAACGCCGCAAAAGAGAGCCTGATCGTCGAGCGTGAGCGGTTCCGCTTCATGAGATCAAAGAGATAAGCCCTGAAGTCATCGGCTGTTGCTTCTGTCCATGCCAGAGAAGGGCGGAAGGCTCGGAACTGCGCGAGTGCCTGACGGTAGGAGCGCAGCGTCTGGGGAGAGTAATTCTTCCCATCACCCAGATAATCTAAGAATTCCTCGGAGAGGGGGTCGTAGGGGTCCATGGGAACAATTAAAAGAGTGGAAGGGTTACACAGGTTATAAAAAGACAATGTCGCTGACCAACCAACCTATCACTCATGGGAATCTTTTATGACTCCGGCTTTTTAACGCTTCACCCCTTTAATGGATGAGTCCTTTTATTTCACGCTTCAACTTTTTCATGCTTCGATCCTTTAATGCTTCTCTACTTCATGTCCCCAACAAAACTCACCATCGGCTTCCTGCGTCGCGGATACTCGCCGACGGGTGGAGTGGAGGCCTATCTCAAGGGACTGGCTGAGGGCTTGAGAGGGGAGGGGCACCGCGTCGTGCTGCTGGGAACATCGGAATGGCCTCAGAGCGAATGGCCGGGTGGAGAAATCCTCCGATGCAAGGGAGGGAACCTCTCGGATTACAGCGCCGAGGTGACGAGGCAAAAGGCCGACTCTGGTGTCCGGTTTGATCTCATTCTCTCGGTAGAGAAGGTCCCCGGATGCGATCTCTACCGTACCGACGAAGGCCTCCATGCCGCATGGCTTGAGCAGCGCTCCCGCTACATTTCGCCCTGGGCACGCTTCTTCCAACGGATCAACCCTAAGCACCGCGAGAAGCTCCGCCTTGAGAAGCAACTCTTCACTCCTGACGCCACACGTCGCGTCATCTCCCTCTCGCATAAAATCAGCAGAGAGATCGGCGAGTGTTACGGTTATCCGCAGAAGCAGATCACCCTGATCCGGAATGGTGTGCCTACCCGCTCAGTCTCGACTCCTGAGGAACGGGCTCATGCCCGTAAAGAACTCGGCATTCCTACAGAGGAAAAGGTCGCTCTCTTTGTCGGAACAGGATGGGAGCGGAAGGGGCTTCGATTTGCGATCAGGGCCGTGGAGGGACTGAATGATCCGAGGATAAAGCTCCTTGTCGCCGGCTCCGGATCGCAAAAGCACTACGCCTCGCCCAGTGTACGCTTTCTGGGCGGGGTCCGAGAGATGAAGATGGTCTATGATGCGGCGGATCTCCTCCTCTTTCCCACGCTGTTTGATCCCTTTCCGCTGGCCACGCTGGAGGCCCTGAGTGCTGGTCTTCCCGTGATCACCACGGCGGCCAATGGAGTTTCAGAAATCATGACATCGGGAGTGCATGGCGAAGTGATCGACGAACCCTCCGACATTGCTGCCCTAGACGCAGCTCTTCGCAAATGGTTCGATATTGTGAGTGACCCAGCCAGATCTGGTCAGGCCCGCTTGGCCTGCTCAGCGCTCGCCTCGGAGTTCACGCTGGAGCGAAACTTAAAGGAGACACTCGCAGTCATCCGCGAGGTCATCGTCGAGAAACCGAGCGCCTGACGAGAAGAAGAGTAGCCACTCTTGGGATGAGCTGCACGAGTCTGCTCGGCGTATTTAATAGCTTCATGCTTTCGTTTGAAATTCAACTTGAGGCCATCGTACAAGGGCATTAAAAACTCCCGCATAATGCGGCTTTTCAAATTCATTACGATCATCATCGCCCTTTTTCTCCTTGGGGCATATTTCAAGGACTCGATTGAGAAGGGTCTTTCAGCCGCGCATTTATCCTTACCTCCTGAAGTTTTATCGACAATCACGGCTCTCGTTGAAAACGCTAACCAGCTATGGGTAAGGGTGACAGCCTCAGCATCTAAAACTGCCCAAGAGGAAGTCTCATCGTCGACACCGTCTCAGGCATCATCTGCCCCCTTGGGAAAACCTCTCTCAAACCACCCACCCATTCTAGAACTCACCAAAGTTCCACTCACCGGAGAGAGTGAAAGCCTCACGACCCTAGATGGAGAGCATTACACGGGTGTTATCAAGAGAGTGGAACCCGATGGAATCGTTCTGCGAACTTCCGATGGTGTTACTAAATTGAAATTCAAGAATCTCCCCCCTGAAGTTGGTACAAAGTATGGCTACAATCCTGAGTTAGAGGTTCAGTTTTTGAGATTTAGGAATCAGGAAGATATCATTGCACAACAAAATGCCGAAAAGCTTTATGCGCCGCCTGTCACTGCTTCAAGTAAGGATTTGCCCTCAGCAATCTCTACTCCTGTGGAGGTAAAGCCCCCCCTGATTGCCCAGCAAACCGACAGTCTCGTTCAGAATGGAGATTTCTCACGTGGAAAAAACGGATGGTCCGGAGATGGTGATTCTATTGCTGATTACCTCAGGGTTAACCCTCAGTCATTCTCAACCAATCTACCAGCCAATGGGCTTATTATTGCACTAAGACCACATGATTGGACGATACTCTTTCAGAAAATTCGTGGGGATAATAATCCTAATTATATTCTTACAATGAAATATGTCCTTTCCCCAGGCATTTCACTTTCAACTCTTCCTGCCGATTATATGGACATCATTGGTCATACTCATATCTCGGAATGGGAGGGATTTAGTCCAATCAATCTAAGTCCGGGTCAATTCTTTGATACGATTAAGGACACTTCGGATAATAAAGGTTTCTACGAAAAATATTCTCCAAACCTTTCTTCAAGTGAAGATCAAACCTACGAGCATCATGTCCCGCCTCTTCCGCCAGGCTCCTCAAAGCTTGTCGCTGTAGCCTTCCCTCCGGGAAAAGGATACGTTTTAATTAAATCGATCTCGGTTACCAGCCATTAAGAGTTGCTCTAAAATTCTTTTTATTAATAAGAGAATGGGGGTTAGATTCCTCCACTTGTCACGCGGATCAGAACCTTCAAGGGCGCAGATGATTGATCGGTTAATCTGGAATTGCTTGCCAGCTAAAGCATCGGGAAGGCTGGAATCCAGCCATCAACTCATCATCGTCATGAATTAAAGAGATCTTTAACGACCCCAAGCTCAGTGATGGAATGGCTTGGCGCGGAGCGTGCTGATCGGAGCACGATCCGTGACGCACGGAGCAGTTCGCTGCAGCGCATAGTTAGGCGTTATTGATGAACGACCAATTCGACCAAAAGCTTCATCATCGGTGGCTGCACATCAGAAAAAAACAATGAATCTCTCCAAACTAACTCTACGTCCGATTGACGGAAAAATGCCGCGCGTAAAGTCTCGATCAGACTGACTTCATCAGGTGTGGGGTTCAAGAGTGGGAGAAAAATCTGGTTCTGACTGTTGGCAACCTGCACACGGACAAATCTCAACATCCGATCTCTAACGATTTCATTGAACATTGTCAGCTTTCCGCGCGGTTCTAGGTGGCGAGTCGCTGGGTCATTCTTAAATCCATTCTTTTCCCAATTATAAAGGGAGCGAGTAGGGTTAAGAGGTAAGGAATGCCAAGTATCCCCGAGATTGAGATTAGGAGACACGCCGGACAGGTCAAAGTGCGTGAACGCAGGCGCGCCTGCAGGAAGCGTCGGACCTGGACCGTAAATGGCTAAATACTCAGCCAGTAAGCTTTCGTTAAGAACCTGCCGCAACTCGAAGTGTAAGTGAGATGGAGTAGTTGCGGAGTAGGCAACGACTTGCCCGAGCAATTTTCCCGATGCCACATTCTCGCCTTTGGTAACCACGACACTCTGCATATGCCTGTAAGAAGTAACGATGCCGAGATCGAAGGGAGTGTGATGTATGGTAACAAACCAACCAGTGGTTGTGGGGCCAACTTGAACAACCACGCCCGGACCAGACGCGAAAACTTCTTCGTTGGCGGGTGCCAACAAATCTACACCAATGTGTGCGCTAATCAGCGGTTTCGACTCACGCCTCGCACCGAACAAGCCGTAAGATCGGTCTGTCCTTAATTTCAGCGGCAGAGAACTGATCGGCTCTGTGCCGCGAGATCCATGATTAAGGTCCATCGGGGGAGTAAGCAGAAACAATGAGGGATCGAGAATTATTGAGTTCATTTGTGTTGTTTGGATTGCGGGTTGAAATGGAAAACGCCTAACGTCAAAGGTATGGCTCCGGCTACTAAGAGCGCACCTCCGACTCTGGGTTAAAGGATGTAGTTACGGAAGTCATTTCGACTCGGACCGGGTAGCCTGTTGTCCACCACCGTCTTGTTCTGCTCTTGGTGATTTTTACTGCCAGGGCTAGGGCGCTGGCTTTACAGGAGCTAATCGCAATAGGTCTTTCGACAGCTCGAGAATGCGGAACGAGTCCATCTTCCCATCGGCGGTGATCTTCAACAAAGTCCCATCGGTAACATCAATCTCCCACTTGCCAGGCTTGAAATGATGGGCGTCAGCCGGGTCGAGAAACATCCATTCACATTTCCCGTTCGGCGAGAACTTGTAGGCCATTCTGAATCGGCTTGGTGGGAATTGCCTGGACGTTGCCGGACGGAATATTTGCTTCTTCGTGTCAGGATCCCTCTGCTCCTCACGGGAGTGAACCCAGTGCTGGAACAAATCTTTGATGTTAACCCCTTTGGGTGCAGCGATTACACCGTCCTTTGCGGCCTTGGAATCACGGGGATTACCGCTCTCTGGGGAAGCTCCGCCTAAGTCAGATCCCAACGTCAGTATGCTAATGACTAGTGCTGATTGTATTTTCATCATTGGTAAGACGCTTCAAAAGGCGATTTCTTAGAACTATTTGCAGAACGTTTTAGCTGAGCTATGGCCAATGCGGCGGGCTGGCTGCTGCGCGAGCAAGCAGCCGGCATGACGCATGTAAGCTGTTCGCTCCAGTGACTGGTTAGGCGAAGGTTATGCGTTTCTTTAAATCTTCGATTCGCAGCTTGGTAAACTCACTAAATGCTTCACTATATTCAAGTCTTGCCAGAGATCCTCCGTGCGATTCGATTTGCTTTTGGGCGTAGACGTCTCGTTGTGCTCGCCATTCTTGCTGTTCGCGATATAGATCCAGCTGGTCAGCTGGAGGTAGTTTCTTGAATAATTTTGTATAAGTAACAAATAACTGGGCATCCGTAATGCCCGCGACGTTGGAGGAGACGTGGTTCATTTCACCTTGTGACACACGTTCACGTTGAATGCTGTAATAAAGGATCTCTATTGCGGAATCTAGGTGTGGCTCCCAATCATCTTGTACGATTTGCAATGCAGCTTGAGTTAATACAGAAGTATCTACTGAAAACTGTCCATGGTCATACTGTGCCGCATGAACGGATTTCATAAGGCGAAGGGAATCCGCAGAATATAAGTCTGCGCGCGTATCAATACGTTTATGGTGAGCGTGACACATCAAAATAAGATTATCGTAGTGGCGCAAATCATCGTCTGTCTTACTGGGGTCAAATCGTGCATCCTTTTTTAAGACAGCGTGTATATGACAAACTTCCCCTACGAAGATATTAAGATCATCGACCACTGCATTGCTGCATTTTGTAAATGCACATCTGTTCCCTGATTTTGCAAATAATGCCTTGAGTGTAGCTGGGGTTGGATCTTTCCGAGACATGGTGTTTGTGCGAGTCGCCTAACGTCCCCGATGACCTATCCCTACTTGCTTCTGGCGTGGCTCCTGCCCGCGAAGCGGAAGCAGGAGGCATGACAGAAGTGCCGAAGGCATAGGGATTAGGTCCATCGGTCTGTTCGCATTATTTTTTGATTCACGCACACGCTTGCTGACCTCGCAGTTTCCACTTTTCTTGGCTTTTCGTGCCAAGGATATTCTTGTGGTGATTAAGCACCATTTCCCGAATCAACGGATTTACCGCAAAAGCCTGTGAATCTTGGCTTCGGACAGATGCTTCGTGGCTAAACCACTCTACAACAGTTCGTGAGTTTACATCAGGAAGCATTGAAGATACTGTATCTTCATTAACCTCATCAATATAGCAAAGAGCAATTAGCCACTCTTTCTGTTCGTCCGTCATCCACCTTGTGGTTCGTTCATAAATGCGCTGGTAGAACAGAGCATTCTGATTAGTGCCTTCGACAAAGGCAGCGAGAAGGAATGGCAATCCGCGGCAATCAGCATAAATGCGCTCAGCACGTTCTTTACTATATCCGGCCTCCGTCAGAAATGGAATTGCGTCTTCTGCGGGAAACGGCTGAAGAGCAAGTTTAAGCTTTGTATCAGTTGAAAAGTGCTGCTCAAAGCCAGGATCAGTATCTACCAATGAATCTCTACAAAGAAAAACAACCTGAGAGGGAAAATCTGCTGATCTGAGTAACGGCAGGAAGTGTCCGAGTAGGAAGGGAGTGAGCGTTTTACCGAGGATCTCATAATCGTCAATAACGAGCAACAGTCGATCTAGCTCTTTAATCCGGTCTTGGGTAAGCTTTGCAATGTCTTCAGGCCTCCACTTTTTCAATATCGCGGAGAGATCGCTTATCAAAGCCTCGCTGGCGACATCGAAAAGCTGAGTTCTTACTTTGCGGGCATACGTAATTCCGAAGACATCTTGCAGGACGCCCGGCAGGAAGGAAGTCTGCCCGCAATACTTCTGAATTAAATCAAATGCTTTATCTGTGACTTTTTCGAGCGATTGCTCCAAAAGAGCATTGCCTAAATGCCGCTTTCCTCCAGATTTCTTATTGAATGCAATTCCGAGTCTGAGCAACAACTGAACGGCTTCGCGTGTTATCTCAATTGCTTCTGGATCGACCTGCACCTCCGTACTGTTGAGAGAGGCCAACAAACCATCGCACTCAGCCCGATAAATCTTTTCCAGATTGCGAACTTGAGGAAAAAAGTCCTTCTTGATTCCTCTTGGTATTCCCTTGAGATGGGTTGGAGCCATCATCTCAGAAAGAATTCTCATAAAATTGTCTGCCATTCCCTTCGAGGACGCATCAACCCAGATAATCAAGCGCCCGTGTCGTTCCGGCTCAATTTGCTGCATCACATGAGACAAAAGGTATGTTTTGCCCACTCCGCCCATCCCCGAGAGGCTGAACAATTCAAACTTGTCCTTTGGTGACCGGAGAGCCTCAGTTAAGGCTGATATTTCTGATTGTCTGCCTACGACGGCATTTGATGTGTTCATATAAGTTGGAGAATGGTGAGGCGGGTGGCGGCTATATTTTCACCTAACGTCAAAGCACACATACGCGCCGGAGAAGACTCCCAAAACAATCACACGGACGGGGGCGCGTTATGTGATGCGCCTTGTTCGGCTTCTTCATTAGATGCTTGGTTGGACAAGGAATTGGAAATAAGCAGAGCTACAAATGCGCTATTACGCGAATCAAATAGAAAATTCAAGGAAACTGGTGTGTATGAACCTATTGATTGGTCGCCTTTGATAGCTCTTGGAGTAAATCTTCCAAATGCTTATACTTCTCATCAATCAAGTGAAGAGTCTCCTGATATTCCTTCTGACACGCTTCAAACTTATTAAACCCATGAACCACTTGGATATCTGTAACGTCGGCATCCAGTATGGTAATCGCTGCGTTCAATCGCTCACGGAGAACGCCCAACGTATTCAATTCTGAGTTGATTAAATCTTGATGTGTAATTGGTTTATTTGTCATATTATTCTCCGCTTTGTTTGTTGTTTCGCTTCGTCTAAAGGATTATCTTGCCGAACGTCTAGCTCTGGCACAGATGGGGCGAGGGGGAGCGTCGATAGCAGGAAAGACTCCCGAGCCACGCGACGCTCCGTAAACAAGGCCGCCCCATCTGTTGTCCAGCAGCGTCTTGTTAGCTATCTTGTTTCAGTGACGGCCTGCTTTTCCAGGAGCGGATGGATAAATCCTGAATAGGAATCACCGCAAGTCACGATCTTCTCGCTGGTTGGTGCCGGCCAAAACTTCTCGTCCGGCGCGCCATACAGCTCTTCGTAAACCGCTAGAGTTTCTTTGTAGATTTCAAACATCGCAGGACGTGTGTCGTCTTTTGCTGGGATGTGATCGACCATGGCTTGCTCGTTTTGAGCCTTCCGCTTGTCTTCCCAGTGTTGAAAATTGTAGTGCTTCCCTACCCGCGGCTGGTCGCCGTAGTCTCCGAAAATCGCAGTGCAAAATTGCACATATTCTGGAGTGTGAAGGACAAAAAAGTGCCAATACATGTCCACTGGACCAGATGGAGCATTCCTGCGACTGGGTTTGAGCAGTGCTAACGCTACAAAGCGCTTGAACTCGAACTCGAGCTGGCGCGAAACGTCAAGGTTCATCTTCATGTCATACTTCGCGAAGTGCTTGATTAAAGGGAAGAGCTGCTCGGGCGAAAATTCCCGGAGCTCTTCCTCAATGAGGTGGTTAGTGAGAAAAGAAAGATCATAGCCGGTCAGTGCGAGCAAACGTTGCATCACGAGGTCTGAAGGCTGGACCTTATCGATCGCAGATTGTGGAACAATTTGGTGTGGTTTCATAGTTTGGTTTATTCGGAGATTTTCTTAGCTAACGTATTTTAGAATGACATGTCATTATATTGCAATAATGGAACACATGTGTTATTTTAAAAGATGAGTGATAACTCGTTGATTTCCAATATTCCACAGAGTTCTCCCATATCCGATGCGTAGTAGGATGAGAGGTGGGGAAGATTTTCATAAGGCTTGCTCTCCCGCGGCATCGTTGCGGGGAAGCATGACTTTTTTCGCAACTGGGTGAGGAAGTTCATTGGGTTTGTGAAACCGAGGAAGTGGGATCAGGCGCTACGAGATGATGTGGGGCAATACCTAGCTCTCCTGGTAAGTGATGGCAAGGCCGGATGGCAGGTTTTGCCCGGGCCCTCCTTAGAGGCTGGTACTCCCCCACGGGTGTTACCTATGTCCTAATCCGTGCCCTGCTCGGCATTCCCGATACTCTTTTTCACTTTTTAACTCTTCGACTATTTTAACTGCCACGCTCGGCGCGGCGTTACCCCAATCGTTGTACGGAGACTTCGACGATCATCTTGCGAGTCCCCTTACCTCGGAAGGTTCCACCGACGGGACGGATGTCACTATAGTCGCGACCGACAGCCAGCTTAACGTATCGGGTATCGGCCTCGCGGCGGTGGGTGGGGTCATACCCCTTCCAGCCATAGCCGGGAATGAAGACTTCCAGCCAGGCGTGGCTTGCCTCGATTTCACCCGGAAGCTTGTGCTGGTTGAGGAAATATCCGCTGACATAGCGGGCTGGAATGCCATGTGTCCGCAGGAGACCAAGCATGAGGTGGGCAAAGTCTTGGCAAACCCCCTGCCTTTTCTTGATCACCTCGGAGGCACGGGTGTTCACGTTGGTGGCAAGGGGGGTGTACTTGTAGTTGCGGTGGATGTATTCACCGATGGCCGCGGTATCGTTCCAGACATCGCTGACTCCTGCGGGGAGGGCATCGACGGCCTCTCGCCAGACATCGGCTCCCAGGGAGACGAATTCCGAGGAATGAAGGAAGTGAAAGTGATACTCTTTGACGGAGGGGTCTTGCAGGCTCTTTACGCCAACCTCGGGAACTGGACCCCGAGTCTCGGTGATGGTCTGGACTTCGGATTCAGCCAAGACTTCGAGGGATTCATGAGGGTGGGGGACGTCGAAGTAATGGACGCAGTTGGCATAAAAGTCGGGGTAGTCGCGCACGGAGGATGCCGGATCGATCGTGAAGCGGAAGTCCCGGCACTCCTGGAGCGTGTCGGTGATCGGCTGGAGGCGCGCCTCGTTAAAGCTATCCTGAACCGCTCCTTCGTAGGTGTAGCTCGTGAGGTGGGAGATCGAGAGGAGGATCGGCTCGGTCCATGGGCCCTGCGATCGAATCACTTGGCCCGGGCTGGAGGATTCGGTGATCATTGCTGTTGCTGCATTTGCTGCTGATGCAGAAGGATCTCCGACTGGGTGTCGACCGGCGGATGGTACATGTATTCCTGGTAGATGTGGTCGTCGAGGCGGTCGAGTGTGGTCTGCACGAGCTGGAGGAACTGATGGAGTCCATTTTTCAGGATCTCATCGATGGTTATGAAGTTCATGTCGGAGAGGAGTTTGCAGAAGGCCCGCTCCTCGGCGCTCTTGTATTCGCGTCGTTCGTTTCCACTCAGGCGGTGAAGATCCTCGTCAAGATGCTGCATGCAGGAAAGGAGTGAGCGAGGGAAGGTTGGTGAGAAGATCAGGAACTCCGCCACTTTCTTAGGAAGGATATCCTCGACGTGGAATCGGCGGTAGGCCTCCAGAGCGCTGGCCGAACGCAGGATCGCCTGCCACTGGGCTGCATCCACGGCACCTCCCACATCAGCCACGCTTGGGAGGAGGATGTGGTATTTCAGATCGAGAATGCGGGTGGTCTTGTCGGCGCGTTCCAAGAACTTGCCAAGGTTGATGAATTCGTACCCTTCGTTGCGGGTGAAGGTTGATCCGGTGAGCCCTTGGAAGAGATGGGAGTATTTTTTGATCTGTTCGTAAAAGTCATGGGCTCCGGTCTGCCAGATCTCCCGGGCATTACTCGACTTCAGGAAGAGGTAGCACTCGTTGAGCGTCTCGAACATCTCCAGTGAAATCTGATCGCGAACCTGACGGGCATTCTCACGCGCTGCGAAAAGGCATGAGAGGATGGAGTTGGGATTCTCTTCGCTGAAGGTCAGGAATTCGGTGACGCTTTCACTGTCGGCTTTTTCATACAGCTTGAAGAAGGTCTTCTCATCACCGGACGAGCAGAGGATCGGAAGCCAATGTTTCTCGAGTTGTGCCTCATCGAAATCGGCGAAATCCAGCATCAGCTGGAGGTTCACATCGAGAAGGCGGGCGACATTCTCCGAGCGCTCGATATAACGGCTCATCCAGTAGAGGGAATTGGCCACTCGGGAGAGCATGAAGAGGCTGTCGCGTCTGTTGGAAATCGGCTTCTGAACCGAAGGGATAATAAGTTCGCTCATGCGGGAAAAGGATGCAGGAAGAGGATGCGGGGAGGTTGCTGTGAATTTAAGAATCACCATGGAGGACCCATGTGTCCTTGGAGCCGCCGCCTTGTGAGGAGTTCACGACCAGCGATCCCTTGCGGAGCGCCACACGTGTCAGTCCGCCGGGGGTGACGGTGATTTTTTCCCCGTAGAGGATGTAGGGACGCAAATCGACATGGCGTCCTTCAAATCCGCCACCCAGATCGGTATTGCACCAGGTGGGGTGACGCGAGAGAGAGATCGGATGCTGGGCGATGAAGTTGCGGGGATTAGCGCGCACCTGCACGCGGAAACTCTCGATCTCCTCTTTGCTGGCCCAGGGCCCCATGAGCATGCCGTAGCCGCCGGCTTCGTTGGCTGATTTGACCACGAGTTTCTCAAGATTCCCGAGAATAAAGACACGGTCTTCCGGCTCGCTTGCCAGGTAGGTGTCGACATTCGGCAGGATCGGATCTTCGCCGAGGTAATACTTGATGATTTTCGGAACGAAGTAGTAGACCACCTTGTCGTCGGCCACGCCGGTGCCGATGCTGTTGGCAAGGCTGACATTACCAGAACGGTAGGCATGGACGAGGCCGGGAACTCCCAGGAGGGAGTCGGATCTGAAGACCGTGGGATCAAGGAAGTCGTCGTCGATCCGGCGGTAGATGACATCGACGGGAACGAGTCCCGAGGTCGTGCGCATGTAGACACGGGCATCCCGCACGACCAGATCACGGCCTTCGACGATGGGAATACCCATCTGGCGCGCCAGGAAAGAATGCTCGAAGTAGGCGCTGTTGAAGACGCCGGGTGTCATCAGAACGACGTTGGGCTGGCCGCTGCCCAGGGATGGGGGAGAGACATACTGGAGGACCTTTCGCAGGTCGGCGGCGTAGTTGTCCACCGGTTGCACGCGAGCCGAACGGTAAAGATCAGGGAAAGCCCGCTTGAGAGCCGCGCGGTTCTCGAGCATGTAGCTGGCGCCCGAGGGGCAGCGAAGATTGTCCTCCAGCACGAGGTAGTTCCCTTCACGGTCGCGGATCAGATCGGTACCGCAGATGTGGACATAGATGTCCTTCGGGACATTGAATCCCATGAACTCACGGCGGAAATGCTTTGCTCCCAGGATGTAGTGAGGGGGAATGATCCGGTCCTTGAGGATCTTCTGGTCGTGATAGATATCGTGGAGAAAGAGATTCAGCGCGGTGATGCGCTGGATCAGCCCCTTCTCGATCCGCTGCCACTCGGTGTCGGGGATGACACGGGGTACGAGATCAAAGGGGAAGATCCGCTCGGTCCCTTGATCGTCGTCATAGACGGTGAAGGTGACCCCTCCGCGCATGAAGGCCAGATCGACTGCTGTCTGCTTGCGCCGATGCTCTGCGATATCCAGAAGCTGGAGCCGATCAGCAACGCGCTGGTAGTGAGGGCGGACACCATTCCCCCCTTCCGTGAACATTTCGTCAAAAAAGTCGTCCGTTTGATAGTTGTTAAGCAGCATGGGAGAGTTACGGAAGGATAATGCTTAATGGAGGGGATGGAAGTCAGTTTCCAGTTTCTTACGGGAAAAAGGGTTAATTTAAGAAAGCAACAATCGGGCCAAGAGAGGAGATGATTTGAGGTTTACTTTTGCTGGAGCAACCCGCTGATCTTCAGCTGGTAATCATTGCGTGCGTTCAGTGTCTGCAGGCATCCCTTGCGGTCGATCAGCCAGAGGGTGGGGATGGTATTGATCCCGAGGCGACGGGCGATCGCGTTATCCCATCCCTTGGCGTCAAAGAACGTGGGCCAGGTGATATTCAAGGACTGCATGGCCGCGCGGAGATCAGTGCGATCCTGATCGAGGCTTATTGTCACGACTTTCAGTGCTGGGACTTCGGCTGCATACCGTGAAAAATACTGCATCCAGACTAGGCAGGGGGCTGATTCCGCGGACCAGAAGATCAGGGCGACAACGTGACCCTTTTCCTTGGAGAGATCAAACTTCTCCCCTTCCGATGTGGTGAAGCTGAGATCCAGCGGCTTACCAAGTTGGTTAAGTCGTTTCCTGTCGTCCTGAAGGCGAAGTGTCAGGCTCTCCTCCTTGCTCAGGGCAAGGGCCTGCTCAAGAAGTTTGGTTTTCTCCTCCGGGTGGTTGTCGCAGAGGGCTGCGGCTTCTGCCAGCAGGCGTGGTGCCCGTCGATCCTGAGGAAATTCCGACGCAAAAAGACGGGCGTAGGTGGTGGCGTTCTCACGCCGCTGGTCGGCTGTGTCGCCGAGATTCTGCCACTGGAGGGAAAGACGACGAAACATCGTCTCGGCACGTTGGGAATCATCGGGGGCTTGCTTTTCAAGCGCCTTCAGCTTCTCCAGTGCATTGGTGACGGCGAGAGGGTTGCTCTCTAGCGACGCTAACTTCGCCTGCGCAACGGCTAGTCTCACCGTGGATTCGTAGACATGGGTATCCTTGGGAGAGTCCTTGACCTCCCCGGCCTCCCTAGCCGCCTTGGCCTTCTTGACATCTCTAAGGAAGGCCTCGTTGGCGACGATTTGAGCCTCGAAGTGTGCCTTCATGGCCAACTTCGCCTTTCTAGGATCAGTCGAGAGTCGTGTCATCGGTTGATCGAGATCGGTGACCTGGGACCAGTCGGCACACAGGGTGCCAATGTGTAGAATGGGTAGAGTGAGTAGAACGATCAGCAGGAGGGGCGCTCGTCTGGAGGGTATCATCATGGTATGGATGGGGGAGGCATGGGGGGAGATATCGTCGTCGAGAAGTTCCGGAGCGTGAGATAGATGGGGCAATGATCGCTCGCCTCGCTCCAGAATGAAGGGCGGGCAATACCTGACTGACCGAAATCAATCTCTTCCTCCAGTTTCTTTGAGACCATCATGTAGTCAATGCGCGAGTAGACGTCGGCAGATGACCAGAACTCTGTCCAGCATTCCCCGCGGTCGTCCGTAAGCGGCAGCGTCTTCAGGCTATCGGGCCACTCCGGTTTGCCCATGATTTGCCAGATCGCCTTTTCATTCTTGGTATCATTGAAGTCCCCCATCAGAACAAGTCGTGCCGAGGGATCCGTACGCAGGATGTCCCTCACATAACGCCTGAGATACTCAGACTCGGCGAGGCGGAGGTCCGTCTGATCATATTCCGCGACTTCCAACTTGGCCTTCAGATGGACGCAAAGAATGCGGATCCTTTCTCCCTGGACCGGCTCCACCGTGACATCCAGGATGCCGCGAGGACTGTGTAATGTCACCCCGTTCACGCGGAGCGGCAGATTATTCTGCGAATGATGCTCCACGATCGGGGTGCGGCTGAGCAGGGCAACATGACGACTTGTGTCGGCAGCCTGCAAGTACTCGCTGTAGGGGAAATCAAGGCCTGCTTTGCGCAGACGCCGCTGCAGGTCTGAGAATTGCCCCGGTTCGCCCATCTCTTCCAGACCCAGGACATCAGGTCGGATCGTTCCGATCATCCTGACGACCGCATCCCGTTCGGATTCGGGCTTTCCAGCCTTTGACCGGAGCTTGCCGTCGATCCGACGCGGCATGATGATGTAGTTCTCCAGATTGTAGGAGGCGATCCGGAAACCATTCGTCCCCTCGGCATGAAGCGAACCGAAACAGCTTAAAAAGCAAAAGAAGATCCCCAGCGCAGAGATCGTCTTCATCAACCAGTCAGAGAGCTCTCTATCGATTCTGACGATCCGATCTTCAGGAAGGTTTCTGCTCGTCCGAAATGGGGGAGGCTGGAGTTGCAGGAGATGTCGATGGCTTGGCCACCTCCTTGTCGAACTCATCCTTAGCCTTCTTGAATTCATTCACGCTCTGGCCTAAACCGCGGGCGAGTTCGGGCAGACGTTTTGCTCCGAAGAGAACTAGGACGAGCACCAGCAGGATGATGAGGTCAGGACCACTTGGGATCCCAAAAGCTAGGATGGGGTGAATGCCGAGCATTTGCGAAACTATCTGCATACTCTATTTCCTAACACTCCCTGCGATCCATGCAACAAAAAGTCCCATTCTTTCTTGAGAGCATGGCTTACGGATGGGATCAATTTTTCGGCGAGATTGTCAGACGGATGAATTGGGATTAGAAAGTAATCTGACTATGCCCGCCCAGTTCCGCGATTATTACGAAACTCTTGGAGTCTCCAAGACATCCTCCTCCGATGAGGTCAAGAGTGCCTTCCGCAAGCTTGCCCGCAAGCATCACCCCGATCTGGCCAAGGATAAGAAGGCAGCGGAAGAGAAATTCAAGGAGATCAATGAGGCCTACGAGGTTCTGGGTGACCCCGAAAAGCGCAAGAAGTACGACGAATATGGTGCCAACTGGCAGCATGCCGGAAGCGGGTTTCCTCCCGGTGGAGGTGGAGGTCGTGGAGGTGCTGGTGCAGGGGGATTTGGAGGAGGCTACGGCGGAAATTATGGCGGGGGCGGTGATGCCTCGGAGTTTCACTTCGGGGGGACGGGTTATAGCGATTTCTTCGAGCAGTTCTTTGGCACACGACGCGGCAGGGGGTTCAGCGGCGGTGGTGGTGGTGTTGATTTCGAGGAGACCCCTCAGCGCGGTCGTGATGTCGAGGCTGATATCCTGGTAACTCTTGAGGAGGTACTGCATGGGGCGACCCGTCAGATCTCCTTTCGCAAGGGGAACTCCCCGGACATCCAGACATACACCGTCAAGATCCCCAAGGGTGTGCGCGAGGGTCAGCGTATCCGTCTTGCCGGACAAGGAGGTGCTGGCGGGTCGCGCGGCGAGGCGGGTGATCTCTACCTCCGGGTCAAGCTCCAGCAGCATCCTGACTACCGCTTCGAGGGTTCTGATATTTATTATGAGGCCGATGTCCCCCCTTGGCAGGCGGTGCTCGGGGGTGAACTCACCATCCCGACCCCTGACGGGAGAGCAAAGCTCAAGATCCCTGCAGGGACGCAAAACGGACGCCAGTTCCGCATTCCCGGAAGAGGGCTTCCGGGGAAGGAAGCTCGTGGGGATTTCTATGCGGTGATTGATATTTCGATTCCTGAATCGCTGACACCTGAGCAGAAAGAGCTCTGGGAGAAACTTTCCAAACTCGACTGAAAAAACAGAGTTGAATGAGGTTGTGGTGCAAGCGAACGAAGGATTCATGACTCCGTAATTTTTTCACCACGCGCCTTTCACCTGTAATTTTTCACCTTTCACTTTCACCAAGCGTGTCCTCTCTCGATTATCCCGAGTCCTTCCGTGAATTAGTCCGCCAGTTCCGTAGGCTTCCTGGAATCGGTCCACGGAGCGCCGAGCGGATCGCTCTCTGGATGATGCGCTCTCCCGATGCGAAGTCCGAGCAGCTGATTTCGGCGGTTTCCAGAGCCCGTGAGAGTCTGAGAGCCTGCCGTCTCTGTGGATTCTTCGCCGAGACGGAGGAGTGCTCGCTGTGCCTCGACGAGGCACGTGCGGGACGCGAGCTCTGCGTCGTGGAGATCGCTACCGATATCCTGCCGCTGGAGCGAACGGGGGTCTTTCGTGGGCGTTACCATGCCCTGGGTGGGAAGCTCTCACCTCTGGATGGCATCGGGCCAGAACAACTCCGCATCGGTGAGTTACTTGAGCGCATCGGCGATGAGCGTCCCTCGGAGGTGATCCTGGCCCTGGGTGTCGATGTGGAGGGGGAGGCCACCTCTCATTATCTGGCTGAGATGATTGCCCCTACCGGTGTTCATGTGACACGGATTGCTCAGGGATTGCCCGCCGGCGGGGGGGTCGATCAGGCCGATCAGATCACTCTGCACCGCGCGCTGGCGAACCGCGGCGCTTACAGCAGCAATGGGAGCAATAAGACATTTCTTTAAGAGTTCATGATTGTGCCTCGGTTACTCCTGCTTTGTGTCTGTCTCTTGCTTGCAGCCTTTCCCTCCAGTGGCTTAGCCGCTGTCGACGAGCATCTCAATCCCCTGGTGACCCTTATGATCCAGAGGCTCCAGTTGTCTCGAGAAGTAGCCTGGAGCAAATGTCTGGCGGGGATTCCTGTCGCTGACCCCGCGCGGGAGGCGCGGATGCTGACCGATCTGAAGGCTGAGGGAAGGCAGGAGGGCCTAACCTCTGAAGAGGTGAGCAGATTATTCCTTCCGCAGATCGCTGCTTCGCGCCGTTATCAGCAGGAATTGATCGCCGGATGGCGTTCCGGAATCGATGTGCCGAAAATCAAGCCCCTCGACCTTGCCTCCGACATCAGGCCTCGGCTGGACAAGGTGAACCGTGAAATGCTCCGCCAGTGGACGGGCGTTAGTCATACTCCTTTCGATTGGGCGGACCGTGAGGAGGCGGCTCGGATGCTCCGGGATCGAGGAATCCCGGCAGCAGTCGCTAAAATCGCAGTGCGTCCGTTTAATACTCCAGCAGTCCGGTGATTCCGCAATTTTTAACCTTTTTAACTTTTTAACCTTTTTAACTCATTTAAGCTTTCCCTCAATGGCTACTCCAAAGATTGATCCCGCGCTGCATCAGGACAGGAAGCCCGACTGGATCAAGGTGAGGCTACCTTCCAATCCCGTTTTCTTCTCCACCAAGGCGATGATCGCCGATCTCCGCCTCCATACGGTCTGCGAGAGTGCCCAGTGCCCGAACCGCTGGGAGTGCTGGAGTGGGGGCACCGCCACCATGATGATCGCCGGAGACCGCTGCACTCGGGCCTGCGGATTCTGCGCGGTCGATACGGCCAAGCCCTATGCCCTGGAGGAGGACGAGCCAGAGCGAGTCGCCGAGGCGGTTCGCCGGATGAAGCTAAAGCATGTCGTTGTCACCGCCGTGGCCCGCGATGACATTCCTGATGGCGGCGCGGAGCATTTCGCCCGCACGATCCAGGCGATCCGTGACATGGATGCCACGGTTATCATTGAGATCCTGACGCCTGACTTCAACGGCAAGGACTCTTCCCTTCAGACTGTCATTGATGCGGCTCCGCACATTTTCAACCATAACCTCGAGACCGTGGAGCGTCTTACCCCCATGGTTCGCTCCCGGGCGAAGTACCGCCTCTCGCTTGATTTCCTGAAGCGTGCCCGCGCCCTTGCCGATTCGCGCGATCAGAAGATGGTGACCAAGAGCGGCATCATGCTTGGTCTTGGTGAGGAGGAGAATGAGATCTTCCAGGCGATGGATGACCTGCGTGAAGCCAATGTCAGTGTGCTCACCATGGGCCAATATCTCCGTCCCAGCCCCCATCATCTTCCCGTGGTGGAATACATCACTCCCGAGACCTTCAACCTCTACGGAGAGATTGCCCGCAAGAAGGGCTTCTCCCATGTGGCCAGTGGTCCGCTCGTCAGAAGTAGTTATCATGCCTCGGATTTCAACCCGATCGAGGGATTGGCCGTGCAGGCAGGACTGAATAAGTAGGGCCCGGGATATAGCCTCGCGCACTTCAGATTATCTCGCCCTTTTAAGGGCTGATGCTTTGCATCAGGCTATCTCGACCGTTCCCAATGTCTCGTATTGGCGTGTCTCCTTTGTTGATGCCCGCTTTGCTCTTTCCCTCCGATCTTCCGAGCCTTTTGAGTTCCTAGGATTTGGAAAATTTGGAAGATTTGGCATCATGATGTTTTCCCATGATGATTTGATGCATGAGAACGACCGTTTCTATTTCGGACTCGCTGCTCGATTTGGCCAAGAAGGTTTCGAGGGAGAGGCGTTCGACGCTCGGTGAGGTGATCGAAGAGGCCCTCCGGGCAATGCTGGTCCCTCGATCCAAATCCTCCGTCAAGATGAAGCGCCCGGCGCTGATAACCTTCCATGGCTCAGGCCTGAGAGAAGGGGTGAGACTGGACTCCTCGACCGAGCTGCTCGAGGTGATGGATTCCTAACCGAAGGATAAGAGGCGAATGCGGCTTCTCGATGTGAATATTCTGGTGCATGCGCACAGGGAGGATAGTGAGCGTCACTTGGAGATCAAAGAATGGCTTGAATCTGCCTTGATTGAGCCTGAGGGGGTCGCGTTATCGGAGCTGGTTCTCAGCGGATGTTTCCGGGTGATCACGCATCCAAAGGTCTTCAAGCAGCCGACTCCCTTGCCGCTGGCTTTAGAATTCGTGGAGTCGCTTCGCGGATTGGAAGGTGTGAAAATCTTGGCTCCCGGTGATAAGCACTGGGCTCTCTTTGCCAGTCTGTGCCGTAACGGCGATGCCCGTGGAAATCAGGTTCCCGATGCCTATCACGCCGCACTGGCCATGGAGACAGGGTGCGAATGGGTCACTTTGGACCGAGGATTTGCACGGTTTCAAGGACTTAGGGTTGTGCATCCGTTGGGGTAGTTTTGCGTTGAGGGCCTTCCAGCCGTGAGGTTTTTTTGTAAAAACTCCTTGCGGACCCTTTTGATTTCATATACCGAACAAATGAACGGTATATGAAATTGACCTTAGATCTCACCCCACGACAAATGGAAATTCTCTCTTTTATCCGCGACTGCAAGGAGGAGAGGGGGGGTATTCCCTCTGTTCGTGAGATCATGGTGCGGTTCGGATTCACCTCTCCTGCGACCGTGGCAAGCCATCTGGATCTTATGGAAAAGAAGGGGGCCATTCGTCGCGAGGCAGGGCGGTCGAGGAATATCATCCTTCCAGATCGTGAAGTTCAGAAGTCTCTTCCGGAACTTCTCGCAGTTCCCCTTTATGGGATGATTCCCGCCGGTATTCCCGAGGGCCAAGAGCAGGAGATGGATCGCTGTATCACGGTTGATCCCGAGACGATTAAGATCCCTCGCAATGCCAAGACCTTCGCGCTGGAGGTGCGGGGCGATTCCATGATCGGAGCCGGGATTCTGGACCGTGATGTCGTGATCTTGGAGCATTCCGAACCTCGGAATCGCGATATCGTCGCAGCCTTGATCGACGGAGAGGTGACGCTAAAGCGTTATCTTGTGGAGGAAGGAATTCCCTTCCTCCGTGCCGAGAATCCGCTCTATCCCGATCTTATTCCTGCCCGCGAACTCCTGATCCAAGGAGTCTTCCGAGCGCTGATCCGAACTCATCTTCCACGTTAACCCAATACCCAACATCCATCAGCCAATAACCATCCCCAACCAACACCATGAAAACTGCAACCAAGTCCACCATCCGGTCCACCGATGATCTCTGGCAATGGGCTGCCCTGAAGAGGACATCCTTGCATTCCCCGAAACCCTCGGCTGCTCATGTCCTGACCCGGCACTCCTCCCAGATGGCCCAGGGGATTCTGAACCACCTCTACGAACTTCTGCGCGTTACCAGACGTTCCCGCCGCTGATATTTTCCCGCTGAGGAGCAGAAGCATTGAGATACTAGAGCGTTTTTGATTCAGATGGAGACAAAGGATTTGTGGATGTCATGAGGTGGTGTGTAAGAAGCAAGCGAAGCGGCTACCATCTCCAAAGTCAATAATGCCGAAACTTGTCGACCCAGTGCTGACCGTCCATCTGCATGATGGCTGGGATGTGGTCTCTGCGGACGAGGGATACCCTCCGCACGATGAGGAAAGTGCGGTATAGGCAGCTGTGATCCAGTGGATCAATCAGGAATGTATTCCTCCTCAAGAATTGGAGATCGCTCGGATTTCCAAGAAGATCAATTAATCAGGGAGTAAAAATCACCTGCGAACGTTCCACCACTCCTTGAACTGGGCAAGTGCCCTACTGCGATGACTCATCGTATGTTTCATCTCTGAGGAGAGTTCCCCGAAGGTTTGCTGATACACCCCGTCAATTAGGGGCATGAAGATCGGATCGTAGCCGAATCCCCCCTCGCCTCTCACTTCATGAGCCAGAATTCCCTCCACAGTTCCGTTGAAGGTTGCAAGAGTCACACCATTCTCAGCCACTGCGAGCACGCAGCGGAAGCGTGCTGTGCGGACCTCGTCGGGAAATCCCTTCATCTTTTTGAGTACTAGAGCAGTGTTTGCCTCGTCGGTGCATTCAGGCCCAGCACCCTGAGGCATGCCTAGTGTGGCATAGCGGGCAGAGTAAACCCCGGGCTCTTTTCCTAGCGCATCGACTTCCAGACCCGAGTCATCGGCCAGCACAATCCCTCCCACATGAAGCGAAATTCCCTCGGCCTTGAGTTTGGCGTTTTCTTCAAAAGTCATGCCCGTTTCCTCAATCTCAGGCAGATGCGAATACTCTGTGGCATCCGTAACGATGACACCCTCCCCGAGCATGGTCTGAATTTCGCGGGTTTTGTGTTTGTTTCGTGTCGCCAGAAGAATCTCTGGTTTTTCGTGCTGACTCAGCTTGGCGGAAGGGATGTTTTCGGGTTCCATAGATATTTACTACTTCGAACCAGATGTCTGTTACCCGCAAGAACTATCCTTTTCCCGAATTCGAAGCCCGCTGGCAAAAGCATTGGCTTGAGGCCGGAGCCTTCAGAGCCACCAACCCTGGCGATCCTGATTTCCGAACGGATGCCAGGAAGTACTTCGTGCTCGATATGTTTCCCTACCCGAGCGGCGATGGCCTTCATGTCGGCCATGTCGAGGGATATACTGCCACCGATATTCTCGCCCGCTACCACCGCCTGAAGGGCGATAACGTGCTCCATCCGATGGGATGGGATGCTTTCGGCCTTCCCGCCGAGCAGTATGCTATCAAGACGGGACAGCATCCCCGAATTACGACCCAGAGGAACATCGATAACTTCCGTGGCCAACTCCAGTCGCTCGGTTTCAGCTACGACTGGTCGAGAGAAATCAGCACGACCGATCCGGAGTATTTCCATTGGACCCAGTGGATCTTTCTCCAGCTCTATAATGCCTGGGTGAACCCCACGACGAACCGCGCAGAATCGATCTCCACCTACACCGGTGAGGATCCCGACAGCGTCCGACTTGCTTTTGTCTCGGATAAACCTGTCAACTGGTGCCCCGAACTCGGAACGGTGCTGGCCAATGAGGAAGTCGTCGATGGAAAGAGCGAGGTGGGCGGATTCCCCGTGGAACGCCGCCCGATGCGTCAGTGGATGCTCCGGATCACAGCCTATACCGAGCGCCTGATTACCGATCTCGACGGCCTGGATTGGCCGGAGTCGATCAAGCTGCTTCAGCGCAACTGGATCGGTCGCAGCGAGGGGGCCGAGGTGCGTTTTTCCCTCGAAGGCTTAGAGGAAGCTGTCACGGTTTTCACCACGCGGCCCGATACCCTCTTCGGCGCCACCTATCTGGTGCTTGCCCCAGAGCATCCGTTGGTCGAGACGATCACTCCATCAGCCCAGGCCGAAGCCATCATAGCCTATAAAAAATCCTGCTCCGCCAAGAGCGATCTGGAGCGCACCGACCTTGCGAAGGAGAAAACAGGAGTCTTCACGGGTGCCTTCGCGATCAATCCGGTTAATGATGAGAAGATCCCCGTCTGGATCGCCGACTATGTCCTGACCGGTTATGGAACCGGCGCTATCATGGCGGTTCCGGCCCATGACGAGCGTGATCATGAGTTCGCCACCACTTTCAATCTCCCTATCCGTAGCGTTGTACGTGCTGATGAGCCCCAGGGTGAAAAAACTCAGGGTTGCTTCAGTGGCACAGGTACCGCTGTGAATTCAGGACTGCTCGACGGACTCCGTACGCCAGAAGCCAAGAGCAAGATCATCCCCTGGCTTGAAGAGAGGGGCGTAGGACGCGGTACCATCACCTACAAGCTGCGCGATTGGCTCTTCTCGCGTCAGCGCTATTGGGGGGAACCGTTCCCCATTATCTGGGAAAACGGATCTCATCGACCCCTGACACCGGAAGATCTCCCCGTGGAACCTCCCGAGATGGAGGACTTCAAGCCGACTGGAACGGCAGAACCTCCCCTTTCCAAGGCAACGGAATGGGTCCGTTATTCCGAAACGGCGAGCCGGGAGCTCAACACCATGCCCCAATGGGCCGGCTCCTGCTGGTACTACCTGCGCTTCTGCGACCCTAAAAACCCGGAGCGCTTTATCAGCAAGGAAGCCGAACAGTATTGGATGGGCAGAACGGGAACTCCAGGGGGAGTTGATCTCTATGTGGGTGGTACCGAGCATGCGGTGCTGCACCTGCTTTACGCCCGTTTCTGGCACAAGGTTCTCTTTGATCTTGGACACCTCACTACCCCGGAGCCATTCCAGAGACTGGTCAACCAAGGAATGATCCTCGGCGATGATGGTCAGAAGATGTCGAAGAGCCGTGGTAATGTCGTCAACCCTGACGCTGTCGTCGCCGAATACGGAGCCGACTCGCTCCGACTCTACGAGATGTTCATGGGCCCCTTGGAACATGGGAAGCCTTGGAGCATGACCGGCGTGGAGGGAGTCTACCGATTCCTTGCACGCGTCTGGCGCATGGCGATGAGGGAGAATCAGGAGGGTAACTGGGTCCTCTCCGAAGATCTTGCAGAGCAGGAACTGACATCAGCCCAACGCCGCGTCCTTCACGCCACGATCAAGAAGGTGACTCAGGACATTGAGTCACTCAGTTTCAATACAGCGATCTCTCAGATGATGATCTTTACGAACGAGTTTACCAATGCGAAGCCTCGCCCTCTGGAAGCACTCCGTCTTTTCCTGCCACTGCTAAGCCCCTTTGCTCCCCACTTGGTGGAGGAGATCTGGTCACTTCTCTCGGCTAAGTTTGCGGGATTCGGAGGTCTCGCCTCTCAGTCGGCATGGCCGTCATGGAATGAGGACTATCTGATCGTTGACGAGATCTCCTATGCCGTGCAGATCAATGGCAAGGTCCGCGGCCATCTGATAGTTCCAACGGGAGCCGATAAGGAGAGCGTTGAAAAGGCTGCATTCGCCGATCCCTTGCTCGCAGAGATCCTAGAAGGCAAGGAAGTGAAGAAAGTGATTATCGTTCCGGGACGACTCGTGAATATAGTGCTGGCTTGATCGACTCATAATCCTCTCACTCATTTCCAGCACATCATCGTATGAAAATCCGTACCTTTCTCCTCACCTGTTCCCTGATTGCCCCCGCCTTCTCGCTCCATGCAGACGAAGACACGCCGCTGGAGAAGCAGATGCAGATTATGGCACGGGGCATGAAACAGCTCTCCGGACAGATCAACGACCCCGCAAAGCAGGAGTCCACGGTAACACTGATCGAGACTCTCAAGAAGGCTGCTTCCAATTCCAAGGGATGGGATCCCCGCAAGACAGCCTCGATTCCCCAAGCGGATCGGGAAAAGTTTTTGACCGCTTACAAAGGTCAGATAGACAAGCTCTCCGAAGCCTTCAATCAGATTGAAGAGGCAGTGAAGGGTAACAAGTATGATCAGGCGAAGGCTCTGCTCGCAACCATTGGATCAATCAAGAAAGAGGGACACTCCAAGTTCCAGCAGGACTAGCATTGTTACTAAGACGAGGACTAGGACTGATACTAGGATCGGAATTGTAATCAGCGTTTCCTTTAGGACTTCCTCCAACTCCATAGCAGTCGATAAGCAAGGATGGGTTAAAGGTCTTCGTCGGAGTCGTGGCTCGCCCCCTTTTTCACACCGCGCAGCTTCGCCTCAATGAAGGTATCGATATCGCCGTCCATGACTTCCTGGACATTGCCTGTCTGGACGCCGGTGCGGTGGTCCTTGACCATCTGATAAGGCTGGAAGACATAGGAGCGGATCTGGCTGCCCCAAGCGATCTCACCCTTCTCACTGTACTGGCGGTCGATTTCTGAGCGCTTCCTGTCGGCTTCAAGTTGGTAGATCTTGGCCTTGAGCAACTGGAGTGCCTGTTCGCTGTTTTTTCCCTGACTCCGCTGTGCCTGACAGGCAACGACAATTCCCGTGGGAATGTGGCGAAGGCGGACGGCGGTTTCCACCTTATTGACGTTCTGTCCTCCTTTGCCGCCTGAGCGGAAGGTGGAGCGTTCGATGTCGGCAGGGTTGATCTCGATGGGGGCATCCTTGATCTCCGGCGTCACATCGATGCTGGCAAAGGATGTGTGGCGGCGCTTTGCGGAGTCAAAAGGGGAAATCCGGACAAGACGGTGGACGCCGCGTTCGGCTTGGAGGTAGCCATAGGCAAAATCTCCCGTCACTTCGAGGGTCACTGACTTGATGCCTGCTTCATCACCCTCCTGGATATCGACAACGCTGACGCTGAAGTCACTGCGCTCGATCCAGCGCTTGTACATTCGCATGAGCATGTCAGCCCAGTCGCACGATTCGGTGCCACCCGCCCCCGAGTTGATGGTGAGGTAGGCATTGCTCTTGTCGAACTCTCCGGAGAGGAGTTGCTGGAGTTCGAACTTTTCGATCTCGCCGGTCAGTGTATGGAATTCCTTGAAGACTTCGCCAGCGGCCTGAGCCTTCGCCGCGGGATCGGTTTCTTCCATGGCCATTTCCTTGAGAATTTCCAGATCACCTACCCGGAGTTCAAGTTGGGAAAGCGGGCCAAGTTTTGCCTTGATGGATGAGACCTTTTCCATGTCCTTTTGGGCGGACTCACGGTTATCCCAGAATCCGGGTTCCGTCATGCGGACTTCGATGCCCGCGAGTTCGGTAGCTAAAGCGGGAGCGTCAAAGAAACCTCCTGAGCGAGCCGAGACGGTCGGCAAGCCCGGAGGCATCCAGGAGAGAAAGATCGATTGGTTGTTCAGACATAGAATCAGTAAAATTTAAGGCGAGATCAGGGAAACTACGAAAAGAAAAGGCGCGCAGGGGCGCGGCTTAGTCATTCTAGGCTATTTGCCTAGAAGTCCGAGGATCGGTCGATCCGAGGATGCCTGATCCGGGAGGATCGGCAGACAAACCTCCTGAGCGAGACGAGACGGTCGGCAAGCCCGGAGGCATCCAGGAGAGAAAGATCGATTGGAGATACGGAAGACATGGTGTAAAACCCCTGCTGGAGGAGTCTTTGTTGCCAGAGGTAATCAGGAGCGCGGCTTAGCGCTGCTCAGGCGGAAAATCGTCTCGCCATCCTTCATGAGATCGAGGCGATCACGCGCAATCATCTCAAGATACTCCTTGTCGGTTTGAAGTAGGTGAACCTCCTGCTCATGCTCAGATGTTGATTTCTTCAACTCCTCAAAACGTGCGGTCTTGCTTGCAAGATCCTGCTTCATGTCAGTGAGACGTGTCCACTCGGGATAGAAGGTGAACGCGGCGATCAGAACCGCACAGACGACAATCAGAAAAAAAACAATCCGCATGGCGGTCGGAAGGAATTCCGACTGCGAGCGGCGGCGTGAGTTTGAATTCGGCTGAATGATGTGACTCCCCTGCATTAAGGATTGATTAGCATCTTAGCTTGCCGCCGTAAACAGCATCTTCACCAAGTTGCTCCTCGATGCGGAGAAGTTGGTTGTACTTGGCGACGCGATCTGTGCGGCAGAGTGAGCCCGTCTTGATCTGGCCGGCATTGGTGGCGACGGCGATGTCGGAGATCGTGGTGTCCTCGGTCTCGCCCGAGCGGTGGCTGATGACGGCCGTGTAGCGATTCTCTTTGGCAAGTTCGATGGCATCGAAGGTCTCTGTGAGAGAGCCGATCTGGTTCACCTTCACGAGGATGGAATTGGCAACTCCCTTTTCGATTCCCTTGCGCAGGAACTCGACATTCGTGACAAAGAGGTCATCACCCACGAGCTGTACTTTATCACCAAGAGCCTCAGTGAGGAGCTTCCAGGTCGCCCAGTCATTCTCGGCACATCCATCCTCGATCGAGATGATGGGGTACTTTGAAACGAGCTTCTTGTAGTAAGCAACGAGTTCTGAGCCGGAGCGGCGGCTGCCGTCGGATTTTTTGAAGACATATTGCTTCTTGGCTGCGTCGTAAAACTCGCTGGAGGCAACATCGAGGCCGATCGCAATCTGGGTTCCGAGCTTGTATCCGGCCTTCTCAACCGCGCTGGAGATTGAGTCGAGCGCATCCTCGGCTCCCTTGAGTTTGGGTGCGAAGCCACCCTCATCCCCGATGGCGGTGGAGAGGCCGCGATCCTTCAGCACACCCTTGAGTGCATGGAAGACTTCGGTTCCGGCGCGCAGAGCCTCGGAGAAGGTAGGGAGTCCCTTCGGGATGATCATGAACTCCTGGAAATCAATCGGGGCATCCGAATGAGCGCCACCATTGAGAATATTCATCATGGGAACCGGTAGCACCTTGGCATTCGGACCCCCGAGGTATTTGTAAAGAGGAAGTCCAAGTTGTGCTGCGGCGGCGCGAGCGACTGCCATGGAGACTCCAAGGATTGCGTTGGCTCCTAGCTTTTTCTTGGTCGGAGTGCCGTCCAGCTCCCTCATAACGGTATCGATCGTGATCTGATCCAGGGCATTGTAACCGACAAGCTCCGGAGCGATATGGTTGATGACATTGCCGACAGCCTTGGTGACACCTTTGCCGAGGTAGCGGCTCTTCACGTTGTCACGAAGCTCCACGGCCTCATGCTCTCCGGTGGATGCTCCGCTAGGGACGGCAGCGCGGCCTACGGCTCCGCCGGCCAGATGGACATCGGCTTCGAGTGTGGGATTGCCGCGGGAGTCAAGGATCTCACGGGCGTGGATGGCTGTGATGGTCGTATCGTTCATAAATTTGGAAGTTAGGAGTTAGTAGATGGAAGTTTAAAACGATTCAAGAAAGTGTTGCGCCCTGAGTTCTAGGAGGTGGTTCCCTCAGTTGATCCGAGGGCGGACAGGTCGGTGAAGGGTTCAATCGTGACGATCTTCATTGAGTGGACTCCCTTGTCAGCAGGGAGATCGATGACTTCGCCGATCCGTTTTCCGAGCAAGGCTTTGCCGATAACGGCTTGGTAGGAGACCCACCCTTTATCAGGAACCCCATCCCAGGCCCCTAAGATGCTATAGGTTTCAGGGGAGCCGCCTTCCGAGGGCTCCATGGTCACCACGGAACCGATGGAAACGGCGGAGGTGTCGACATTCTCGAAGTTCGTGCCACGGGAATTATTGAGCATCAGCTCAAGCTCACCCTTCTGGCGATTGAGAACGGCTTGCTGCTCTTTGGCCGACTTGAATTCGAAGTTTTCGCGCAGATCGCCATAGGAACGGGCGGTAGCGATGTCGCGGATGTTCTGGGGAATAAGCACCTTCTCGATGTGCTCAAGCTCCTCTTTACGCCGCTGAAGACTTGCCCAGGAGACGACAAGACTCTCGGCGCGCTCCGCGGGTGCCTGCTGATCCCCCGTTACCAGGGATTCAAGTTCAGGATGAATCTTGAGAATGCGGGCAAGCAGGGAGCGCCTGTTCAGATCAGCAAATACGGGGCTGAGCATGATCTTGCGGACAGCCTGACGAGCTGAGTCGCGTTCAGCCTTGCCAAGGAGGTCGGCCACGAGATCGCGGTCTTCAAAGAGGAACTCTTCAAGGCGCTTACTCTTGATGTCTGCATGAAGGTCAGTCTCCATGGCCGCGAGAATGGCAGCGAAGAGCTCCTCGTCAATAAGTTCGGGGAGTGTCTTGGAGCGGTCCTTGCAGAGCCAGAGGACATAGTCGGAGCTGGCGGAGCGTTCCCGGATAAGACGGCGGGTATGTTCTGCAAAGGCCTCGCGCTTTCCTTGGGCCACGAAGAGCTTGAAGATTTCACCGCTCAGGCGCGGTTCGGAGGTGCGTGTGAGGCGGAGTGCTTTCTCCTCCCAACTATCGGGGAAAGCTCTAGGGAAGGCCTCAAGGACGCGGCCATACTTGGCCGCGGGTATCTCTGCGAGGATTTCGGTCAACTTGGCTGGGGAATCGGCCAGAAGGGATGAGATGCTGGCCGCCTGGGGCCCTGGCTTGAGAGATTCGTGGTTGGCACAGATCTCATCACGAATGATTAGAAGTTCGATCGCCTTGGCGGCGTGGATTCTGCCGCCGCGCTTGGCTGCTTCCTCGACCTCGTCAGCCAGGGTGCGGAGTTCTTCCACTTCCTTGGCGAAGTCATTGAGTGATTTGAGCGCCGTGTCGAGAGCTGCAACCTGCTCCTTCGGGTGACGTGCCGCACGGAACTCACCGATCAGGCGTTCGTGGGGATTCTGAGGGGTCTCCTGAAGGACAATCGGTTCGCCTTTCTTTGCGGGGATTAAGAAGTGACCGTCGGTCTTTAGTTTCTTCTTGGCGGCATCAAACCATTTCTTGAAGCCTGCGGCATCAAAGACGGAGGGAACCAGTATTAATGCGATCTCGTCGACAGTGGCCTTGCCTCCATGATCGCCTAGAATAGAACGAACGAGTCCCACCGGGTTGGAGGCAGCCTCTTCCCGGATAGTTGCGGCATCGGTTGCCGCGCGAGCGAGGATGTGCTGGGAGGGGATAGGGGTGAGGGTTTCCGCGGCATACTGTAGCTGCATCGGGTGTCCCTTCTTGCTGCCGAAATCAATCGTGATCTGTCCCGTGATAAGCTCCCAGCCAGCGATCTTGCCAAACCCCCAGCTGCGGTGGGTGCAGTAGGCTCCTGGTGAGAGTTTGGAGAGGGCTTCTGCGGCGGCGGCGGTGATCTTACCGGCGTCAATATAGGGATTAAGGTCTTCGATCATGAGTGCGGGGATTCTAGAGAGCCCCGTGCGTTTAAGAAAGGAGATTCAAGTGAAAAGACTTATTCCGAATTGTTCTGCATGCTCTCTGCCAGATGATTACATAGTTCCTTGCGGTCGGCTACATGGGTGAGATGGCCTGATTTTAAAAGCACGCCGAATCCTTCGCCGTAGGAGGGACCATTGATGATGCAGGCATCAGTGGCACATTGACGAACCTGAGTAATTCCCGCGGCCAAGGCCGACTCTCGGTCGCCTGAGGCTTCGAATTTCCAACCGGTGATTCTGGCGGAGGGGAACCATCCGCGCAACAGCGGGAGCAGTTTTGGGGTGGGTACCAACTTAAGGGTGAGGGCTCCCTCAGAGGTGGAAATTTTTCCCGTTCCCGCTGAGGGAAGGGAAAAGTCACACACGGCGGCCGCGTGGAAGACTCCGGCAATGGGGGGTTGTTCGGCTGAAAGATTCTCCAAAGCGGCCTTTAGATCGGCAGTTTTATCAAACGGAATGACCCGTTTGCAGTGTCGGAACAATTCAGAGGATTCGGCTGTTGAGCCGACTCCTCGCAATGCAATGACGGAATGACCGCATTCAATCAGGTGGAGCGCCAGTAGGGTGCCGAGTTCTCCGGTCGAGCGATTGCTAATAAGACGCATGGCATCGAGTGGCTCTTGTGTTGGGCCAATGGTGACGAGGAGAGTGGGATTCAGCGTTTTCATTACTCTGATTCGGACATTACAGGGTGCTTCAAGTAGCGCTCTGATTCTTGGAGTGCCCTTCTCATGGCAGCATAGCCGAAATGACCCTGATCGACTTCCAGATATTTGGCTCCTCCCCACGACTGACAAAGCTTCTTGAGGGAGGCAGTAGTTGAAAGTCGGTCATACTTCCCTCCAATAATCGTGATGCGATCCAATGGAGTGAGCGGAATAAGCCGTGATGGAGAGCTGAGGTGTGCATGTCGGTCAATGGCTTCTGGATAAATGTTGTTGCGCTTCAGAGATCTGGCCATCATGCGGCTGGCCGGGCTCTCGAAGGTGGCATGCTTGACGTCTACAACAGGCTGAATCAGAATGGTGAAATCGGTCTTCTCAAGCGACAGGGCCAGCGAAGTAACCCAAGCCCCATAACTTGTCGCAAGTAAGGCAATTCGTCTGGAACCTTGCTGACGAGACCAAGCTATCAACTGTCGAAGCTCGATGACCGATTGTCTCAAGGTCTCAGCATTTCTGATGAGGTCGGAAGTGATGGTCAAGGCACCGTTGGCATAACCCCTTGGTGTCCTGCTGTAATGGTAGGGCAAATGAGGAAACAGGACATTCCACCCCTCTTTATTGAAGCGGGAGGCGATCTGTTGATAGCCAGAGTCATTCGCCGACATGAGTGCATGTACCAGGATGATCGTGGGTGCATCATCCGGTGAATTGAAGTGGGTCGTCTCAAAGAGGTGAGCGCAGACCGTGTTATTCTCGGGATAGTCACTCTTCCGTGCTGTCTTCCAGAAAAGGCGGTGGCCCTCCCTTCTCCATTCGGGTGGATTTAATGTCCGATTCTCATCTGGCGTAGAGTAATAAGTCTGGTGATCTTGATCTTGGCATTCCAAGAGATATTCCTCCAGGCGTTCGCGGGTGATTGCATGGTGACGCAGACGCCATTGAATGGTGTTCATCATCGCGCACACAATGGCATCCATTCCTGCATGGGCTGTCCGGTTGATCAGTGATCTCATGGATGGATCCCTTTTCTAGCTTGAGGGTTCTTGGGTAGATCCTCTTCGGAGAGATGAAATCGGGCTATTGCTTCCTCCTTTAGCGAAACGAAGGCTCTCGAGAGATCTGCCGCAAAGCGCCCCTTGGCTCCGGGTTGACTTGCGTCCTCTTTGGGAGGTTCAACGGCATCCCCAATCATCAGATAGATGGTGGTGCGATGGAGCCAGTTGGCCGGTTTGTAGAGGCGATCACTTCCAATCAGGGCGCAGGGAACGACCGGTGCACCCGAGTGGATGCTTAGCATCGCAAGTCCGGGCTTCATGGCTGCCCCGTTCAGGATCGACCATTCCCCAGCCCGGATTCCTCCCTCAGGGAAGATCCCGATCACCCGCTCGTCCGTGAGTCGATGGAAGGCCTGCCGGAGCGCCGTGCGGTCGGCTCCGCTACGGTCAACGGGAATACAGTTTAACCAAGTGAAGAACCTCTCCGACCAGCCGGCTCCGAAGAGCTCCCTCATAGCAAGCCAGTCGAGACGACGTGGAAAAAAACCACTCAGGATGGCGGGATCAAAGTGGCTGATATGATTGGAGGCCAAGATGAGAGCGCCTCTGTGGGGAACAGGAGCCAGTTCGACGACCTTTACCTTGCAAGTCACCGAGTAGAGAATCCTGCAACCCGTGATGACGAGCCAATGGAAAGCTGTCCTAAGAATTCGCTCGGGCTGAGGACCGCACGAGTGGCGTTTCCTCTCACTTTCGCTAGCTAATGGCGTGATGGGATTCACCTGCCGGGAGACGTGTGCTTTCGTTGATCCTTCTGATGATGGGCTCTTTGTCCTATACCCTAGGCCTTCTCAAGGAAATAACCCTGCTGTTTAGCGCTGATGGGACGGCCTAGCTTTTCGAGGACGAGCAGCATGTCCTCCCAGACTTTCCTCTTCTCGGCGAGCGTCTGATTTCTCAAGAGATAGGCTGGGTGGTAGGTCGGCATGAGCGGGACTCCATGATAATCGAGCCACTTGCCGCGGATATCGCGCATTGTGCAGGGCTCTCCCAGTAAGCCCTCCACTGCGGTCAGGCCGAGGGCGACGATGACCTTGGGTTTGATGAGTTCGATCTGTTGTGTCAGCCACGGAAGGCAAGTCGCCATCTCTGCGGGTTTTGGCTTACGGTTGCCGGACTCCCTATCCGGCATGTCAGGTCGGCATTTCAGGATATTGGCGATGAAGATGTCGTCGCGGGTATACTCCATCGCTCCGATGATCTTGGTAAGTAATTGACCGGCTTTGCCGATGAAGGGTTCGCCCCGGAGATCCTCCTCTTCACCCGGTGCCTCCCCGACGAAGAGGAGTTCGGCATAAGGATTGCCAACACCATAGACCACCTGAGTTCGGCTTGCCACCAAATGGGGGCAGCGCGTGCAGGTTAGGATGCTTTTCTTGAGAATCTCCAGCTTGCCAAGACGTCCATCGTCTTTGTCTGAAGTGATCGGGATAACAGGCTGAGGTGTCTTGTGCCTATCTCCGGCGGTTTCGATGGGTTTTTCAAAGGAGGAGGGGAGCGAAGCCTTGAGATTTTCAAGGCTTGTCCGGGTGGCTTTGGGTTTGGGGCGCAGATTCTTGGTCATGGACTGGAGAATGGGTAGGGTTGCCTCCAAGGCTTCTTGAAAGGCGTCTGGGTTTGCGCTCATGCCCGGGATGATGTCTTTGAAGCCGGTAGGGGAACGAGTCCAAAATCAGCCGGCAGAGGAGCCTCACAGCAGAGAGGTTCACCGGTACTGGGATGTTGGAACTCAAGTTTCCATGCATGAAGGAGGTGGCGTTCGAAGCGATCTCGTTTTCCGTAGAGAGGGTCTCCTGCAATCGGGTGTCCCAGGCTCTGAAGGTGGACTCGGATCTGATGGGTGCGCCCGGTGTGCGGCATGCAGGCGATGAGTGTCCAGCCGTCACGGGTGGAGAGGAGTTCATAGTCGGTCACGGCATCGCGCCCTGAGGGGGCTCGGCGGGGAGTCATCTTTTGGCGCTGAACGGGATGGCGGCCGATTGCCAGATCGATTGTTCCCTTCGCGTGGCGCGGCCTACCTCGGATGATGGCAAGATAGGTTTTCTTAACCTGACGGTTGGCAAAGGCTTGCGAGAGCGCCGCGTGCGTCTGATCATTCTTGGCCACAACAATGCAGCCGCTGGTCTCCTTGTCCAAGCGATGGACAATGCCAGGGCGATGCTCCTCAGACCCGGCGGAGAGGGAAGCTCCGTGATACAGGAGGGCATTGACGAGAGTGCCATCCTCATGGCCGGCGCCGATATGCACGACCATGCCAGCCGGTTTGTTAACAACAAGAAGATCAGCATCCTCGTGCAGAATTTCCAGGGGGATTTCCTCGGCTCTTGCTCCTGTCGGCGCCCTCGGTGGCTCCTCCTCGACACGAAAAAGATCACCAGCGGTCACCTCCTCATTGTTTTTCACCGTTTCTCCACGCAGGGTAACTCTTCCTGATTTTACCAGGGACTGGATCTTGGAACGCGAAAAATGAGGAAGATGGCGGACCAGGACCATGTCGACCCGTTGGCGGCTATCCTCGTCGGATGCAGTGATTTCGTGGACAATAGGTTCGGACATGGGCGTTGTGGTCTGGTTCTCGGGTGTGTTTTCTAGTCCGAGTCGCTTGAAGAATGGGGGTTTCCGCCATTAGGGTCAATGGATGTCGTCAATCATCCCAGAGCAATCCGAGGAACAGTGTCCCTCCTGCGGGGTGATGCTGGATAGCACTCAGGAAACTGTTTTCTCCCTGGTCCGCTGTCCCCGATGCCGCTCCGAAGTCAGGGTTAGGAGAATGATTGGTCCCTACGAACTTCTGGAAGTTGCGGGTCGGGGTGGAAGCGGACGGGTTTTCCGGGCGCGTTGCGACTCGGAGAGTGAAGGATTTGGTGACATTGCACTCAAGTTGCTGGAGAGATCGGTGCCCGATTACGAGGAGCATCTGATGATGCTTCGTAATGAAGCAGCTTGCGCTCGATTGGTGGATCACCCCTCCGTGGTGAAGGTTCTTGCCTTAGAGGAGGATCAGATGGGAGCGCGACTGGTGATGGAGTTTATGCACGGAGGCTCTCTCCATGATCGGATCGTCTCCTCGGAATCCGGGTCTAAGAGGCTCGACGTGAAGAGTGTCTTAAGGGTTGGGGTAGAGATTCTAGATGCTCTTAAGAGGGCTGAATCTCACGGCATCGTGCACTGTGATCTCAAGCCGGCCAATATTCTCTTTACTCATAATGGAGAAGCCAAGTTAGGGGATTTCGGTCTTGCACGTAGCATCGCTGCAAAACCGATCGCTCAGACCCACCTTCTGGCCACTCCAGATTATGTGGCTCCCGAGATGTTGGAGGGGTTTGTAGGTGATCGTCGTTCCGATCTCTACGGGCTCGGGTGCTGTCTCTACCATGCATTGACTTCCTCACCTCCTTATCAAACGGAGGGTCTCTCGATACCGGAGTTGCTCGATCTCAAGTCAAAACCAATTCCTCTTGGCGGCATGGAAGCTTCATCAGCCACAAGAGATCTCATTGCAAGGATGACCGATCCCGATCCCAGTAAACGCTTTACTTCTCATGACCAGGTTCTCAACGGAATGCTTGCCGCACTGGAGTCGTCGGGTTCAGTGGAGAAAAAAGAGGCGCAATTAGGCGGGTTGATGAGGAACCTTCTCGCAGGTAGGATTCGTAAACGGTGAAGCGTTTCCCTTGATTCCCGTTGATCTTACTGAAAACCTAAACTCCCGTGGAACGATCACCCGTCTATATCATAACTAACAGGCTTAAATGAGACTGCTCAAATCATTCCTGATTCTCTTGTTTTTCACAACGTTGGTTGTTGTCCTTCTCCATCTTGTTGGAGCATTTATAGGCGCCGGGACTGTGTGGCAAAACCTGATTCATGCCTCCGCTTTGCATCCCTTTGCAAATGGACTGCCACAGTTTCCGATGGCCCTGGCTTTGATCCTTGTTCCAGCCTTCCTCTGGATTGGTCTTGGATCCAGCGTGAGGGAAATGATGTTGCTAGCGCTTACAGCTTTGTTGCTAGTGCTTGGAGCTTCACTGGTAGCCTCTCTCTACCTCTCTTATCTGAATCCCGTGCCTAGTATTGCGGCCCTTCTTCTTTCGGTGATCGCAGTTACTCTCTATTGGAAGACCGAGGTAGGATCCAGGGGTCTGGTACTGCGGCGTCTTTTTGGCCAGCGACTTCGACCTGAGATCTTCCGACAACTTGTTGATGGGGAGTTGTCCGTTGATTTTCCCGGCGAGATGCATGAGGCGTCGGTTCTTGTTTGCTCGATCCATAACCATGTCGAACTTATGGAGGTGCTCAAGCCGGCGGATTATGTGGCCCTCATGAATCTCTATTTACGGACGGCTTCCGACTTTCTGGTCGATGTCGGCGGCTACCTTGACGAATGTTCCGGCGAGAGTGTCCGGGCTGTCTTCGGAGTTCCTCTGCCATCCTCGGGAATCATGAACCATGCTGCCAAGGCTGCCCGTGGGGCGATCGATCTGGTATCGCGGCTGGAAGAGCTCAATAGAGAATGTGACAACCGCTGGCTGCAGCGCTTGGATTTTCGTATCGGGGTGAACTCGGGTCCAATGATTGCGGCCGCCTACGGGGGCGCCAGGTTGGGGCGTTATAGCGTTTCGGGTCCCGTGGTGGATTTTACACGACATCTCTCTGCGGCTTGCGCCCAGTATGGATGCCGAATTCTGAGCGGTCCCTTATCGTATGAGAGGGCTTCCGAAACCGTGGAGGGTCGCCCCATCGATCTTCTCCAGCGTGCCGGAAGTCGTCGCAGAGTGGAGCTCTATGAGTTCCTTGCCCCTAAGAACTCTCTCTCCCCGGAGCGGGAGCGCAGTCGTGACCAGTTCTGGAAGGGAGTTATTCTTTTTCGTGAGCGCAAGTGGGAGGAGGCAATCAAGGCCTTCTCCTCGGCGCGTATTCCCGGAATTCCTGACAAGGTGCTGGATCACTATCTGGAGCGCGTCGAGAGGGCCCGCCGAGGCGATGATGAACTGACACCCGAGCAGGCACTGCTGGCTGAAGCAGTTTAAGAACTTTCCTTGATTACTGGTCGTCGGGATCCACGGTGCCGATGGCTCTGATCCCCTTTTTGGAAAGTTCGAAGAGCTCTGTGGAGACGGGTTGGGGAGAGATCAAGTAGTCGTCACGAATCATCTGGATCATCTCGGGGATCCTGTTTGCCAGCTTAGGAAAGACATAGATTTTTTTTCGTGAAGGGATGGCCACGATCAACTCCGGTCCAAAGATTGCGCTGAATCGGCGGAGAAATCCGGGATTTAGGATGCAAGATGCAAGCCTTGGATCGTCCGAACTCATCACCGCTGCCTGGATCACCTGATTGTTATCGCGCACCATTAATGGGTCCATGGTCGCCATGAAGAGTGAAGTCTCCTCACGGGATTCCTTGAGGATGGCATCCCAAGCGGATGGGGTCATTCCGGCCTCCGACACCAAGAGAATCGCTTCGCCTTGATTGCTGACAAGGGCGGGAAAAAGCAGGGTTTTTTTTGACCCCGAAAGGAAACGGTGAATCGGCGGACGTTCAAAGTAACCACCGAAGAGCAAGGCAGGAGTCCCTTTTCCGTCGCTCCCATGAAGGCGGTGAGATGATCCCAGGAAAACCAGTGAACACATTAAAAAGAGTGAAATTCCTCCCCGACACGACAACCTCTGGTCTTTAGTGCCTAAGATGGGTAAATAACTGGATGTCATGATAACTTTTGTCGAAGGGATACTGGAAGATGTGCTTCCGAACCAAATCGTCGTCAATGCTTCTGGAATCGGCTACCAGATTCTCATCCCGCTTTCGAGTTACAGCAAACTCTCTTCCACGGGTGCCAAAGTTCGGGTGCTGACGCATCACCATGTGCGTGAGGATGCCCAAATTCTCTACGGTTTTTCCTCGGCTGAAGAACGTGATCTTTTCCGTCTGTTGATGGCTCATGTCTCAGGTATCGGTCCGAAGCTAGCCCTTGCTATCCTTAGTGGAATGGAAGTCGGGCATTTCAAATCGGCCGTGGTCACCTCCGATATCGCGGCGATTTCAAAGATATCCGGAGTCGGCAAAAAAACCGCCGAACGCGTCGTTCTCGAACTCAAGGATAAGCTCGGAGTCGCCGCAGAATGGGAAGCAGCAAGTCGTGAAAACGCCCCGTCAGGTATTGAACGCCATCTCCATGACGCCGTCCTGGCCCTGATATCGCTGGGTTATAAACAGGCAGATGCCCACAAGGCTGTCAAAGCCGTAATGCCCAAGCTTTCGCCTGATTCCTCCGCCGAAGATACGGTGCGTGAGGCACTCAGGAATCTGCTCTCATGATCGCCAGCGACCCATCGAAGGCATCTGGTCGCGTATCACTGGAGGAACTTCGTCGCCGCATTCCGAAGGGTGAACTCTTTGCCGGGAAGGAATGGCGATGGGCCCCTTCGCCCTACGCTCTGGATGGCAAGCTTGCCCGGGAGCTTGAATCCATGGGACACCGTCTGCTCCAGTTTGCCGAGGCCTGTGACCTGCTTTACAGGCAGAGCGTCGAGGGGCGTCAGCCCTCCTGGATTTCAGAGCTCCTTGATAGGGGAAAACCGCCTGAGGTTGTCGCCCTTGGCAGGAATCCTGCCTTCCGCGGCCAGATCGCCCGGGTGATTAGACCCGATCTCATTCTCACGGAGGAGGGATTCTCGATTTGTGAACTCGATCAGATCCCAGGAGGGATCGGGCTCACCGGATGGTTAAACGAAACTTACGCATCCTTAGGCTTTGACGTTATTGGAGGATCGGAAGGCATGCTCAAAGGATTTTCCTCGGTGCTGCCGGGTGGTGAAATCATTATCTCTGAAGAGGCTGCCACTTACCTACCTGAGATGGAATGGCTCGCTGGGCGTCTCATCCGATGGAGCCGGGCAGAGGCAGAGGCCGGGGAACGGGGTGGAAATTTTCTCTGGAAGGTTTCAGATGCCTCTTCACGCGCTCACTGGAGTGGGAATATTTACCGCTTCTTCGAGATGTTCGATCTTCCCAATGTGCCGTGCGCCGAGAGTCTCTTCCACGATGCCTGCAAAGGACTCGTCTCCGTGACCCCCCCTCCCAAAGCACAGCTTGAGGAGAAGCTCTGGATGGCCCTCTTCTGGATGGCCCCGCTTCGAGAGTTTTGGCTGCGTCAGCTTGGGGAGCGCGGAATGCAATCCTTACAAAAGTGGATCCCCTACACGTGGGTGCTCGATCCGAGTTTGCTTCCCCCGAACGCTGTCTATCCCAAGCTTGAGATTCAGAATTGGAAGGAATTGGGTGCCTTCAGCCAGAAAGCCAGGGATCTGATCATCAAGATCAGCGGGTTCGACGGCCGTGCCTGGGGTGCCAGAGGGGTCTCTCTCGGATCCGACCTTCCGCGTGTCCAGTGGGAAGCGGTGATCGAGCGTGCGTTACTGGAGTTCTCGGAACATCCCTATATTCTTCAAGTCTTCCGCCATTCCATTCTAACGGATCAAGCCTTCTACAATGCCGAAGGAAACGTGACTACAATGAAAGGGCGCACGCGCCTTAGTCCCTATTTCTTTGTGAACGAGGGGAAGGCATCTCTTGGTGGAGTTCTTGCAACGGTCTGTCCCGCCGACAAAAAAATCCTTCATGGAATGAGCGACGCCGTGATGGTTCCTGTCGTGGCGGGCTGATTCCGTAGGGAGGCTGCCTGGTCAGATTTCTGATCACAATCTAAGCGTTCTGATTATGGACGTAATCGGAGCGGAAGTGTCATCGTTTCCTCATGCACACGCTCCAAAACGTGCTGGCTCGGCTACCGCAGATGTCTATTGGAAACGGAACTTCCCTGCATCAGAAAGCGAATGGAGGCCCGGGCAAGGGGCTGCTTGATCCTATCCTTCGGGGGTTGATACGGAATGGTTCTCTTAGGGTCATTGATTGGAGTGGATCTTCGGAAGCCTATGGCGATGGTCAGGGAGAGGAGATTGTCATCCGGATTCATGATCGTAAAACGGGATGGAGGCTGCTCCTTGATCCGCAACTCGGGGCAGGTGAGGCCTATATGGATGGTAAACTAACGATTGAGAGGGGATCGCTCCATGACTTCCTTGAACTGCTCTTTCGCTCGATCGGGCTGAAATCACTGAACTATCCACTGAGTGGTTTGACGGAACGACTGCGGGATTTGATGCGTGTGTTTCACCAGTTCAATCCGGTCTCACGCTCTCGCAGGAATGTGGCCCATCACTACGATCTCTCGGATGGTCTTTACGATCTCTTCTTAGATGCTGACAGACAATATTCCTGTGGTTATTTCGCGACTGGGAAGGAGACTTTGGAGGAGTGCCAGGAACTCAAGAAGCGACATATCGCAGCGAAGTTGATCCTTCGCCCCGGTGACAGGGTGCTCGATATTGGATCGGGATGGGGGGGCTGGGGCTGACGCTGGCGGGAAAATTCGGTGTCGATGTGACGGGATTGACGCTTTCTACCGAGCAGCATGCCTATGCGAATCTCCGCGCCAGCAATGCAGGATTGGCAGATCGCGTTCGTTTTGAAATGCGTGACTATCGCCATGAGTCACGCTGCTATGACCGGGTCGTGTCTGTTGGAATGTTTGAGCACGTGGGGGTGAACCATTACGGGGAGTTTTTTCGTAAGATCTCGGACTTGCTTACGGAGGATGGCGTCGCGCTGATTCACTCCATCGGCAGACCGGAGGGACCGGGACACACAAATCCCTGGATAGCAAAACACATCTTTCCCGGAGGTTACTCCCCGGCGCTTTCAGAAGTTCTTCCTGAAATCGAGAAGGCAGGTTTGTTTGTGACGGACATAGAGATTCTGAGGATGCACTACGCCCACACCCTGCGCCTCTGGCATGAACGCTTTAAAGCGAGAAGGAATGATGCAGGAAGACTCTATGACGAGCCCTTCTGCAGGATGTGGGAATTCTATCTCGTCTCCAGCGAGCTGAGTTTCAGATACCAGGGGCAACTGGTTTTTCAGATTCAGTTGGCTAAGCGTCCGGATGGTGTCCCTGTCACTCGGGATTACATCCACAGCTTTGAAGCCGTCAACAGATCCTAGGAAAGGTCAGCTAGGGAAGCGAGGGATTCCGCCGCCTGACGGAGTTCCTCGCCGTTTGTCTCGGAGTCCTTAATCATGGGATGCGATGGGTGGAGGAGTTGATTAAGCATCCTGTCCCAATGCTCCTGACCCCTAACGATATCGATTTCGATCCTCAGATAATGGATAGGAATTTCCTGGTTCAGCAGATGAGGCATTCGCACGGCATCCTTTTCCGTGGTGATGATGCAGGAGACGCCGCGGCGGGTGCAACGCTTGATGAAGCGGTCGAGTTCCCGTTTGGAGTAGCGGTGATGATCGGCAAAACTCTGGGTGAGTTCGAGCGAGACCCCTAGACGCCGGAGTCCCTGCTCGAAGCTCTCCGGTGAGGCAATGGCGGAGAGGGCGGCAGCCTTGAGGCCTTGAAGGGACGAGAGTGGAATTTGTTCTCCGGTCGAGAAGTCCTGAAGTTGCACCGGGCGGTGCCGGCATTCGATGATGGGAGCTGTCCTATTATATTTCCTGATGCGGTGGTGAAGTTCCGAGAGATCACTTCCATCGCATTTGGTGATCATGATGTGGGTGGCGCGTCGCAGGTGAGCGGGAGGCTCACGAAGGGTACCTCGGGGAAGGAGATAATCGTTACCGAAGGGGGCCTCCCGGTCGATCAAGACCAGATCGAAGCGGCGTTGCAGGCGGAGGTATTGGAGCCCGTCATCGAGGATTAGCAGATCGCTTCCGAATTGAGAGATGGCATGGCGTCCGCATTCGACACGATCCTTATCGACCACGACCGCAACCCCGCGAAGGTTCTTTGCCAGCATGAAGGGCTCATCACCTGCATTCCTCGAATCGAGCAGGAGAGCCCCGCCCTCGGAAACCACGCGCACGGGAGAGGGGTTGTTCCCGGGAATCCGTCGCAGTGTGCTTTTGTATCCCCGGCTGAGGATCGCCACCTTTCTTCCTCGCAAAGAGAGCTCTCGGGCGAGTTTTTCAACAACCGGTGTCTTTCCCGTCCCGCCCACCGTAAGATTTCCAATGCTTACCACGGGGCATCCAACCTGGTGCGGTCTAAGGATGTTGGAGGCGAAGAGTTGAATTCTCAGCGAGACGATGCCGAGATAAATGAAAGAAAGTCCTCGAAGAACTATTCGGAGAAGCCCTGCCCTTTTTCCAGCACGACGCTCCAGAATGACATCAACGGCAAACTGCTCGAGTCTGTCGAGAAGCTGCCTCATCAGGATTTGACGATCCTGGCCCCTTTGTTGTCGGCGGCGACAATGGCGATCCTGACCCCCTGCGGTGCGGCAGCACGCATTGACGAAGCGATTTTTTTTGCAGAAACGGCATCAGGAGCAATGCAGCAGATGGTCGAACCGGATCCGCTAAGCCATCCCCCGATGGCTCCAGCCTGCTCTCCCGCTTGGACAACCTTTCCCAGGAAGGGCACGAGCTTGGCTCGGTAGGGTTGGTGAAGGCGGTCGCCGAAGGCTCCCTGGAGGAGTTCGTATTTTCCCGTGGCAAAGGCCGTTGCGATTACCGCTGCATCGGCGGCATTGGCTGCTGCATCGATGATACTGATCGAGTTCGGCATGACCTTGCGCGCCTCGGGAGTGGCTACCTCAAAGTTCGGAATGAGGAGAATAAAGCGGAGTTTTGATGTGACCGACAAACGGATCGGATCAAGATGAGAGCGGGCAATCGTGAATCCACCAAACATTGCGGGAGCCGCATTGTCAGGATGGCCCTCCAGTTCCGCGCAGAGCCGATAGATACCAAGGCGTGAGAGAGGATTGCCGCTCAGGGCATTGAGTCCCATGAGGGTACCAAGACGGACAGTGACGCTACTTCCCAGACCTCTTGCTTGGGGGACGCTTCCCTTGATTTTCCAGGAAAACGGGAAGGGAGTGAGTCCGCTCCCCAGGAAAAAACTCCTGCCCGTGGCCTCGACCATCGCAGGCAGGGCAACCGGCTTTTGCTCCCCGGTGATCGTGACAAGGTTGGCAACATCCATGGCCAATCCAAACGAATCGAATCCAGGCCCCAGATTTGCCGTGGTGCCGGGGATTGAGACCGTGACGGAAGTTGTGAGCTTCGCCTTTTTGATTACCTTGCTCATGAGATTGAAAAGTATCACTGCTTCCGTAGTGACAATCAATATCTCGATAGGAGGGGTTATCCCGTGCTTTGCACAGGCTTTGGAAGAGGGCTTGGCTCTTACCAATTTGCCGCTGATCACTGTATGCCTTTCGAACCCAAGGTTCGTAACCCGTCTATTCACACCATTCAACGATGTTGAATGGCGGTGAGGGAGGGATTCGAACCCTCGGTACCCTTTTGGAGTACGGCGCTTTAGCAAAGCGCTGCTTTCGACCACTCAGCCACCTCACCGGATAAACAGTTCACAAGATTGCTAAAGCGATGCGCGATGGTCAACCGGAAAGCTCCTGAAGATTTCGATAGCAAAGCCGATTGGATTATTTAGAGTTTCGACCTCGATTTTTGGGCTGTCCCTCCACAGCACCGATACCCCAATCGGACCATGCTGTGAATTCAGAATTACCTCTTCAGTCCCAAGATCATCCGGCAACATCAAAACTACCATGGAGTTCCTGGATCGCCTCCCGGAAGCGTCAGGTTGCTTTCTGGATACTGATTGTTGCCGTGTGCATGCTTGTAACCCATCTGATCGACGGGCATCTGGCACAAGAGGCTGAAGGTACTGATGGGATTGTTCGCTCCGGCGCCTGGGGCGATCTTCAGGAATGGGACATTCGTATCGAGCAACCTCAGGAATATTCCGGCTTTGACAGAACATCTGCGGATGGACCGTTTTGGAGTTTTGGAGCAATGACTCCCGAAGCTGTCCACGGCCTTCTGATCGCCAGTGGGTGCACGGAAGAACAATCAGCCAAGCTACTGGCGGAAAGGATCCAAGGCACAGGCGCAATCGTCATTTTAAAGCCTGATTGTGAAATCATTCTCAACCTCTCACCTGAAGTCCGCTCCAAGCTCTATCTACTGCTCGCGCAGAATCCTTCGAACCGATTTCAGAAAGCGCCCTATTTCATCCCTAAGGGCGATGTAGGGAAATTCTTCGAGAACCATCACTCCTCGGATGGAAAGGCGAAGAGGCTCATGAAGCGCTTGCTCTATGAGCGGAACGGGTTCACCTATTTCAGCGATCCTGAGACAGTCATCAAGGAACTCAACTCCGATAAGGAGAGGTGTGATTTTATCAGGAGCCTGACGAGTCAGAACGCCCTTTTGGCCGAACTTCTCATCCGTTCCGGCTCCGATATCGACAAGCCGCTGAACTACTGGGCGCTCTCGATGCCTGGAGTTCTCTTGAAGAATCTGAAGCCACTGGTTGAGGCACAGAAACGCCTTCCCCACGGTGGCTCTTTCAGCCTGCTGTATGCCCTGCCTCCGATGGCACGCGACAGACTGTTCACCTCTCCATTGCCACCGAAAGATGGGGATTTAAAAATGCCTGATTGCCATTGGACGGTGCTTAATTTTTTCAGCCAGACCCCGGATCCTAGGATGAGTGACAACGACTTTGCGGGACACTACATCACAGATCACTATTATGAGATCGCTCAACCGGGAATTGCCGGAGACCTCGTTCTTCTACTGAATGCATCGGGTGGAGTGATTCACTCAGCTGTTTATCTTGCCGATGACGTGGTTTTTACCAAGAACGGCATTTGCTACGCTCAACCTTGGATTCTGATGCATCAGGATGATCTTGTTGGAACATTCTCTGCAATGAGTCCGATCAAGGTCGGCTACTTCCGTCGAAAAGAGATGTAGGTTTCTACAATCAGTGGTTGGTATGGGGAGACTCTAAAAGAAAGCCGGCAGATGATTCCGGAACACAATCACGGCGACGGCAATCGAGATCATAGCCGTGATCAAAACGCCCCCAGCCGCCACATCCTTGGCGTTACCGATGCGATCTCTTTTTTCTAGGGATACCTCGTCGGCGAGGAACTCCAGCGCCGTGTTCAATGCCTCTGCCATCCATACCATGCCGATGCAGAGCAGGATGGCTACCCATTCCCATAGCCCCAGTTGAAGAATCTTACCCGCAATCAGGACGATCACGGTAGCAATGGCGTGAAGTCGGGCATGCGGCTGTGTTAGTAAGAGAATCTTCAGGCCGTTGAAAGCATAGCCGAAGCTTTTGACTCGTGCTTGGAGGTATCGGACAAGCATTCGGGAGAGTGGTAAATTTCTAGATCTCTCAGATTGTTTCCTCTTCCACAGCAGGAAGTGAAGCCGAGAGTGTCTCCCATTCCTCCATCACAGAGCTGAGGCGTTCCTGAAGCCCGGCCAGTTCGCGGTTAAGCTCAAAGGCTTTTCCCTCAGAATTTTCGAGTTCCAAGACCAATTCCCGTTGCCGGGCTTCCAGTCTGGTGATGTTCTCCTCTGCGGTTTTGAGGCGCGCTTGCTTCTCGCGGATGATTTTATTGGCCGCTTTTCTGGCCTCGGCTTCGGCGCGGCGCTGTTCCTTAATCTCCTTGAGGCCCATCTTTACACGTGGTGCAGCATCCTGGGTTCCGCAAGTCTCGGGACGGTAATCTCCCGGCGCGACAAGTGCAGCCCGCTCGGAGAGAGAGCCTGATTTTTCCAGATAGTACTGATAATCACCCGAATAGGAGGTAAGCTTCCCTGCGCTGATATGAAGGACTGTGGTGGCCAGGGCCCTAATGAAGTGCACGTCGTGGCTGACAAAGAGGAGTGTTCCCTCGTATTGACTCAGTGCACCGATTAGTGCATCGATGCTCGGCATGTCAAGGTGGGTTGTCGGCTCGTCCAGGAGCAGGAGATTGGGCGGATTGAGGAGCAGCTTCACCAGAGCCAGGCGGCTCTTTTCTCCTCCGCTGAGCACCCCTACGGGCTTGAAGACATCGTCCCCACGGAAAAGGAAGGATCCCAGAATGGTACGGACAGTTTGTTCCGGAACCGGAGTCTGAGTATCCATCGCCTCGGCAAGGACGGTCCTCCTCACATCCAACATCTCGGTGCGGTGCTGGGCGAAGTAGCCGATCGAGAGGTTGTGGCCCGGAGTGACGATGCCGGCTTCCAGTGGGAGCATCCCTGCCAGGATCTTGAGCATGGTGGATTTGCCGGCACCGTTCGGTCCCACGAGAACAGTCCGCTGCCCCTTCTCGACTTCCAGGTCGAGGTGGGCATAGACGACATGAGAGCCATAAGCCTGTTTTACTCCTTCCAGTGTGATCACTCGCTGGCCGCTCCGCTTTGGCTGCGGGAAGGAGAAGGAGACCGTCGCCTCGTCGCGTTCAGGAGCCTCGATTTTTTCCATACGCGCCAGTTGCTTGATTCGGTCCTGGGCCTGGGAAGCCTTGCTCGCCTTGGCACGGAAGCGATCGATGAAGCGCTGGAGTTCCGCTATCTCACGCTGTTGGTTCTTGTAAGCTGCCAACTGCTGCTCTTCACGGGCGGCCTTTTGGGCCAGGTAATCGTCGTAGTTCCCCCGGTAGCGGTTCAGCTTGCGATTGCGGATTTCAAGGATGCCGATGCAGATTTCATTCAGGAACTCACGGTCGTGGGAGATGGCTAGGATGGCCCCGGGATATTTTGAAAGGTAGCTTTGGAACCATCCGAGTGACTCAAGATCGAGGTGGTTCGTCGGCTCATCGAGCATGAGGATATCAGGTTCCATGACCAGAAGGCGGGCCAGATGAGCTCGCATGATCCAGCCGCCGCTGAGTGTGCGTGCCGGCTTGTTCACATCCCCTTCGCGGAAGGCGAGACCACTCAAGATCCGCTTTGCCTTGACCTGAAGTGAGTGGCCATCGAGTTCAACGAAACGTCCCGCTCCCTCATGGTGAAGGGGATCCTCCTCGGTGTGCTCCCTCATCTGCCGCTGGGCCTCCTCCATCTCGGAGGAAATATTGGTGGCAAGTTCCAGAACGGTCTCATCTCCCGATGGGGCGCTCTCCTGCGGCAGGAATCCGATAGTGACGCTTCTCTCTAGGGCCACGGTTCCAGAGTCGGGGGCAGCCTCTTTTAGAATCAGCGAGAAAAGCGTCGATTTGCCCGCTCCATTGGCCCCGATGAGCCCAACGCGGTCTCCTCGGTTAATCTGCAGTGAAGCCTCCTCGAAGAGGGCTCGCCCGCCATAGGATTTGGAAAGACCGGAAGCTGTCAGCATGATAGAATGAAATAGAGGAAAAAAACGATGGCCTTAAAGGCTATCTTCTTCGACGAGCTCGAGCAAAATAAGATTTCTCAACTCATTGCTGTCTCGGATATCGGATCGCAATCTCTTCAGGTTTTCTGCCATTATTCCCTGATGCCTTGGATCGAACTGATTTCCCTGCTGGCTGCTGCCTGCCTTGCGGGAGTGATCAACGCTATTGCCGGAGGAGGCACCCTCATTACTTTCCCGGTTCTGATCCTCTTCGGCATGAATCCCGTAGAAGCAAACGCCACGAGCACCCTCTCGCTTGTAATCGGCACTTCAGGGAGTATCTACGGCTTCAGACAGCATCTCTCTGAGATCAGGCCCTGGCTTGCCTCCTTTATCCCGGTAAGTATTGTCGGCGGCTTACTCGGCAGTTTCCTGCTGACTCATGGAAGCGAAAGCTCCTTTGCCCGGTTGGTTCCCTATCTGGTGCTCTTCGCGACAGTGCTCTTTATGATCCAAGGCGTGGTGAGCAGACGGGTTGCCCATCAACTCGTGATGGAGGCGACGCAACCCCAGCCTCTTCCATCAGGAATAAGACATCTAATTATTGCCATGCCCTTCCAGCTTCTGGTCTCGGTCTATGGAGGATACTTCGGGGCAGGGATCGGAATTCTGATGTTGGCGACACTCGGCTTTCTCGGCTTTTCAAACATTCATCAGATGAACACGCTGAAGAATGTCCTCGGTTCCCTGATCAATCTGGTCGCTGCAATCTGGTTTACAGCGAATGGCCTGATCGACTGGCCTCGTATGGCCGTGATGACTGTGGGTGCTATCGCCGGATATTATCTCGGAGCCACCTATTCCCAGCGCCTTTCGCAAGAGAAGGTACGATATCTCATCACGGCAATCGGCTTGATAATCACTATCGCGATGTTCTGGAAGCTGCGTTAGGAAACAAAAGGGGCTACGTCTCTTGCGAGCAGTCTGGCGATAAGAATGTTAACAGTCTTGATCAGGTAGAAGACGACTAGGAGCACTAGAAAAAATAATAGGGTCATCTCTTGCGGTTTAGGATCAAGGGCGTCACGGAGAGCCTGATTCATGAGGTGCTCGGGATTGGTGACCACATCCCAGCTATTGAGTCTGTCAATGCGCCCCAGGTAGATTCCGAAAGCACTGAGAGATATCATCAGGATTTCAAGCGGGAAGATAAGCCATCCCCAGTGATGCCTCCGAAGCGTCCTGCCCCAGAGCATCATCGAAATCACAAAGCACTGCATACCGATCAAAAAATAGAAAAAATATTCCAGGAGAAGGAGACTCATTGCCCAAATTGGCAACGGTGGAGAGACGCGAACCTTGGCGACGAAGTGAATAACATCCGTGAGTACATAGGGGGCGTTCGGCAGGAACAAGACCATGGTGGCGAGTAGCGGCCACCAGAGAATCGCTGGAAAACTGCTTTTTTTTTGGAAGATAAGAAGAGCAATTCCTAGAGGAATGAGCGCCAGAAAAAGATCGAGACCCATGTGGAATTGAGGTCGGATGATGGCAATGGCCTGTTCGAATGACTGCTGAATAAGTGCATGGATCTCGTGGAGTGGTAGGGGGAGGGTTGTTGTGGGCATTGTTGGGAAAAATTAAAGGTTTTGATGATCACAGATCCAGCGGTTCGACAAAGGCCTTGGGCCTCGGCTCGTAGAAAGCGGAGGCGGCGGTCACAGTGGCTCTTCGGAGTTTTGGAAGTTCCTCTTCCAGCATGGTGATCAAGCGTGCCGCTGCCTTGTTTTCCGGGCCTTGGCGGAGGGTCCCTGCAAGTAGGGTGAAATCCCGTTCCTTTCCAGCGAGTTCTCCCAAGAGACCGAGTTCATGGATCAGATCGGCACCCTGCTCAGGCCAGAAGTGGGAGGTGATCCGAATGGAGTACCAGAGCTGCTTTACTGTTTTTCGGAAGTTATGGAAAATTTCTGGATCGTCATTGAGCTGGCAGAGGTCGAGCAGGGAGCGTCCCCTGCGGTAGATACGTCGCACACGACGGCGCACATCTTTTCCCTGAAGAGGATCCAGCGTCCATGAACTCACGGATCGGAGTGCCTCCTCAAGGAATCCCCTCACTCTGGGGATTTGACGGACATCATTAATCCGGCGCTGTTTGGCAATATCGGCAAGCCCTCCCCTCAATGAGGAAAAGTCTTCGGGCATCAGCCCTTCATTCTCCAGGAGGAGATCCAGCGTCTCCACCTGCACTTCGGAGTCACGAAGCGGCCCAAGTCTCTTCATGGCGTCATGAAGAAGATCCGAGACCAGACTTCGATGGATGCTTCCCAGGGCAGGGGAGGCGAGCTGGATGATGGCTCTGACTTTTTTGATGGCGGTCCGAGCCTCATGCACTGGCTCGGGGGAGACATTATTCCCATCAAGTTGACTGCGTGCCGCTTCAAGATGGAGGTGAGCGATTGTTTTCAGTTCTTTTCCGATCGGTTTGTCGCGCCTGAAATGAAGACGCGGTTTTTTACGTCTGACCGGTGTCTTGTGCGCCCGTCCCAAAATAGGTTTTTTCCGTGTGCTCATCGCTGATCAGGTTTCTTCTCCCTGCCATGCCCGGAAGGGGTGGACGGCCAGGCTTGAGTTGTAATAACGGCGATCACCGGTCACTTCCTTGCCGACCCATTCGGGCATCGGAACTTCCTGCTCTTCGTTCTTGAGTTCGATTTCCGCAATGGTGAGGCCTTCGTTGTCTCCGTGGAAAACATCAACCTCCCAGACATGACCCTCGTGCGGAATGAGATGGCGCGTTTTCTCGACCAGCGGTCCATCGCATAGCGGAAGCATTGCGTGCGCATCCTCAAGCGGAATTGCATATTCGAATTCCGGACGGGAAATCCCCTGAACCTCCCCCTTGATCGTGATGAAGGCTTTATGACCAGCAATCCGGACACGCACGGTGCGCCCCCGTGCCCGGGAGAGATATCCCTGCAGATACGGAATGCCCTCGAACTTCATCAGCCAACGGTCATCAATATCCTCGCGGATAAGGAACTTGCGTTCGATTTCGACTCCCATAGGGCTAGATTTGTCATGATTGGCGTGAAACGCAAGGGGCTGGAGAAGGCTTTACAGTTCCCATGTGAGAAATCGGGTGACCAGAGGCTCACCCCATCGGCTTTCTTTTTCGGATATTCCCTCTTCGGTTTTCTCAGAGTCCGGATCACTCACTTCTTCACAGGGCGTCTCTCTTCATTCTTGGGGAACGCTGAATCGTATGATAAAAAAATTTACGAGTTTTTCTTAACGCTTCGTTTTGTCATTCCTGTCTACTTGCTCTATTACAGATTCAACATGCCTGAAAACGAAACACCCATTCTTCAAGTCAAAGAGCTGCGCAAGAGCTACGGTGACGTGAGCGTGCTCAAGGGGGTGGGTTTTGACGTGGAGGAGGGCGATCTCGTCTCCATCATTGGGCCCAGCGGTTGCGGTAAGTCGACCCTGCTGCGCTGCCTCAATGCGCTGGAGATCATGGATTCTGGAACGATTTCCGTGGCAGGAGTTACCTTGCGCCGCTCCGAGGGGGAGGCGAGGGTCGATCCGAGATTTCATAATCTGGCCCACGAGCTTCGGCAACGCGTCGGCATGGTCTTTCAGCAGTTCAATCTTTTCCCCAACAAGAGCATCCTCGAGAATGTAATGCTGGCTCCGTTGGTGGTTAAGGAAGAACCCCGTGAGGTGGCTGAGGAAAATGCCCTGCGCCAACTCGAAAAAGTTGGTTTGGGAGGATTTGCCAAACGCTTTCCTGCCCAGCTCTCCGGCGGTCAGCAGCAGAGGGCTGCGATCGCGCGCGCCTTGGCGATGAATCCGAAGGTAATGCTCTACGACGAGCCCACCTCGGCGCTCGATCCGATGCTTGTTGACGAGGTGCTCGCGGTCATGAAGGCACTTGATGCCGAGGGAATGACCCAGATCGTGGTGACTCATGAAATCCGTTTTGCCAGGGATGCCTCCGATTACATCATTTACATGGAGCAGGGTGAGATCGTGGAACTCTCCGACGAAGACGAGATCTTCACTAACCCCAAAGACGAGCGTACACGCCGGTTTCTCCACCGATTTTTATGATGAAGGGACTACGTTTTCTACCACTTTTGATTCTGGCAGTTGGCCGGCTTCATGCGATGGATCCGGCTCCTAAAGCCGCCAAGGGGGACCATGAGGAATTGCGTTGGGCAGCCGCCGTTGACAGTAATGCTCCGTTTGCCTTTTACGATAAGAACAACCGCCTGACCGGATTCGAGTACGAGATCATCGAGGGAATCGCCCGTCACATGGCGCGAGAGCCGAAATTTATCCAGAACAGTTGGGACGGTCTGATTCCAGGTCTTGGACGCGGACTTTATGACTGCGTCATCTGTGGTATCGAGATCACTGCAGAGAAGGGGCAGGAGGTCCTCTTCAGCAATCCCTACTACATCACCTTTGAGCAACTGGTGGTTGGGAAAGGGACGCCCCCTGTCACCTCGCTGACAGAGCTCTCTGGACGCAAGGTCGGCACCCTAGAGCAGACTGCTGCTCTCCGCATGCTCCAAGAGACCCCTAATGTGGTGGTGAAGAGCTATGCCGAAGAAGTCAATGCCTACCACGATGTCGCCAACGGGCGCCTCTACGCAGTGCTTCTCGACTTTCCGATCGCTAAATATTATGCCGCTCCAGACCCCGCGCTCGAATTCACGGGCCCTCCGATCGGTAAGATCACTTATGGAATCGCTGTCTCGCGTAGCCGTCCCGAGTTGGTTCAACAGATCAATACGGCACTCGGGGAGATGGTGTCCAGTGGTGAACTCCGCGATATTCTCTCCCGTTGGGGACTCTGGACCCCAACCATGGCAACAGCCCTGAATCAGTCCGCAGAACCCTCCCTTCCTGACACGGAGTTCAAGGCCTTCGCATCTCAGTTTGATCAGGAGGGTGGCATTATTGCCCGTCTCAAGCGCTACTTCGTCTACTGGCCGGTCATCCTGCAGGGGTGCATTCTGACCCTTGAGATTTCCTTGCTAAGTATGGCGATTGCTATCGCAGTCGGATTTCTGCTCGCTCTTATCCGCGTGTATGGCCCCTTCCCGATGCGGCAACTTTCTATTTTATATATTGAGATTGTCCGGGGGACCCCCTTGCTCGTTCAGCTCCTGATCCTTTTTTACGGACTTCCCTATGTCGGGATAAAGCTGGAGCCCTTCATTGCTGGCATGTTGGGACTTGGATTGAACTATGCAGCGTACGAGGCGGAGAATTACCGCGCCGGACTACTGGCCATTCCTAAGGGGCAGATGGAGGCCGCCCGTGCACTCGGAATGAGTCATCAGCAAGGGCTTCGGCATGTGGTCATCCCTCAGGCATTCCGACTTGTGCTGCCCCCTGTCACCAACGACTTCATCTCCCTGCTCAAGGATTCCTCCCTGGTGTCCGCAGTGACCCTCATTGATCTCACCGGAGCTTACACCAGAATTGCCACCCAGACATTTGACTACTTCGGGACAGGTCTGCTGATCGCTGCAATTTATCTCTTGATCGGTCTCCCGTTTGTGCGATTGGCAGGTTGGCTTGAAAAACGACTTTCCACCGAACGCCGTACTCCGGAGCAGAAACCTTCCTTCTGGCTTGGACTCGGTGCCTGAAATGCCTCGCGAGAGTGAGCGACTATCCTGGAGTCGCCGTGACTTTGTTACTGGACTTGGAGCCTTTTTTGCCTCCCAGCTTTTGCTTCCGAGCGTTCTGGGTGGAGTCGAGCTTCCGGCGGACTTAAAGCCGATTCGCCTTGGATTTCTGACCGACTGTCATGCCATGGATGAGCATGACGCCCCAGCGTGGCTCGACTATACGGCTGCACTGATGAACTCCCTCAAGCCTGATCTCATTATCGGGGGAGGGGATTTTGTCCATGGGGGATTCCACTCAACAGGAAAGGTCATGGAGCATCGCTGGGGGGTGGTGGATACGTTCCTAAGAAAACTCAAGACCAGGCTGGAGCCGCTCATCGGCAACCATGACTTCTACGAACCGCTCCAGTCTGATGGCACACCTTCCCAGGGAGATCCTCGCTGGCGGTGGCGTAAATATTTCGGCTTGGAGCATACCTACCGCTCATTTCGCTGGCACGGATACCGATTCCTCATGCTGGATTCCGTGAAGGTGGTGGGTGGTCAGGATCCCTACCGTGGATGGATCGATGCGGCGCAGTTAGCCTGGTTGGACCGAGAACTCGCTACTATCCCCTCCAATGAGCCCATCATCCTTTGCACGCATATTCCCTTCCATACCATGGTTGCAGGATCCTTCGGGCCGTTGGTCGGTCCCTCACCGGGACGAGTCCATGTCCTGAATGCAAAACGGGTGATGGAAAAACTCCAAAATCGTCCCATTGCGGCGATTCTCCAAGGTCATGTTCATATCAACGAGAGCCTTGAGATGAATGGTATCCCATGCATCACCGGAGGAGCAGTCTGCGGGAAGTGGTGGCAGGGTCCGAATATGGGGACCTATCCCGGGGTCGGCGTGATTGAGATCCTGCCGAATGGGTCCCAAAAGGTGGAGATCAGGCGCAAAGTCGCGTGGAATTACAGCAACACTACCGATCCGATGAATGGCAAGGTTAAGGTTGCTGATGATTCTACGATCAATTCGTGCCTAGAAACTAACGTTCGCTCAAACGGTATGGCGTAGGAGAGCGATTGCGATTTCTATCACAATCAGCACGACGATTGCCACCTCAAGAAGTTCACCACGAGAACCAGAGGCCTCGGAATACAACGCCGAATAGGTATCCCTGACGATGGAGAGTTTCCGGTCGACTGCGGCGCTTATCGTCGGTACGCGGAAGATCTCGAGTGCAGCCAGGTAAATGCGGGCTAGATAGACATCCTCTGTTACCTGAAGCACGTTATCGGCCTTCTCGGTGAGTTCCGTCACCTCGGCAACCAGTGTGTAGAGCTTGCGGGCAAGATCAGCGAAGCGTCGGGGAGCCAGGAGATTAGTTGCCCTTCGTGCCTGCTTCACGAGCTCGTACATACGTGGCAGCTCGTCATCGAGCAGTTCGTCATAGTAACGGAACTCCAGCAATTGCGCATTGGCGACTTCCAGGATATCGGAGACATCGGAATCGGTGCGGGGTTCGTAGATGAAGGCTCTGTCCCAAGTGACCACCACCAGATCATCCTCGTAATAGGAGAAACGCTGTTTCATCAGATCCTTGCGGGTCTTCTCAGAGAGTGGTCGGTTTTCGCCGGAGAGAATCGGCACGAGATCGATCAATTCCGGAAGATCGGCGCCGACAACCGGCTTGTCCCATTGCTGGACAATGGCCACGAGGTGATCCTCCTCCAAGGTCGAGTCATTGGGTCGAGTCATTGCGGGGATGAGCGAGTCTTTGATCTGTATCAGGAGATCTTTCCACGGGCCTCCCGGGGCATTCGGCCCGATGCTAGAGTCCACCCCCTCGCAGAGGGCGGAGTATTCTTCCCAACTCAGGTCCATCGCGGGCACGCGGATGGAGAGAGCCACCACTCCGAAGTCATAGAGCCGTGCCGTGACTGGGGCCTGATAAGTTGTCCCGGCGATCTCCAGTATCACGTGGTCCAGTGTGATGAGGACCGGGGGCACGTCGAAGGTGAGGGCCTTCGGGGGAGTAGAACTCAGGCGGCTACGGCTGGTTGATCGGCCTCTTCCCTTCGCCCATAGGTCTTCGACCCGTTTCAGATCGATGGAGTAGGCAATATCAAAAAGACGGAGCGCAATAACGACGCCGGATTGGACTCTGAGATCAGCCATAGCGTAAGAGTAACCGCGACCAACTAATCCAGCAACATTCCCGAGGTTTCTTCCCGGAGAGCGGGTAACTTAAGCCCTCTCTTCCAGCGGAGTTACGGTCTTGCCAAGCTCAGGCCCGACATACTCGCTCAGCGGCCTGTAAAGGCGGTTGTCGACCAGCTGCTCCAGGATGTGCGCCGTCCAACCCGAGGTGCGTGAGATCGCAAAGATCGGGGTGAACATATCGGTTGGCAGGCCGAGCGAGTAGTACACGGTGGCCGAGTAGAAATCGACATTTGCATTCAGTCCCTTGCGCTCTTTCATGAGCTCGGCGATGCGCTCGGACATGCGGATCCACTTCCCTTCGCCGAGTTGCTCGCAGAGTTGGATGGCCATAGAGCGGAGGTGTGGGGCACGAGGATCGAGGGTCTTGTAGACGCGGTGACCGATACCCATGACCTTCTTCTTGGTGGCGATGGCGTTCTCAACCCATCCATCGACCTTGGTCTCCTCACTGATCTCCTGAAGCATATGGATGACTCCCTCGTTTGCGCCACCATGAAGGGGCCCCTTGAGGGTTCCGATCGCGGAGGTGACTGCGGAGTAGATGTCGCTCAGGGTTGCGATCGTGACACGGGCTGAGAAGGTGGAGGCGTTCATGCCATGGTCGGCATGAAGGACATAGGCAACGTCGAGGGTTTTGGCAGCCTCGGCAGTGGGCTCGACGCCATTCAGGAGATAGAGGAAGTGGGCGGCCTCACCGAGATCCTTACGGACGGGAGGGAGCTCCTGACCAAGACGGGCACGATGATAATAGGCGGCAATCACTCCGATCTTGGCCGTGATTGAGACAGCTCGGTGGCGATTATTCACCGGGTCGATATCGCCGTTCGGCACCTTGTCGTAGAGACCAAGCATGGAGACTCCTGTGCGAATCACATCCATGGGATTGGCATCTTTGGGGGAGGACTTGATGAAGTCGATCACGCCTTGAGGCAGCTCGCGCTGTGATCCCAATTCCTCGTGAAGGGCCGCAAGTTGTGCCTTGTTCGGGAGTTCTCCTTGCCAGAGGAGGTAGACAACCTCTTCGTAGCTGACCCTGCCTGCCAGTTCGTCAATGTTGTATCCAGCGTAGATGAGGACGCCCTCTTCACCCCGCACGTCGCTGAGGGTTGTGGAGTTGGCGACGATACCTTCTAGTCCTTTGGCGATGACGGGCATGGGAGTTGGGTTTTAAGAGGTTGGATGCTGGAGTTGGAAAGTGACGTTTAGCGCTTCATCCTTCGGATGAGGGCGTCGGCCATATCGGAAGGAGTCTCGGCAATCTCAATGCCAGCGGCACGGAGCGCGGCAACCTTGCCTGCTGCCGTTCCTTGACCGCCACTCACGATGGCTCCCGCATGGCCCATGCGTCTTCCCTCGGGAGCGGTTGCTCCGGCGATAAATCCTGCGATCGGCTTCTTGCAATTTTCGGCAGCCCAGGCGGCAGCTTCTTCTTCGGCGCTTCCGCCGATCTCGCCGATCATGATGATCGCCTCGGTCTCCGGGTCCTCGTTGAACATCTTCAGAATATCCAGATGGGATGTACCGTTGATCGGGTCGCCGCCGATGCCGACACAGGTGCTCTGGCCATAGCCACGGGTCGTGAGCTGCCAGACGGCCTCATAGGTGAGGGTCCCGGAGCGGGAGACGACGCCGACATTTCCCTTCTTGTGGATATACCCTGGGGCGATGCCGATGCGGCATCCTCCATGGGACTTCTCTCCTGTGCCAGGGGTGACCAGACCGGGGCAGTTCGGACCGATGAGACGGGTCTTGGAGCCCTTCATGGCCTCCTTTACCTTCATCATGTCGATGACGGGAATTCCCTCCGTGATACAGACTACGAGGTCCAGGCCTGCGGCAACACCTTCAAGGATGGCATCAGCAGCGAAGGGTGGGGGAACGAAGATTGCCGAGACGGTCGCTCCCGTCTCGCGAACGGCCTGATCCACGGTATCGAAGATAGGTACCTGACTCTCAAAGAGCTGACCGCCTTTACCCGGGGTGACGCCTGCAACGACCTTTGTGCCGTAGTCGAGGCTGAGCTTGGCATGACGTGCGCCGAAGCTGCCGGTGATGCCCTGAATAAGGACCTTGGTATCGGGAGTGACAAGAATGGACATGGAATGAAAATTTAAGGTGGTAAGTGGGATCAGGCAGCAGCCTTGACGGCGGCGACGATTTTGTTTGCTGCGACGAGAATGTTTTCTCCGCTCTCAAGTTTCAATCCGCTTTCTGCGAGGGTCTTCTTTCCGGCTTCGACGTTGTTCCCCTCAAGTCGGACGACGAGCGGGATGGAGAGCCCTGTCTCCTTGGCTGCCTCGACGATACCGTTGGCGATGACATCGCAGTCCATGATACCGCCAAAGATATTGACCAGGATTCCCTTCACGCGGGAATCAGCAAGGATGATGCGAAAGGCCGAGGCGACCTGTTCACGGGTTGCTCCACCTCCCACATCAAGGAAGTTCGCGGGGCTGCCACCGGCATGCTGGATGATATCCATGGTGGCCATGGCAAGACCGGCACCATTGACTAGACAGGCGATATTACCGTCGAGGCCTATGTAGTTAAGCCCGTGCTTGGAGGCCTCGACTTCGCGCGGATCCTCCTCGGTGATATCGCGCATGGCGATGATCGAGGGCTGACGGTAGAGGGCATTGTCATCAAAGTTGAACTTCGCATCGAGGGCCATCAGGCGGCCATCTGTGGTGACGACAAGGGGATTCACCTCGACCATCGAGCAATCCCGCTCGATGAAGAGGCGGTAGAGATTGGTGAAGAGCTTGGAGGCCTGGTTCATCAGCGGGCCGGTGAGTCCCAGTGAGGAGGCGATCAGGCGTGTCTGGTATGGCATAATCCCTAGGAAGGGATTGATTGAAAGTCGGAGAATCTTCTCTGGGGTCTTGTCTGCGACCGTCTCAATGTCCACACCACCCTCGGTGCTGGCGATCAAAACAGGAACCGACGTGGCGCGGTCGATGAGGATCGCGAAGTAGAGTTCACGGGCGATATCTACGGCTTCACCGACGAAGATCTTTCCGACCTCCTTTCCCTCGGGGCCGGTCTGGTGGGTGACAAGAACCTGTCCGAGCATTTTCGAAGCCAGATCCTTGGCTTCCGAAGGAGTGTCGCAGAGATGGACGCCCCCTTTGAATCCGTTCTTGAACGTTCCCTTGCCACGTCCTCCGGCGTGAATCTGCGCCTTGATAACAAGCTTGCCCTGATTGAGGCCCGTGGCCACGGTTTCTGCTTCTGTAGGCGTGTTGGCAACACCTCCAGGTTGGGTGGCTACGCCGAATTCGGCAAAAAGTTCTCGGGCCTGGAATTCATGGATATTCATATAGGAAAAGGGATAAGTACGACTAATACACATCACCCCGTTGCAGGAAAAGAACTCCCTTTGGAAAGGGCGGAAAAAAATGCCGGAAGGGCATTCTTTTGGGGAGATGAGAGATGGGGAAGAGTTAAAAGGTTAAAGTGGGGAAGGTGGAGAAGGTGGAGAAGGTGGAGAAGGTGGAGAAGGTGGAGAAGGTGGAGAAAGGGCGGTCAAGAATTGAACCAAGCCACCGCACCGCAACTCTTTAACTCTGTTACTTTTCCCTAAAGCAGCGGCCCTGCTGCAAAGTGATCTGCGGCACCTGATTTCATCACGTCTACCCAAATCGGCAGGGCCAGTTCCGCTCCGTAGCCTCCACGCATGATGGTCTTCGGGCGATCAAACCCTACCCAGACTCCGCAGGTGAGTCCCTGAGTGTATCCCAGGAACCAGGCATCCATGAAGTGGTCGGTCGTTCCCGTCTTTCCGGCGGCCGGCTTGCGAAGTCCAAGTTCTGCTGATTTTGCCGCCGTGCCGCGAGTTAGGACTTCGGTGAGGATGGCTGTGGTAGTTCTGGTCGCCGCAGGGTCGAGTACGGCGATCCGGCCATGGGTTGCCCGGTAGAGCACCGTCCCCTCGGAGTCGGTGACCTGTTCTATCAGGTGCGGTTGGAGTTTTTTCCCCCCGGTAGCCAGCGCCGTGTAGGCTGTGGTGAGATTCCTAAGGGTCGATTCGAAGCTGCCGAGGCAGATCGAGGGATAATGCGGCACATGCTCGGCCAGGCCGAGTCGCTCCATCGTGGAAGCGATATCACCCAGTCCGGTCTTCATGCCGACGCGGACGCTCATGGTATTCCGCGAATGCACAAGTCCCTCCTTGGCCGGAAGATCGCCGCCGAAGGTCCCGTCGCTATTCTGCGGATCATAGCTCGAGGAGCGGGGGGGGAGATCCAACGGGGTGAGACGAGCATCACTCACCGGTGTTTCCGGCCTAATCACTCCCCTGCGGAAAGCTTCCTCATAGACAAAAGGCTTTGCCGAGGAGCCGATCTGACGCATGGCGACTAGAGCCCTGTTGTACTTACTCTTAGCAAAATCCCTCCCTCCGACGATCGCCGTGATGCCGCCGCTGGCATTGTCGATGGCGAGAAGTGCCCCCTGGAGTGGTTCGGCGGACTCGCCCTCTTTAGCAAGCCGATGCTGCTGGCGGAAGTCAGGACGCTGCTCGACTTCTACGAGGCGTTTTGACATGGCGATCTCGGCGGACTGCTGGAGTCCGGCATCGATCGTTGTGTCGATCCTGAGTCCTCCTGTGTCAATCCTGTCCAAGGGGACGACCTGCTCCAGTTCGTGCAGAATCGCATCAACAGCCCAACTGTTGAGAGGGTTCACCAGGCTTTGCTGGCCGGAGGTTATCGGTTCAGACTTCGCCTTCTCAAGCTGGGCATGAGTGATGAAGCCGAGTTCCTCCATCCTTCCTAGGACGACATTGCGCTGTCCGAGGGACGCATCAATATTGTTGAGCGGAGAGAACTTGTTGGGACTACGGATCAGACCGGCAAGCAACGCCCCCTCCGAGAGATCCATGTCGGAGGCCGGTTTTCCGAAATAAGCCTGACTCGCAGCCTCGACCCCGTAGAGACCCGAGCCGAAGTAGATGCGATTCATGTAGAGCTCCAGGATCTTCTCCTTGCTCATTTCCATCTCGATGCGAAACGCCATAGCGGCCTCCAGGAACTTGCGATTGAAGTTCTTCCCCCCGAGAGGGAAGCTGTTGCGGGCTAGTTGCTGAGTGATCGTGCTGGCACCCTGCTTCATCCCTCCCAGGAGTAGATTTCGGATGGCGGCACGGGCGATGCCGAGTGGGTCGATGCCGTGGTGTTCGTAGAAGCGCGAGTCCTCGCGGCTGATCAGCGCATTAACGAAATTTGGAGAGACCTTTTCGTAGGGGACAACGACTCTGTTCTCCCCCACGGTCCTGCTGTAGAAGATTCCGGTGCGATCGTAGATCGCCGAACGCTGGGGCATCTGCCCTATGGTCGAGATGTCGAAGGTCAACGCCCAGAGGTAGTAGAAAAGCCCGATCAGCATCCAGAAAAGGAGAGCCGCAAAGCCGAGCTTGATCAGCGTGATCAGGAACGAGCGCTTTTGTATGGGGGGCCTTCTTTTGCCTCGGGGAGAGGAATTGCTGGAGCGTTTGTTCACTGGTCGGACAAGAGTTAGGACAGACTATGCCGTGATGGAGCTTGATGACGAGCCGCTGTTCATTGGACGATTCTAAGGTAATGATCTTTCCATGATTGAGATCCAAATACTGACCCCTATCCCTGCGATCGCCGAGGGAGTTCTTCGCGAGAGCATTCTAGGGCGTGCCCAAGAGGCGGGGCGCGTGAAGCTGGAAGCAGTGGATCTCCGTCGCTGGACGCATGACCGCCACCGGACAGTCGATGATGCACCCTATGGGGGAGGGCCCGGGATGGTCATGAAGATCGAGCCGATCGCCGAAGCCCTCTCCGAGCTTCGCAGGCCCGAGAGCAAGGTCATCTTTCTTACTCCGCAGGGGAGGAAGCTAACGCAACCAATCGTCCGAGAGTATGCCAAGGCCGAGCACCTGATTCTGCTGTGCGGCCATTATGAGGGGGTCGATCAGCGCGTGGCTGATCATCTTATCGACGATGAGATCTCGATCGGCGACTATGTCCTCACCAACGGCGTGCTCGGGGCACTTGTCTTGACAGATGCAATCGTGCGCCTCATTCCTGGGGTTTTAGGTGATGATCAGTCTGCGGTGAGTGAGTCCTTTGAGAACAGCTTGCTTGACCATCCCCATTACACCCGTCCCGTTGAGTTTAATGGATGGGAAGTCCCTCCGATTCTTCTCTCAGGGAATCATGGAGCAATAGCGACATGGCGTGCAAAAAAGGCTCTGGAAGCAACCAAGAAGTGCAGGCCTGATCTACTCGGTTAAAAGGTAAAGTGGGAATCAAAGAAAACCGAGACTCTGGCTGGCGGGATTTATCCCGCCGACTGATGCAGCTCATTCTCTTTATTCCGGTTATCACCATCGACTTTGGTTGGATCTACTGGCGTCTCGACTCGGAAGCCAGGCGTCGGGGGCGTAGCCACATCCGCTTTGATGAGGGGACGGGGGAGTTGGATACGTTCGATTACTACCATGCCTCCGCCATGACGCTTCTGCAGTTTGAGCCCTCCGGAGTTAAGCCTACCTCGAGGCTGATGAAGACGCTGTTCGTGATCCACGGGGCCATGATGCTCGATCTGGTTGCCCTAACCCTCTCTCGTGCCATCGGACTTGCCTCGGGAGGGTAATCTGTTCCTCGCGACTAGAGATGACGACGGAGTCCATGGGTTAATCGGGGATTGACGCCCCTGGACCTGACAAGCAAATAACTTACTTCAGGCAGCCGTAGCTAAACTGGAAATTCGCTTTCCTCCGAGTTTTGCAATAGGAAAATAAAGTTGATGGAAAAAAACACGGATCCTACAAGGGACAGAAATCTTATCGATTCCGTAGCGTAATTGTAGAGGCTGCTGCCTCGCCATCCTTATCGTGGGGGTGGGGACCTCTTCAAAGCAAAAGAGTCCTCTTCAAAAAGACGAGACTCAGACAGATCTTCTGCTTGACATTCGCTAGCTCCTCCAAGAGCTCCCAAGTTACATAGCTTGAGATCATGGCTTCTTTCTCAGGAAAGCGGCTGCCGGGGCCGTCTGGACAAATTGTGCGGCAGCTCCCGGATTAATGCTTTTCCATTGTGAAACCACCCGGGATAAAGTGGCATCCCGGAGCGGTCTCTCTGAGATCTGGGAACTCCAGTAGGCGGCTAGCTCGGGATCACTTGCTGCAAGTGTGCTTCCAAACGAAGAAAGCGCCGTGTTACGGTCGGAAGCCCTCTGGATGCCCTGAACCCACTGCAGCGCCTCCCGGGGATCTGAGCGAGTCCACGTGGAAGAAATAGCGCCCACCGCGGCATCCCTATCGCGGTCTTTCGCAATGGCCGCTGCCCACACGGCTGCCGACATCGGGTCAATCAAGGTCCAACTGGAGGCGATGGAGGCGACCCGCTGAGGGAAGTACTCACGGCCAGATCCGGTTGTCATCCATATGGCAGCGGCCTCGGGATCGGAACTCACAAAGCTACCCACGGCAGCATCCATAGCCCGACGCTGCACGGGACCGAACGCCAGTTGCGGACCAGTCAGGGGGCCGCCGGCCATCGCTCGGCTCCAGATCAAGGCGGCCTGCGGATCCTTTCGAGCCCATTCCGACGCGAGCTTACCCACCAACGCGAGCTGGATTTCCACGGGCCGTTCGGCAAGCCATTCGGCTGCAACCTGAGGATCCCGCCGCATCCAGGATCCGAACAGCTGTTGTAGGGTCTTTTCCCGAAGAGGGCCTGGAAGCTTTTCCGCCCAGGCCAGAGCACTCTTCGGATCCCTCTCTGAAGCGCTGGTGATGCCGTTCAAGGCAGAGGAACGAGAAGCGAAACTTGGCAGGAATTTCAACGAGGCCATCGCGACGGCGTGGTTGCTTGAGGCCCAGATCGCATACACAGTACCGATAGCCATGTCCCGGAGAATCGGCGACTGGAGCTTTGACGCCCAACGTGAGGCGGAAATGGGATCCATCCGCGCCCAGACAGAGACGCTTTCCTTCAGCAGCCTGTCATTAGCCCCACCAAAAACTGCCTGATAAGCATAATTGCAGGCTTGCTCAGGATAAAAGGCTGCCCAACGGGTCACTAGGGCAAGCTCCTTTTCATCAGTTTGCTCTCCTGGTGCCATGGAGGGGATCAACGATAGCTCCTTGAGGACTTGATTCAATGGGAGCGATTCCGGCGACTGCTGCCTCCATGGCTTCAGTGACGGCTTCCAAGCGATCTTCGAGAGCTTTCTTATCGACCCCTTCTCATCGACTGACTTCCCCCACCCCTCCCTCCCATCTGCGCTGGGAATCACGGCATGTTGCTCCGATCTTTGGGATTGTTGGTCAACAGCAAAATAGAGCGCACCTCCACCAATTGCCGAAAGCACTGTTGCGGCAAGTATGAGAAAATAGAACCTGCGGTTTGTTGATTGGGGAACCGCGGCCTTGGTCATATCCATATAAAAGGGGTCAGTAAAATGGGTCAGTCAAGAATGGCGTTAAGACAAGGCCTTGGCAGGAGTTTTTGCTTTCCATCGATTTCTATGTTGAGGGAGCTCCATCTCATGTCGAGGTTTAGTGAGGAGAGCGTAGTTTTTAGGTTTTCGCTTTTTTGCGCGAGGCTAACCTCTGTTAGGTCGCAGGGGAACGGGGTCTGAGGCGATGGCTGAGAGCATTTAGGCGATGAGAGCCTGCTGCTTGGTTGGGGATGAGCATGATGCCTTGATCACCGAGGAGAAGTGGCGTGCGCTGTCCAAGCTTGCCTTGAAGCTCAAGCGCTTAGAAAGGGGTCAGTCCCGCGTATTATCGCTTTTTACACGGGTTGCCCACAATGCCCTCCAAAGATTCTGAGGAACTCCCGCGTTCAATTCCCTCGCGATCCACGTCATCGTCATTGTTGTGCTCCGCCTCAGTTCTCCGGCCAGAAGCACCTTGTCGGCATGCCCTTTCCTGAGCTTGCGGAATTCTTCCAATCCCACGCCCCGCTTTTTCAAAAACTCCCGCACGATTCCTCGCGCCTTTTCCTCCATCGTCTCTTCCAGCGCCTCGCTCGCAGTTGGCGACGCACTGGCTGCCCACGGCTACTTCGACCGCGCGCCCGAGTTGGAGTTGTTAGGCCACCTGAGGAATGGAGTTGCCCACGGCAATGTGTTCAGGATCGACAATCCGAAATCCTTGACCAAGTATCCGGCGCACAACCGCTTGGCATGGGTTCGTGGAGACTTGAAGACCGAGTTCGAAGTAGTCGCGGGCTTGGACGGTCAGCCAGTTTTGTTCTCCTTCATGTGTCCAGGTGATGCGCTTGACTTGCTCATGTCCGTGGGGCTCTACCTTATCCGGATGGGGAACGGTGATCCACTTCGTCCTTAACTCTGAGGGCGCTATACGGCGCTGCCCACTGACGCCTAACCGTTGGAGTGCCCCCGTTTTTCCAGGAGGTGTATCAGTATGTTTTCGCTGCGTGATCTCACCTTAAGGCATCTGCTTCTTTCCCTTGCAGGAATATACTGATTTAAATCATCTCTTCAGAATCATTTCCATGCAACTTCCTCCTAAAAGTAAGGACACGAGCCGCTCGCTCCAAGCTATCCTTATCCTTATAGTAATTGGACTCACGGCTTGTGCCAGTGATGCCGTCGTCAAGGTGCGGCCTCCCCGCTATCAACTTGTGAGTTCTATGACTCCAACCGCTGGCACGGGACAAAAGATCATGCATGCGATGAGGAGTGTCCATGTGAATCCTCTCTTGGCTCTTGGCGAGAATATCCAGGCATCTCAGGAGGCGCTATCGCAGCTGAAGGCAAACCCTCAAGACTCCGTTGCCCTACACGACTACAACTTTGCCGTCTCTCGGATCGTGGGAATTATACGGGCTTCGAAACTGGATCCCTGGACGCATCCTCTTTCCGTTCCCTCTCCCTCGGGAGGGGTCTATCTGCTCGAACATAAGCCCGATTCCAGACCTCAATGGAATCCTGCTCTTTATACGTTCACCCCGGCCGATGAGTTCATGATCGGGGGCAAGTATGTCGAGGAGCATGTCTCCCGTTACGGAATCGGGGCTCCCGTGGTTGCGGTCGGCAAGGGAGATAACAAGGATTGGCGCAAAAACTACTTTACCAAGAAGGTCTATTATGGCGTGACGGCTGTGGCCAGATTCCAGGGTAACCGCTGCATCATTGCCTTCGAAGATCCTCTGGCTCAGGAGAGGACTTCCGTCAACGGACGCTCGATGGATCTGGCTGCGGATTTCACCGTTCCGCTGGCGGTGATGCTCACCAGCACGACTCACAAGGTGCCTAAGTTGGAAAGGATGCTCTTCCCCGAGAAGTATGCGGAGACGGCGCAACTCTCCCGGCTTGAGCCTTACAATCCGAACAAGGCCGTGGTCCTAGTGATCCACGGGCTGATGGATTCTCCCTCCACCTGGGCGCCGATGATTATCAACCTGCGCAGCGATCCGGAGATCCGAAAGCATTACCAGTTCTGGTTCTACAGCTACCCGTCAGGTTACCCCTATCCTTACTCCGCCTCCATCTTGCGCGAGAATCTGAATGGGGCCGAGAAGCGCTTTCCCCTGCACAAGCCGATGGTCGTGATCGGTCACAGCATGGGGGGGTGCATCAGTAGACTCCTGATCACCGACACGGGGGATACACTGTGGAAACAGTTCTTTAAGCACGCACCGGCGGAGACCCCGCTCTCTGCATCCTCGAAGAAACTCTGCACAGAGGCCTTGATCTTCAAGCATCGCCCGGAAATCGGCAGGGTCATCTTCATCTCCTCACCACTCAAAGGGAGTGAGATGGCCTCCCTTTCCGTCGGCAGGATAGGATCCATGCTGATCAGGACCCCGAGGAGTTTGCTCCTAGCTGGCAATGACGCCTTTAAGATCGCGACTTTCCAAGCCAATGATCTGAAGCTCAAGCGTGCTCCCAACAGCATCGACACGCTCTCTCCTAAGAACCGCTTTGTCCGCCTGATCAACACAATTCCGATCGTACCAAGCATCCCGTATCACACGATCATCGGCGACCGAGGGCGTGGCGACTCCCCCAACTCATCCGATGGAGTCGTCCCTTACTGGAGCTCCCATATTGAGGCAGCCCAGTCCGAGTATATCGTCCCGAGTGATCATGGAGCCCATCAGAACCCGAAGGCCTTTTCCGAAGTGAAGCGGATTCTTAAGCAGAACGCTGTGGAGGAAAATAACTGACGGGATGAAGAAACTGTGCTGCGAAGCAGCTTGAATCAACTTGCAAACCGCCGTGTAGAAAACCTACTCGCTGGGAGTGTATTCGGTGATCTTGGTTCCCTGAAGGCCGATCCCTCCCATCAGACCCTTCTGGCCGAAGAAAAAGGCATAAATCCCTTTTTGAAATGTTGTCGTGGACATGGAGGTGCTGAATCCGTGATCGGCCACTACGAGGCTGGGTGCGCCGCCCAACTCGAATCCGCCGGTTTTTTTGAGGTACTGGAGGGAGTGTTCATCCATGAAGAAGAGAGCGTAGGAAAACTTCTGGATCCCGGCTTGAAAGCCATAGGAAGCCGCCGTGGTATTGTAGTAGCCCGAGGCATGTCCCTGCTGGAAAAGCACTCCGTTACCGGTTTGTGCTCCTACCATGAATCCGGCTTTGTAGACATCGGGGAAAACAAGGATAGCCACGGCCTGGTCCCTCAGGGCACGAGCTCCAGAGTTGGACCTGCAAAGTTTGCTAAGAGCCTTTTCAGCACTGTGCCGGAGTTCAGAGGATGTCTCAGCGCGGCTTTGTGGCAGCATCACAAGAAGACAGATAAGGGCAGTCAGGATACGGGTCATGGTGATTGGGGGATTAAGGAGATGGAATCTGAGTTGGTGGATTGTTAATAAAAGGGAGTTTATGAGATCAACTCTATTTCTTAGGCATGGAGGAAAATCTTCGCTGCGAGAAGGAAAAAGCGCTTCCTTAAGACCTTGATCCACCTACCAAGAAGGGACTAGATCCGGACTCCTAAGGGGTTTTTGATTGGGGGAGGGGAGAACCTCGTCGAGTTGGAAGATATCTTCCTCTTCGGTCTCTTCGGTTTCCAGTGGAGCAAAGCGTTCGGCCTTGAATCCCCGCTCTATTCCCACCTTGTTGGTCGGGTTTTTCAACTCGGTAAGATAGACGGCGACTTCCCCGTGGTTCGCGTTGAAGTCGCAACCCGGAACGAGGTCGCGGATGTGATAGGTGTTACCCTTCTTCGGCAGCTGGTTGTAGAGGAGCTGAATCCCAAGGGGGAAGGCATCGTCGATACACACTACGGCTTGGCCTGGAAGGAACATCCCCTGATCGTTACGCAAGAACTCCAGCAGGTCAATTAGAGCTCCCTATTTATTCATGATTGATCTGACTCAAAAAGCTCCTGTTGTAGTTTTTCCTCCAACTCGATGTTCTCTTCCTCAAACCGCACGCCTGTTCCCAGCAACCGGACGGGGAGATCTTTTCTCCCAAAGGCCTCGGTGAGTAGGGTCTGGTAAATCTCGACTGAGGGCTCGATGCAGAGGCTTTCCCTTGTAGTCCGGGTGAAATCGGCGAATTTCACTTTCACGAAGGCTTTGCGGATTTTTCTCTCCGGAGCTTTTTGGCGTAACTCTTCGAGAAGTTCCCAGGAGAGTTCCGTAATGGCAGCTTGGCACTGCTCTAGGGAAACCAGATTGTCACCGAAGGTGGTCTCATTGCTCAGGGATTTACTGATGCGATGGGGTTCAACCTCCCGAACATCCTCTCCTCGGCAGAGGCGATAAAGCTCCTCTCCCCATTTCCCGAACTGCAGAACCATTTCTGGTAATGGAATTTTCAGAAGATCAGTGCAGGTCAGGATGCCGCGCTCTGCAAACCGCTCCGCGTTCTTGGGACCGATGCCCCAGATCTTACGCACGGGGAGTGCTGCCATGAATTCCTGAACCTGCTCCGGTAGGATGGCGAACTGGCCGTTGGGCTTGCGCCAGTCGCTGGCGATCTTGGCCAACATCTTGTTTGGGGCGATTCCGGCTGATGCGGTCAGGCCCGTCTCCTCGAAGACCCGGGCGCGGATTTCTTTCGCGATGTCCCAGGCATAGCGTCCCTGCTCCGATAAAGAGGTCACATCAAGATAGGCCTCGTCCAGAGAGAGAGGCTCTACCAGCGGGGTGTAGTCGCGGAAGATCTCCCGGATCTGCTGCGAGGCGGCGCGGTAGAGCTCGAACCGGAGGGGCAGAAAGACCAACTGAGGGCAGCGTTCCCGCGCTATGAATCCCGGCATGGCGGAGCGGATCCCGAACTTGCGGGCCTCGTAGTTGCAGGTTGTGACCACACCTCGGTGACTGCCTCCACCCACGGCGACTGGTTGACCGGCTAACTCCGGTCGCTCACGCATCTCCACCGCCGCATAGAAGCAATCCATGTCGATGTGGATGATTTTGCGCATAGTGCCGAGAGGGATCTGATTCGCTGCTAGGTGCGAAAGATTACCATAATTACCAAAAGGCTCATCTTTTTGCTTCAGGAAGCTTCCTCTCTCTGCAAATTATGCCGCTCTTATGATCATCCAGATTTACGAGATTCAGGAGCCTAAGGAAGCGGCACTGATGGCTGACTGCGGAGTAGACCATATCGGTGGGGTGATTCTTTCCCCCGATGAGTGGATGATCCCTGTACTAAAGGACTCCGTGAGCGTGATCCGAGAGGCGGGACGCAAGAGCAGTATCATTCCTCTCTTTTCAGATCCGGATGCCGTCCATCGCGTGATCGAATGGTACCAGCCCGATATCATTCATTTCTGCGATAGCCTGAATCATGGAGTTGTGGTCGATGAGGCAGCTGTTTCCGCGGCAAATCTCTTACAGCAAGGTGTCAGTGAGCGATTCCCTCAGGTGGAAATCATGAGAACGATTCCGATCGCTCCGCCGGGGTTGGGGTCACAGGTGTCGACTCTGGAGCTTGGTCGCCTGCTGGAAGAGTCCAGTGACTGGTTTCTGACCGATACACTGCTAGTGGGTGGTGCCGCCCAACCCGTCTTTGGTCATGTCGGTATCACGGGCAAGCTCTGCGACTGGGAGGTGGCTCGGGATCTGGTAAATCAAAGTCATATACCGGTGATTCTCGCCGGGGGCCTCTCTCCGGAGAATGTGGCCGAGGGGCTTAGGTTCACACAACCTGCCGGTGCCGACACCTGCACGGCCACTAACCTGCTCGACGAGTCTGGGAAGCCGATCCGATTCCGTAAGGATCCGGAGAAGGTGAGGAGGTTTGTCGAATCCTGCCGGGCGCTCTAAGGCAGCTTGCTCATCCTATTTTCCCTCGCGGCGGCGATTCGGACGTGGATTAGCTTGGGGATTAGGACGGGGCCGCTTGGCTGGAGCCGCAGGTGAGTCTTTTTCGGAGTTGGCTGAACTGGCTGAAGAACGCGGTTCCTCAGACTGCTCTTGACGGGGTTCGGTTTCCGAATCCCCCCGATCTTCTCGATAAGAAGGGGCTGAGGGCTGCGTGGGTACATCCTGCTCCTCGAAATCGCGCTGATGACGATCGTCTCGGTGACGATCCTCCGTAGGATCTGTCTGGTCGTGATCCTGGTGGGGTTGATTGGGTTGACGGTTATCCTGCTGGCGTCCCCGCTGCTGGCGGTCGTCGCGCCGGCCTCCCCCTCCACTACCTCCACCCTGCTGCTGATTGTGCTGACGCTGTCCCTGCTGTTGGTGCTGAGGGTTACGCTCCTGCTGGGAGCGCTTTTGCAGTGCTGAGGTAAGCTCCTTCAGCGAAGCGACAAGATGGACTCCAAGGTCACCCTCGGGTTCGTGGGCCTTCTCGATCGACTCAGCCACTCCCTCGACGGCACCCGTGAGGCTCTCTAGGGACGATTGGATGGATTTGAGGCTTAGAGCAATGCTCTTGAGGAAATCTGTGTTGGGGTCTGTTTCTGAAGTGCTCATCAATTTGATTGGTGATCTATGGAATTTTTGGAATCTGTATCCTGCTCAGAGTGGGCGCAGGAAGAGGGATGGTTGGCGAGAGATTTGTGAGGGCGGTGGATCCCTTGTTGAAGTTCTGGAAGGGCTTCCTTGCGATGAGCCTTGTGGCCTTTCAGCCAGAGAAGAAGGGCCTGCCAGTGGATACCAAAGATGACTTGGAGTGTCAGGAACGGGTATTTGAGCGAAAAGAGTAGGAGGTTCCGATCGGTGAGGGGGACCCTGACCCCGGTGAGAACACTTATTAGCTCTCGCTCCTCACCACGGTAGTCATCGATAAGGACCTCGAGGCGCTGGCCGGGGAGATGGAAGCGAAAATCAAACTCGAGATCGAGATCGGAGAATGGAGAAACATAGAAGTGCTTCACCACGCGACTCAAGAAGGTCCCGTCAGCCTGGAGAGGAACCAGATACGGTTTCCATTCTCCGAAGGTGTTCCCAACCTCGGCCACCGAAGTGAGGGGGGCTCCTTCCCTGTCGAAGCAGTAGTAGATCGAGATCGGATTGAAGATGTAACCTGCGATCCTGGGTAGTGTGAGGAGCTGGATCTTTCCCACGGGCTTTGTGATCCCCTGTGCGGTGATGTAAGCGATGATGTTTTCCCGCGCTGAGACTGGGTGAGGCACGTGACTGATGTGATCGCTTTCCCGGATGCTGTAGAGGCCGGGCCGGTTGACCTTCAGCAGGAAGAGTGATCGGTCGATAGTCTCCAGCTCGTCGAGGTCGATCAGCAGGTAGAAGACTCGGTATAGGAACTCATGCTCTTTCGGTGCCAGTCGGCGGTGAAAAACCGTGCACTCGTAGAGGCATGAGCGTAGGCATGAGCGGAGGGGAAGCGTCATTGGGAATAGGTGACTGGGAATGGGTAATCCGTCCCAGCATTACTGGGGATCATTCTCTGCGCCTCAGCGCCTTTGCGCGAGCATGGTAATGACGGCCTTTGCCGTATCGAATCCCGCCATGCAGGCATCCTCATGGAATCCGTAGCGGAAGTAGCTTCCGCAGAAGAAGAGACGCCCCGCGTGATTGAGCTTCGGAAGTTCCCGCTGGGCCCGGATCGCCTCTAGGGTAAAGACAGGGTGCTCGTAGGTCGTCTGGTAAAGAATGCTCGAAGTAGAAATCCGGTCATCGCTGTTCAGGGAGACAAAGTAATCCCGCTTCTGAGAGACCCCCTGTAGGGCATTCATCCAATAATGAGTAGCCGCGCGCTGATGAGTATCTGGCCCCTGCTCTACTCGGAAATTCCATGATGCCCAGGCCCTGCGGCATTTCGGCATCACAGAGGCATCGGTGTGAAGGGAGGCTTTGTTTTGTTGGTAATTGAAGGACGAAAGCAAGCGCTGTTGATCCTTCGAGGGGTGAGCCAGAAGCTTCAAGCTCTGATTGGCATGAGAGGCCAGGATGACAGCATCGAAGCGCTCACGGACTCCAGATGCTGTAGTGATCCAGGCGCAATCTTCCTTTTCCTCAACCGAAATAACGGGATCACCGAGGCGAGGCTGGCCCAAAGTCTCCAGCATTTTGTTCACATAGGTGCGGGCGCCTCCATCCACCGTGAACCAGGGATGGTGGGTGGTGATTCCTAGGAATCCGTGGTTATGGAAGAAGTGCAGCAGCGTCGAGGCAGGGAAGTCGAGGATGCGGCCCGGCTCCGTGGACCAGACGGCGGAACTCATGGGAACGAGATAGAGATCGAGGAAATCGTTACCGAAACCGTGCTTCTTGCAGAATGTGGCAAGATCCTCAGTGTCGAAATCCGCTTTCTCGTTCGAGGAGTCATTCTCGGCTTCATCGCGCAGCCACTTTCTGCCGACACGGAAGAAGCGCATGATCTCGGCGATTAGCATCAGGAAGCGGAGGTTGCCGAGATTGCGGCGTTGTGCGAAGAGCTTGTTCAGCCCCATCCCGTTGTACTCGAGGCCGCTTGCTGTATGCTGAACGCTGAAGGACATCTCGCTCGGCTTGATGGCAATGCCGAGTTCACTGAAGAGACGACAGAGATGGGGATAGGTGACTTTATTGAAGACAATGAATCCTGTGTCGATCGGTATCTTGTTCCCATCCTCCGCCACGGTCACGGTGTTCGTATGGCCACCGGGTCGTTTCTCCGACTCGAAGAGGGTGAGATCCGCAAGGTCGCGCAGTCCCCAGGCACAGGAGAGGCCTGAGACCCCCGTGCCGATAATGGCTACGCGCGGACGATCTTTATTTTCCATGAACCAGCATGTTCTCCTGCTTGTAGACACTTTCAGGAACACGCTTGAGATTGCTGATGACACCCAGCGCTGCTAGCAGGCGCAGGGTATAGTAGGTGGGGTCGATCTCCCACCAGTAGAATCCCTGCTGTGCCGAGGACTGGTAGCGATGGTGGTTATTATGCCAGCCCTCGCCAAGCGTGATGATGGCTAGTAGGAAGCTGTTGCGGCTGTCATCGCCCGTATCATAGCGTGGTGTGCCCCAGACATGGGCCATGGAGTTGATGCAGCAGGTGCCGTGGAAGAGCAGGACCGTACTGATGAATCCGCCCCAGACAAGCATCTGGAGGCCTGAGGTATGAAGCCCCGGGGCCAATAACTGAAGCGCGGCTCCCAGGCCGTATGTGAGTAGGGCAACCAGCAGGGGGCCGATCAGATCGAAGCGATTCAAAAAAACGAGTTCCGGAAATTTCGTCAGATCTGGTATCAGGCTGTAGTCGGTAGGGAAGTTTCTGCTGCTGGTCATCCAGCCGATGTGAGCCCAGAGAAAACCCTTCTGCTTTGGAGAATGAACATCGACCTCCTCGTCCGAGTGTGCGTGATGATGGCGGTGGACCGCAGCCCACCAGAGAGCTCCGCGTTGGACGCAGAGCAGTCCGAGAAGAGCAAAGAGGAACTGAACGGGACGGGAGGCTTTGTACGATTTGTGACAGAAGTAGCGATGGTAGATGCCTGTGACAAAAAACATCCGGATGACGTAGAGAGCTGCGCAGGCTAATAAGGCCACAGGGCTCCAGCCGACCCAGAGGACTCCGAGGCATCCGAGATGCAAAATAATAAAGGGGAGGGCCCTGCTCCATTCCATCCTCTCGGGCATGGCGCGCGTCGCCTCGACCCCCTTGGGAAAGTAATCCGAGTCGATAAAACGGATCAATGGGCTAGTCATACGCGTTGACGTGATTCTACACCGTCGTCAGTCGAGCGAAATACCAAATTCGCCGATCAGGCGATGAAGATCGTCGGAGCCGAAGTACTCGATCTCAATGCGACCTCTCTTATCTGCATGGTGTAGACTGACCCGGGTCGCGAAGCGGTGCTGAAGTTTGTTCTCCAGATGCTTCAAGGCAGGGGGAAGTTCAGCCATTGAGCGGCTCGTCTTTCCTCTACCTTTTTTTACTTTGGTGCCGGCCAGATGTGACGCCACGAGCTGCTCGGCATCGCGTACTGAGGCATTTGCCCTGATCAGCTTCTCGGCCAGCAAGCGCTGCTCTTCCGGATTCTTGAGACCGAGCAGGACTTTAGCATGACCCACGGTTAGGCGCCCCTGGGTCAGGTGTGCCTGGACTTCGGGGTCGAGTTCCATGAGGCGCATTGCATTGGCGACGGCGGCTCGGCTTTTACCGACGCGCTTGGCGATATCCTCCTGAGTCAGGCGGAATTCCTTGGAAAGGCGGCTGTAGGCGGCGGCCTCCTCGATGGGATTCAGGTCCGCCCGCTGGAGGTTCTCGATGAGGGCCAACTCAAGGACTTCCTGATCGGAGGCTTTGCGGACAATCACGGGGGCCTCGCTCAGGCCGACTTCGATAGAAGCGCGCATACGGCGCTCACCGGCGATCAGTTCGTACTTGCCTCCCGCCAGTCGGACAATCAACGGCTGGATGATCCCACGTTCTCGGATGGAATCAACCAGATCGCGGAGCTGGTCATCCCGGAACTCGGTACGGGGTTGGAGAGGGCTAGCTACGATCTGGTCGAGGCGGATCTGCTGGATGCGCTCACCATGCTCCTCGGAGGGAACCTGCGCCGCCACCCGCGAGTTGATCAGGGCCCCAAGGCCTTTGCCCAATCCTTTGCCGAGACCCTTTCCTAGTCCTTTTGCGGCTGATCCTTTGGGTGTGTTTCCTGAATCTGACGTGGCCATGAAGTGGAGCGTAGAGCAGGCAGTTAGGGATCGGGAAGAAAAAGGTGTGGCAGGTTGGCTTACAGAACGTTCAGCATCCCGGAATGTTTCCCAAACTGGATCTCCTAATTCCCGTGCTTCCCGAGGAATCGTTCGACGGGCCAATGCAGATGGCGTTAGACGAAGTGCTGCTCGGGCAGGTGTCGATGCCAACGCTCAGGATTTACAAGTGGAAGTCTCCCTGGGTGACATTTGGCTACTTTCAAGGGATAAAAGAAGTTCAGTATAGTTTTCCCAGCCAGTCTGTCGTGAGGCGCTGGACTGGGGGAGGGATGGTCTTTCACGGAGAGGATGAGGATTTGACTTTTTCCCTGATGATTCCGGCCGGGGAAAAAGTAGCGACTGAATCTCCGGCTTCTTTTTACAAGCAGCTACACGGAAAACTGGCCGAGTGGATTCGGGCTCAGCTTCCGGTCTCGGTGAATCTCGCAGGGTTTGAGGATGTGAAGCCAGGGGCTTCATGCTTTCAGGCGCCGGCTAATGACGATCTCCTTATTCAGGGAAGGAAGGTACTTGGAGGTGCTCTCCGACGCAGTGGGGGAGGACTGCTCTACCAAGGCAGTCTGAAGATATCAGATATCCCGGGATGGGATCGTCTTCGAATTTCTCCGATGGCATGGGCGGGTGCGTTCAGTGATTCCCTTGAGCCAAAGCAACTTGATGCGCTGATCCTACAGGAAGCCGAGGAGTTGATCAGGATGCGCTATGGAACTACTGAATGGAATCAGCGCAAATAAATCAAAGGCACGCGAGGACAGGGGAGTCTTAGATTTCTTGGGTACTGCATGTCGCTATTGTAGCACGAAAGGGGTTGTCTTTCTTGCAGTAATCAAGCTGAATTCACAACTTAGCTCACTAATCCAAATGACTCGAAACCTACTTTTCGCCTCTCTGCTAGCCGTGTCTGTTTTTCAGGCAAACGCCGGCACGGCACTCAATGCCTCTGGGGCCACTTTCCCAGCCCCCATTTATCTTCGCTGGGCTTCTGATTTTCACAAGGCCTTCCCTGATATCAACGTGAACTACCAAGGAGTCGGAAGCGGTGCGGGCATTAAACAATTCACGGACGGAATCACGGATTTTGGCGCCAGTGATCTCGCGATGTCCGACGCCGAGATCGCCAAGGTCAACGGCAATGTCCTCATGCTGCCTGCAACGGCAGGAACGATCGTGCTCGCCTACAACATCCCCGGAGTTCAGGGCGGCTTGAAGCTCTCCCGCATCGCTTATGTCGGCATCCTGCTGGGCAGCATCAAGAGATGGAATGATCCCGCCATTGTCAAGGAGAACGCCGGAATCACGCTTCCTAATCTTCCAATTACAGTTGTCGCCCGTTCGGATGGCAGCGGAACCACCGCCGTCTTCACCACTCACCTGGACGCGATCAGCCCCGAGTTCACCAGCACGGTCGGAAGCGGCAAGTCGGTGACCTGGCCGGTCGGTGTTGCCGGCAAGGGCAACGACGGTGTGACCGCTCTGATCAAGCAGACCCCTGGAGCCATTGGCTATGTGGAGTTCGGGTATGCCGAGAACAATAAACTGAACATGGCCTCTCTTCAGAACAAGGCAGGTAACTTCATCGCCCCAACCATTGAGAGTGGTGCCGCGACATTGGCTTCAGTGAAGCTTCCCGAGAATCTCCGCGCTTTCATCACCGATCCCGAGGGTGCCAATGATTACCCTATCGCCACCTTCACCTGGCTCCTTGTGAAGAAGATTTATACGGATGCCAACAAGGCGGCAGCGGTCAAGGCCTTCGTAACCTATGGACTCACCACGGGTCAGGCTATCGCTCCCGAACTCGGATACATCACGCTTCCTGCAAGCGTGGTCACTCAGGTTCAGGCCGTGCTGGCGACTGTCAAGTAACGTCTCTCTCACCATCCTACCAGCTGGTTATAATCCCCGTGGGCGGAAATATCTCAACGACTGCACCTGCTCGTCCTTTCACCCAGGAATACCGTCCGCGTCCGGATTTCTTCCGGATGGCCTGTCTGCTAGCCTCAGTCCTTACCATCACTCTCCTGGCTTTTATTGTCGGGGAGATTTTATTCAAGGCTTGGCCAGCCATCAGCAAGTTCGGACTCGGATTCATCACGGGTAAACAATGGAGTCCTAATAGAGAGGTCTTTGGTGTTCTTCCGGTGCTCATCGGTACCACTGCCAGCAGTTTTCTAGCGCTGCTTGTGTCGCTTCCCTTGGGCTTGGCTATTGCGATTTTCCTCAGCGAGGATTTTTTCCCTGGACCCGTGCGCCAAGTCATTCGATTCGTGGTGGAGACGCTGGCGGCTATTCCCAGCGTGGTCTACGGACTCTGGGGAATCTTCGTGGTGATTCCTCTCGTCCAGCAGTACGGGGCGGTGATTGCCGCCAAGTTTGGCATTATTCCATTCCTGGCAGGCCCCGCCTATGGGAATAGTCTACTGACGGCCAGTCTGGTACTGGCCCTAATGGTCCTTCCGACCATCACAGCCATCTCGCGCTCCTCCTTGGTTGCGGTTCCATATACCTTGCGCGAAGGGTCCTATGCCCTGGGAGCCACTCGCTGGGAAACGATCCTCAAAGTCATTATTCCAACAGCTGCTCCCGGTATCGTCGCCTCCTCAATCTTAGCCTTCGGCAGAGCCATGGGCGAGACGATGGCCGTTGCCATGCTTATCGGAAACAGCCAGCGTCTCTCTTGGTCGCTACTCTCACCCTCTAATACCCTCTCCGCCCTTCTTGCCAATCAGTTTGCGGAGGCCGATGGCATTCAGGTCAGCGCTCTCATGTATGCCGCCGCCCTGCTTATCGTGCTTACCCTCGGGGTCAATATCGCAGGCGAGGCGGTTCTCCGTCATACCCAGAAAGCGACTGCAGGCCTTCGCTGAACCTAATCGAGTCATGACAAGCACTGCTGCCACCTCAGCGAGGAATTTCTTTTCCCATGCTGGAAAAAAGACCTCTTTCCTCAGGTTGTTCCGTAACCACTTCCTGACAGGTCTCTGTATCGCCCTCTCCCTGCTGACGCTAGTTCCGCTTTTTTCGATTGTCGTTCTGGTTATTCAAAACGGCCTTCCTCTGCTTTCAACAAATCTCTTCACGCAGCTTCCTCCAGCTCCCGGAATGGAGGGGGGAGGTTTTGGCAATGCGATTGTCGGGACTCTCGTGATGGTCGGAATCGCCCTTTTTATCTCGGTTCCACTTGGTATTCTCGCCGCAGTTTTCGTGAATGAGTACGCATCCGCCTCATGGCTGGCGACGCTCGTTCGCTTCGTTGCTAAATTGCTGACCGGTATTCCCTCGATCATCTGTGGTGTTTTTGCATTTGCCGCGGTGGTGATGACGACACACAAGTTCTCGGCACTCGCTGGCGGAATTGCCCTGGCCATCCTCATCCTTCCGACGATCTTGCTAACTGCCGAGCAGTCTCTAATGGGCGTCCCGTACGCTTTTCGCGAAGCTTCGTTCGGTGTCGGAGCGACTCCATTTCAGACGATCTGGCGCATTGTCCTTCCCGAGGCGATGCCAGCCATCATGACCGGGGTCATGCTAGCCGTGGCGCGAGCTGCTGGAGAGACAGCCCCCGTGCTCTTCACTGCTCTTTTTAGCCAGAACTGGATCAAGAGTATCATGGAGCCGACAGCCTCCCTCTCGGTGCTGATCTATAACTTCGCCTCTCTTCCCTATGCCTATCACATCAAACTCGCATGGTCTGCCTCGCTGATTCTCGTTGCACTTGTGACGCTCAGTAACATCCTGGCCCAGGTGATCTTTGCTCCCAAACACCGTTAATCCATCTTTACATTCCGATACGGAACTATCTCCATCGACATACACGCAGCCATGACAACCAAAGCTTCCCAAGACCCTTTGGCACTCTCCAATGATTTTGTTTCTGGTGAAACGAACTTTATCAAGGTCGACAACTTCAAGTTCTTCTACGGCAAGAAGGAGGCTCTCCACGGGATTAATTTGGAGATTCCTTCACGAAAAGTGACCGCCTTTATCGGCCCCTCGGGCTGCGGAAAGTCGACTCTTCTCCGCAACTTTAATCGGATGAACGAACTCATCCCCGGAGTGCGGCACGAGGGGGATATCACGATCCACGGCATGAGCATCTACGATCCCTCGGTTGAGATTATCGCCCTTCGTCGTCGAATCGGGATGGTCTTCCAGAAATCGAATCCTTTCCCCATGTCGATTTACGAGAATATCGTCTATCCTCTTCGTATCGCCGGTCAGAACAACCGTTCCATCCTCGATGAGACAGTGGAGCGTTGCCTCCGTTCGGCGGCTCTCTGGGATGAAGCTAAGGATCGCCTTAACGATAGCGCCCTCGGTCTCTCAGGCGGACAAATGCAGCGCCTCTGTATCGCTCGTGCGGTTGCCAGCCGTCCCGAGATCTTGCTCATGGATGAACCATGCTCGGCCCTTGATCCGATCGCGACTGCAAAGGTCGAGGAGCTTATCATCGAACTTAAGAGGGACTTCACGATCGTGATCGTCACCCACAATATGCAGCAAGCGAGTCGTGTGTCAGAACTTACTGCCTTCTTCTACCTGGGTAATCTCATTGAGTTTGATGACACCCGCAAGATCTTCAATAATCCCTCGATGAAGCAGACCGAGGAATACATTACTGGCAGATTCGGTTGATCACTTCTCTCCTATTCATGTACAAAGAACCCGCTAAGCCCCACACGCTCTCGAATTTCACAACGGCTCTCGACCACCTCCGTAGCAGCGTGCTCAGGATGTCGAGCCTCGCACAGCTCAACCTTAAGAATTCCATCAAGGGGTTGCTCGAGCGTGATGATGACTGGTGTAATAATTGTATCGCCGAAGATGAGGAGATTGACCTGCTGGAGATGCAGATCGACCATGAGGGCATCGAGGTGATGAGTCGTTTCCATCCTTTTGCTTCTGATTTACGCGAGGTGATCTCCTCGATAAAAATCGGTGCAAACATTGAACGCATCGCCGATCAAGCCGTCAATATCGCTCGTCGCGCTCGCAAGCTCAACGAGCAACCTGAGTTGCCGGAGCTCCATCTGCTGGACAATCCGATCCGCCTTTCCTTGGGGATGTTCGATGATGCTGTCTCAGCCTTTGCGGAGCGAAATGCGGCTCTGGCCATAGAAATTAAATCCCGTGATAAGGAGCTCGATCTGCTCAATAAGAAACTCACCGATATCCTGATTAATAAGATGCAGGATGATTCCGCGAATCTCCCGAGTTATCTCAACCTGATCTTTATCAGCCGCTGCCTGGAGCGTATTGGCGACCATGCCTGCAATATCGCCGAGGATATCGTCTTTGCAGTAAGAGCTGAGGATATCAGGCATCTTGGCAAACAGTAGTCACTGGGCTTCCCAGGCCTCGCCTCTGAAATCTGTTCCGGGATGGGAGATTTTCTCCTTGAACAGGGGGGGCAGGACCCTAGCCTTACAGACACTCATTTATGCGTTGTTTCTTTCTTTTTTCCGTATTCCTACTGTTCGCCAGCGGCTTGCTGCGGGCCCAGTTTGGTAATTTCGGCGATAAGCCAGTAGAAATCACCGCAGATGGTGACACGCGCTTTGAAAACGGCTCCGCAATCGCCGACCATAATGTCCAGATTCATTATAACGGCATCGCTATTTATGCGGATCACGCTGAATACAATCCCGATACCCGCGATGTTCTGCTTCTTGGGAATGTTCGGATTTACAGCGGCGATGATCTTTTTAACGGACAGCGGGTCTTCTATAATCTGGAAACCAAGCAGACGCGGGCACTGGAATTTGATGGGGGTCATTATCCTCTGAAGTCCAGCTCTCTCTCTGCCCGTGGATTTGGGACTCGCCAGTTCACGCTTAGTGACTCCTCCATCACCACATCGGACTCCTCGATGCCCGACTGGCATGTGCAGGCGAAGACGATCCGTCTCTATCCGAACGATCGTGTGGTGATGCTGAATTCCACCGTTTATGTGGGCAAGATCCCTGTATTTTGGCTTCCCTACTCCTATTCTAGCCTCTCGCACCAAGGATTGCAGTTCTCTCCCGGATATGATTCGAACTGGGGCGGTTATCTTCTTACTTCCTACACATTTCCGCTAGGTACCAGCGATAATTTCCTCGCAACCTTTCGCTCAGATTACAGGACCGAGCATGGTTATGCGGTTGGCTTTAATGCCAATCTCAAATTCGGGAAGAACGATCGTAACGTCGGCCAGTTCATTTCGTACTACGCCAATGACACTAGTCCCGGAGACTTTTTCAATGCGATTCCTGCCCCAACTCCTGGAGCATCTCGCTACCGTGTCGGTTTCAAGCAGCATCTTTATTTCTCGGATGATGTCTATGCTACGTTCGATATCACGAAGTTAAGCGACGCTAATTTCATGGAGAATTACTACCCCGTGGAAAACCGATACAATCCTCAGCCTGATAACAATATCACACTGACCAAGTTGGACGATATTTACGCCATGTCCCTAGTGACTCGCTGGCAGATGAACGGATTTCAGGAGACAACCGAGAGAAAGCCTGAGTTGGCAATCGATTTCAAGCAAGAGCCACTCTTCGGCCTGCCGATTTTCTACGACGGGACAACGGCGCTCGGTCAGCTGAATCGTGATTTTTCTGATAATATTCCGCAAGGTCTCACTAATGTTCCGAGTAATATCAACTATGGTAGTGCGCGATTCGACACGTTCCATCAGCTCAGTGCGGCGCAGACCCTCTTTGGCTGGCTCTCCACTATCCCCACAGTCGGTATCCGGGGAACCTATTACTCGCAGGGCAGTTACTATACAAATGCCTCGGGTCAGAACGTTCCTTATCCTTACACACCCACTACAAATAACACACTAGTTACAACCGGAAGCCAGGTCAGGGCGATCGTTAATGCCAGCCTGGAAAACTCCTTCAAAATCTCCCAAAGCTTCGAGGGGGTTCAATCAGGTTGGCTAGCATTGGATGGACTTAGGCATATCTTTCAGCCCTACAGCATGCTTTCCGGAGTCTATGCGGGGGGGCCGAATGTGAATCAGATTCCGCAGTTCGACCGATTGCTACCCAATAATCCAAATTCCACTACGAAATCGGGATACCAGCCGAGTTCCACACAGCTCCAACCGTTGGATTTTCCGGAGTTCGCAGCCATAGACGCAATCGACAGTTGGGCGATCTGGCGTCTTGGTGTGCGTAACCGTCTCCAGACCCGTCGCGATGGAGAGACTGTTGACTGGTTTTATGTGGACAGCTTTGCGGATGTGAACGGGCTCAATCCCTACATGAACGGCCCCCTTTCCAATCTCAATAATAGATTTACCTTTGCCCCCGTGAGTTGGTTCAACTTCAAGGTGGGATCTCAGGTGCCGCTTGTCTCTGAGGGCTTCACCGAACTCAACACGGATCTCATGTTCATGCCGGCACGTAATTTTAGCTTTGGATTCGGCTCCCGTTACATCAATAACTACCAAGGTTTGAACACTTCGGGAGATCTTAATCAGAACTACAATCAGAACGGGAACCAGTATCCTTTCAGTGCGTTCTGGCGTGTGAACGATCACTGGTCAATGAGCGCCCAGGAACTTTACAACGTGCAGCCGGGTCAACCTAATGCGCTCATCTACGAGCGGTACATGATCCATCGCGATCTCTCCAGTTGGATCGTTTCGCTGGGCGTCGAGGTTCGCAATAACCAAGCCCAGGGCACTTCCAGTCAACAGACTCAGTACGGAGCTCTTCTCAGTCTGACGCTTAAGGATCTTCCCCAGGTCACGCTTCCCTTTGCTTTCAGTCCAGCCTCTCAGGCAGGATCGAGCCCTATCTCGGCATCGCGCTGATTGGATATCCGTTCAGCTTTTCAATGGGTAGGATGTTGGGGTGCTAATGGGAACTTTGCTCCAGCACCTTGAAGGCATCACCGGCATCTCCCGGGATAAGGAAGCGGCTGGATGAGCCTAAAATTTTCTTAGGTGAGATCCATTCATTAAGGAATTCCCTTTGCGTGGAGAAAGATTCTTCCTTCCATCCAAGAGATTCGCCCCACGCGATGAGATCGCTGAAGTTCACATCTGCGGTGAGATCCTGTTTCCCAAAACGGGCATAGATTCGGGATCCGGTGATCCGTTCGTGATGAGTGTATCCTCGAAGTGACCCATAGGGTCTGTGCGAGTAAAGATTTGAGAAGGTATCTCCATAGTCGATAGTGAGAAGGAAGCCCTCCTTCCAAAGAGGGCCCCAAGCCCCAAGCCATTCCCGATAGGAGTCATGACGTTCCACTCTTTGGCCATCCGGTAAGTTGGTGAAATTCTTGAACCAGTCATCGTGAGACAGAGGGGCGGATGTGGTTTCAGAAAGAGAGGCATCTGGGTGCAGGAGGATGCCTAGTTCGCTCCAAGCGCCTTCCGATTTTTGAAAGACCCTGCAGGGAAAGGCATCCACCAGCTCATTGCTAAAGATTAGGGCCATGCCGTCATTTTTTTTGAGCCCTTCTTCGAGCGAGTCGATCCACCGGACGCCTCGCCAGCGCAGGTTCTGCTTCTGCTTGGAGCGAAGAATGGGGGAGGTCTCGCAAATCATATAATCGACCAGCCAATGGGTCTTCCAATCGAGATGGCTAAGGACCGAACGCGCAAGCATGCCGCTGCCAGCCCCCACTTCGATCACGGGAATCCTTCTCCATCCAAGTTCTCTTGCTCTTTGGATGATCCAGTGGCCGATGGCCTCTGCGAGCAGGGGATCCAGCGTAGCGGCAGTTGAAAAATCACCCCCGCACCCCACATCGTGAATCTGTGACGAGTAGTAGCCGAAAGTCGGATGGTAAAGAGCCTCCCGCATGAAGCGTTCGAGGGGGATCATCCCACCGCATTCATCCTGTACACTCTGTAGAAAGAGGAGGAGATCGCGTGCGGGCACGGCTATCCGGGAAGAAGTACCCTACAAGCAGCCGTTCTGGCTGTGGGATTGACAGCTGTCAGGAGGTCGGAAACGATGACGACGCGTTCTGCTCCAACATCAAGAACTGTGGGAAGATTGCCCAGATTGATTCCTCCGATACAGAAGATAGGGAAAGGAAGTGAACGATAGACCTCCTTGATCAGTTCTGTTCCGATCGGTGTGTAGTCGGGTTTGGTGGCCGTAGCAAAGAGTGGACCGAAGCCGATGTAGTCTGGTGACTCTGCAACAGCCGCCATGGCCTGATCTAGCGAATGAGTGGACTTGCCGATGATTGCTTCCGAACCCGCCAACCGACGAGCCGCCGCAATGCTCAGGTCATCCTGCCCCACATGGGCACCACTTGCCCCGGTTTCGGGGACTAGGTCAGGATGATCATTCAGGATGAAGGCGATACCGGCCTGCTGACAGATCGGCGAGAGTTCCAATGCCAAGGCGCGGATTTCCTCCCGACTTTCTTTCTTTGCCCTGAGTTGAAGGATGTCTACACCTCCCGCGATGAGCGAACGCGCCATCGCGCTCATGCGATCCCCCGCCACGTATCCTGTATCCAAGATCCCGTAGAGGCGGCAGAGAGAGATCGGTTTCATGTGATTGCAGAACCGCTCACCCTTTCCCTAGTGCCGTGAGCCTATTCCTTCACCGAGGGAACGCCATCCTTGAGGAATTTCTCAAGGAATCCCGTATGGTATTTTCCCTTACGGAAGTCGGCGTTCTGCATGATTGCGCGGTGAAGCGGGATCGTGGTCTTAATGCCGATGACCTGGTACTCGCCGAGGGCCCTTGACATGCGGGCGATCGCAGCCTCGCGTGTGGATGCCGTCGCGATCATCTTGGAGATCATCGAGTCATAGTTTGGAGGGATCGGATAGCCCGCGTAGGCATGCGAGTCGATGCGGAGACCGCGACCACCCGGTGCGTAGTAGGCCTCAATTTTTCCGGCACAGGGCATGAAGTTCTTTTCCGGATCCTCGGCATTGATCCGACACTCGATTGAGTGAAGGCGTGGCTTGGCATTGACCAGATGCTCGGAGAGGTGCTCTCCGAAAGCCACCTGAAGCTGCTGCTTGACGAGGTCCACGCCATAGACTTCTTCGGTCACTGGATGCTCCACCTGGATGCGTGTGTTCATCTCCATGAAGTAGAAGTTGAGGTCGTCGTCGACAAGATACTCTATGGTGCCCGCATTGTAGTAGCCGACGGTCTTGCAGAGATTCACGGAGGCCTTACCCATCCGTTTGCGCAGATCCTCGGTCATGAGCGGCGAGGGGCACTCCTCGAGGATCTTCTGGTTACGACGTTGCAGGGAGCAATCGCGCTCGCCGAGATGGACGATCTTTCCATGCTTGTCACCGAAGACCTGGAACTCAATGTGGTGAGGGTTTACGATCAGCTTCTCAATGTAGACATCGGGATTGCCGAAGGCCTTATCGGCCTCCATGCGTGCGCTGTGGAATCCCTGGACGAGGCTCTCCTCATCATGGGCCATGCGCATGCCGCGTCCCCCACCGCCAGCCACCGCTTTAATCATGACGGGGTAGCCGATTTGCAGGGCAACCTTGATCGCTTCCTTCTCATCCGGGACTACGCCGTCGCTACCAGGGGAAATAGGGACGCCTGCCTTCTTTGCACACTCTCTAGCACTGTTTTTATCACCCATGAGTCGGATCGACTCCGGGGAGGGACCGACGAAGGTGATGTTCGCCGATGCGCAGATCTCCGCGAAATGGGCGTTCTCGGCCAAGAATCCGTACCCTGGATGGATGGCATCGACATCGGCAATCTCCGCTGCACTGATGATCCGATCGATTCTCAAATAGCTCTCGCTGCCGGGGGCTGGCCCGATGCAGATCGCCTCGTCCGCCAACTGGACGTGCAGGGAATGAATGTCAGGCTCGGAATAGACTGCTACGGTACTAATTCCCAGCTCCTTGCAGGCGCGGATGATCCGCAGGGCGATTTCGCCGCGATTGGCAATGAGGACTTTCTTGAACATAGGTTCGGTGAACAGGTGTTCCGGTTGACTTAGCTGACCCGGAAGAGGACCTGACCGAACTGGACCGGTTTGCCATTCTCGGCGACAATCTCAACAACCTTGCCAGCGATTTCCGCCTTGATCTCGTTCATGACTTTCATTGCCTCGATGATGCAGACGACAGATTCGGCATTGATGGTCTTGCCAACCTCAACGAATTCCGGCGAGTCAGGTGAGGGGGAGGAATAAAAGGTGCCGACCATTGGAGAGGTGATTTCCTTATAGTTGCTCTTGGCAGGTTCCGCTGCGGCCGGTTTCTCGGAGGTGGCTGCTGATACAGCGGGTGCTGGATGGGCAACCGGCTGTGAATATCCTTGGTGCCCCTGAATGAGGGTGGCTCCACTCGCAGCACCGGCCGGAGTCTTCAAGGTGATCTTGAGGTCTCCTTTTTCGAATTCCAAAACTGCCAGATCGTTTTTCTTAAGCAGATCGATCAGCGTGCGGACCTCCTGGAAATCACTACCGCTTTTTGAGATAGCTGAATTGGCGGGCTTGACTAGGGCAGCGGATTTTTTGACGGGAGCCTTGGTCGTTGGTTTGACGGAAGTCTTCTTGGAGATCTTGGTGTTACGTGCCATGCGTTATAGAATTGAAAAGTTGAATTGTGGGGCGATCACTCCTCCTAGGTCAAGCAAGTGATACGGCTTTACAGCGGAAGTTGTTCCGGTTTTATTAAATGTCTATGTGGCTCATCATGCCTTTCCTTACAACTATTCTCGTGATCGTCTGCCTTCTGATGGTCCTCACGATCCTTATGCAGCGTCCGAAGAGCGAAGGCCTCGGGGCCGCCTTCGGAGGAGGTCTTACGGATAATCTCTTCGGTGCGCAGACCACCACGGTACTCACCAAGTTCACAGTTTGGCTTGGAGGGCTATTCTTTTTTCTGACGCTGCTGATTTCCATCCTGCAGGTGAAATCATCTACTGCTCCCACGGCCATCCAGAAGCAGTTGATGGAGGCTCCCGCTCCGCTTTCTTCGCCAGCCAAGTAACTTTCTGTGAGAACGGCCGTCCTGACCGGCCCCGTGACGGCATGGCGGAGCAAAGTATCCGCTCCTGTGGTCTTTGTTCCCACGATGGGGGCCTTGCATGAAGGTCATGTCTCCCTGATCCGCCAAGCGAGACGGCTTGCTGACCGCAAAGGTATGAAAGGTCGTGTCGTCGTCTCGATCTTTGTGAATCCAAAGCAGTTTGGCATCAATGAGGATCTCTCGAAGTATCCACGGCCCTTTGCTGAGGATCTCGCTCTCTGCAAGAGGGAGGGGGTAGACCTTCTCTTTCATCCCACTCCCGGGGAGATGTATTCAGAGGGTAATTCTGTCGTGGTTACTGAGGGATCTCTCTCTTCAGGGCTCTGCGGTGCCTCCCGACCTGGGCATTTCGACGGTGTCTGTACTGTGGTGGCAATGCTCTTTAATATTGTCGAGCCCGCCGTCGCGGTCTTTGGGGAGAAGGATTGGCAGCAGCTCGCCGTGATCCGTAGAATGGTCCGTGACCTGAAGATCCCCGTGAAGATTGTAGGTCATTCCACCGTGCGCGAGGAGGACGGCCTGGCCTTGAGTTCACGGAATCGCCTATTATCGCCGGAGGCCCGCCTGGTTGCCCCCCGCATTTATCAGGCCCTCCTCTCTTCTGCCATGGAGACTGAGGCGGGAGAGACCTCCGTGACCCGTCTCCTAAGGAGATTGAAGAGGGATTTGGCTGCCATTCCCGGTGCCATGATTGATTATGCGGAGATTGTGGATGAGGTTACGCTGGCGCCACTGAAAAAACTCTCCCCTCAAGTGAGGGCACGCGCCCTTGTCGCCGTTCGTTTGGGCTCTATAGGAAAAGCCACTTTGGGATCGGCCCCTGTGAGACTGATCGACAACCTCTCCCTGTCTCTCCCTTCATGAAATCATTCGATTACATCGTCATCGGCAGTGGTATTGCCGGACTCACCTTCTCCATAAAAGCTGCTGAGAAAGGATCGGTCGCCATCGTCACCAAGAAGTCGCGGGCCGATTCCAACACTGCCTGGGCGCAGGGGGGCATCGCCTGCGTGACCAGTAGCGAGGACTCTGTCGCACTCCATGTCCGCGACACCATCATCGCCGGAGATGGTCTCTGCAATGAAGAGGTCGTGCGCAGTATCGTGAGCGAGGGACCTGAGAGGATCGCCGAACTTGTGGCTCTCGGCATGCACTTTGACGAGCGCACCACACCGGAGGGGATCAGGGAACCCGACCTCGGGCGCGAAGGGGGCCACTCCAAGCGCCGAATCCTCCATGCCAAGGATGCGACGGGATTTGAGATTGAGAAGACCCTTCTGGAAGCAGTTGCTGCCCATTCCAATATCACCTTGCTGGAGAACCACATGGCCGTTGACCTGATCACCACGGGCAAGCTTGGCTATGCCATGCAGGATAGCTGCGTCGGCCTCTATGTTCTGAACGAGGCCACGGGCGAGGTGGAGACACTCCGCTCCGATGTGACTATCCTGGCAACCGGGGGGTGTGGCCGCGTCTACCTCTACACGACCAATCCCGACATCGCCACAGGAGACGGAGTTGCCATGGCCTGGCGAGCGGGAGCAGCGATCACGAACATGGAGTTCATGCAGTTCCACCCGACTTGCCTCTATCATCCCAAGGCCAAATCCTTTCTTATTACTGAGGCAGTACGGGGGGAGGGGGGGATTCTTACCGACGGGAAGGGGTGTCGCTTCATGGAGAAGTACGACCAGCGCCTTGAGCTTGCTCCTCGTGACATCGTTGCGAGGGCCATCGACGCCGAGATGAAGCGCACCGGCAAGCCCTGCGTATTCCTCGATATTTCCCATAAGCCCGCGGAGTTTATCCGTGAGCGTTTTCCAACAATTTATGAGACTTGTCTTGGTCTTGGGATCGATATCACCAGTCAGCCGATCCCGGTCGTCCCTGCGGCTCATTACCAGTGCGGTGGAGTGAAGACCGACATGAACGGCGAGACCACGCTGCGCGGACTCCATGCCGTGGGTGAGGCGGCTAGCACGGGGCTGCACGGGGCGAACCGATTAGCCAGCAACTCCTTGTTGGAGGCACTTGTCATGGCCCATCGGGCTGAGGCCAAGGCGAGCCGGAACCATCACCATCAGGGAACAGAAATCAGCCTCCCCGAGTGGCGTCCTGGGAAGGTCCAGGATGTCGACGAACTCGTTGTGATTTATCACAATTGGGACGAGATTCGCCGACTGATGTGGGATTACGTCGGCATCGTCCGCACCGACAAGCGGCTCCAGCGGGCAGCCACCCGCTTGCGTAATCTGCAGACCGAGATCCAGGAGTTCTACTGGAACTTCAAAATCACCGCCGACCTTCTCGAACTCCGCAATCTCGCCACGGCCGCATCCCTCATCGTCGACTGCGCCATTAGCAGGAGGGAGAGTCGAGGGCTTCATTACACTCTCGACTATCCGACTCATGATGATGCGAAGTTTTTGCACGACACTGTGATCCGTCGGATCTGACAAGTCTTCCATGAGCATGATCTCCTCGCTCCTGCATGTCGGTTGAATGGGGATAACAGGAAGTCGAAATTGTGACGGGGAGAGGCTTGCAAACCCTACAAAATCGGTATTAGTTGTGCCTCATGACTCCTGAAGAAGCCCAACTCATCATCGGACTCCACGATCGTCTCGACCAAGTCCCTAGTCAGTCCCTCGACTCGGAGGCTGAGCGCCTTATCTCCAGCAGGGTTAGCGCCAACCCGCATGCTCCCTACCTTCTCACCCAGAGTTTATTGGTTCTCCAGCAGGCCCTGACCGGAGCCCAAACCCGTATTGCCGACTTGGAAAAGCAACTTGCCAAGGCTAAATCGCAGACACAACAGGGAGGCGGCAGTTTCCTTTCCGGAGTGGCGAATCTCTTTGGAACTTCTCAGCCAGCTGCCCCCGCTCGCCAGCTTGCCCCTGTTCTCCCAGTCACTCCTCCTCCAATCCCCCAGCAGCCTGTGGCTACTGCCGCGCCCCCCTCTCAGCGAGGAAGCTTTCTTCAGAATGCCCTAGGAACGGCAGCCGGCGTGGCCGGTGGTGCGTTGCTCTTCCAGGGAATCGAGAACCTGATGGGCCACAATGCCGGATCAATGGGTGGCATGAGTGGAGTGGGTGGCATGGGAACCTCCTCCGGTGGATTCCTTGGTCAGAATCAGCCCACCGAGGTCATCAATAACTATTATGAGAATCCCTCCAATCCCTCCCAGGGCAATTCCGGCTTGGATAACTCCGACGACCCGCTGGTTGCTGACAATAACAATAACTTAGCCGACTTTGATCAGGATCAGGATATGGATTTCTCTGGGGGAGACGACTCCTTCTTCAGTTAACGACCCCTTTAGTTCAGCTTAACAGCTAAATAGCTTAGTACATTAAGGCAACTTAACCCGAATTCAAAAAACACTATCCCGGGGGCCAAGTCATCTGACGGCCACCTATCACATGGAGATGGAGGTGAGGAACGGTTTCCCCTCCATCGGGTCCATTATTGATCACGATACGGTAGCCGCTTTCCCCGAGCCCTTCCTGACGGGCCGTTGATGCGGCGGCCGCGAAAAGAGTGCCCAACAACGCTGCATCGGAAGGCGCCGCTTCATTGATCCGGGGAATGCAGCGTTTCGGGACAATCAGAAAGTGAACTGGAGCCTGTGGGGCGATGTCGCGGAAGGCGATCCAATCATCCCCCTCGGCTAGGATCTTGGCAGGGATCACTTTCGCGGCGATCTTCTCAAAAAGTGTCATGAAAAACAGGAAGGAAAGTGACTTTAATCTCGGTTCCCTAACTCAACTGGATCTCCAGAGGTTCACCCAGGCGCGATTCTCCGGCGACCTGTCCATGCTGACGGATAAATCCCACGATCTCTTCGCGGAGCCCCTGAACGCTCCGGCGCCTTCCCATGAGACGCACACATCCCGATAGATCATGGATCTCGAGCCGTGCGGCCCTGGAACTCGCAGCGCGTTGCAGCCTTTCTCCCAAGAGGCCAAAGAAGGCCAGCTCGTAGCCATCCCCAGCCTCGCGGGCCAGTTCGGTGAGAGAGAGGCTGACCGGTGGATCAGGAAGGCGGAAGTGCATTGCCACATCATGGAATCCGAGCGAATCCAGGACATGGAGAACCGCTTCCGTGAGATTCGGGATCTCCACGCTAGTGGCCTCGAAATCACGGTGCAGATAGACTGAGACACTTTCGGCGATATGCTCGGCAAGCCACCAGCGATGATGGCCAGCCTGTTCAGCTGCACTCATGATCGATGCCGTGATCCAGCGCTTGTCGAAAGTCGTGCTCCTTCCATCGGGAAGGGACACTAGCGGCATGCCATCGAGGAGTGCGATCATGAAGGGGTACGCTAGCTGGGAATCTTGTTGAAGAGCTCCTTCTGGTCATCGGAGAGTGGGGCGCGGCGTTCCAGAGACTGGATCTCTTCGATGAACTCTCCTATATCCTCGAAGCGCCGGTAGACCGAAGCGAAGCGCACATAGGCCACGGGATCCACCGCGTGCAGACGTTCCATAACCTTGGCTCCGATAACCTTTGTTGAAAGCTCTCGATCCTGTCCAGATTCGAGATCCGAAATGATCGAGTTGACCGATTCCTCCATGATATCTAGGGAGATTGGTCGCTTCTCGCAGGCCTTGATCAAGCTCGAGAGGAGCTTCTGCCTATCAAACGGTTCCCGTCTCCCGTCCCGTTTCACGGCCAAGAGCTCAACTCGCTCGATCTGCTCGTACGTGGTGAAGCGACTTTCGCAGTCTAGGCATTCCCTACGACGGCGGATACTTGTGCCATCCTTCGAGAGACGGGAGTCTATGACTTTATCGTCTTGGGAGGTGCATTTGGGGCAAAGCATTGTGTAAAAACGGGAGCCTCACTACAGTTCACCACAAGATATTGTGGTTGGGAAGAAAAAACAACCAACAAGGATGTTTTTTGATGACCGTTCTTTCCAATAATTATGATATAAGAATGAGCCCTGCTATCCCACAAAAGCGTAATTAGGCCGTCAGTATCGCAGCACCGAATACTCCCGCACTGTCTCCCAAACTCGGGCGCAAGATCGGGGTGAGGAAAAAATCATTGAAAAGATTTCTCTGAACGGCGGTTCGTGTTTCCTCTTCGTAAAGTAGATCAAGATTGCCAACACCACCCCCGATCACAATGGCATCTGGATCGAGAATATTGATCACTGCGGCTAAGGCCACAGCGAATTTTTCCCGTAGTCTCTCCAAAGTGGCCTTGGCCTTCGAATCGCCTTTCTCGGCAAGTTTAGCGATTGCCGGCAGGCGGATGTCACTTTTTGCCAGGTCCCTGTAGAATCGCTCCAGGGCCGGTCCCGAAATAACTGTCTCCACGCATCCCGCACGACCGCAGTAACAGGAGGTGATTTCGCCAGGGATCGGATTATGTCCCCACTCGCCGCAAATTCCGTGTGCACCGGTCAAGGCCCTTCCATCGACCACGATGCCTCCTCCGACTCCTGTACCGAGGATAATTCCAAAGACGGTATGGTATCCCTTGGCGACTCCAAGTGTGGCCTCTGCTAGAGCGCAGCAATTGGCATCGTTGGCAAGAGTGACCTGCGTTCCCAAGATACGAGAAAGATCTGCGGCTATAGGTTTTTCGTTGAGGCAGAGGGTATTCGAGTTCCGAAGGAGTCCGGTGGAGGGGGTTGTGACACCGGGGGTCCCGACGCCGATCCGTGCTGGACGCTTCAACCCCGAGGCCTCCTCTAGTTGGCTGATCAGACTCGAAAACTGGCCAAGGATGTGATCATAGCCTTGGGAGGATTCGGTTGGGAGGCGGAGCCGATGGATTGTGTTTTCCGGATGGACAGGATCAATGATTGCTCCCTCGATCTTCGTACCGCCGAGATCGATACCCCAGAGTGGACGGGATGAATCATCATTCATCCGCCCATGGAAGAGGGGTTGATCCACCTGCTCAAGTCCAATCCTCCTTACAATCGTGCCCCCTTGACTCCTACGACATCGTCCCCATTCCAACTACTTCCCCAACTCGATCGGCTTGTAACTCGGGGCGAGGAGATTGTTGAGGGCGAATGCAAGCAGGTAGGCAAGAGAGCAGTAGCCAAAGATCATGGCATAGCCGCTCTTGCAGGAGTCCAAGACAATTCCCGTGATCAATGGAAAAATTATCCCACCAATCGATCCTGCCATCCCACCAACGCCGATGAGTTTGGCGATCGCCGGCTTAGGAAACATGTCGGACACTGTGGTGAAAAGAGTCGCGGACCATGCTTGGTGAGCGGCACCCGCCAGACCGATCAGTAAAACGGCCGTCCAGTCCCCGACCCAGGTAACTGTGGCAATCGGTAGAGCACAGATTGCAAAGAGGAGCATGCCGGACTTTCTTGCGCGTGTGATGCTCCAGCCACGGGAGGCAAGGTGTCCGGTGATCCATCCTCCGGCTATACTCAGAACTGTGATAATCGAGTAGATGCTGACCAGAAGTGTCCAACTGCTCTTGATATCTAAACCGCGGGTCTTTTTGAAAAAATCAGGCAACCAAATGAGGAAAAACCACCAGACCGGATCAGTCAGAAATTTTGAGCTAATAAAAGACCAGGCCTCACGTTGGCGAAGAATGGATTTCCAGGAGATAGACGCCTTGTCACCATCTGACTCCCCATCCTGCTGAATTAGGGTAAGTTCGCCGGCGGAGACTCGCCTCGATTCTCTGGGGTCCGAAAAAAGAGGCCACCAGATCGCTACCCAGAGGAAGCCGGCAAAGCCTGCGATCAGAAAGGGCCAGTGCCATCCTAGCGACAAGGCAATTGCGGGGACGATCGCAGGGGCGATCATGGCCCCGGCATTGGCACCCGAATTCAGAAGACTCGTCGCAAAGGCTCGCTCATTTCTGGGGAACCATTGAGCCGTGGCCTTGATGGCTGCCGGGAAATTGCCACCCTCACCGATTCCGAGAGCGATGCGTGCCCCGAAGAAACCGAAAATTGAGTTTACCAGGGCGTGGCCCATCGCAGCCAGACTCCAGAGACTGATCGCGAGGGTATACCCAATCTTGGTTCCATACCGATCCACAAACCATCCGAAGAACAGGAGACTTAATGCGTAGGATGCCTGAAAGGCTGAGTTAATTGCTCCAAATTGAGTGCTGGACCAGCCGAACACGTCATCCAGCATCGGTTTGAGCAGGGAAAGAATCTGACGATCGATATAATTGATCGTAGTGGCCGCGAATAGCAGGAAGCAAATGACCCAACGGTATCTACTCGTTGGCTGCTCAGATATTTTCATCAGGAAAGGCTCATCGTTATCACTCAAAAAGGGAAGTAATCTCGCGCGGTTTTACAAGAGATCTCAGCGACCGTGGCGACGATGAGTTCGTGACCAAGGTTGTGGTATCTGTTCTCGATTTAGCGTTTCAGGAGGTTGCAGAGCATGCTGACGGTCTATTCGTCCCTACGGGAGGAGAGGATCCTTTGGAGACGGGACACCATACCCAAATCCACTCTTAATTTGCCAATGAAGCTGTTGTATTGTTAGGAGTGAATCAATTCATGACATGAGGATACTCTTCACAAGAGCCCTGATCATTCTCCCTCCAGGCGAGGGGATTGTGTTCGGTTCCCTGCTTGTCGAGAATGGAGTGATTGCCGGTGTGATTCCCAAGAGCTTGCCACTTCATGGTGTTGATGGCGCTCATGTGATCGATTGCGACGGGGATTATCTGGCCCCGGGTCTAGTGGACATCCATTGCCATGGCGCTGTAGGACACGATGCCATGGAGGCGACTCCTGAGGCCTTTGATAAAATTCTCCGACATCATCTCTCACGAGGGACGACCTCGGTCGTGCTGACGACGGTGGCTGCATCTCTTCCTGAGATGCAGGCTGTGTTGGAGTGTGCGAAGTTCTATCGTTCAGGGGGTACGTTTGCGGTATCCAGGCTGATCGGAATCCATCTGGAGGGCCCTTACTTCTCGCCCTATCGACGGGGTGCTCATCGGGCCGAGATGATTCGACATCCTTCCGTAGAAGAGACCTCCCGCCTTCTCAACTATGCAGACGTGTTCCGACGCATGACCATTGCCCCGGAACTACCAGGAGCCTTGGATCTGGTACGTGAACTTTGCAGGCATGGGATTGCGGCCAGTGCGGGTCACTCCGATGCCACGGAGGAGGAGGCTCTGGCCGGGTTCAATGCGGGAATCTCCCAAGTGACTCACCTTCATAACGCAATGTCCTCCTTGCGAAAGACGGCACCTGATCCGAGACGCGGCCTGGTAGAGGCCGCGCTGGAAACTCCCGGCGTCGTGTGCGAATTGATTGCGGATGGTATGCATGTCCCCACGGAGTTGCTTCGCGAGGCATGGCTTGCCAAAGGATGGAAAGAGATAGCCCTGATATCGGATGCCACCGCCGGTGCGGGTCTCAGGGAGGGGGATGGCTTCCGTCTCGGCGAACTAGTCTGCATCGTTGAGGAGAAGGGCGCATGGACATGGACTGGGGAAGGGAGTGCTCGCTGTCTTGCCGGAAGTACCGCAACCCTCTTCGATGGAGTCAGGAGAATGGTGGCAGAAGTGGGAGTTTCCCTTGAGGAGGCGGTGGCGATGGCGACGTTGGTTCCGGCAAAAACCCTCGGTCTGGAGCAATCGGTTGGTTCCCTAGCTCTTGGTAAAGCAGCCGACATCATCCGTTTCTCGCCTGAATGGAGCCTGAAGGATATTTTGATCGGGGGTGTGGGAATTTCCGGAGAGGGATCCTTTGAGCCTTCCTCAATGAGCTCGTTTGAGGGATGACTCATTCTGTAAGTAGCTTGCAATTCCAGGCAGTTTCTTCAAAAACAAAATCCTGATGAAGCAACTTATTCCCCTCATTGCACTCCTCGCTACCGCTCCCATGATCCAAGCTGTCGAACCCTCCATTACCTGTAAATCGTTCGGCACAACTACTGGTGGGCAGAAAGCATCGCTTTATACCCTTATAAATGCAAATGGAGCCTCCGCATCAATCAGTAACTACGGCGGTACGGTAACCAGTCTCATGATGCCCGATCGCAATGGAAAGATGGGGGATGTTGTCCTTGGATTCAACAAGTTGCCCGATTACGAAAAGAAGAGCCCATACTTTGGCTGTCTAGTAGGCCGATACGGCAACCGTATCGCCAAAGGAGAGTTCACTCTGGATGGCAACACGTACCATCTCCCCATTAATAACAACGGCCAGTCGCTGCACGGTGGGTTAAAGGGATTTGATAAGGTGGTTTGGAATGCGACTCCGCTGGAAACAAAGCAAGGGCCTTCACTCAAACTCACCTATGTCAGCAAGGATGGTGAGGAAGGATATCCCGGCAAGCTCTCGGTCACGGCGACCTACACCCTCACCAACAAGAACGAACTGAAACTCGTTTACAGCGCCAAGACCGATAAGCCGACTGTCGTCAACCTTACCCATCACAGCTACTTCAATCTCGCGGGGCAGGGGAATGGTGACATCCTCGGCCATGTTGTGACGATCCATGCCAACAAGTTCACCCCAGTGGACAAGGTGCTGATTCCTTCTGGTGAGCTTGCTTCAGTGAAGGGGACGCCATTTGATTTTCGCAAACCAACGTCCATCGGTGCGCGTATCCAAGAGAAGGATGAGCAACTCAAAAACGGCAAGGGATACGATCATAACTGGGTGGCTGACAAATGGCCGGGTCATCTGGGCCTGATCGCGAAGATTGAGGAGCCCAAGAGCGGTCGTGTCCTGGAGGTCATCTCAACCGAACCCGGTGTCCAGTTCTACTCCGGAAATTTCCTCGACGGCACGCTGACCGGTAAGGGCGGCAAGGTGTACAACTTTCGCAATGGATTTTGCTTCGAGCCGCAACACTTTCCTGATTCACCCAACCATAAGAATTTCCCCTCCACGGTCCTGAGGCCTGGTCAGACTTACAAGAACACGATCATCTATCGTTTTTCCTCGGAGAGTTAATCCACAAAGCTGCCCGATAAAAAGGTTCTAAAGTCCTGAGAGTGAAAGAGCCCTCTCTTCTCGGGATTTAAATCTTCATTGGATTTAAACACCACTTTCTTCGCGCATGGACTTTCATTAAAGCCTCGCACGAGTGACGATGTGCCTCTTATTTTTAATCGGATATTTTAACCCCTATCACTCACCCCCCATCAGTTATGCCCTCCCAGTCCATCCATCTCGGAGTGATCGATTATTCGATCCTTGTCCTCTACGTCGCATTTGTCATCGGCATTGGCTTCGCGCTGAAGCGGCAGATGAAGACCTCGGCGGACTTTTTCCTTTCCGGCCGGAATATCCCTGCCTGGGTGACCGGACTGGCGTTCCTCTCAGCTAACCTCGGGGCGCTTGAACTTGTCGGTATGGCAGCGAGCGGCGCCAAGTACGGTATCGCCACCTGTCACTTCTACTGGGTGGGGGCGATCCCAGCGATGATCTTTCTAGCGGTCTTCATGATGCCTTTCTACTACGGTTCAAAGGCTCGCTCCGTTCCCGAGTATTTGAAGCTTCGATTCGACGAGCGCACACGCGCCTTCAACTCCGTCTCCTTTGCGGTGATGACGATCTTCGCCTCAGGCATCTCCCTGAACGCGCTTGCCAAGCTTTTGCACAATCTCTTGGGCTGGGAGTATAATATCTCACTCTGGATCTGTTCCTTCATTGTCCTCCTCTACGTGCTCAAGGGAGGGCTCACCTCCGCAATCTACACGGAGGTGCTCCAGTTCTTCATGATCGTTCTCGGATTTGCACCGGTAGTCTGGTTGGGTCTCAGGGATGCTGGCGGATGGGTTGCCATCAAGCAGAAGCTCGCCGGCGTGGCCACCAACCCTTCGGCCTACAATCTCGCTGATTCCGCCTCCACGACATTCCACTCCGATGCATGGACGAGTGCCTGGAAGCCATTGATAGGCGGGCCATCGGCCAATCCGATGGGGATTGATCTCTTTGCGATGATCTTCGGCCTCGGCTTTGTTCTTTCCTTTGGCTACTGGTGCACGAACTTCCTAGTCGTCCAGCGTGCCATGGCCGCCAAGGACATGAAGGCTGCTCGTAATACGCCGCTCGTGGCCGCGGTGCCCAAGATGTTTTTCCCTCTCCTGGTCATCCTGCCCGGCATGATCGCGCTCGCTCTCTCGGCAACCGAGGGAAAGGGATATCAGTTCCCGAAAGCCGTGATCGCCGAGGCGAAAATGTCTGCGGCGATCGCCTCCGTTCGCCAGTCAGTCGCTTCCGGTGCAGATGTTGTCACGGCCTCGAAGACCATTGCCTTGGCAGCAGGCACCTCGTTAAACACTGTGAAAGTGGAGGAATTGCTCAAGGCTGCCAAGGCTGACCCTGGAACCCCCGACGCCCAACTGGCAATCGGGATCCAGGATGCTGTGGTGAACGACTACGACGGAGTGATCCTCTCGCTGGTGAAGCGCTACTGCCCCACCGGTCTGCTAGGATTGGCACTGACTGCCCTGCTCGCTTCCTTCATGTCCGGAATGGCTGGGAATGTGACCGCCTTCAACACCGTCTGGACTTACGATCTCTACCAGGCCTACATCGCTCCTGACAAATCGGACGAGCACTATTCCTGGATGGGGAGGGTGGTGACGGTGGCCGGTATCCTGCTCTCTATCGGTGCGGCCTACTTCGCCAGTATGTGGACGAACGCGATGGACATCATTCAACTGGTCTTTGCATTCGTTAACGCGCCGCTCTTCGCCACCTTCCTGCTAGGGATGTTCTGGTCTCGCACGACAGGTACCGGTGCCTTTGTGGGACTCATCTGCGGCACGCTCGCCTCGGCACTCTTCCACGCCTGTACCCTTTCGGTGGGTAATGTTCCCGGAGTGAAGGGTGGTTACATCCACAACTTCTGGACGCTTCCCAGCGATATGGCTCAGAACTTCTGGCTAGCCAGTTTCGCCTTCACGATCTGTTTCGCGGTCACCGTGCTACTTTCATTGTCGACCCGCCGCACCAAAAGCGACGAGGAACTCAAGGGTCTTGTTTACTCTCTGACCCCAAAGCAAACAGTCGACCAGGTCTGGTACGCGCGTCCCGGAACCATTGGCATTGTGCTTCTAATTGTCTGCGTCATCCTGAATTACATCTTCTGGTAAGTTTTTATTCCCTTTTTCCTTCCTTCAACTTTTTAACCTTTTAACTTCATTCCCATGGGCCTCGATATCCGCTTTCCAATCGGCATGATGTTCACTCTCATCGGCCTGCTCTTGTCTGGTGCAGGATTCTTTAGTCCCGACAAACTCTCCCTTGGCATCAACATCAATCTGATCTGGGGATCCATTCTCTTTCTTTTCGGAGCCCTGATGTGGAGTTCCGCCGTCAAGGCCAAAGGAAAATGAGTGACGACCCAGAGGGGGAGATCCGCGGTATTCTTCAAGGGCTCGCTATCAAAGCGGGCCTTTCCCTTGCCGGCACGAAGATTCGTCGCTCCTCCTCCAGGTTCTGTCTAGGCGTCGAGCATGGTGACTATAATGGAACGGAGCTTTTCGGTGTTGGTACAGACCGCTTCATCTGGATGGCTTTCAAACCTAATGATGTAGGTCGTCTTCGTCTTTATAGCGGGAACTTCGAACAGGACGGCCTGATCGACGTGGCTCTCAATGCCATTCCCGAGCCCGGGACGGCTCCTGATTCGTGGTCGCGTTTTCCCATGGGTGTCGCCTGGATCCTCAAAAAAAATGGATACATGCTGCACAAGGGCCTCGACGCAGTGCTGTACGGGAATATTCCCGGCGGCGGCATGTCCCGCTCTGCTTCGCTGACGCTCAATCTCCTGATCTCTCTGGCCGAAGTGAATGGCATCAAATTCCCTTCGCAGATGGGAATCGTCGATCTCGCCCAAGCCGTGGAGAACGAGTACATCGGCTCTCCTTGCGGAAATCTCGACCAGATTATGATCCTCTTTGCCCGCGAGGGGATGGGTACGCATTACAACCCCGCCGACCGCTCGATCCACCACGTGCCACTCGGTAATGGTGCTCCCGATTTTCGGATGATGAGCCTGGATACTGGGACGATTCGCCCTGGGCTGGAGAAGTCAACCTACAAGATCCGTCACACGGAATGCCGCGAGATGGTAGATCTTTGTCGCGAACCCTTTGGTATCAAAACATTGGGTGATGTCCGTACCGAGGAACTCTTTCGATCGATCCTTGCAAGATTTGGCATCAGTCATCCCCACCTCTGCAAGCGTCTAGACTACATCTACCATGCCCAGCAGCGGTTTGAACTGATGCTTCAGGCTTGGAGTAAAGGGGATATTGCTACGGTCGGATCGATCTTCCGAGCCGACGGCATAGGACTGCGTGACGACTATCAAATCTCCGGCAAGGAACTTGAAACCATGTGCGATATCACGAGAACCATTCCGGGTGTTCTCGGTGAGCGGATGCTCGGAGGAGGTGACCGTGGAGCCAGTGGTGCTCTTGTGTTAAGCGGGAGCGAGTCGGCCGTTCGCGCTGCCGTGGAGACCGCCTATCCGCGCAGTCATCCCGAATATGCCGCAAATTATGCAGTTCATTCATGCAGAATCGTGGACGGGATAAAGCTTTTGCCCGGTTGGTAATCAATGACTGATCTTCGTCCCCATCGCCGCTGGAATCCTCTCACACGAGAGTGGCTGCTTGTCTCTCCGCATCGTGCCGCTCGTCCCTGGCTGGGTCAGGTGGAAGCGATCAGTGAAGAGCGCCCCGCCTATGAACCCTCATGCACGCTCTGCCCGGGGAACAAGCGCATAGGTGGAGAGCTCAATCCTGACTACCGCGACACGTTCGTCTTCGGGAATGACTTTCCCTCGCTTCTTCCCCCGCTGGAGATGAAAGCTGAGGCTCCGATTTTCTCGCCGCTTTTTCAGTCGAGGGATGTCTCTGGCGAATGCCGAGTCATCTGCTTCTCGCCGCGCCACGATCTCTCCCTGGCGCAGATGTCTGCCGGAGACATTGCTCGCGTTATCACGACATGGACTGAACAGACCGCCGATCTCGGAAGCCGCAATCGCTGGGTGCAGGTCTTCGAGAACAAGGGGGCCGCGATGGGATGCTCAAACCCACACCCCCACGGCCAGATCTGGGCCGGAGATTTCATTCCGGAGGAACCGGCCAAGGAAGATCTCTCTCAGAAGGAGTACTTCCAGGAGCATGGTCGGCCCCTGCTGCTCGACTATGCGGCGGAGGAACTCCGTGACGGCTCACGCACTGTGATCGAGGGCGAGCACTGGTTTGTTGTGGTTCCCTACTGGGCGCTCTGGCCTTACGAGACACTACTCCTTCCGAAGCAGGAACAGGTGACGCGACTGACCTCCCTACCCGAGAGTCAAAAGCTCGATCTGGCCGAGACGATGCGCCAACTTCTCGTGCGTTATGACAATCTCTTCCAATGTTCATTCCCGTATTCGATGGGGTGGCACGGGGCTCCTTTCCTTTCAGATGATGGGGGGAAGTCAGAGGAATATTGGCAGCTTCACGCTCATTTCTACCCACCGCTTTTGCGCTCTGCATCGGTGAAGAAGTTCCTGGTTGGCTACGAGATGCTTGCCGAGGGGCAGCGCGATCTTACTGCTGAGCAGGCCGCGGAGAGGTTGCGTTCGCTTCCGAATCGCCATTACGCATCCTAACCACCGCGAATGGCAGCCCCTGCTTGGGAGGCCTGTTTCCATATCTCTTTAGGAGAGCTTGCCCGAGTGCCCTTTTCATGGAAAAAATGATAGATCGCACGCCATCGCTATAGCTGGGAGGAAAAGAGTGAACGTCGCAGGAAACCATGGTTTCTGCGGCTTTGGTTTCTAGTGCCGTTAATGCTTGTGATGCTCGTCTGCTTTGGGGCTCTGATCGTCTATGGGTGGCTGGTTTCCGAGTTCAAGGCAAAGGCTGATGCTTTTGATCTGGCCAAGATTCCGAAAATGGAGTCGGCGAGCATTATTCTGGACCGCAACGGACAACAGATGGGTAAGATCTTCATCCAAAATCGCCTCCCCATTCCCTATGACCAGATCTCGAAGGAAATGGTCAACGCCATCGTGGCAGAGGAGGACAACCGGTTCTTCGAGCATCACGGCGTCGATTATTTCGGCGTTCTGCGAGCAGCGATTAGCAACTGGCACCAGGGGAAGACAAAGCAGGGGGCCAGCACGGTGACTCAGCAGTTGGCGCGGAACTCTTTCGATCTCCATGAGAAGAGCTACCGACGCAAGCTCCTGGAGATGTTCCTTGCCGAACGCATTGAGGATCATCTCACCAAGGAGCAGATCATGGAGTATTACTTGAACCGTGTTTACTTCGGAAGCGGTTTCTATGGTGTCGAGGCTGCTGCTAGGGGTTACTTCGGAAAGGCCGCGAAGAATTTATCTGTGGGAGAGTGCGCGATGCTCGCGGGGTTGCTCAAGAATCCTAATCACTACTCCCCATGGAATAAGCCGGCTGAAGCTAAGAAGGTCCGTGACTTCGTTTTGGGGCGCATGCGGGAGATGCACCTTATCACGCGCCAAGAATATGAGGGGGCCGTGGAGCTGAATCTCTCCGTGCGTAAAAAAACGAATCCCAACAGGGTCTCCTATGCCATCGACCTTGTCCGCCAGCAGGCTATCGCGGCCCTAGGATATGATACGGCGATGAACGAGGGGGTAAAAATCCAGACGACCTTTGATTCCAAGCTTCAGATGACGGCGGAGCGGGCCTTAAAAAGCCACCTGACAAAGATTGAGAGCCAACCAGGTTTCGCTCATATAACCTACCAGCAGTACCACCAGATCAATGCAAAGATGGAAGAGTTGGCCCTGCGAGGTGAGCCTGTCACCATGCCCCCTACCGGCTATCTCCAGGGTGCTGTCTTGGCAGTAGATAACGCCACCGGTGGCATCCTCGCTGTTGACGGAGGTCGGGAATTTCTTCACAGCGAATACAATCGTGCTCTTCAGGGGCGCCGTCCGCCCGGCACTCTCTTTACCCCGATGGTGGCCGCCGCTGCCTATTCAAACGGGCTTTTTCCGGGTGATCCGGTTGACGATGACTGCATTGACAACCATTTTGTGATGATCGGCGGAGTCGATGGCATCCTGGGGGAATGGGGCGTAGAACGCGCTGACAATGAGTATGAGGGGCCAATGCCCTCGCATGAAGCGGTTGCGCGGGGAAAGAACGCCGCTGTTATCCGTCTCGGATATATGACAGGTCTTAATCAACTCAAGGAATTTTGCAAGCGTGCCGGTATTCGCTCTCCGCTTCGCGATGTGGCCAATGCCTATCTAGGCTCCAGCGAGATGTCCCTTGATGAACTGACCCTTGCCTACACGTCATTTCCCGGTGCGGGAACGCGACCTGCCAAGCTCTTCACGATCACGCGAATCACCGATCAGGAGGGTAATCTTCTTTTTGAAAATCCAGTGACCCGAGTCCAGGTGCTCCCTGCTGAGGCGGCCTATCAGGTGCATACTGTCTTGCAGGATGCACTCTTCAAGGCATGTGTTCAGGAAGCGGTTGCCTCGGGAATCTCTACGAATGCACCTCTTGCTGGGAAATCCGGGACGGCTTACGACTTCACCGATGCTTGGTTTGTGGGTTACTCAAGCGCCGTGACCTGCGGTATCTGGGTCGGATTTGACAAACCGCAGAAAATTTACCGTGGCGCCTTCGGCAAGGATCTCGCCCTGCCGATTTGGGCACAGGTGATGAACGCTTCGCTCGCGGTATTTCCTTCCCGAGAACTTCCGATTCCCTCTGGGTTAAAACAGGTTGGAATCTGCAGAAGTTCGGGCCTTCTTCCCGCGGAGGGATGCCGCAAGATACCGGGAATGCTTGCCACCGAGTATGCCACGGAGGCCGAGATGCCGACCGGTGTCTGCGATGTCCACGGGGGAGGGGTGCGGAGTTACAATCGCGATATTGATCAGGCTGAGTGGCCAAGAGCCGCGGCTGCTGTGGATCTGACACGTATCCGACCCATTCCCGTGAATGCCCCGACGCTTCTGGCTCAGAGTGATCTTTATCGTGCGGTGAATCCGACCCTGAGCATCGGACCCGAGGATGTGAACATCAAGGTGGCCCGTGCCATATCACCAGACGGAAAAGATCCCGGAGCTGACGTTAAAGGCCCCGGGTCGGCTGGTGCAACGAATGTCGCAGTCGCGTTGCCGGTCGCTGAGAAAGAGGTAAGGAAAGCGGAAGCCGTTCGCCCGATGGATTTGCCGAGTGTTGCACCAGTGATAACGATTCCTGCCCCGAAACCGGCAGAGTTTTAGGAGCGCTTTCCCTAAGTCCAGAGTCCCTCGACTGCTTTCAGGGCTTTGGTGTAGAGCGGATGGCGACCTCCGCGGGAGAGTTCTGCCAGGAGAATCTCGCGGGTCTCTTCACGAGGGGCTCGAACCATCCTGCTGGTGGGTGCGATGTTTGTTCCCTGCGCCGTGGTGACGTAAAGATCGGAACCCGATTCTCTCAGGAGGTTGAATTCCGCGTTCTCGGAGACAAGGTGCATGCGTGAAATACTGGCTCCCTCACTCTCTTTCAACTCCACACGAATGATGTTACCCAGTGCATCTATGAACTCCGGATTGGCTGAGGGATTGCAAAGGATCCATCCCAGACGATCCGCTAACCATCCTATCAGGAGCAGGGCTGTGGTGCGTGATCCGTTGGCATGATCGAGATGGAGTGTTTGCAGGAGTTGCAGCTCGGACAGGGTGCCGGGAATGTCAAAGATGGATGCCAGAGCCTGTCGTACCGGAAGAGAACGCGCCCAGTTAAGATCGCAGAGTACGGTACGGGCTTCGGCGAGTTCGGCAATCTGACCGATCAAAGCGAATTGTTCCTTGGGATTTTTCCAATGGCTGCTGTCAAAGAGAAGGCGGTCAACCCAGCGCCAGAGTTTGCCATCAATCGGCGGTCGAAAATCAGCCTGCCACCAGAGCACCAGCGGAAGGTCAGAGTCGAGATGCGAGAAAACCACGTTTTGAAGCGATCGTGCCGCCAAGCCGGCTAGCTGAAAGCAAATCTGCTCACTGCACACGGAGCCTCCCTTGGAGCCTCGCAGGTAGCAGTGCATGCTGATCCACGCTTCGGCGCTACTCCCCTCGGCTTTGGGATCTGCCTCAATAAGGATCGCCCGCATCGCGTGCTCACCTGCAATGCTCCGGGTGATCTCAGTATTACGCTCAAGGGAAGCGGGTTTCTCGTTATAGATGGCTAGGTTGATTAGCGATGCGCGGGTTTTGCTCTCGCCGCTCTCTTCCCAGAGTTTTCCAAGTGCTTTTTCAATGCCGCCGATCGGCACTGGGATGCCGGGAATGAAGCTCACATTCTCCTCCAGGTTACACCATGACGCGCGGCCAGGTCGGCGGCCTCTGCAGGCCCCCAGGAGCCGGCTGTGTAAAAGGTGAGATCATCGGAACGAGTCTTCCAGGCCTCTTCGATCCCGTCCACGAAGGTCCAGGCCTCCTCCACTTCATCGCGTCTTGCAAAGAGCGTGGCATCGCCCGACATGGCATCGAGCAGGAGGCGCTCATACGCCTCGGGAGTTGCTTTTCCGAAGGAGGTTCCGTAATGGAAATCCATCTTTACCGGCTCGATGCGCAGGCTGGATCCGGGCATCTTAGCACTCATGCGGAGGGAGACTCCCTCGTCGGGCTGGATGCGGATCACGAGGACGTTCTCATCGAGGCCCTCACCGCTCCGGTTGAAGAGGACGGGAGGGACGCTTTTGAAGGTAATGGCGATCTCGGATCCACCTTTAGGCATCCGCTTGGCGGTTCGGATGAAGAAGGGGACGCCCGCCCAACGCCAGTTGTCAATGTTCACCTGAAGGGCCACGAAGGTTTCGGTTGTTGAATCCTTGGGCACCCCCTCGGCCTCGCGGTATCCGGGAACGGGTTGTCCATCGATCAATCCAGCGGTGTATTGGGCCCGGACGACATGCTTGAAGACATCATCACCACTTAGGGGGCGAAGGGAACGCAATACCTTCACCTTCTCGTCGCGTATCGCGTCGGCGCTCAGGTTGGTGGGTGGCTCCATCGCCGTGAGAGTAAGAAGCTGAAGCAAATGGTTCTGGATCATATCTCGCATGGCCCCGGAGGTATCATAGTAGCCGGCACGTCCCTCGACGCCGAGCGGCTCTACTGCGGTGATCTGAACGTGGCTTATATGATTGGAATCCCAGAGCGATTCGAAGATCGAATTGGCGAAACGCATCACCATGATGTTCTGGGCGGTTTCCTTGCCCAAATAATGGTCGATACGATAGGTGTCGCATTCTGGGAAGACCTCGCTGACAAGAGTGTTGAGAAGCTGTGCGCTCTTGAGATCCTTGCCGAAGGGCTTCTCCACGATCACGCGTGCCCAGCTTCCCTGGCTGGCGGTGCTCAGTCCGCTCTCCCGCAGGTGACTCAAAATGACCGGAAACTGGTCAGGGGCGACTGCGAGGTAGTAGAGGCGATTTCCACCGGATCCGCGGCTGCGATCTGCCTCCTCCATCTGCCTGGCGAGAGCTTTATAACCCTCGGCCTGATCAAAAGGGCTCTGGTGGTAGATAATCGAGGAGGCGAACTGTGACCAGAGGTCGTCGTTGAGAGGGGTACGAGAAAACTTACGGGTCGATTCCTCTAGCTCTTTGCGAAACTGCTCGGAGGTTTTTTCTCTTCTTGCAAACCCGATGATCGTGAGAGCCGGAGGCAGAGCCCCCTCGGCCGCCAGGTTATAGAGTGCGGGGATGAGTTTGCGGTGGGTGAGGTCACCAGTCGCACCGAAGATGACAAGCGTGCAGGGTTCCGGCGAAAGGCGGTTGGAAATCCCTTCACGGAGGGGATTCAGGGATTGCGATAACATGGGTGCAAATTGGAAAAGTGAAAAAGGGAAAAAGGGGAAAAAATTAAAGGATGAAGCGGTTAAAACAGAAAAGCGAGTTTAGTGTCTTCTTACTCAAGTGTTTGCTTGTTTAACCTTTAACTCTTCAACGGTTCCTTCTCACCGTCAGGGAAGGGGGAACCTTGCCGTGAAGGCCGTAACTTCCTGACGGAGTTTTTCAAGGGCAGCTTCATCATTGCGGGCCTTGAGCCCCGTATCGATGAAGTCTGCAACCTGCATCATCTCCTCTTCCTTGAGTCCACGCGTGGTCATGGCCGGTGTGCCGAGACGGATCCCTCCGGTCTTACTGATTGGTTCGGTATCAAATGGAATGGCGTTCTTGTTGACGGTGATGGCGGCCTTGTCGAGAGCCTCCTGAGCTTCGAGTCCGTTGATCCCCTTTGATCGTAGATCGACGAGAACGACATGGTTGTCCGTGCCTCCCGAACTGATCGTATAGCCCAGCACAGCGAGGCGTGCAGCGAGTGCCTTGGCATTGAGGACGACCTGCTTGGCGTACTCCTTGAATGAAGGCAGGAGTGCCTCTTGAAAGCAGACGGCTTTAGCCGCAATGACCTGCATGAGAGGACCTCCCTGAACACCTGGAAATACCTGTCCGTCGATCTTCTTGGCATATTGCTCTTTGCAAAGGATGAGTCCGGAGCGGGGACCTCGGAGACTTTTGTGCGTTGTTGTGGTCACGAAGTCGGCGTAAGGCACGGGGTTCGGATGGACGCCTCCAGCAACAAGTCCGGCGATATGTGCCATATCGACGAAGAGGTAGGCACCAACGGAATCAGCAATCTTGCGAAGTCGTGGAAAGTCGATCTCCCGAGGATAGGCGGAGGCACCAGCGGTGATCATCTTGGGGCGTACCTCCTCGGCTTGCTTCGCAAGCGCATCGTAGTCGATGCGACCGTCGGCTTGGGATACTCCATAGTGAGTTACCTGGTAGAGCTTGCCGGAGAAGTTGGCCTTGTGTCCGTGAGTCAGGTGACCGCCATGAGCCAGATCCATGGTGAGGATTTTGTCGCCCGGTAAAAGCACACTGAAATAGACGGCCATATTGGCCTGACTGCCACTATGAGGCTGGACGTTGGCATGGTCGGCGCCAAAGAGTTTCTTAGCGCGTTCGATGGCGAGAGTTTCAACGACATCGACATGCTCGCATCCTCCATACCAGCGGCGACCGGGATAGCCCTCGGCGTATTTGTTGGTAAGGCAGGAGCCCTGGGCTTCCATAACGGCTTGGCTGGTGAAATTCTCCGAGGCAATGAGTTCGATGTGCTCTAGTTGACGGTGATGTTCGGCCGCAATGGCTTCGGCGATCTCGGGGTCGGTCTTCGCGAGGGCGCTGTTGATTTCTAGTGAAGGGTGGGAGTCGGTTGCTTGTGACATAGTGATTGAAGATTGATCCACAAAATCGCGGATTTGTACCAGCGCGCTTTTTATGACATCGCGACAGCGCTTGTAGGTAGTGAGTCCCTGACCGATCGGATCCGGAACGTCGCCGCCGTTCCTGGTGAATTCACCGAGCAGTCGGACCTTTCCGGTTTGCTCCGGGAAAAGGAGGTCAATGAGATGATAATGATCCCTAGTCATTGTAAAAACATGGGAGCAGCGTTCCAGCAACTCCTCAGTTACCGGTTGGCTGCGAAAGGTGCGCAGATCGATTCCAATTTCCCAGAGGGCAGTGACGGCCGATTGACTCGCTTGAGCTCCCCTCGGGGCATTCATGCCTGCTGAGAGGACATCGATATCCTTCCGGTCCCGAAGAAGATCCTTCATAAGACCCTCTGCCATCGGGCTTCGGCAGACATTTCCAGTACAGACGAATAAAATAGTTTTCATGAAGGACGGTTTGCCTGTTGGAAAAGGAAAACCATTGCGATGATTCAACGTTATTAATCTAAAAATTCGAAGTCAATACGGGTATGGATGAAATTTTTCCGTATAAATAACATTTTCATCTTTTACCTCTATAGAGTTACCGGTTAAACAGTGAAGTCTTTTTTAGTGACAATCAGCGAGAACAAGTGATACGTTTCTCAACTTAAATATTATGCAACGCAAAAGTGCCTTCTCCCGCAGACTCCCCGATCTGGTAACTGAGGAACTGGTAGCAGTTCTTTCCAAAAAAGGGGCTTCCTTTGAGTTTAAGCAACTCTTCGATGTCGTTCACGACCGTCTGAAGAAGCGAAATGCAGCAAGCGGGGGAGAGGAAATGCTCCGTCTCCGTGCTTACGAGAAGCTACAGCACCTTGTTTCCCGCAACATGGTTAAAAAAAGCGGAAAGAAGTACAAGGGCCTGGTCTCCCTTGCCAATGCTATCGCACCGGAGGAGCCACTCCCGGCCCCTCAGATTCCTGCTGTCGTCTCTATCAAGCCTGTGGCTGCTCTTGCCCAATTACTCAAGAAGCCTACTCCTGCTAAAGCTTCGAAGTTGGCTGCCAAACCAGTCGTCAAGAAAGTGGCTAACAAAGAGGCGGCTAACAAAGTTCCGGTAAAGAAACCCACCCCCAAGGCACCAGCGAAGATCGCTAGGACTGCAACCAGTAAATCCGTATCTGTGAAAAAGCCGGTTCAGAAAGCTTCGGCAAAGAAGACCACGGTTAAGCGCAAATAATATCATCCAATTATGGACGGATCTCTAGGATATTTAGGAGGCTACGGCTCCCTTCTCATTCACATTGTGGTTTGTATTGGTCTTGCTTTGACCATGTGGATAGCCAATGTTGTGCTCGGACGGATCGGTACTCGTACAGGCGTTAAAGATGTTGCCTATGAGTGTGGTATGCTACCCGAGCCAGGCCCTCAACCACGCTTTAGTGTTAAGTTCTATCTGGTGGCGATGCTGTTCATCTTGTTTGATATTGAAATCGTCTTCCTTTACCCTTGGTCGGTGGTTTATCGAGAATATCTGATGCAGTATGGTATTGGTATTCTTTGGACGCTTGTAACCTTTTCCGTCATTCTTTTTGTTGGCTATATTTACGCCATCAAGAAGGGTGCCTTGGATTGGTCCAAATAATCATCTGTAGGAGGGTCTTGACCTCTTCTGTTATCGAGGTATGGTTTCATTCCCAGTTTTTAGGAAGGGTGGCTGAGTCCGGTTTAAGGCACTCGACTCGAAATCGAACGTGGGGTTATTCCCACCGAGGGTTCGAATCCCTCCCCTTCCGCCAAACTGCCCTAAAGTTTTTCTAGGGCAGTGACTTGAATAGTGAGGGATGAAGAAACTTGGTTCGACTGCCATGCCGCGATAAGCGGCATAGTATCAATACGAAGAATCGTTAGCACCTTGTCAAAAGACAAGGAAGCTCCGGGATCTTCTCCATTTAAGGATTTATACTCAGGTTGGCCTGGCTTGCAGGCACCTTTGCGTCCGGTATGGAAGATTTCAATTCAGGGGTTCCTTTACTCCGCTGGCACAGCAGCAGCTACTATCTCGGCAAAGCTGCGTGGATCGAGGCTGGCCCCGCCAACTAGAGCCCCATCGATATCGGGTTGGGAGAGGAGTTCGCGGGCAGTGACTGCGGTGACACTTCCTCCATAGAGGATGCGGGTTTTGTCGGCAATATCATCTCCTGAGGAAGTCTTGATATAATCGCGAATGAACTGATGGGCTTCCTGGGCCTGTGCGGGGCTGGCTGTGAGTCCTGTGCCGATCGCCCATACTGGCTCGTAAGCGATGACGATCTCCTCGAGTTGTTCTGAGGAAAGTCCATTCAGCGCCCCTTGGAGTTGGGCTTCAAGAATGGTTTTTTCCTGACCGGCCTGGCGCTCCTCCAGTGTCTCGCCGACGCAGAGGATAGGACGGAGTTCTGAAGCGAGAGCCGTTACAACCTTGCGGTTCACGAGTTCATCCGTCTCACCGAAGAGTCGGCGCCTCTCGCTGTGGCCTACCAAGACATAGCGTACGAAGAGATCACGCAGCATGGTTGCCGAGATCTCCCCGGTATAGGCACCCTTGGTCTCGGGGGACATATTTTGCGCTCCAAGACGGATCTTCTGCGTTCCTCCAAGAATTTCGGAGGCCTTGGCAAGGGCCGTGAAGGGGGGGAGGATGGCGATATCAACGTTGTTAACCGTTTCTGTCTCCTGACGGAAGACCTCCAAGTAGGGGGCGACCTCCGAGGAGGTCATGTTCATCTTCCAGTTACCTGCAACAAATTTCTTGCGTGGGAATGCCATATTGAATTTTAAGATTAGACCTTCTCGTCGAGTGAGGCAACTCCTGGAAGAATCTTCCCTTCGAGGAGTTCGAGGGAGGCTCCTCCGCCTGTGGATGCATGAGTGACTTTGTCGATGACGCCGAACTTTTTGGCTGCTGTCGCGGTGTCACCACCACCGACGATGGTGATGGCTCCTGCTGCCGTAGCAGCAGCGACGGCAGAGGCCATGGACTCGGTACCCTTGGCGAAGATGTCGAATTCGAAGACGCCGCAGGGGCCGTTCCAGACGATCGTCTTCGCGGAGGCAATCACCTTGGCAAAGAGTTCGCGGGTCTTTGGGCCGCAATCAAATCCCTCCCATCCATCGGGAATACCGCTCTCCACAGTGGCAGCGCCGGTATTGGCTGTTGGAGAGAAGGCATCGCCGGTGATGAAGTCGACGGGGAGGTGGATACGGACGCCCTTCTCCTTCGCCTTGGCGACAAGTTCCTCCACGATCTCGGCACCGGCAGGATCATAAAGGCTGTTACCGATCTGCATGCCATTGAGCACTTTAAGGAAGGTGTAGGCCATGCCGCCGCCGATGATGATGTCATCTGCCTTCTCCACGAGGTTGCGAATAAGGGGTATCTTGTCAGCGATCTTGGCGCCGCCAAGGATTGCGAGAAGGGGACGCTTCGGGTTCTCAAGGACAGCTGCGAATGCTGCCAGCTCCTTCTCGACCAGAAATCCACACACCTTATTCGGGAGATCAACGCCGGTGACGCTGGAGTGAGCGCGATGGGATGTGCCAAAGGCGTCGTTCACATAGACATCCGCGAGCTTAGTGAGGCTGGCGCGAAAGGCTGTAATCTTCGCAGGATCAGCCTTCACGGTGTTCCCCTCCGCATCCTTGGCTTTGCCCTCCTCCTCGATGTGGAAACGGACGTTCTCAAGCAGAATGACTTCTCCCGGCTTAAGTGCGGCACAGGAGGCCTCGACCTCAGAGCCGACGCAGTCCTTGAGGAAGATCACGGGGTGCCCCAAGAGTTCCTGGAGTTTTTCGGCAACGGGCTTGAGGGTGAACTTGGCGATGCGCTCACCATTCGGGCGTCCAAGATGGCTGGCCAGAACGACAGATGCCCCCTGATCGAGGGCATGTTGAATCGTGGGGAGGGCGGCGGTGATACGCTGGGTGTTGGTGATCTCGCCGGTCTGCTTGTCCTGCGGGACATTAAAGTCGACGCGGATAAAGACGCGTTTGCCAGCAAGGGAGAGGTCCTTGATTGTTTTTTTAGCCATGGTAATAGTTAAGTTCGTGTGCTGTGAGAAAGGGTTAAAAAGAGTCAAAACCCATAAAAAAATAGAGGGCAGGAAAGCCAGGAATGCACCTGATTTTACTGCCCACGAGTGTGATCTTAGGTTTTAGGCGCTGATCTTCTTGAGCAGGTCAACGCAGCGGTTGGAATAGCCCCACTCGTTGTCGTACCAAGAGACCAGTTTGAAGAACTTGTCGTTCAGTTCGATTCCCGAACCTGCGTCGAAGATACTGGAGCGCGTATCATGAATGAAGTCGCTGGAGACAACCTCGTCCTCGGTGTAGCCAAGGATGCCATTGAGGTAGGTCTCGCTGGCCTTCTTCATTGCGGCGCAGATCTCCTTGTAGCTGGTGGCCTTGGTGGTCTTGACGGTGAGGTCGACGACGGAAACAGTCGGGGTCGGTACTCGGAACGACATGCCGGTTAGCTTGCCCTTTACTTCAGGGCAAACAAGGGCAACGGCCTTCGCGGCTCCAGTGGTGGAGGGGATAATGTTGATCGCTGCGGAACGGCCCCCCTTCCAGTCCTTCTTGGAAGGAGCATCAACGGTCTTCTGAGTGGCTGTATAGCTATGCACCGTGGTCATGAGACCCTCCTCGATGCCAAATCCCTCCTTCAGGAGAACATGGACGACTGGAGCGAGGCAGTTGGTGGTGCAGCTGGCGTTGGAGATGATGTGGTGCTTCGAGATATCGAGCTTATCGTCATTGACTCCCATGACGACAGTGATGTCTTCGTTCTTACCAGGAGCAGAGATGATGACTTTCTTGGCACCTGCGCTGAGGTGGCCCTTGGCTTTTTCACCCTCGGTGAAGAGTCCGGTCGACTCGATAACGACATCGATATTGAGATCCTTCCAAGGGAGCGCGGCAGGACCTTCCTTCACTGCGAGGCACTTGATCTTGTGACCATTGACCACCAGCGTGTCGTCCTCGGCAAGCACGGGAGAGGATTTTTCGCTGTGTACCTCTCCCTTAAAGATGCCTTGCGTGGAGTCGTATTTGACAAGGTAGGCAAGGTTGTCGGCGGGTACGAGGTCATTGACGGCGACGACATTGTACCCCTTCTCAAGGAGGCCCTGTTCGGCGATGGCACGGAAGACAAGGCGGCCGATGCGGCCGAACCCATTGATGGCAATATTAGGCATAGTGGTGGAATTTTGGTTGCCGGCGTCAGCGGACGCGCGGAGTTTTTAATTATTAAAAGATGAAGCTTCCTCGTCAATTTTAAACGAAGGTTATGGAAGTCTATGAAGCTTTGGGGGCGGCTTTTGGAATACCACCAATGGCGAGTACCCGAACAATTTCATCCACAGTCTGCTCCTGTGGCAGCCCTGTGGCATCGATTTGAATGTCGGCTGTGGCCTTGTAAATGGGGATGCGCGATTCAAGTAGTGCGTTGAAGGTGCTTCGCGGATTTTCCACATTCAGCAGTGGGCGCTTGCGATTGCGGCTTGCGCGCTCAAAGAGGGTCTCCGGATCGGCATGAAGCCAGACAATCTTTCCGATACGATGTAGAAGACTCCTGTTCTCTTCACGCAGGATGGAGCCTCCGCCTGTTGCGAGGACGATGTTCCGGGCTTCGAGAAGCTTTCGAAGCTCCGCAGACTCACGCTCACGGAAGCGTTCTTCCCCCTCGGTGGCAAAGAGATCACTGATGCTTGTGCCTTGTGCCCTGGCAATAATCAGATCGTCGCTGTCGAGAAACTCATGAGCGAGGCGTTTCGATAGACGACGCCCGATGCTGCTCTTCCCGCAGCCCATGAAGCCGATGAGGACAATATTTGAATTCATGGACAAAGCCTACGCGTGGTCGGAAAAAAGAACATCCTCGAACATGCAGTTGGCTGCCGAAGCGGATTGATTGAATCGGGTGTGGTGAATAGAGTTGGTCGATGAGTTCAAAAAAAACGAAGTCATCCAAATCCTTGCCCACATGTAAGACAGCAATCGCCGCGCCATTGGTAGGGGTTGTCATGGGTAGCAGGAGCGATTGGGAGACAATGAGGCATGCCGTGGCGCTGTTGGAGGAGTTCGGCGTTCCATGCGAATATCGCGTTGTGTCGGCCCACAGGATGCCGGATGCCATGGCCACTTATGCCAAAGAGGCCGAGGAGAGGGGGCTTCATGCCATCATCGCGGGTGCCGGGGGTGCCGCTCACTTGCCTGGAATGATTGCTGCTCAAACGACGGTGCCTGTCCTTGGGGTCCCAGTAAAGAGTGGCACCATGGAGGGATTTGATTCCCTGCTTTCGATTGTTCAGATGCCTGCCGGTATTCCGGTTGCATCCTTTGCCATCGGCGAGGCCGGCGCCAAGAACGCTGCTCTGTTTGCAATTGCTCAACTGGCTCTTCTCCATGAAGGACTGGCTGCAAAGCTCGCCTCTTTCCGGAAAAGCCAGACGAAGGCGGCCAGCGAAAGTATTCTGGAGCCTCCTCGTAAACTTCGCGGAAAGCGCTGAGCGGCTAATATTTTAGTTTTTTCAATGTGAGTGTACGGATTGTTTATGGGGAGGAGGGGGTCTGTGATGCCGTTGAACTCTTGCGGCACGGTGGGGTAGTGGGGCTTCCTACGGAGACCGTCTATGGACTTGCCGGGAATGCCTTTGATCCACTAGCGATTGCACGCATCTTCGAGGCCAAAGGGCGCCCGCTGACTGATCCCTTAATCGTTCATCTGCCGGAGGTGAGTTGGATTGAACGAATTGTCCAGTTCTCTTCTTTAGAGCAGCAAGCGATTGTGGTAAAGTTGGCCGAAGCTTTCTGGCCAGGTCCCTTGACCCTGCTGCTGCCAAAGCATCCCGAGTTGCCTGAACTGGTAACGGCTGGGTCAGACCAGGTTGCCGTGAGAGTGACAGCTCATCCTCTTTTTCAAGCGATCCTGCACCGACTTGGCTCACCATTGGCCGCTCCAAGCGCAAATCGCTTCGGTCGGATCAGCCCAACGAGCGCCAGTGATGTCCGTATTGAACTTGGTGAATCGATAAGCCTCATTCTGGATGGTGGCCCCTGTGAGCACGGAGTGGAATCAACCATTATTTCGATTCAAGGAGATCACCTAGGAATTCTAAGGCCTGGCCCCATCACGATAGATCAACTTAAAGAATATGGACATGTTTCCAGCCTTGCTGGCAATATGAATACTCCGGGAAGTTTGCCCGGGCATTATGCGCCGAAAAAGAGACTTCAAATCATTGATTCGGACATCCTATCGCTTCCTCCCGGGGGTCGTGTGGGTTTGATGGCATTCAATACTTCTTTTAAGGAAATACATGAGCAATATGCTGCTGTTGAGGTTCTTAGCCTATCAGGTAATCTAAAGGAAGCAGCTGCGAATTTCTACGGAGCTCTTCGCCGACTTGATCAAAGCAATGTGGACTGGATTTTGGCTCAGCCTGTGCCCGAGAAGGGGATTGGTGTGGCCATCATGGATCGCCTGAGGCGTGCTTCTCATGGATCCAGTCATGGAACAGGACATCAAGACTCTAATTCTCTTCTCAGATGAGCGCGAATCCTCCGAGTAAAGAAGGGTTGAATACTAAGGCAGCCGGCATTGTGGCCGGTGCGGTGATGCTCAGTCGCGTTCTAGGCCTTGCCCGTGAGTTGATCTTTGCCGGGCTCTTCGGAGCGGGACGAGGCATGGATGCTTTTTTAACTGCATTCCGCGTTCCTAACTTACTACGCGATCTCTTTGCCGAAGGTGCACTTTCAACAGCATTTATCACGGTATTTTCGCAGCGTATCGCGACCGATGGGGAGGCCTCGGCTTGGAAGTTGGCCTCTAAGATGGCAAGTCTTACGACGGTTTTCATGAGTCTTGTCTCATTGATCGGCGTTGTTTTTGCGGCGCAGTTGATCAGTTTCCTAGCTCCAGGTTTCCCTGCGGAGAAGGCGGCCCTGACCATCCATCTCACGCAGATCATGTATCCTTTCATCCTGATGGTCTCCTTAGCCGCCTTGGTGATGGGGATGCTCAATGCGGTGAACCGCTTCACCGCCGCTGCTCTTGCTTCTAGTTTTTTCAATATCGGATCAATTGCCGGAGGAGTGCTTTTCGGATGGTGGATGGATCCACATTTCGGCGAGCGATCTCTGGTAGGATTGGCAATTGGCACCTTGATTGGGGGCCTGCTTCAGCTCGGTGTTCAACTGCCAAACCTTTACAAGGCGGGATTCCGATTTGTCTTGGATTTCAACTGGCGTGATCCCGGTGTCCGTCAGGTGCTTCTGTTAATGCTGCCGGCTGTGATCGCGGCAAGTGCGGTCCAGATCAACGTGATGGTAAACACAATCTTCGCCTCGAAGCTCGGGGATGGACCTATCAGCTGGCTCTCCTATGCCTTCCGCCTGATGCAACTACCTCTCGGGGTCTTCGGCGTTGCTGTGGCCACCGTGACTCTGCCTGTTGTCTCTAGGGCCTCGGCGCTCGGGGACATGGGGCGATTCCGGTCGACCCTTGCCAAGGCAATGCGGTTGGCTGTCTTTCTGACGCTCCCTTCCGCAGTCGGACTCGTTGTCCTAGCTCAACCGATCATTGCCCTAATCTACCAACGAGGAAAGTTCCTGGATGCCGATACGCTTCATACATCCGAAGCGCTTCAATACTACGCGATCGGTCTGGTGGGATACTCCTGCATCAAGGTGCTCTCGCCGGCCTTTTACGCGATCAACCGCAAGTGGACCCCGATGATGGTAAGCTTTCTCTCGATCGGGATGAATCTCCTGCTCAACTGGCTCTTTATTTTCAGACTTGGCATGGGCCATCGCGGCCTTGCCCTCTCGACAGCTCTCTCCGCTACGGTAAATTTTTCATTGCTTTACATCCTTATGACTCGGGTTTCCGGTTCTCTGGAAACGAAGGCCATGGTTAACACTTTCGCTAAATGCCTGATTGCTGCCCTTCCGATCGGCTTTGTTGGTTGGTTTGGTCAACACTGGCTGGCAGGTCTGAGTCAAGAACACGTTCTGATCCGTGCAGCCTCTCTCCTTCTTGTGATCGGAGGTGCGACCCTCAGCTTCCTGGTTTCCAGTTGGGCTCTGAAGATTGAGGGATTTCAGGAGTTCCTGGGAATTGTTTCCGGGAAGTTGAAGCGAAGATAACCAGCCTGTTGCTATTAGTCCCGGTCCACGCTGAACTTTCCGGGGCCGATTAGCAGGAGGGAGAGAAAAACCGAACCGAGTTCGATGGCGTGCGAGGCAACGAACCACTTCTCTGCGAAGCTACCAGGTGTCGTATTGAAATGCATGATTGTGGCCACAGTCATGTTGATAACCAGGAAGAGACAGGCTGGTCGGAAGCAGAAACCGATTAATAGGAGAAATCCGCCGACGGATTCGGAAAGCGTGGACATCAGTCCCCAGAAGATCGGATAGGCCGTCACGCCGACGAATTGCATGGACTTGCCTAGCTTGATCCAGTGATCGGGGCCCCCTTCGATCTTAGGAAGGCCATGGGCAAGAAAGGAGAGTCCGATCAGGATGCGGAGGAGAAGGAGGCCCGTATCCCGATATTTGCTTAGTGAGCTAAAAATCATTCCTTGAAATGCCTTCCATCATAGAGACTCACAAGAAAAAAATGATTTTCTCGCTATTGCGTGGATCAGTCAATGGATTCATCAAATCGCTCCCCTCCCTTGGAAACTATTCCCCTTTATCCTTTTGGGAATCTGATTGATGTCGTTGAGGCAACACGATAAGTAGCAGAACGCATGAACATTTTCTCCAGTATGCCCCCCATCACCGCTGCACTCGGTCTTCTCCTTCTTGCAGGTTGCTCCAACGGACCGCAGGTTGATCCGCAGATCACTTCAGCTGTTGCTTCTGCTAATGTTAACAAGGGGACTTATAATAAAATCTTCAATGCTCAGGCGCTGAACTACTCTGATATCTCGAACCTGGTGAAAGGTCATGTGCCCTCCCATATCACGATCGGTTATCTCCGAAGCACTCAAAAAGTCTATAACTTCAGCTATTCCCAGCTTGCCGCACTCAAGGCTAACGGAGCCAAGCCTCATCTGCTGAATTATCTGACAGAGACCCAGGGCTTTTACGGTAACAATGTTCCGCCGAAGCCGGGCTCCAAGGTCCCTGGTGACGTGAAATATAACACCAAGTTGAACCAAGATCAGCAACCCTTCTACTATAACGCCCCCCTGATCGATGATTGGTACGACTCGGCTTATACCGAATCCTGCTATAGCCCCTTCTCCTTCGATACAGGAGGCGGAGGTTAGGATTCGTCGAATCTCCTTTTGGGCGATATGGCGGGGGCTTTCGATGAGATGATAAGCCCTGACTTTTTCCAGTTTTTCCCAGGCCGGTGAAGGCCGCGTCTTTTTTCAGCCAGCGATACCCATTTCTTGGGATTCTTCTGGCAGCTATTTCCGGGATTCTTTTGAGTTCCTTTTTTGGCGCCGGATTATCGCTGCTTGCGGTGGTCTGTAGTGTATGCCTGCTCCTGTTTTCGTTCCGCCGGCAGGGGGGGATATGTTGGGCTGCGACACTTGTGGTTTTCTCTCTTCTCCATCTCTGGAACTGGGATTTGGCACCGTCTCGCTATTTTGGGGCCTTCTTGGAAGCCAAGGGAGAGGGAGTCATCGTAAAGGGGATCATCAATGGAGAGCCGAGAGTGAGCCGCTCCGGAACTGCGATGTTTCCCCTGCTACTAGAGGAGTTGAGGGATATCCAGGATGAGAGGCTTCTGACTAAGGCTCCGCTGTCAGTACAGGTCAGGTGGGCTGGAGTTCTGCCCTCTTACGGAGACAGGGTGGTCTTTCAAGGAATGCCTGTGAGACCCACTCCCCCTCGTAATCCAGGTGAGATGGATTACCGCCGATGGCTGGAGCGTCACGGGATCACTATCCGGCTCGAGGTGGATCCCTCAATCCCAGGAACGATCGAATCTGGTGGGCATGGGAATCCCTTGATGGTCTTTGCGATCCGAGCCCGTCATCGCATGGAGGAAATCCTCTCGATCGATCTGGAGAGCGTCTCGGAGGTGAGGGGAGCCATTGAGGGAATCTGTCTCGGTGTCACGGAGCATGCACCCGAGGGATTCACGGATGATTTCCGGTTTACCGGGACAATGCATCTTTTTGCTGTCTCTGGCCTGCATGTCGGCATGCTGGCGGTGATTCTCTGGTTCGTGCTCAAGGCCCTTCGGATCCCGAGGACTTCGGCTGTGATCCTTACCGTTCCCATGCTCTTTTTCTATGTGCTGGTGACGGGGATGAAAATGGGGAGTATCCGAAGCGCCACCATGGCCTCGATCCTATTGATAGGGATTTCCCTTTTCCGACGCTCCCCCTTGCTGAACACCCTTGCTGCAGCGGCTTTTTTCCAGCTCGCTCTGGATACCAACGATCTTTTTTCCGCAGGCTGGCAATTCTCCTACTCGGTGGTCTTTGCGATCATCGTGGCTGCGCCGAGCATTGAGGTCCGGCTACGCCGATTCCACGAGCCAGATCCTTTCTTGCCAGCCAAGCTGATCGGATCGGGTGAGAGGTGGGGATTCTGGGCATGGCATCATGTGTCCGGTCTGGCAGCTGTCTCGGCCTCTGCCTGGATCGGAGCGATCATTCCGACTCTCGCCTATTTCCACCTTATCTCTTTCTCTGCTTTCGGGGCCAATCTTTTGGCTGTCCCGCTTGCTTTCCTTGTTATCTCCCTGGGAGCCTTGTCGCTGGTTACCGGAACGTTTTCCAGTTGGATTGCGGGCGCGTTCAATAATTCCAACTGGCTTGTCACCAAACTCCTACTCTTTGTTGTTCAAACCACCGCCCTGATGCCTGGAGGTCACTGGTTTGTCGGCCCCATTGCTCCAGCCTCCCTTATGATGATCATCCTCGATCTCCGCGGAGACTCCTGTACGGTGATCCAAGACGGCAGCACGTTTGTACTGATCAATGCGGGGAAGAAGAGGGACGCCGGTGCAATAATTCTTCCGTGTCTGGAATCGATGGGTGCGAATTCCATTCGATCCTGCCTGATTACCAAGGTGGATGCCTCCCATCTGGGCGGATTGCCGATTCTGAGCAAGGAGATCCACGTCTCGGAAACCCTTGTTACATCGCAGGGTTACGAGTCACCGATGGGTAAGAGTCTGCTCTCTTCGCTAAACTCCCACCGAGTTTTTTCAGGCAAGTCGATTTATCTCTCAAAGCGAGTGAGCGGCGAGGTGCTGATGACGCGTGGTGACGCGCCTCCTGTTACTAGGATCACGCTGGGTGAGTCGCGAATCCTGTTTCTCCCTTCGGCTGATCAGGAAATCATCTCCTCCCTCTCAGGAGTCCCCGATGATTCCCTGCATGCTGAGTTGCTCGTTCTGCCGCTGGGTGGTGCTGACATGGTCTCCACGCTTGCCCTTGTCACAAGGATCGCCCCGAAGGCCGTGATCACACCAGTTCATCCCTTCAAGCGAAACGGAGTCCCAAGCGGCGAGTGGGAGCATCTCTTGATCGAGAAAGGCATTAAGCTTTTCCGTCAGGACAAAAGCGGCGCACTCTTCATCAAAAGCGGTGCGCAAGGAACCGTGGTCACACCATTTTTAAACGGTTTGACATCCGAATCGCTAAGAGAATGAGAGCGAGGAGATCCTCTGCTTGAAGAGATCGTGGCGAGTGGTGTCGTAGTGATGAACGATAAAGCCAGACGACTCGGCCCCTCTTGCATTCTCCTCCAGATCATCGATGTAGAGTGTTGTCGCGGGATTCACGCCGAACTGGGTTGTAGCCAGTTCGAAAATCCGTGGGTCCGGTTTCATCACTCCTGCTTTATAGGAGTAGATGCCATCGGCGAAGAGCGTACCGAAGAAGTCATACTCCTCGAAGATATGGTCGTGATGAATGCATCCGATATTGGAAAGAAGATAGAGAGGCGTCTTCCCGTGGAGGGATCTAGCCCACTCAAGCATCGGGGTATTGACATGAAAGATTCTGGTCCAAATCTCCATAAAGTGATCTTCAGGACCATCATGGGCAAATGCCTCCCGGACGATACGGATGAATTCCTTCCTGCTGATTGTGCCCGTCTCGTGCGCCATCCGGTGCGGATGAAGTTCCTCAATCGAGGGGGCCGTTTCCATGCCTGTATGGGAAAGCAATGCTCTTTCCGCAATGAAGTAATCGAAGTTTAAGAGAACGTTTCCAATGTCGAAGATGACGGCCTGTATGTTCATAGAAGCAATGAGGGAGAAATAAATATGGAACTCAGGAACTCAGGAAGGATTCTGGGAAAAACAAAAACCGAATGGAGAGCTAAATAACGCAAGGTTTTAGGAGGGATGTTGATGGAGGTGTCTGTATCTCTTTTCCTGATTTCCTGAGTTCCAAATAAAATTCTGAATTTTTCAGGCTTCTAAATCAGCTTCCCGGAGAACTTCGAGAGCAGAATTTTTGGCCCCTTCCGGAGTTCCTATCTTCGAAGCATTGGCCTCCCAGGTTTTCCAGACTTGCGCTCCGTGGGAGAAGGCGTGCCTCACTGCTGCACCCACAGCATGGGGAGATGTTGCGGTGCATCCACAGTTTTCGGATGTCAGGAGTTCTGCGTTTCCCTCTTCCTGTCCCGGAATAACTTGGCTCATAATGAGAGGAGTGGCTGCCGCTAAGCATTCCTGGACGGTTGCCCCCCCTGCCTTGGCCACGACGAGATGGCTTGAGGCCATGCGCTCTGGCAGATTTACCATCCATCCCTCGATCTTGATCGGGCGATCGAACGTCGAGGCAATCTTCTGTAGTTCTCGGCGGAGCTCCTCATCCCGGCCGCAGGCGGCGGAGAGTTCTATGCCCTCAACCTCACCGAGGTGTTTTAGGATTTTTGCTGCATTCTTCTGACCAGGATTCACAAGGAAGAGCACCTTGGGAGCTCTGGAGGGGTCGGGACCCACTCTCTCCCCACGAAGGGTTGCAAAGACTGCCGGGACGGGGAATCCCGTCACCCTGAGGATATCACGGCAAACACCCGCTTTCTCCATGACTTGAGCAGTAATTTCATTTGGAACAAGGAAGAGATCCGAGTGACCGCTGTACCAGAGCGAATTGATGGAGATCGAGTCCGTAACAACTGTGACGGTACGAAAGGGACGATTCACCTTGCCATGCAGATGATCAAGCAGGTGGTTGTAGCCTGGATAAGTGGAGGCAATAACCACCGGGTTCATCTCGGAGATTTTCTTGTCTAGAAGTCGAGCTCCCCTCTTGTAGATAGAGACTCTGCCCGGGGCAGCCTTATCCTTATCGAGAAACTTGTAGAATCCGCCCCAGATGCCCGGGAAACGGTTAATCAAGAAAAAGTATCCTTTCTGGGCTATTGTATAGAGTGGTCCGTAGGCCTCGGCGAAGAGATCCCTCACTTCGACCTCCCGCGTTGGATCGAGAGAGCGCAGGGCAAGGGCGAGATTCCTTGCGGCGGCGTTGTGTCCCTCCCCGAAGGCAGAGGTAAGGATCAGGATCGGGCGTTTCATGGATGATTTGGAAAAAGGGTCCCGGCTCAAAGCCATTTCTTGCCGCGGAAATAGAGGAACATCGACAGGGAGATCGAAATCATGACGATCCAGCAGGCAGGATAACCATAGCGCCATTCTAGCTCCGGCATGTTGAACGGGCCACCATGGAAATTCATTCCGTAGACTCCTGCGAGAAAGGTCAGGGGCATGAAGATTGTGGCAAAAAGCGTCAACACGCGCATGATCTCATTGGCGCGGTAACTCAGGCTGGAATGATAGACATCCATCAGTCCGGAGGTGAGATCGCGATAGTTTTCGATAATGTCGATGATCTGAGTGATATGTTCGTAGCAGTCTCGCAGAAAGATCCGGGTCGATTCGGTCACAAGCCCGCTGTCATCATGAATCAGGTGGCTGAAGACCTCTCTCTGAGGCCAGGCACCCCGTCTCATCTCGAGAAGGACTCTCTTATAGTATAGGAGATCTTTCAGGATCTCACGGCTTGGCCGTTCTACCAGAACCTCTTCGATCACCCCTGTCTCGTCTCCGATCATTTCAAGAACCGGGAAGTAGTGGTCAACGACCGTATCGAGTAATGTGTAGGTAAGAAAGTCTGCACCATTCTTCCGGACAAGTGATTCCGGCAGATGCAGGCGACGGCGGATCTCGTGAAAGGAATCTCGCTTGTCATTATGCTGGAAGGTAATGACGGTGTTCTTGGTGAAAAAGAGACTCAGTTGTTCCACTTCGACCACTCCCTCCTCACCCTTGGGAGAATAGGCCATGGTGGTGACCAGAAAAATCCCATTATCCAGACGCTCCATCTTCGGGCGCTGCGAGGTGAGGATGTCTTCGATGACCAGGGTTCCCAGTTCGAAATGAGCTCCTAGTGCCTTCACGGATTCGATATCCCCGAGTCCGTTGATATCGATCCAATGATTCTTTTTCGGGTCGACTCGGAGGATTGCATCGGCCACGTCGGCGCAGACGCATTCCTCAACGGAATCGAAATCATAAGTGCAAAGAGTGATGATCGGATTAATTACCTGACCACGCCCCTGAAGATCTAGGGCAAGAGGCGACGTGCCGGGTTTCAGGTAGACCAGTTTGAGCATGGTTTCAGGAAGCGATTGGATTCATGTGGTCAAATCCAATGGGAAGAAGAGACGACTTCTCGCCTGGAGGCAAGACGACACCGATCGGGGTGAGGGGCACCTCCGGTGAGGCGATATTCCAGCGGCGTTGAAGGCTTGGCCAGCTTTTGGCGGCTACAGTCAGGAGCAGTTCGTAGTCCTCTCCATCGGAGACCCCCTGATGGAAGGAGCACCCCTGATTCAGCGGAAGTCCATCGGGAGCGATTCTAAACGAACAGTCGCTTTCCTTCGCCAGTTTTGGGAGATCGCTTCCGAGGCCATCGCTGATATCCATCATTGCTGTGACACCATGTTCTCCGCCGAGCCATCGCCCCTCCGCTACGCGGGGTTGGAAGGTGAGATGTCGTCCGCTCTTGAAGGATCCTCCCAGTTTCCCGGTGACACAGATTAAGTCCCCGGGGGTTGCTCCGGAACGGAGCTTCAGATTTTTTTTAGGCACGTTTCCGGTCAGGGTGACCGATAGAAATAGGGGGCCTGGTGACCGCACTGTCTCGCCCCCCACGACAGAGACACCGAACTCACGTGCAGCCTTCCCGATGCCGCGATAGAGCGCACTCCACTCGGAGGATCTCCAGAGCGGGGAAGATGCCACGGTGATCAAGGCATGAAGGGGGGCCCCCCCCATGGCTGCGATGTCGCTGATGGGACGGCAGAGAGCCTTCCATCCGACCTTGCTCCATGGTGTGCCTTTGGCGAAATGAACTCCTTCCACAAGTGCGTCTGTCTTCAGAAGTTCCAATGATCCTTTTGAAAACGAGGGACGGATGACCGCGCAGTCATCACCGATGGCTGTCAGGACGTCGAAAGAGGGCTTTGGAAGCTGGAGTGAGATCATCTCAAGCAACTCGGTCTCCGATTTCGGGGAGGGCCTCTTTCTTGCCTTCTTCATTGTTACCGTTTCTTGGGCGTCAACCAATGGCGTCCGGCCAGAGAATAAGAACCACAATGGTCGAGGCGTTGAAGGCGGCATGCATTGTCATCGATGCCCAGAGCGATCCGGTTCGCTCGTAGACTAGGCAGAGGATGATCGCCAGAATCCCAAGGCCCAAGAGTGAGGGAAGATGGACATGGATTGCCGCGAAGAGGAGGGAGGAAGTCAGCAGGGCGGGCAGTCGCCCACCATAACTTCTGATCACCCCGTAGAAGTATCCCCGGAAGATGACTTCCTCCGCCACGGGGGCCATGATAACCGCCATGAAAATAACGGCTGCGCGATGCTTGAAATCGGGATGGTCTAGGAAATATTTTACGATCATTTGGGAGTCATCCGCGCTCCCGAAGATCTTCTGGACCAATCCCTGGGCCGCCAGAATCAAGGGATAGGTGATCAGGAGCCAGAGAAGGCCTGTGCCGGCTGCTTTTGGCAGGCGCGAGGGCTCCAGTCCAAAGATGTCGATCGCTGACTTTCCCTGGAATCCGATCACACCGAAAATCGCCAGAATCAAGGAGCTATAGACGATCGAATTTGCAATGATGGCACTAAGGGTGATCACTTGGGAGGCACCGAAGGACTGCCAGATGACATTGATCATCCAGATAGCGAGAATGCCCGCGCAAATTGCATCGGGCAGTCCGAAAGGCTTTGTGGTCAACTGCGCATGAGGAGAGCTTACGTAAGCGAGCCAACCGTAGAATGCCAAGAGGAGAAGAAACCCAATTAGGGGAAGTAGGATTCCAGAAATGGGCTCCGTAATGTAAAAGGGAACCGCGGCTCCCAGCATGGAGGGATTAAGTAGCATTAGAACGCGTAGAATGAGGGTAGCAAGTAGAGTCGGCCGCTTTCGAGCTTCATGCCTGCGGAGGGACCGACATTCAAGTCGAGGTGGATATCACTTTTTTCCGAGTCCTCGAAGATGCGGAGGAAGTGAACAAGTCCTCGCTTCTTCTCGTAGCGCACAATTTCCGCTCCGGGAACATTGCCGAGAATCCGGGCTTTCTCATAAGCCTCCTCGATATAGCCGAGCTGATCGACGAGCTTGGCAGCGTAGGCATCTTTGCCACTGAGCACGCGCCCGTCGGCTATCCCTTTCCGCAACGTGGCCGCGTCGAGGTGGCGTGAGGAGGCGACGATGTTCAGGAAGCGTTCATAGGTCTGCATCACGAGTTCCTGGAAGTAGCTCTTCTCCTCCTCGGTGAGGGCGCGAGCGCCGTTGAGGGCATCCTTGAACTGTCCGCTTTTGAAGATCACCGACTGGAGGCCTATCTTACCGAAAAGTTCCTTGTAGTTCAGCGTCGAGATGATGACGCCGATGCTTCCCGTGAAGGTGGTGTCGCTGCACATGATCCATGAACCGGCACAGGCGATGTAGTACGCCGCAGAGGTTCCGATTGAGTTCATGAAGATCACGACCGGCTTCTTGGCACTCAATTTGCCAAGTGCGTGATAGATGGTATCTCCGGCGGTGACCTCGCCGCCGGGAGAATCGACGGAAATCACGACGGCCCTCACTTTTGGATCATTGGCAGCCTGCTGGAAGGCATCCTTCAGATCATCGACCATAGAGTCTCCAGTGGAGCTGACTCCATGCTTGTAGGAGATGAGTCCATCCAAGCGGATCACGGCGATTTTGTCGGAGCTATCATGTCCCTGAACAAGCGTCGTCTCTGCGAATTTCTTTTCGGCCATGGCTTTCGCAGGTCCTGATCCCTTCGATCCAAGCGCGATAACCAGAATTAAAATCACAAACAGGCATAGCCCGAGCGCAATCAACAGAAACAAAGGAAGGCATCCGGACTTCTTCATGAGGAAGAGAGCGTGTCGGATCCCTCCAAACTTCTCAAGATAACTCACAGGGAGAGGGGAGTGAACTCATAGGAGTAAATAATTCACGATCCCGGTCATCACCTTCATCTCTGTGAAACTTTGTGTCTCTTTTCGCTATGTGAATAACTTGCGAACAATGGCGAAAAAGATGTTCCATATCACGACTGGCATAGGGAGGGGCAAGGAGTTATGACTGCTTCCATGTCCAAAGCCGAACTCCGTGCCCGTCTCGACGAGATTGGGGTGCGTCCGAGCAAGATGCTCGGTCAGAATTTCCTCCTCGATACGAATCTTGCACGCGCGATTGTTGCCGATTTGGAACCATCCGAGGGGGATCATCTTGTGGAGGTTGGGCCTGGCATGGGTGCGCTTACCGTACACATTCTGGAGTCGCCAGCGCGCCGTATTACCTTGATAGAACGGGATCATCGGTTAGCTGCTGAGCTGAGAGAGCGTTATACTGGCGAGATCGCCTCCGGTCGGCTTGAGATCCGGCAGGGTGACGGGGCGAAAGCAGACATCCACTCGCTCTTCGGTTATGGTCCTGTGAAGATGGTCGGAAATCTCCCCTACAGCGCTTCCACGGCTATCATTGGTCGCTTTACGGAAGCTGCTTCACCCGCTTCCAGACTGGTTCTGATGGTGCAGAGAGAAGTAGCTGATCGTTTGGCGGCGACCCCGGGTCACAAGGATTACGCCGCCCTTACTGTGCAGCTGGGCAGGCGCTGGTCGGTGAAGAAGCTCCGCATTGTTCCGCCCGATGTTTTCTGGCCTAGACCATCTGTCGAGTCTGCTGTCATTGCAGTGAATCCCCGTCCTATTGACGGGCTGCCAAATTGTGATCCGGAGGTCTTTTCCTCGCTTGTCCGGAAGGGTTTTTCCTCTCGTCGAAAGCAGCTCCGATCCTTGCTGGATCTCCCCTCCGGGGTCTGGGAGGAATGGGCCACTGCAAAGGGTCGCCCGCTCACTGCTAGGGCCGAGGATCTCACCGTGGATGACTGGGCTGAGCTAGCCCTTCTCATGACACATCCGGGGCATGATCACCCCGAAGAGATGTGCGATGTCGTCGATTCGGATGACCGGATACTCGAGTCCCGACTCCGTAGTGATGTCCATGTGAATAACCTCACGCACAGGGCTGTTCATCTTTGGATCTTTAATACTCAGGGAGAGCTCTTTCTGCAAAAACGTTCCCCTTGGAAGATCAATCACCCCAACCTCTGGTGCTCGAGCGCGGCAGGTCATGTTGACACTGGAGAGACCTATGAGGAGGCAGGTCACCGGGAGATGAGGGAAGAGATCGGGGATGATTGCCCTCTGGTGAAGTTCTGGAAGGCGGCTGCCACCGAGGAGAGCGGCAATGAGTTTGTTGAGTTTTTAGTGGGCATTTCTGACGGCCCCTTTCGCTTCGCTCCCGGCGAGGTGGAGACGGGCGCCTTTTTCCCCGTGGATCAGATTGCTCGCTGGGTGGATCGGACTCCGGAGGAATTTACCCCCCTCTTCAAGATGGCTGCGTCCAAGTTTCTCAAAGAGACAGAGAGTCTCATAAAGCTCGCTGCTGGCACATAGTTGAGACATTATGACTCCCTTTAAGTCAGTTGCCGCAAGGAATTATATTTTGTATCTTCCTATTCTATAGTGGGATACGTCATTTAAATGCTTTAGGCATGCCCTTTGCTTATTACAAAATGCTATGTCTAAAATCCTAGGAATCGATTTGGGAACGACCAACTCCTGCATGTCTGTCATGGAAGGTGGAGAGCCGGTTGTTCTGGAAAACTCAGAAGGTGCACGCACGACCCCCTCGGTCGTTGCTTTTAGCAAGAGCGGCGAGCGCCTTGTAGGCCAGGCCGCCAAGCGTCAGGCCATTACCAACCCACAGAACACCATCTTCTCGGTGAAGCGTTTCATGGGCCGCAAGTACGACGAGTGCCGCGGCGAGCAGGATCGCGTTCCCTACAAGCTGGTGAAGGCCGCCAATGGAGACGCCCATATTCAAGTTGAGATCGACGGGAAGCCGAAGTCTTTCTCACCACCCGAAATCTCCGCAATGATCCTTGCCAAGCTCAAGACCGATGCCGAGGCAAAGCTCGGTGAGAAAATCAGCCAAGCGGTCATCACCGTTCCGGCTTACTTCAACGACTCCCAGCGCAACGCCACCAAGGACGCAGGCAAGATCGCTGGTCTGGAAGTCATGCGTATCATCAACGAGCCGACCTCCGCTTCTTTGGCCTACGGCCTCGAGAAGAAAGCTGATGAGAAGATCGCCGTTTACGATCTCGGCGGCGGCACCTTCGACATCTCCTGCTTGGAGCTTGGAGATGGAGTCTTCGAGGTCCGCGGCACCAATGGAGACACCCACTTAGGTGGCGATGACTGGGATCACCGCATCATGGACTGGATCATCAGCGAGTTCAAAGCCGAGTCTGGCATTGATCTCACTAAACAGCCCGATGCCGTCCAGCGTATCAAGGAAGAGGCCGAGAAGGCCAAGATCGCCCTCTCCTCCACCCAGGAGTACGAGATCAATCTCCCCTTTGTCACCGCTGACGCCAGCGGCCCGAAGCATATCCAGAAGAAGCTCACCCGCGCAAAGCTCGAGCAGCTTACCGACGATCTCTTTCAGCGTACGATCAAGCCGGTCGAGGATTGCTTGGCCGATGCCAAGTGGAAGAAGGGCGATGTGAACGAGCTTGTCCTCGTCGGCGGCATGACCCGCATGCCCAAGGTCGTCGAGACTGCCCGCAACATGATCGGCAAGGAGCCCCACAAGGGCGTGAACCCGGATGAGGTTGTGGCGATCGGCGCGGCCATCCAGGGCGGCGTGCTTCGCGGTGACGTGAAGGATGTCCTCCTACTCGATGTCACCCCTCTCACCCTCGCGATCGAGACAGCAGGAGGCATCGCCACCCCGATGATTCCCCGCAACACGACGATCCCTACCAAGAAGAGTAACGTCTTCTCAACTTACAGCGACAACCAGCCCGGTGTGGAGATTAAGGTTCTGCAGGGAGAGCGCCCGCTCGCCCGTGACAACAAGCAGCTCGGTGTCTTCCATCTCGATGGCATTCCACCAGCCGCGCGTGGGACACCTCAGATCGAGGTCACCTTCGACATTGATGCCAACGGCATCTTGAACGTCTCCGCCAAGGACCTCGGTTCGGGCAAGGAGCAGAAGATTTCCATCACCGGTTCGAGTGGACTCAGCAAGGAAGAGATCGAGCGGATGCAGCGCGAGGCCGAGGCCCATGCCGAGGAAGATCTTAAGGCCAAGGAAGGCATTGAAATCCGCAACAACGCCGACACACTTGCCTACCAGTGCGAGAAGCAACTCACCGATCTCGGTGACAAGCTCGACGGCGCCAAGAAGAAGGAGATCGAGGATGAGATCACCAAAGTGCGCGAGGCCCTCAAGGGAACCGACATCGAGGCAGTCAAGTCCTCCTATGAAACCCTGCAGACCAAGTTCCAGGAGATCAGCGCCGAACTCTACAAGAACGCCGCAGCCGCTGGAGCTGGAGCCGGTCCTGAAGCCGCAGCCGGAGCTGGTGCTGCCTCAGAACATGCAGCGGAGCCCAAGAAGGACGCGGACATCGTCGACGCCGAATTCGAGATGGTCGACGAGGAGAAGGATAAGAAGAAGTAAGATTGAGGAGTCGGATTCCATGATTCCACACTTTTTAAATTTCTAACCTTTTAACGTTTCACTTCATTCACATTTTAGCAACAAGCCCTCCCGCAGGTGCGGGGAGGGGCGTTCGTTAGAAAACCACAAACAAAGGAAAAACACACCATGGCAGTAAAAATCCAACCTCTCGGTGATCGTGTGCTCGTGCAGACGATCGATGAGAAGGAAGTCAAGAAGGGCGGGATCATCATCCCTGACACCGCCAAGGAAAAGCCGACAGAGGCTCAGGTCATTGCACTCGGCACCGGCAAGCTCGACGACGAGGGCAAGAAGATCGCCTTCACCGTCAAGAAGGGCGACACCGTCCTTATCTCCAAGTACGGTGGAACCGAGGTCAAGGTCGACGGCGAATCCTACCTGATCATGCGCGAGGATGATATCCTCGGCATCATCGGCTAATTAACCAATCTAACCCACAAACACATTTAAATTATTATGGCAGCTAAACAACTCCAGTTCGACGAGGCCGCACGCCACGCACTCCTGCGCGGTGTCGAGAAACTCGCTAAAGCAGTCAAGGCCACGCTTGGGCCCTCGGGTCGCAACGTCATCCTCGACAAGAAATTCGGCAGCCCAACGATCACCAAGGACGGCGTCAGCGTCGCCAAGGAGATCGAGCTCGAGGACCCCTTCGAAAACATGGGCGCCCAGCTTGTCCGTGAGGTTGCTTCCAAGACCAGCGACATCGCCGGTGACGGAACAACGACTGCGACCGTTCTCGCCGAGGCCATTTACAAAGAGGGCCTTAAGAACGTCACCGCCGGTGCCAACCCCACCTCGCTTCAGCGCGGCATCAACAAGGCTGTCGAGGCCATCGTCATCGAGCTTGCCCGCATCTCCAAGAAGGTAAAGGACAGCTCCGAAATCGCTCAGGTTGCTACTGTCTCCGCCAACTGGGACACCACGATCGGCCAGATCATTGCTGACGCGATGGACAAGGTCGGCAAGGATGGCACCATCACGGTTGAGGAAGCCAAGTCGATCGAGACCACGCTCGACGTCGTCGAGGGAATGCAGTTCGACAAGGGATATCTCTCCCCCTACTTCGTGACCAACGCCGAGGGAATGGAAGCATCACTCGACAGCGCCTACATTCTCATCCACGAGAAGAAAATCAGCTCCCTCAAGGACCTGCTTCCTCTCCTCGAGAAGGTTGCCAAGAGCGGCAAGCCACTCCTTATCATCGCTGAGGACGTCGAGGGCGAAGCCCTTGCCACCCTCGTGGTGAACAAGCTCCGCGGCACACTCCAGATCTGCGCCGTCAAGGCTCCCGGATTCGGAGATCGCCGCAAGGCCATGCTCGAGGACATCGCTGTCCTCACAGGTGGACGCTGCATCACCGAGGATCTCGGTATCAAGCTCGAGAACATCACCCTTGAGGATCTCGGCCGTGCCAAGCACATCACCGTCGACAAGGAGAACACCACCATCGTCGAAGGATCCGGCAAGAGCTCTGACATCCAGGGCCGCGTCGGTCAGATCCGTCGCCAGATCGAGGAGACCACCAGCGATTACGACCGTGAGAAGCTCCAGGAGCGTCTTGCCAAGCTCGCCGGCGGTGTCGCCGTCATCAACGTCGGTGCAGCCACCGAGACCGAGATGAAGGAGAAGAAGGCCCGCGTCGAAGACGCTCTTCACGCCACCCGTGCGGCGGTCGAGGAGGGTATTGTCCCAGGCGGCGGTGTCGCTCTCATCCGCGCTCAGAAGGTGCTCGACACCCTCAAGCTTGAAGGTGACGAACTCGTCGGTCTTGAGATCATCCGTCGTGCCGTCGAGGCTCCTCTCCGCCAGCTTGTTGCCAATGCAGGCAAGGAAGGCGCACTCGTCGTCCAGGAAGTCAAGAAGGGCAAGGGCAACGAAGGTTACAACGTTGCTACCGGCGAATACGTCGACCTCGTGAAGGCTGGCATCGTCGATCCGACGAAGGTCACCCGCAGCGCCTTGCAGAACGCCGCTTCCATCAGCGGACTCCTCCTCACTACCGAGGCCGTCATCGCTGACGCCCCCGAGAAGGAGAAGGGTCCAGCCATGCCTCCGGGCGGTGGCGGAATGGGTGGGATGGGCGGAATGGACTACTAAGTCCGACTCCCACGCTTCTCAAAGAAGTTACAGCAGCAGCCGGGTCAGAAATGACCCGGCTGTTTTGCGTTCAGAGTGGGAGGCTTGGGATTTGACGCTATCGCTCCCGCGAGTAGCGCCCCAATTTTGAAATGGGGCTACGCTTCGCGTAGTCTATCCCGGCCGTTCCCACGGCCCGGTATTTGGCGCAGGGCGTTGTTGCTGCTCGGTCAGCGTAGGTTCACTACGCTTTCCCTGGCGACGCCTAGCCCTGCATCCAAACTTCCAAGCCTTATTAGATAAGGAACGAGGCTGGGTAATTCGTGAGAATTTATGGCAAAGATTACGGATAGTCTCCTTTTCGAAATTAAGATCGAGGAATCCTTGGTTTGAGAGCGGCGTGCTTTCGAAATTGCGTGGTAAGGTTAACAAACTGCTATAGAAATACGCTTTTCTGAATTTTTAAGTTCATCAAATGCTCCTCAACCCAATCACGCTCGGCTGGTTAAGCATCGCACTCGTGATCATTGGGATTATCCCGTATTTCTACCTGATTTTCCGGGGAAAGGTGAAACCTCATGCCTTTTCATGGCTTGTATGGACAATGGTCTGTGCCGTCAGTTTTTCGGCGGAATACATCGACAAAGCCGGCCCAGGTGCATGGTCTACGGGAGTTGCCTGTTTCAACTGCCTTGCAGTCACGGTGATCGCTTTTTTTAAGAGCGAGCACAGCATTTCCCGAGGTGATGTCATCAGCCTGATTTGTGCCCTGCTCGCGGTGCCTATCTGGTATTTTACCCATGATCCACTCGCCTCTGTCATCATCGTCACAGCCATTGATACCGTTGGGTTTTATCCCACAATCCGCAAGTGCTATAACAAGCCGTATGAGGAGGGTATGTTCATGTACTTTGCGTTTGGATTGAACTACCTGATCGCTTTATTTGCCATCCAACATTGGACGATGGTTACGTGGTTATTTCCTGCCTGCACAGCATTTACCTGTTTCTTGATGGTGATTCTGCTCGTAGTAAGGCGTCAATTGGTCGGACTGGAATTGAGTAGTCGTCTGCACGTAGTTGACTAACGACTTGCCGGCTCCCATTTTTTATCTTGCTGATTCAGGCTTTTTTTCTGTGCCTATGATTTTGGCTTGATTCATGAGTTCCATCCTCTCGCCATCGCCATGGTGTTTTTTCCGATGATGCTGTACTTCTTCGCCGATCGGATCTTCCCCGAGAAAAAACTACTATCCGCCTGAGCTCTATCGCCTCATATCTTGTTCATGCGTTTCTTGCTACTCAACCTCATAGGATTGGTGCTTACGGGTCTTGGATCGCATGCTCTTGCCGAGCCATTGAATGAGATTCCTTTCAGCACCATGGATGGTAAGACAGCTTCACTTAGGGATTATGCAGGGAAGGTGGTGATGGTAGTGAATGTCGCCTCGCAATGCGGAAACACACCCCAGTATTCAGCTCTTGAGAAGCTCTATCGTGATTTCGCCTCACGTGGATTTGTGATCCTTGGATTTCCCTGCAACGACTTCGGGGGACAGGAACCCGGAAGCAACGCTCAGATTATCAACTTCTGCACATCCAAATACGATGTGACTTTCCCTCTTATGGACAAGCTTCATGTGAAGGGTTCCGAACAGGCACCTCTCTATGCTGCATTAACCGGACCTTCATCCAAATTTCCCGGAGACGTGAAGTGGAATTTTGGTAAGTTCCTGATCGGTCGCAATGGCCAGGTCTTGGCGCGTTTTGAACCGAGTGAGAAACCCGACTCGCCTCACATGCTTTCCGAGATCAATGCTGCCCTGAAGATGTCACAGTAGTTGATTAACCGAATGATCGATCCTTCCTTCGCATCACTTCCCCTTGAAGACTCAGCCACTGATATCATCGGCAAAGCCCAACGGGGACTCTCGCTTTCCAATGAGGCGCTTGCCTTGCGTGCAGGGATCTCTGTGGAAGATCTTCTCAAGCTCAAAAGTGGAGGAAAGGATGCTGAGCTCCTTCACAGGGTGTCAAGAGTCCTCAGTCTGGGAGCAAGCTCACTGAACGATCTGGCGAACGGCCGGTATGTCCCTGCAGTAGTAGATCCTCCCGAGGGACTCTTCTGCTCGAGCACTCCCTTCCATGACATGATGGTGAATTCCTACGTTGTCTGGGATCCCGACACTCTCGATGCCGCATTCTTCGATACCGGGAGTGATGCCGAAGCGATGTTTGATTTTGCTTCAGCGTACGATCTGCAGGTCAGACAGATCTTTATCACCCACATCCACAGCGATCACATTCTGGATCTCGACCGGATGATCATCAAGACAGGTGCCCAGGCGCTGGTCTCCTCGCTGGAACCTCTCGAGGGGGCAGAGCCCTTCCAACCGGGTGCTGTTTTTTCTATCGGCCGCCTTAGGGTCTCAACCCGCAGGACCAGCGGCCATGCCACTGGGGGGATTACCTACGTGGTGGAGGGGCTCTCGAAGAGCCTTGCGATTGTTGGAGACGCTATGTTTGCAGGCTCCATGGGGGGTGGCATGGTAAGTTATGACGAGGCGCTCCGGACCAACCGTCAGGAGATCCTCACACTGCCTGATGAGACGATTATCTGCCCAGGACATGGTCCCCTGACGACCGTCGGGGAACAAAAGAGGGCTAATCCTTTCTTTGCTGATTAGTCACAAATCAGCATTCCCAGGGCTGCGGCTCCCATGATGCCCGTGGCGATCCATCCAAGAATGATAATAGGACGGCTGGCCGTGTAGTCACCCATCACGGACTTCCTGGATGCCAGGATGATGATCACGGCTATCAGCGGGATGGCCACCACACCATTGATCACAGCACTCCAGACAAGGGCCTTCATGGGACTGATTGGCTAATATTGGATGATGAGAGTGCAGAGGATGCTGAGGATGATCACAGCGTAGAAGCCCCGTGCATCGCGCACCTTTCTTTCCAGCCCCCATTTCCATACCATGACCTCGGAGAGGGCGTATCCTGCCGATCCTGCAAGAACAGGAACTCCGATCAGGCCCACACCGAGGATGCCGATCGCAAAGAGAAGGAAAGCCGAATCTCCAGCAAGAGGGCGAAGGGCGGTGGCCGCCTGAGCGGCGGTCTGGATGTCGGTGATGCCGGGACATGGAGTGTCACCGCAGTTGCCAGGATGATGAAGTAGGCAGTTCTATTCGAGTAGAACATCCCGCTCCAGGTATCCCATCGGATCCGACGCAGTTCCGAAGCTGCCGATGAGGGGTCGATAAGGAGGGGGCCGTTTGAGTGATTACGATTCATCCCCGTGACCAATTCTCCCACCTCGCCCATGGCGGCCAGATCGGCGGCGATATTGAGTGTGTTCGCCACCAAGAGAAGAATGACCACGCCCTTGAGAATAAAGGGAGGGAAAGCATCCTTGATGTTGGCTGCAAGGCCCCGTCCGGTGACCCTGCCAATAAGTCCACAGATGAACTGGATGGTAGCCATCAGTGGAAAAGCCAGAGGCATGGTCCAGAGCATGTTCAGGCCGAACTCTGCCCCTGCCTGCGAATAGGTCACAACGCCGCTCGGATCGTCATCAGCTACGCCTGTGATCAGACCCGGGCTGAACTCTGAGACGGGGTGATCCTTGAGTTGTTTCCACGCCCTCTGCCATCCATTCCTGCCTAGGGATTCACTCATGGTGGAAGGGCTTCTCGGCTGCCAACGCCTCAATAACTCAGTTGGCGTCGGTTCTTGCTCGTCATGCAGTCAGCATAAAATCAAGTCATCTGGTGGAGGCCCTTCAACAAACAAGCAAAGTGCTTATTTCTCATTTAAGTTCAAAGGCTTCTTTTCAAGCATTCCCCATGAAGAATCGCTGAAACGTGGGCAGAGAGGGACCCCTCATAAAAAAAACCGCTAAGTACAGAGCACTAGCGGCTACGAGAAGCTTTAGGAAAAAACCTCCCTAGGATAACGCAGCCTCGAGAATACCCCCCGATACCTCGCGGCTGCGTTATTTCTCCTAGGAGATGGGCACACCATACGCCGATCTTATCTTGATGCACGGCATTCTTTGTTACGATTTTGACAGATTCCAGAGACACGAGAAAACGGAACTTATGAATTCACTTAAAAAATCCACGGGTAATGCTTTTAAGGACTGCTAGGCTAGCGCGATGAGCCTTCAGAGTAGCGATGCAGCCTTCGAACTTGTCACTCTCAGGGGTGGTGGTCGCAGTATCCGCTCAAAGGCCCATGGGGAGACGATGCACATCGGTACCGACCCACGCACGGAAGCTCATGAGCTTCATGTCGCCCAGCAGCGTCTGGCTGAGAGATTAAGGGATTGGCACCAGGCGGAACCTTTTGTTATCTGGGATGTAGGTCTCGGTCCTGCGGGAAATGCCATCACCGCAATCGAGGTCATCTGCGAGATGATCCATAACAAAACTCGTGAGAGTTCCACGTCCGTTGAGCTCCACAGTTATGAGATTTCGACCGAGGTCTTGGAGTTTGCCCTCAGACACGCCGGGGAGCTGGAATACTTGAACGGTTGGGAGGCCATTCTCCGTGAGTTGCTGGAGACAGGGAAAGCATCACCTGCTCCATCAATTGAGTGGCGACTCCATCGGGGAGATTTCTCCAGGCAGCCTCATGATGCGCCAGCCCCTTCAGTCATTTTCTTCGATCCCTACTCACCGGCCCAGAACTCCGAGATGTGGAATCTCGAGACGTTCCGATCGATGTGGAAGGTCGTGAATACTCCAGGGGCTCCCGATTGCACGATGACAAACTATACCCGATCGACTTCCGTCCGCGTGACGATGCTCCTGGCAGGATGGTTCGTCGGAACAGGAGTTTCGACAGGGGAGAAGGAAGTGACGACCATCGCCGCTAACCGGCTGGATCTGCTCATGAAGCCGCTCGACGACACCTGGCTGGCCCGTGTCCGTTCCTCTACGAATGCCGAGCCGATGCGTGGCCGCAATAATGAGCGGGGACCCATTTCACCTGAGGACTACGCCCGCCTCATCGCTCATCCGCAGTTTCTTGGCTAGAGAATCACTGCCAGACATTCCGGTCAAGATTCCTGTAGCTAAGGGCCTCCAGGAGATGATCTGAGGCGATGGAGTCACTTCCGGCCAGATCAGCGATAGTTCGTGCGACCTTGAGGATGCGGTCATAGGCACGGGCGCTGAAGTTCAGATCGGTCATGGCGTTTTTTAGCAGCTCATTGCCCCTGTCATCCAGTCTGCAATGCTCCTTCAGCTGTGCATGGCTCATGCGGGCATTGCAGGTCGTTTTTCTCGATTTCGTAAAGCGATGTTTCTGAACCTCCCTGGCATTCATGATTCTAGACCTGATGGAGGAGGAAGATTCTGCCGGCACGGTGTCAGCAAGTTCCTTGTAGGCCACGGCAGGGGCCTCTACATGGAGATCGATGCGATCGAGAAGAGGACCCGAGATCTTCTGACGATAGCGCTCCACCTGCCCTGGTGAGCATCGGCATTCACGTTTGGGATCGCCGTAGAATCCACAGGGGCATGGGTTCATAGCGGCGACCAGCATGAAAGAACAAGGGAAGGTCATCGTTCCCGAAGCACGGGATATCGTGACTTTGCCTTCTTCTAGCGGCTGCCGAAGCACTTCTAATGTGGAGCGATGAAACTCCGGAAGCTCATCAAGGAAAAGCACGCCGTGATGGGCCAGACTGACTTCCCCTGGGGTTATGTTGCTTGTACCCCCGAGTAGGCCGATATCTGATATAGTGTGATGGGGATCGCGGAAGGGACGGTTACGGATAATAGCCTCGCCCTGTGCGAGAAGCCCACAGACGGAGTGAATCTTGGTCGTGTCGATGGACTCCTCGATTGACATTGGCGGCATGACAGTGGGTATGCGCTTTGCGAGCATTGACTTGCCCGATCCGGGTGGACCGAGAAGCAGCAGATTGTGGCCCCCCGCCACAGCAACCTCGATCGCACGCTTCACTTGGTGCTGTCCCTTGACTTCGGAGAAATCGACCTCAAAGGACTGATCCTGTGGCCTCTGCTCCATGACATCGTTGACGAACGGTTTGAGTTCCGAAGCTTTGCTCAAAAACTCGTAAGCCTCACGGAGGTTTTTCACTCCATAAACTTCGATTCCCTGAACAACGGAAGCCTCCCTCACATTTGCAAGGGGAAGAATTACCGCTTTGCGCCCGCGTGCCCGGGCTTCCAGCGTTAGCGGAAGGGCTCCCTTGATAGGGCGCACTTCACCGGTCAGTGCGAGTTCTCCGGCGACGGAGCAGCGGGAGAGTCTAACTAGATCCTCCTCTCGGTCCGTGGCTATCATGCCGATGGCGATTGGGAGGTCGAAGCTCGGTCCCTGCTTCTTGATGTCAGCTGGGGCGAGATTCACTGTCGTGCGTTTACGGGGCCACCGATAACCACTGTTTGTCAGTGCTGCGATTACTCGGTCCTTGCTTTCCTTAACCGCCGCATCCGGGAGGCCTACCACAATGATCGATGGCTCGCCTGGCCCCGTATTGACTTCGATTTCGATTTCAGTTGCGTCGATGCCGACCACTGCTGCGGAAAAAACACGGGTGATCATAATGGACTTAAAGAAAATAAATCACACATGACTGGCACCTTGTAAACAAGGGGATGCGAATTATGAAAAGATTTCGAACACACGTACTGCAGTGTTTGTCAAATAAGCATAAGAAAACACCCCAAAAATATATCATGAACTACGAAGACTCAGATTCCGGATTCCAACTCTACCTGCGCCAGATTACCCAGTACCCCTTGCTAACGCCTGCACAGGAAATCACCCTTGCTGCAAAGATCAAGAAAGGAGACAAAGCTGCCGCTGAGGAAATGATCCGAGGCAATCTTCGTCTCGTGGTGAAGATCGCTCGAGACTACTCAAATCTTGGTCTGCCTCTTCTCGATCTGATCTCAGAGGGGAATATCGGGTTGATGAAAGCTGTCGAGCGCTTCGATCCCGCCAAGGGAGGCAAGCTCTCCACCTATGGATCCTGGTGGATCAAGCAGTCGATCAAGCGGGCCCTTGCGAATCAGGGCAAGACAATCCGTCTTCCCGTCCATCTGGTCGACAAGATCGCTAAGATCCGCCGCGTCGGTGCCGGACTCAGCGATGAGCTGGGACGTGAAGCCACGGACGAGGAGATTGCTGAGGAGGTTGGCATGGATGCCGGCAAAGTCACTCTGCTCAAGCAGGCGGCTATCCGTCCAGCGTCGCTCGATGCACCGCTCGGTGATGAAGACTCCACGGAGTTTGGCGAGATGGTCGGCGATGTTGCTGCGATCAATCCCTTCGAGAACCTGAGCGATAAGAATATGCAGATGGAGGTCGGGGATCTGATCACTCAGTTGGACGAACGCGAGCGCAAGATCATCAACGCCCGATTTGGCCTGGACGGAACCGATCCGATCACACTGGAGGAAGTCGGTGTGAAATTCGGGGTTACTCGTGAACGGATCCGCCAGCTCCAAAATATCGCTCTGAGCAAAATGCGTAAGGCCTTGGCAAAACGCGAACGGGTGACTCCTGAGCATTATCTGGCCCAAGCTGCCTAGCCCTAAGCATTCCAAGGATACGTCAATTTCCCTCCCCCAAACGATGGAGCAACCCGCCATGACGATGGCGGGTTGATTCGTTTCGGACAGCCATGCCGAGTGCTTTCTTCTGACCCACCAAGACGACCATCCTTTTTCCGCGGGTGACGCCTGTGTAGAGCAAGTTTCTTTGGAGCAGGAGGTACTGTTGCATCGCTAGGGGAATAACTACTACCGGAAATTCCGAACCCTGGCTCTTGTGGATGGTGATGGCATAAGCCAGCTCCAGTTCGTCGAGCTCATTGAACTCATAGGACACATCCCGTTTGCCAAAACGAACGAGCACCTGTTTTTCTTCCTTGTCCATGGAGCGGATGCGGCCGATGTCACCATTGAAGACTTCCTTATCATAGTTGTTGGAAGTCTGGATGACCTTGTCACCCACCCGGAAGAGATTGCCGTAAGCTTGGTATTCATCCCGATAGTCGCTTTTAGGATTCAGGGCGGACTGGAGGCGCAGGTTGAGCTCCTTGATCCCGAGGCTGCCGCGGTGCATCGGACTCAGGATCTGAATCCCCTCGATCGGATCGACTCCGAGATGCTTCGGCAGGCGGTCGCGAACCATCGAGACCAGAGTCGCGGCGCATTCCTCGGAATCCTCCCGGTCGATGAAGACAAAGTCAGAATCCTTCGGCGCCTCGATGATATCGGGGATCTCCCCGCGATTGATTGCATGGGCTCCGCTGATAATGCGGCTGTCGCCGGCCTGACGGAAAATCTCCTTAAGATGAACGACCGGGATCATGCCGCTCCGGATGATGTCCCCCAGGACAAGTCCAGGACCGACACTCGGAAGTTGGTCGGCATCTCCGACGAGAATCAGGCGAGCTTTTCGAGGAAGAGCATCCAGGAGTCGGCTCATCAGGGGGACATCAACCATGGAGACCTCATCGATGACGACAACATCGCCTTCCAGGGGGTTGGCTGCATTCCTCTGAAAGCCGCCTCGTGCCGGCTGAAATTCCAGCAATCGATGGAGCGTTGATGCCTCCAGTCCTGTGGCTTCCGCCATCCGCTGAGCGGCCCGACCTGTGGGAGCGGCAAGGATGCACTTGAGTTTCTTAGCGGTGAGAATCTTCAGGAGTGACTGCACCAGGGTGGTCTTGCCAACGCCCGGTCCCCCGGTGATGACCACGGCTCGGCTTCGCAGGGCGATCTTGAGTGCCTCGTGCTGGCTGGGGGAGAGCTTGCGCCCGGTCTTTTCCTCCACCCATGGGATCGCTTTCTCCACATCGATCGGTGGCTCCGGCTCTTTGGCTCCAGCGAGACGCTTGAGTTGCCGGGAAATCCGTTCCTCAGCATCGCGAAGTAAGGGTAGGAAAATCATCTCTTCACCTTGAATTCTCTCGGAGATGATCCGTTCGTCTTTGAGTTGGCGCTCGAAAGCCTGCGCGACAACCTGTTCATCGACCTCCAAAAGCCGGGTGGCCCCCTCCAGCAGTTCACGACGTGGTAGGGCGCAATGTCCCTCGGTCGTGGCCTGATCGAGCAGATGCTCCAGAGCAGCCCGCGCCCTAAGCAGAGAGTCGGCTTCCAGTCCCAGCTTCTCGGCTACGTTGTCGGCGGAGTGAAATCCGATCCCGTGAATGTCACGTGCAAGACGGTAGGGGTCGGAGCGGATCATCTCGATCGCCTCGACTCCATAGGATTTGTAGATGCGGACAGCTCTGTTCGTCCCAAGCCCATGGGCATGGAGAAAGAGCATGATCTCCCGGACAACCTTCTGCTCGGCCCATGCCTCCTTGATCCGCTGCCGACGTTCGGTGCCTATTCCCTCCACCTCTTGGAGACGCTTCGACTGGTTCTCGATGATGTCGAAGACTTTCTCTCCGAATTTCCTCACTAGCTTCGTGGCATAGACCGGACCGATTCCCTTGATCATGCCGCTCCCGAGGTATTTCTCTATTCCCTCGAGCGATGTGGGCGGTTGGTTCTTCAGGGTGTGAGCCTTCAGTTGGATGCCATGATCGTGGTCTTTCTCCCAGGTGCCTTGGGCTGTGATCCACTCCCCTGGTGCCACCGAGGGGAGGGAACCGAGAACAGCTACCGGTTCCTTGCGACCCTGCACCTTGACCTTGAGGATGCAGAACCCAGTCTCTTCATTGTGGAAGGTGACACGTTCCACCTGACCGCTCAGGGCATCGTCGGGTCCGCCGGGCACCGGTTCATTGTCCGGCTTCTTGCGGAAGGGGCGTCGTCGGTTCATCGAATCTTCTTGAAGGGATGGGGATTTGGGGGATTTTGGGAACTTCGATGAACGTACTCAAAACAGTGCTTCTTATATCTCTAATTCTTCTGCCGGCATGGGGCTGCATTCAAGCAGTCGATTCGCAGGTCGTCGAAAACGGCTACGGAATCGTCCGCGGCCCTGGTTACGCCTTCACCCTCAAGGCCCCCAGCGGATGGGTCATCGATGCGGTGAGCGGCGTGGAGCAGGGGCTTCCCGCGGTTTTCTACCCGAGAGGTGCTACCTGGTCCGAGAGTCCCGCAGTGGCTTATGCCCGGGCGCGTCCTAAGACGAAGGATGTGTCGACCATTGATGGGATGGTGCAGGCCGCAGTGGCTGCCCTCCGCGCTCAGGGCAATCCCGAGTACAACGCCACGTTCTTCAAAACGATCAAGACGGAGGATGGAAAGGGTGGAGTACTCTACAGGTCCAGTGGCTCCAAGACGGGAGACATCGAGGTCACGGCCTACTTCATGGAGAAGCGGACGATCGACTTCGTCACCCTGAGTTGCCGTTCCGAAAAAGTCTTCGATGCGGCTCTACAGGCCTTCGAGCAACTCGTTGCCTCTTATGCCTTCCAGTCCGACATGGTCCCTGTCGATCCCAATAAGAAAGGGTTTTTCCAGGAGGGAACACCCAAGGATTAGTTTTGGACTAGGGAAGCGTCATCTCACGCCACTCCTGCGGGCGGTGAAAGTCTCTGACAGGGTGAGGGGAGGTGCTGGAAATCATGGGGAGACGACCTTCTTGAGCATCATAACGGCAGCAACTGACGCGGATCCGGTCACCAGGAGAGCCGCTGAGAGGAATGGAAAAATGAGCTCGCCATCCAGTCGGTGTCAGTTCGGCCCGAGTCTCAAAGGAGGTCTCGGAAAAGAAATCCTCGATCTTTTGCTCTCCCGAGCGCAACGCTGATACGCCCGAGAGATCCGGATATTCAAGAGCCAGAGTGAATCCGTTCGGAGAGAGTTGGTACTCCTGGTAGGCATCTTCTCCGACTCGCTGCACGAAGAGCTCCGCCACATCCCCGTACTCCCAGAGTCGTTGTCCATCAGAGCGCGCTCTCGTCATGACCTGCTTATCTAAGAGGTCGGCTGTGAGTGTAAGGAATCCATCACTCCAGAGAAAGGCGGTTTTCCCATGCTGAAATCCGGGTTCCAGTTCGGGAAGCCAGAATTGAACGAGGTCGAGTTTCATAAGTCAGGCATTGAGCAGAGCGATCACCTTCTCCGCCTGCTTAAGATGAAGGCCAAGGTGAAATCCGAACATGCAGTGCCATTTGTGGGCATCAAAGTGACCGAAGACAGGATGTTGCGTCTTGGCAGTCCCACGCAGTGCAGGAAGAGTCGTTACCATAGAAAGGTAGCTGTCGATCGATTCTGAGAAGGCGGCGATCTGCTCCGTTCCGGAAGAATCACCAGGAAGGACATCGGTCTTGTGGTTGATCGCGCGTTCAGGGTTTGGATCCTCTCCACGGGCTAGTTTTTCAACGGTGTGTGCGATCATCCCGTTGACGATCACATTGTGCTCGAGGATCTGGAAGAAAGACCATGCTCGCATCTCGGGATCGACCCCGATCATAGGAGGGATGCTGATCGACCGTTCTCCGGATTCGTTCCCTATGCGTTCTGCTAGCTTCAGGTAGGCATCCGCGATGCCCCGGATGATTTGTGAAGCTTTTTCACGGGAAGTCATAAGGAACTTGGTGCGGATGACTGCTTGGACCAAGGGGTTGCTCATCAGGAGAAATTAATCTGGAGCGCGGTATATCAAGAAGAGTAAATAATCTTTTGCTCCGATCGGCTCTTGGCACGGGGTAAAACACTTTTTAGTCTCCGAAGCATGAAGTTTTATAAGTTACCCAGTGCCTTCCTTCTCGCAACTCTTGCGCTGATGTCCTCCGGGTGCTCGAAAAAGCAGGAAATCGGGATTCCTGTCGGTCAGTTTGTCTCACTGACAGGGGGACAGGCGACGTTCGGTCAGAGCACCGACAAGGGTGTTCAGCTTGCTCTCGATGAAATCAACGGCTCAGGCGGTGTGCTTGGCCAGCCTATCAGGGTGATCACCAAGGACAATCAATCCAAGCCAGGCGAGACCTCGACGGTTGTGCGAGAGTTGATCACCCGAGACAAGGTCGTTGCTCTGATCGGAGAAGTGGCTTCCGGTCGTTCTCTAGAGGCTGCCCCGATCGCCCAGCGCAGCGGCATCCCGATGATCTCACCCGCTTCAACCAATGAAAAAGTGACAGAGGCTGGCGACCATATCTTCAGGGTATGCTTCATCGATCCTTTCCAGGGAACGGTCTGTGCAAAATTCGCCAGCAAGCTCGGCGCTAAGAAAGCGGCGATCATCACCGATGTTTCGAAGGATTACAGCCTCGGTCTGGCCAAGAGCTTCAAGCAGGAGTTCACGAAGGGAGGCGGAGTTATCAACGGGGAGCAGAGTTATAGCGGTGGTGACAAGGATTTCAGCGCCCAGTTGACCTCCATCAAGTCGGAGAATCCGGATGTGATCTTTCTGCCCGCTTACTACACCGAGGCTCCCTTGATCATTCGTCAGGCTCGTCAGCTTGGAATCACGGTTCCCTTTATCGGAGGAGATGGTTGGGATTCCTCGGAGCTTGTGGGTGTGGGTGGAGCTGCCGTTGAGGGATGTTATTTCTCAAATCACTTTTCCAACCAGAGTACCGATCCCAAGGTCGTGGCCTTCGTGGATGCCTGCCGCAAGAAATACAATCAAGATCCCGATGCCATGGTGGCTCTTGGTTATGATGCCCTGCGTCTTTTAGCGGATGCGATGAAGCGGGCCGGATCGACTGATCCCTCTAAGGTGAATGCCGCCATCACCGCGACAAAAGATTTCCCCGGTGTCACGGGCAAAATCACCCTCGACGAACACCGTAATCCGACCAAGCCTGCGGTGATTCTTCAAGTGAAGAACGGGAAGTTCGCCTATGTCGAGACGATCGCTCCGTGAGCTAATTCACTCCTGGGAATCCGTAAAGAATTCCTAGGGATGGGAATTTTCGGGTTTGTAGAATTTGCCAATCGAGAGAAAGACGGGGCTTCTTATGCTGGGGACCAAGACCGGATGAGTCATGGCAAATTCTGAGAAGAGATCCTGGGGGCAGGTGTAAATACGAGGCCACGATGCGAGCAGGGCTGTCTTTCCAGCCCAAGCCGTGTCGTTGATCCATGGAAACCGTATGCGACCATGATCAGGAAGCCAGAGAAGCGGCTCCAGTGATGGTGCGTAGAATGACATAACGCCTGTTAACTGATAGGTGGAGAGGCAGATAAAATCTGCTCCAGAGGTTCTGAAATTATCAGCAATCACTTGCGCAACAGCTTCCGGGCCGAGGAATTCCTCAATCCGCGTCAGAAAATCTGACACCCCCTTTTTTGCCGGAGCCTCCAGATAGGACAAGCCGGGAACCTTGCCTATGAAGGAGAGGTCGGGCGCGAAGTTCCGAATGGAGAGCGGTGAGTTTTTGGGAAGCAGCAGGTTGGAGACACCAATGACGGCTCCCACATCGGCGATCAGTAGGACGATGACAGCTGCCTTCCTCCATCCAGAACCATAGTTGTCCCAATCCCCTGCGACCATGATCAGGGCAGTGATAAATGCGACCATCGGCCAGTTTGCCTCGATGTGGGCCTTGGCCGCCGAGTATCCGAAGAAGACCACGACTGTCCAGAAAAAGACCCCCAGGAAGCGGAAGCGGGGATCATTCATGCGTGTCACGGCAGTCCGGAAGCAAAGCAGCCCCAAGATGGGTGAGACCAAGACAATAAGAAACGCACTATAGTCGCCGAGGTTCTGAAAATTGATCAGCGTCCGATGCTCGTTTCGTAATCCATGATGGAGCTGATGGGTGAAGGAGGCCCAATCGTGAGACGCGTTCCACCAGATTACAGGAGTGCAAAATACTAGGGAGACGAGTCCCGCGATCATCATGCCGGACAAGAGCTGTTGCCGTCTGCCGGGACTTAACACCCAGAGCATAAGGAGAGCGCCGAAGTACAGCACCATGGTGTATTTGGAGAGCATTCCGATACCTGCCGCGAGGCCGGAGGCCCCCCACCATCCGATGCTTCCCCCCTCCCGATATCCACGCCAGGCAAAGAGAACCGCGAAAGCCCAGGCTGGAACCAGGAAGGTGTCAGGGGTCATCAGCAGGGCATTTCCAGCGAAGATCGGAGCCAGAAGCAGGAGAATGCCCGCCCGGTTTCCTGCCGATGGACCGAAGAGTTCTCTTCCCAGTACGCGACCGGCAAGTGAAAGCAGGATGCCGGAAACGATAGCCCAGAAACGGACGGCCAGCGTCGTGTGGCCAAGAAGTATCCGGCTCGAGGCAATCAGCCATGCGGTGAGGGGGGGGTGGTCGAAGTAGCAGGCTTGGGGATGAAGCGACCATTCCCAGTAGTAGCATTCATCAAAAATCAGGCCCAGCTTCCAGGCGACAAGGACTTTCCAGAAAGTAACGATTGCTAAGATCCCCCAGAACCATCGGGTCGAGTTGATCCAAGACATGGGTTGAGTGTGCAGGCTCGGAGGAGTCGGAGGAGTATCTAGGCGGGAGGATTTGGACATAAAACCTCGTGATTTCGTGGCGGAGGATGGAGTCGGCAACCTGTCAGGTCAAAGAGAATGTTGAGAAAGTCTACGAAACCAAAAACTGTCAAGTTGTCAGGTCAGATGAGGAGGAAAAGTGTTACAAGAACTAAGAAGCGATCGTCAATCGAAGGTCAATGTGGAGAAAGCAAGTCGCTGGTAGGTATTTAGGGCAGTACTTCCTGCGGAAGTAAATCGAGGCAGGTGAACCTCTTCTGGCGCTGGGTCGGCGAGTACGCGGTTCGTCAGGGAGATTGGAAATATATTTTCCTCGTCGGTGACAATCGCCAATACCTCTTTAATCTGGCAAGCGATCCGGAAGAACAACACAACCTTCTTACTCAGCAACCCGAGATGGCAAAGTCGCTCCATGCGAGGTTAGAACACTGGAGTCAGGGGTTGATGCCCGCAGGACTAGTTGGTCCTAACAATCCGAGAAAGAATGCTATGATGATGGGTTGCCTGAAGAAATTTGATTTTTATATCAAAGAAAAAACTGATTATCAGAGCCAACCTAAGCATGATTCTAATTCGACAAATATAACAATTGGTCATAAAGACAAGCTCCCAGTGATTCTCTAACAATACTGATATGAAAAAACCAACCACCATCCTGGCCTCGTTTTGTCTGCTGGCTGCCCTGCTGCTGACGCAGTTGGCCGCGCTGAGCGCCACTGAATCGAAGCTTCGCAATATCGTGTTGATCCTGGCGGATGACATGGGTAACGATATGAGTGGTCTGGGAACGCCTGGCCTTGCCACGCCGAACCTGGACCAACTTGCCCGTGACGGGGTCCTTTTTACACGCGCGTTTTCTGCGGCGGCGGTATGTTCTCCCAGCAGGGCGGCCATTCTGACTGGTATGTTTCCGCACAGCAATGGTCTCTGGAGCAATACCCAGAACGCGGGGTTGGACTATCCCCGCATTGCCGATAAACCTGAGCGCCCGAGCCCGGTGCGGAGCGCCATACGTGAGGATATCCCGACGCTGGTCGAGCTTCTCAAGGAGCGCGGATTTTACAGCGCCATTACCCAGAAATCCCATATTCAGCCAGCCTGGCGTTTTCCGTTCGACAAAGGCTTTCCCTATCGCAATAAACCCGGAGAGTATCAGAGGCTCGTCGGGGAAGTCAAAAATGCAGCAGGGGAAAGACCGTTTTTTCTGATGGCGAATATTGCGTCGCCGCATCGTCCCTTCAAAGGACACCTTGCTGCCAACGGGCTGGGGTATGAACCTGCTACCATTGACCCTGAAAAGATCAGTGTTCCGTCCTGGCTGCCGGATACGCCGCTGATGCGCAAGGACCTGGCGCAGTATTATGCCTGTGTGCAGATCACGGATGCCTGTGTGGGGGCGGTGCTTGCCGGTCTTAAGGAACAGGGCTTGCTGGAAAACACCCTGGTGATTTTCACGTCCGATAACGGGTTTGGCTACCCACGTGGTAAGACTAGCGGGTATGCTGCGGGTTTGCACATGCCCTTTCTCGTGGCGGGTCCAGGCGTCCGGCGCAATGAACGATGTGCGGTGCCGGTTTCCTTGGTCGACATCATGCCGACCATGCTAAGTGCGGTGGGGTTGCCTGTGCCTGAGACCGTACAGGGGTTGTCCTTATGGCCGTTGCTCAAGGGGCAGGCCAAAGACTTTCCGCGGAACGTGATGATGGCTTCGGAGTCCGAACATTATTTAGCGCGCGCAGTCTGCGACGGCCGGTATTACTACGTGCGCAATGTGGTGAAGCCGTCAGGCGGCTTCAAGCGCCCGCCGATGAATGCGGATCTGTATGATGAGAAAGTGTGGGATAACCGCGCGTACCGTGCTACGCTTGAGGCGCAAAAAGAGCATCCGGTTAAATATGGGATGCTTGCGGATTTCGTCGACGGCCACATACCGGATGAGGAACTGTTCGACCTCAACAGTGACCCGTATTGCATGAAGAACGTGCTGTCAGATCCCGCCTTGACGGCCACTCTGGAAACGCTGCGCGCAAGCCTGGTGGATTGGCGGAAGCGGACGGATGACCGAGATACGCAGGAAGCCCTGCGGCTGAAATTCCCGAAACCGCTAGGGACTGTGAGCAAGGAATGAACCCCGAGTTTCCCGTTTTTCTCGATAAATATCTTTATGCGTATAGGCAAATTCTGCCATCTGCAATATACCAGCAATAAATTTATTCCGTCTGTAGGCGGTATGGAAAGAGGAGACTCGTGTATAAAGACAAGCAGAAGGCTGAAAGAAATTATAATGCGTTCTATCCTCAGTTTGTTCGTGGTGCGGCCACAAGGGACGCTTATGGTCGGCCTGAAGCCGCGTGCGGCATGGACTGTATGATTGCAAACCGGAAGAATAAAGTGCAGCGAAGGATATCAGACAGGACCTGGAAAAGAAAAGTGACTCTCTTTAGGAAAAAAAATATTGTTCAGAATTTATGAAACACCCCCTCATTACCCTCGCCGCCCTGCTGCTAACACCACTAGCATCCCACGCCGCGGATGCCGCCGCCAAACCCAACGTCATCATTGTCTTGGTCGATGACGCGGGTTACGGCGACCTGTCGTGCCACGGCAATCCCGTGCTCAAGACACCGCAACTCGACCGGCTGCACGCCGAGAGCGTGCGCTTCACCGATTTTCATGTCGCGTCGATGTGTACGCCGACGCGCGGCCAGCTCATGACCGGTGTTGACTGCCTTCGCAACGGCGCGATGAATGTCAGCAGCGGGCGGACTTTTTTACGCCGCGAATTTCCGACCATGGCGGATTTATTTGGCGCGGGAGGGTATCGCTGCGGCATCTTCGGCAAGTGGCACCTGGGTGACAACTATCCTTACCGGCCGCAGGATCGAGGGTTCCATGAAACCATTACCTTTCCCTCGTCGCACATAGGCAGCGCGCCCGATTTCTGGAACAATAACTACTTCGACGACACCTACACTCACAACGGCAAGCGCAAGCAGTTCAAGGGTTACACTACCGACGTCTTTTTCAACGAGGCCATGAAATGGATGGGCCAACAGGCGGCGGCCCAAAAGCCGTTCTTTTGTTACCTGCCGACCGCAGCCGCGCATTCGCCGCTCAATGTGCCGCAGAAATACAGCGATCTCTACAAGGACCAGAATCCCAACGTCGCGAAGTTCTTCGGCATGATCGCCAACATCGATGAGAACATGGCTCGTCTGGAGACGTTCCTGGCGTCGAATGGCCTGCGCGAAAACACCATCGTCATCTTCATGACCGACAACGGCGGTACTCTCGGAGTGCCGGTTTTCAACGCCGGCATGCGCGGGAGAAAGACCGAACTCTGGGAGGGCGGGCATCGCGTGCCATGCTTCATTCGCTGGCCCGGCGGCAAATTCCGAACGCCCAGCGACGTGGCCGAGTTGACCGAGGTTCAGGACATCCTGCCGACATTGGCCGAGCTGTGTTCGTTGCCGAAGTCGAACGCGCGTTTCGATGGCATGAGCCTTGCTCCGCTGCTGCGAGGCCAGAGCAATGTCCTGCCAGAGCGCATGCTGGTGGTCAACTTCAGCCGCATGCAAGGTCCCGTGCCGACCAAAGATGGGGCTGCCGTGCTGTGGAAACGCTGGCGGCTTTTAAAAGACCGCGAATTGTATGATCTGACGACCGATCCGGGACAGAAAGAGAACGTCATCGGGAAGCATCCCGAAGTGGCGGCCAAGATGAGCGCCCATCTCGACGCTTGGTGGCGAACTGTAGAGCCTTCCATCAATGACTTTGGTGCCGCGATCATCGGCAGCGACGCCGAGAACCCCAGCCTGCTGTCACCACCTGAATGGCAAGACGTGTTTTTCGACCAGGGCGCCCAAGTACGCCGTGGCCAGAAGAGCAACGGCGAGTGGAACGTCATCGTCGATCGTGCCGGTAGTTACGAGTTCGAGTTGCGCCGCTGGCCGCGCGAGGCCGATGTGCCGATTGCCGCCGGTCTGCCTGTCCATAAGCACACCCTCGGGCAGTTCCCAGCCGGCGTGGCACTCCCTATTGCCAAGGCACGTGTGAAGATCGGCAGCGTCGATGTCAGCAGTGCGGTGTCGGCCGATGCCAAACAGGTGTCGTTCACGGCGGAACTGCCGGCCGGGCGGACGAAACTCCAAACCTGGTTCTACGACGGCGACGACAAGGAGATCTGCGGTGCCTATTATGTAAGCGTCCGCCGGCTTGATTGCGTGTCAGAAAAAAGTGACTCACTTTGGGAAAAAAATATTGTTCAGAATTTATGAAACACCCCCTCATTACCCTCGCCGCCCTGCTGCTAACACCACTTCTCTCCCATGACGCGGAGGCCCAAGCCGCGGATTCGACTAAGGTAGAGCCCGGAAGCAAGAAGCCCAACGTAGTCTTCATTCTTGCCGATGATCTGGGATGGAAAGATACCAGCCTGTACGGCAGTTCGTTCTACGAGACGCCGAATATCGACCGGCTGGCGAAGCGAGGGATGCTGTTCACGCAGGCCTATGCAGCGAGTCCACTCTGCTCGCCCACGAGAGGGAGCATCCTGACTGGCCTCTATCCTGGGAGGATCGGGATTACTACGCCTTGCGGCCATGAACCGGCTGTGCGGCTTGAGGCCACACTTGCGGCGAAGGCCCAGCCCTATCAGCGGGCGCTACAGCCAACCAGCGCATCGCGGCTGAAGACTGAGTATTACACGCTGGCCGAGGCCTTCCACGATGACGGCTACGTGACCGGGCACTTCGGAAAATGGCATTTGGGACAGGAGCCCTACAGTCCGCTCCAGCAGGGCTTCGACGTGGATGTGCCGCACACTTCAGGACCTGGGCCGGCCGCAAGCTATCAGGGGCCATGGAAATTCCCTCCCCAACTGAACTTTATCGGTCAACCCGGCGAGAATATCGAAGACCGTATCGCAGAGGAGGCGATAAAATTCCTGAAAACGAACAAGGACAAGCCGTTCTACCTGAATTATTGGGCATTCTCGGTGCATGCGCCTTGGGACAGCAAACCGGAGGTGGTTGAAAAATATCGCGGCAAGGCAAAACCTGATAGTCCCCAGAGGAATCCTGTTTATGGGGCCATGGTGGAAACCCTCGACAAGAATGTCGGCAAACTGCTGGATACGCTGGACGAACTCAAGATCGCCGATAAGACGATCGTCGTTTTCTTCTCCGATAATGGAGGAGTGGACTGGGGAGGGGGAGACGCTTGCCTGATTCCGGGCTACGGCGAGATCCCGGCCACGAGCAACGCCCCGTTGCGCGGTGGCAAGGCGACAATCTATGAGGGCGGCACGCGCGAGCCGTGTGTGGTGGTCTGGCCCGGAAAGGTGAAGCCCGGCTCGCAGAGCGACGCGCTTTTCTCGAGTGTCGACTGGTATCCCACGCTACTTGATATGACCGGGGTGACGCCCAAGCAGGTTGTGAATTTTGACGGAGTGAGTGAAGTGCCGGCATTGCTGGGAAAGGGTGCCCCTCGCGACACGGCATTCTGCTTTTTTCCGCATTACGTTAGAGGTACTTTTCCAGCCGTGTGGGTTCGACGAGGCGACTGGAAGCTCATCCGCTTCTTTTGTGATAGCCCGGAGCAGACCGACCGCTTTGAGCTCTATAACCTGAAGGAGGATCTGGGAGAGTCAAAGAACCTTGCGGCGGAGCATCCGGACAAGGTCAAGGAGCTTGACGCCCTGATCAGTGAGCACTTGAAGGAGATCAATGCCGTGATTCCGGTGAAAAGCCCGACTTTTGATCCCTCTGCAAAGATGCCCCCAGTCCCCACGGTGGAGCTGAGAAAGAAGAAGCCTGCTGCCACGAACAATGAAAGTGCAGCGAAGGACATCAGGCAGAACCTAGAAAAGAAAAGTGACTCTCTTTAGGAAAATAATATATCCTAAAATTTATGAAACACCCCCTTCTGCTCCTAGCGGCCGTATTGCTGACACCGCTGCTCTCCCATGCCGCGGATGCTACTAAGGTAGAGCCCGGAAGCAAGAAGCCCAACGTAGTCTTCATTCTTGCCGATGATCTGGGTTGGAAAGATACCAGCCTGTATGGCAGTTCGTTCTACGAGACGCCGAATATCGACCGGCTGGCGAAGCGAGGGATGCTGTTCACGCAGGCTTATGCAGCGAGTCCGCTCTGCTCGCCCACGCGAGGGAGCATCCTGACTGGCCTCTATCCCGGGAGGATCGGGATTACTTGGGCTTGTTGCCATGAACCGGCTGTGCGGCTTGAAGCCACACTTGCGGCGAAGGCCCAGCCCTATCAGCGGGCGCGAGAAGTAGTCAGCGCATCGCGGCTGAAGACTGAGTATTACACGCTGGCCGAGGCCTTCCACGATGACGGCTATGTGACCGGGCACTTCGGAAAATGGCATTTGGGACAGGAGCCCTACAGTCCGCTCCAGCAGGGCTTCGACGTGGATGTGCCTCATTGGTGGGGAAGTACGCCGGGCGGGTGCTACCAGGGGCCATGGAAATTCCCTCCCGAACTGAACTTTATCGGTCAACCCGGCGAGAATATCGAAGACCGTATGGCCGATGAGGCGATAAAATTCCTGAGAACGAACAAGGACAAGCCGGTCTACCTGAATTACTGGGCGTTCTCCGTTCATGGGCAGTGGGACAGCAAACCGGAGTTGGTTGAAAAATATCGCGGCAAGGCAAAACCTGACAGTGCCCAGAGGAATCCTGTTTATGGGGCCATGGTGGAAACCCTCGACAAGAATGTCGGCAAACTGCTGGATACGCTGGACGAGCTCAAGATTGCCGATAACACGATCATCGTTTTCTTCTCTGATAATGGCGGGGTGGACGATCCAGGAGGGAAACTTTGCCTGATTCCGGGCTACGGCGGTATTCCGGTCACGAGTAATGCCCCGTTGCGCGGTGGCAAGGCGACAATCTATGAGGGCGGCACGCGCGAGCCTTGTGTGGTGGTCTGGCCCGGAAAGGTGAAGCCCGGTTCGCAGAGCGACGCGCTCTTTTCGAGTGTCGACTGGTATCCCACGCTACTTGACATGACCGGGGTGACGCCCAAGCAGGCTGTGAAATTTGACGGAGTGAGTGAAGTGCCGGCATTGCTGGGAAAGGGTGACCCGCGCGACACGGCATTCTGCTTTTTTCCGCATTACGTTAGAGGTACTTTTCCAGCCGTGTGGGTTCGGCGAGGCGACTGGAAGCTCATCCGCTTCTTTTGTGATAGCCCGGAGCAGACCGACCGATTTGAGCTCTATAACCTGAAGGAGGATCTGGGAGAGTCAAAGAACCTTGCGGCGGAGCATCCGGACAAGGTCAAGGAGCTCGACGCCCTGATCAGTGAGCACTTGAAAGAGATCAATGCCGTGATTCCGGTGAAAAACCCGACTTTTGATCCCTCTGCGAAGATGCCCCCAGTCCCCACGGTGGAGCTGAGAAAGAAGAAGCCTGCTGCCACGAACAATGAAAGTGCAGCAAAGGACATCAGGCAGAACCTAGAAAAGAAAAGTGACTCTCTTTAGGAAAAAGAATACTTTCCAAAACTTATGAAACACCCCCTGCTGCTCCTAGCGGCCGTATTACTGACACCGCTTGCCTCCCAGGCTGCGGATACCGCTGCCAAACCTAACGTTATCATTGTCATGGTCGATGACGCCGGTTATGGCGACTACTCATGCCACGGCAACCCAGTGGCGAAGACGCCGAATGTGGACAAGCTTCACGACGAAAGCGTGCGGTTTTCCGACTTTCACGTTGCTCCCATGTGCACTCCCACTCGCTCACAACTGTTGACCGGTGTGGATTGCCTGCGCAACGGTGCGAGCGTTGTCCACGGATCACGGATGTTGCTTCGCCCCGACTTACCGACGGTGGCCGATATCTTCGCGGCTAACGGCTATCGCACCGGGGAGTTCGGCAAATGGCATCTGGGTGACAATTACCCCTTCCGTCCGCAGGACCGCGGCTTCCAAGATGTCCTCTATTTCAACTCGGCATTTATCGGCGAGTCTGACGATGCATGGTGCAACGATTATTTAGATCCGTGGCTCCGCCACGCCAACGGCAAGCCGGTCAAGTTCAAGGGCTACATAACCGACATTCTGTTCACGGAAGCCATGACGTGGATGGATCAGCAGCATAAAGGCGGCGAGCCCTTCTTCTGCTATTTGCCGTTAAACCTAATCCATACCCCGCTGATTGTGCCGGAAAAGTATTGCGAGCCCTACAAGGATCAGACACCGGACCACCAGAAAATCCTCGGGATGCTGGCCAATGTGGATGAGAATATGGGGCGACTGGATGCTTTCCTCCGCCAGTCAGGTCTGCGTGACAACACGATCGTGATTTTTCTCAATGATAACGGCAGCGCTCACATGTCAGACCTCTACAACGCCGGGATGCGCGGGAGCAAGGGGTCACCTTGGGAGGGCGGCCATCGCTCACCATTGTTCGTCCGCTGGCCAGCGGGTGGACTGCGGCCGTCGGGTGAAGTGCCGGGCCTAGCACAGGTTCAGGATCTGGTACCGACATTGATCGGTCTGTGTGGGCTGAAGCAAACGCTAGATGCCAAATTTGACGGCACTAACCTCGCACCGGTTCTGCTTAATGCAGGACAGGAGCCGCCTGACCGGATTCTGGTTATTGCCCCAGGAGATCCCCCGAAACCTAGACCGGGCATCGATCTTGCGCAAAAACCGTTTACCGTCATGTGGGGCCGCTGGCGTCTTGTGGAAAAGGCACTTTATGATCTGGCCACCGACCCGGGCCAGCAGAAGAATCTGATCGCCGAACAACCGGAGATCGCCGCGAAGCTTAGCGCAGCCTATGCCCAGTGGTGGAAAGGCGTGGAGCCCTGGACGACCAAACGCAGCGCCCTCATCGTCGGCGACGACCATGAGAATCCAACCACACTGTTGCCATCGACGCAATACGATACGAAGTGTCTCTCTCCCGAAATGTTGCGCAAAGGCACCTACACGATGGATCAATGGTTGATCCAAGTGGCGCGCGACGGTAACTACGAATTCACTCTCCGCCGATGGCCGCAGGAGGCGAGTACCGCCATCAGTGGCACGGTGCCTGCCTGGAACTCCGCACTTGGCAACTGCCCACTTTCTGCCGGCAAGGCCTTCCCCATTGTGAAGGCGCGGCTGTCCGTTGGTGATTTCAAGGGGGAAAAAGACGTCGTTCCGTCCGATACGTTCGTCTCGTTCACCGTTCCCCTGAAGCAGGGGCAGACCATGCTGCGAGGCACCTTCCTCGACGATCAAGGCAAGGAGATCTGCGGCGCCTATTACGTCAGCGTTCACCGGCTTGACCGCGTGCCAGAAAAAAAAGTGACTCACTTTAGGAAAAAGAATCTATTCCAAAACCTTTGAAACACCCCCTTTTGCTCCTAGTGGCGGTATTGCTGACACCGCTGCTCTCCCACGCCGCGCAGGCCCACGCTGCGGATGCGACTAAGGTAGAGCCTGCAAGCAAGCCGCCCAACGTCATTGTCATTCTTGCCGATGACCTCGGCTACGACGACGTAGGGTGCTATTGGACCACGGACAAGCACCCGGGCTTCGAGAAGATCCAGACACCGAACATCGACCGGCTCGCCGCCGAGGGCGTCCGGTTCACCGACTACTACGCACCATCCTCCGTCTGCACCCCGTCCCGCGCGGCACTCATGACCGGCTGCTACCCGGAGCGGGTGGGCATGTCTAGATTCGGACCCGAAGGCATGGTCGTACTCATGCCAAATCACATGGAGGGGCTGAACCCCGACGAGGTCACCCTGGCTGAGATCTTGAAGAAACGCGGCTACGCCACCGCCTGCGTTGGGAAGTGGCACCTCGGGCACCTGGCCCCATTCTCCCCACGTCAGCATGGCTTCGATTCGTTTTATGGGCTGTTGTTCCCCAACGACGTGACACCCTTAGTCCTCTACCGCGATGAGACTGTTATCGAGCCGAAGGCCGACCAGAAGACGCTCACCGAGCAGTTCACGGAAGAGGCGGTGAAGTTCGTGCGGGCGAAGCGCGAGGAACCGTTCTTCCTCTATCTCGCCTACAGCGCGCCGCACATGCCGCTGCATCTCCCAGACCGCTTGCGTGGCAAATCAGCGCGGGGCTTGTATGGCGACGTCGTGGAGCACTTGGACTCGGGCGTCGGCGAGGTTTTGAAGGCACTCGATGAAACTGGGCTCGCAGACCAAACACTCGTGGTCTTCACCTCGGACAATGGGCCGGACACGCGCGGACCCTACGACAAGCGCGGACAGGCCTTCCCCCTGCGGGCGGCCAAGGCGACCACGCGGGAGGGAGGCGTGCGTGTTCCGTGCGTGATGCGCTGGCCGGGTCACATCCCTGCCGGCATGGTCAGTAGCGAAATCGCGTCCTCGATGGACCTCCTACCGACGGTGGCCGGGATCGCTGGAGCGCAGCCTCCGCAGGACCGGATCATCGATGGAAAGGACATTCTCCCGCTGATGACCAAGCCCGGTGCGCCGAGCCCTCACGAGGCGTTCTTCTACTACTACCATGAGAATCTAGAGGCGGTCCGCAGCGCGAACTGGAAGCTCGTCTTCCCGCGCACTGCAATGGCCGACACCCCCTATGAGGGGAAGAAGGGAGCCGCGAAGCCTGCACTTCTGCCCGAGGCGCTCTACGATCTCGCGGCGGACGTGAGCGAGACGACGGACGTGATTGGAAAACACCCAGAGGTTGCGGCGCGCCTGCGCGCCCTGGCGGAGCGGATGCGCGAGGATCTGGGAGACTCCGCCACCAACCAGAAGGGCAAGAATCGCCGCTCCGTGGGCCGCGTGCCTGCTTCGGGCCAGTGATGCCGCTGGAGGAATAGACCTATCAGTAACACAAGACCTATGAAACAAACGATTCCCCTCATAACCCTCGCCGCTCTGCTGCTGACACCGCTTCTCTCCCACGCTGCGGATGCGACTAAGGTAGAGCCTGCAAGCAAGCCGCCCAACGTCATTGTGATCCTTGCAGATGATCAAGGCTATGCGGACTTATCGATCCAACATCAGGTCCCCGACATCAAAACGCCGAACATCGATGCGCTCGCCGCACAGGGCGTGCGCATGACGGCCGGTTACGTCACCGCACCGCAGTGCAGTCCCTCGCGTGCAGGTCTGATCAGCGGTCGCTATCAACAGAAGTTCGGTCTCGACAGTATCGCCGATGATCCGATGCCGCTGGAAGAACGAACCATCCCGAAACGCCTCAAGGAGGCAGGCTATGTCAGCTGCCAAGTTGGCAAGTGGCATCTTGATCCGAATGCGACCTCCGTCAAATGGGCCCGCAAGAATTTCCCCGAACTCATCCCCGGCAAAGATGGCCGGGTGGCGATTCCCGGACAATCTATCCGGCAGTTTTCCCCTCTGGCACAAGGTTTCGACGAATGTTTCGAAGGCGAGGAGCACAAGTACTTCGCCACGTACGATTGCGACGGTAAGACACTCGATCCGCACGGAACGATGATTAATCAACCCGGTTATCGGTTGGAGACGCAGACCGCCGCCGCCCTAGCCTTCCTCAAGCGCCATCACGACCAGCCATTCTTCCTCTATCTTGCGTATTACGGCCCGCATGTCCCGCTGGAGGCCACGGAGAAATATCTCTCCCGGTTCCCCGGACCGATGGCAGAACGCCGGCGCACTGCACTGGCGATGCTTTCTGCGATTGATGACGGGGTCGGTCAACTGACCGCCGCACTCAAGGAGTATGGTATCAGTGATAACACGCTCATCGTTTTCACTTCTGACAATGGAGCTCCGCTCGGTGCACACAACGGGCAACCCATGGCCGATGTCCTTCCTGTCAATAAGTCGGGAGCGATCTGGGACGGCTCGCTGAACACTCCCTGGGTTGGAGAGAAAGGGATGCTGGCCGAGGGGGGCATACGTATGCCGTTCATCATGAGCTGGCCGGGACGGTTGCCTGCAGGCAAAGTGTACGATCAGCCGGTCAGCACCCTCGATATCGCCGCCACAGCCGTTGCCCTTGCCGGTATTCCTTCTGATGATCGTCTCGACGGGGTGAATCTCATCCCGCACCTGACTGGAGAGGATCAAAAGCCGCCACACGAAAGCCTGTACTGGCGTTTCCAGGACCAAGCTGCCGTACGCAGTGGAAAATGGAAATATATTCAGGCCGGTAGCGAGGCAAATTACCTCTTCGATGTGACCAGCGACGAACATGAAAAACACAACCTTATCACCGAACATCCCGAGATCGCCCGCGACCTGAAGGCGAAGCTTTCCGACTGGACCAGCCGTCTCGCCCCTCCGGGCGATCCTGATCACCTGCTCAATGCGCAGGAGAAGAAATGGTATCAGTATTATTTTGGCCTGACTGACTAAATCTAACACAGGGTAGAAATCAAAAACTTTCAGGAGCGTTCTACTCGCTATCTATCTACCACGTCACACCGTTGTGACTTGGTTTCATGCTTTCCTAGCGTTCATCGGTGCAACAGCACTGCTATCCACTGATATCGAGTCTCTAAGCAGTTAAGCGGTATAGCAGTTAAGCAGTTAAGCAGTTAAGCAGTTAGGCGCTCGCAGGCGGTGACGGTATTCGCCATGAGCATCGCAATAGTCATCGGGCCGACGCCTCCGGGTACCGGGGTGATCGCCTTACACTTGGGAGCCACAGCTTCGAAATCGACATCACCGACAAGGCGGTAGCCGGTCTTCGTCGAGGGATCCTCGACGCGGTTGATTCCGACATCGATTACGACGGCTCCCTCACGGATGTGTTCCGCTCCCAGGGCTTTCGGACGCCCGATCGCGGCGATCACGATGTCGGCTCGGCGGGTGACGGCAGCCAGGTCCTTTGTCCGGGAATGAGCGATGGTGACGGTGGCGTCTCCGCCCGGTCCCTTCGCCATGAGTAGGAGGGCCATCGGCTTCCCGACGATCAGGCTGCGTCCGACGACAACGACCTCGGCACCCGAGGTCTCAATCCCCGCAGCAATCAGGAGTCTCTGGCAACCGAGTGGCGTGCAGGGAACGAAAGCAGTGGGATCCTCCATGGCTAGCTTGGCCACGTTGATCGGGTGGAATCCGTCGACATCTTTGCGGGGATCAATCGCTAGGGTGACTTCATGCTCGTCAATGTGTTTCGGGGGTGGGGACTGTACGAGGATGCCATGGATAGCAGGGTCCCCGTTGAGCTCCGTGACCAACTTCATCACCTCTTCCTGGGTGGTGGAGGCGGGGAGCTCGTACTTGCGGGAATGCATGCCGAGCGCGGCACAGGTGCGGTCCTTACTGCGGACATAGGCCTGGGAGGCGGGATCCTCACCGATCAACACGACGGCGAGTCCGGGGGTGATGCCTCGGGCCTTGAGTGCCTCGATGCGGGCCTTGGTTTCGAGTTCTACCTCGGCGGCGACCGCCTTGCCATCAATGAGTTTCATGGGATTTTGGGAGATAAGATTTTGGATGTGGAATTGCTTACCTGCTCAATGATTCGCATCAGGAACTCAGGAAAAATTCAGCGAAAGATAAACCATGAAGATCATGAAGGAAGGAGTAAGTGGAACTATTCTGTATCGAATGATTAAAACTTCTATTTCATTTCTCCTTTCTTGAGTTCTTGAGTTCCATATTAATTCTTTGTGACTGATAGTTCTCTAAGCGGGAAGATCGGTTTTTTCGGCTTCTTCACGCAGAAGAGTTTCGATCCTGAGACGCTCGGACTCCAGATCGGTGGCCTCTGGGTCGATCGTCATATAGGGATCGATGGTGATATCGACTCGGGAAAAGGGAAGTGGGATCGCGAAATTATCCCAGGTCTTCAGTCTGATCGCATTGTGATAGCGGGCATGCAGTAGCATGATCGGGATGCCGGTCTTCTGGGATAAGAAGACTGCGCCGGGACCTAGAGAGTACTTCGGCCCACGGGGACCGTCGGGAGTGATCGCCAGATCGACACCAGATTCAAGCAGCGCTGTCAGTTCCCTGATCGCAGTCGATCCTCGGCGGGAGCTGGATCCTCGCACCGAGCCCATGCCGAGATTGGCCATGACCCCTGCGAGGATGTCGCCATCCTTGCTGGGGCTTGTAAGAACGGAGACTCCTTTTCGTGTGGGATGCCTCCTCGGGTAATGGCGCAGGAATCCGATCGAGATTGCAGGGATTCGGTTGTGCCAGAAGACCAGGATCCGCGGACCCTCGGGGGGACTAGTCAGGAATCCGGAACGATCGTTCATCCGGAGCCGGATGGTAGAGAAAATCAATCGGGCGAGATTCGCCGCGATGGCTGCTAGAAACTCCTGCTTGTTAAACTGAATTTTATGGAGGGCCATCTACTCGCTTGCCGGTGATTCCTCGCGCCAGCGGCAGGCATTAGGAGCATGGATGCCAAGCATGTCGAGGACACGCCAGACGACGGTATCGGCGAGTTCATCGAAGTTCTTCGGATGGCTGTAGAAGGAAGGTGATGCCGGGAGAATGATGCCGCCGGCCTCGGTCACTGTAACGATGTTCCGTGCATGGATCAGGTTCCAAGGGGTTTCCCGAGGCACAAGGATCAGCTTGCGTCGCTCCTTCAGGAAGACATCGGCGGCTCGGAGGATCAGGTTTTCGCTTGTGCCGGCGGCAATGCGGCCGACGGTCCCCATCGAGCAGGGCATCACCACCATGCCGTCGAAGAGTGCGCTACCGCTGGCGAAGGGAGCATTCATCGACTTCTCGCTGTGCTCGATTACGCCGGCAGGAAGTTTCAGCGCGCCGATCTCCTCATGGATCACCTGCTTGGCGTAGGGAGAGAGAACAAGATGGATCTCGTGATTGCCTTGCTCCAGATGATGGAGCAGTCGCTGGAGATAGATCGATCCGCTGGCTCCGGTGGCGGTAAGGACGAGACGCATCAAAAAATGATGAAGGATGACGTATGAATTATGAAGGCTAAAAGGTTGCCGCTCAGGGGCTCACATTTCCCCTGCCAAGGCTCTTTCCACGATCCTTCTCTTTAGATCCATAAAAAGCCCCTTCTCTCCTAGCACTGCTTCAGAGCTCGAACCGTACTTCTCCAAGAGCTTTTAATAAGCTCATCACCTTCATCACTTGCTTTCTTTTTGCTCATTTCCTTTGGGAAATAAGCCGCAGTTTCTCAAAGAAACAGCTGGCAAAAGAAATGGAACCGATTCGTGACACTTGCACCTTCGCTCGTCCGCATTATCGTGTTGGGATGTTGAATCTGACACGGCAAGAGCAGACGGTGATGATTTTCATTTTGGCGGCCTTGCTCGTGGGAGCAGGGATCAGACATCTCCGTATGAATGGCATGCTTCCCGATCAAACAGCTTCTCACTCCGGTTCCAACCACTGACCCCACCGAATCATTTCATGAAATTTTCAGGATTTAATGAGGCCGTTGCTCTCGCTGTTGCCAAAAAGGAGACGTACCGCCCCGAAGGATACCAGTTCCTGCGCGAGTCGCTAGAAGCCACTCTTAAGAAACGCTCCAAGACGAAAAAGCAGCCCGTTTCCTCTCATGTCTCCGCGGAAGAGCTCCTTGAGGGTTTTAAGCGCATGGCTCTGAAGGAATTCGGTCCCATGGCCCCGACGGTTCTGCACTATTGGGGGATTGGATCCTGCCGTGACATCGGAGAGATGGTTTTCAGCCTTGTCGAGGCGGGAGCCTTTGGTCGCACTGAGAACGACCGAATCGATGATTTTGAGCATGGTTTTGATTTTCACGAGGCTTTCGTTGTCCCGTTTCTCTCTCCACCGGTTCCTGGTGTTGATTCGACTTCGGTTGATCAGCGGTCACTTTTTTCAAAATGAAACCACTCCTTCTACTCATGACCATCCTTGCTCAACCATTACTTACTGCCTCTCCTGAGAAATCCAATAACCATGGCTCTTCCAATCAAGGTGAGGGGAATGTTTCGCCGACCATCGAGACACTTGCTAAAGTCGACCTTTCGTTTTCCGTCAAGCCGCAGGTCTTCACCTTCCCTAATGGTTTGACTTTGATCGTCGAGGAGAACAAAGGGGCTCCCGTTGCCAGCGTGCAGGCCTGGTGCAATACCGGCTCCATCCACGAAGGAAAGCTCTTGGGGGCCGGTCTCTCTCACATCCTGGAGCACATGCTTTTCAAGGGAACGACGTCCCGTGCGCCCGGTGTGATCGCGAGCCAGGTCCAGGACCAGGGTGGGTATATTAATGCCTACACATCCTACGACCGTACTGTTTATTGGATCGACGTCCCTGCGAAGGGGGCATCGAAGGCAGTTGACATCCTGGCCGATGCGATGATGAACGCCACGCTGCCCGAAGATGAGTACAATAAGGAACAGGAGGTCATCCGGCGTGAATTTGCAATGGGCTATGACAATCCGGATCGCACGGCCTCGCTTCTGCTCTTTCGCACAGCCTTCCACAGAAGCCCTTTTAAAGAGCCGGTGATCGGCCACCTCGATATCTATAACAAGCTCAACCGACAGGATGTCCTTGATTACTACAAGCGACGCTACGTTCCGAACAATCTCTGCTTTGTCGTGGTCGGCAATGTGAATGCCTCCGAAATCCGCGATCAATTGGGAGCCTACTTCGAGAAGTACCCCCGTTTACCGCTCGATCCGGTGACGATTGCAGAGGAGCCGCCTCAACTCGGCAAACAAGTGGCCCGCGACACCTTCCCCACGGATCTCAGCCGCATGAATATCGCCTGGCGGGCTCCCGGCGCCACGAGTCCCGATGCTCCTGCCGTCGAGGTCCTCTCGGCCGTGCTTGGAGCAGGGACCAGTTCCATTCTGAATACCGAGGTCCGCGAAAAAAAAGGTCTTGTTCACCAGGTCGTAGCCGGACTGTACACCCTGACTCCGAAAGAAGGACTGATCTATGTTGGTGCGATTGCGGATCCTGACAAGCGAGATGCCGCCGAAAAGGAGATCCTTGCCCAGGTCGAGAAAGTCGCCCACGATGGCATTACGCTCGAGAGTCTGGCCAAGGCCAAGAAAGGACTTCTTTCTGACCATTACCATGGGTTGACCACGATGAGAGGTCGCGCTTCCGACTATGGCAGCGGATGGCTTATGACCGGCAATGCCGAGTACGGCAAGCGATACCTTGAGTCGATCGAGAAGGTCACATCCGAGGATGTCCGTCGTGTGGCTTCACTATACCTCAAGACCGAGGGACTCACCGTCACTTCGCTCGATCCGATCAACCAAGCGAAATCAGGCGAGGGGATCACCGCCAAGCCTGCCGATTCTGAAATAATCAAAGAAGTGCTTCCCAACGGTCTCCGTGTCTTGATCCATCAGGATAATCGAATCCCCTTGGTTTCCATCATTGCCGCTTTCCGTGGGGGTCTCTTGGCTGAGACTCCGGAGAAGAACGGCGTCTCCCAGCTTGTGGCCAGCACTATTGTGAAAGGGACCAAGACCCTTACCTCCCAGCAGATCGCAGAGTCTGTGGAACATGTCGGAGGATCGATCGGTGCCTCCTCGGGGAACAACAGCTTCTCGGTCGCCGTGGAGGTGATGAAGGATGATGTTCCGCTCGGGATGCAGATTCTTTCCGATGTCCTGCTCAATGCCATCTTCCCCGAGGGGGAGGTTGCTCGGGAGAAGGATTCCCAGCTTGCGGCGATCAAGGCAGAGGATGATCAGATCACCACCACAGCTCGCAACCTTCTCAAGCCTTGTCTTTACGGAAACCATCCCTATGCCCTACGGACGACGGGTTCCCCGGAAACCCTCCCCAAGCTGACTTCTTCGGATCTGAAGGCTTATCGCGACAGACTCGTTGTGGGTAAGAATGGTGTCCTTACAATCTTCGGAGCGGTGAAGCCCGATGATGTGCTGGCTCTGGCGAAAAAGGATTTCGGCCCACTCCCTTCAGGTGAGATTGCTCTTACCAAACCTCCCGTTTCATCACCTCTAGCCGAGTCGATCGAAAGCTCTGCTGAGCGCCAGAAACAGCAGTCTGTGATCATGAAGGGTTTCCTCGGGACGACCGTCGATGCTGCGGATCGTACAGCACTCGAGTTGATTGAGGAGGCTTCCAGCGATCTTGGCTCCCGATTCTTTATTCGCATCCGCGAAAAGCTCGGACTCGCTTATTTCGTAGGAGCATCGAACTCCACCGGCCTGGCACCCGGAGCCTTTGTCTTTTATCTCGGTACCGATCCTAAGAAGGTCGATCTCGCCAAGCATGAGTTCAACGATGAGATCGACAAACTCGCAAGTGAAGGCCTCACCCAGGTCGAGCTTGACCGGGCCAAGGCCAAGCTTCTCGGGGCTGAGGCGATCCGGAACCAGTCAAGTGCCGCACTTGCAGGGATGTGCGCCACCAACGAACTCCTAGGTCTCGGCTACGATCATGACAAGGTTCGCAAGGCCGAGATCGAAAAAGTGACCCTTGAGGATACCAAACGCGTTGCCAATAAATACTTCCGTGATGCCAAGAGCGTCGAGGTTGTCGTCGGGCCTCCGGCATCTAAGTCAGTCGAATCTCTCCACAATCCCTCCAAGGCACCGTGATAATCTCCCTTACCCATTTGACATCACTTGCCTCCCGGCATGCAGTGTCGCCTTAAGGGTCACGCCTCGCAGGATCTACCGCGCCGCTTCCCGGCCTGCTTGGTTCCCAACTCCTCATCTCCAACCTTCCATCTCCTAACCCCTAACTCCCTATAATCCCATGGCCGAAATCCAACAATCCACCAACTCCGCCGATCTCACCCAGCGCTTCATCGAACTTGTCATGATGAATGCCCAGCAGGCCGCCCTCTGCCTCGGACAGATGGCCCATCCCTCCACAGGTAAAGCCGAAGTGAACCTCGAGGCCGCGCGGATGTTCATCGACCACCTTGAGATCATCAAGGAGAAGACCCGTGGCAATCTGAATAACGATGAGGAGAAAATCCTCACGAGCGTGCTCTCCGAGCTTCAGTTGGCCTTCGTGCAGGTTGCCTCTGGTGAAGGTGTTGGAGCCAGTTCTTCCCATGAGCATGTTCATGATGAGAACTGCAACCACGGCGACCATAGCCATGCTGCATCATCAGTCGAAAAGACTTCCCAACCTGAGTCTCCCAAGCAGGAACAGGCGTCCGCCGAGGATTCCGAGGGAAAGAAGAAGTTCACCAAGAGCTACGGAGCGTGAGTTAGCTCTTTGATCGCTTCCCGAAACCTTCTTTTTTCTTCTCTTTTACAACTCATGGCAGCCTGAGTCCGATTCCATGAAACAGGCGCTCCACATTGTCATTGCGTTACTCTTGGGCACCCTACCGATTGTATCTCTTAGAGCTCTTGAGATCCAGGGGGTGAGTGTTCCTTCCACGAGTCAGGTTGAGGGAACAACCCTTCAACTCAACGGGGCGGGTCTCCGGACCTTCACCATGCTCATGATTCCGATCAAGATCTATGTCGCCTCGCTCTACACGCCTGCTCCGATCCGTTCCACGGCCGCGATGATGGAGTCTCAGGGGCCGATGCAGTTTAACTTCACCTTCCTTAGAGCGGTTTCGCAGTCCGATGTGGCGAAGGCCTGGGGCTCCCAGTTTGCCCAGAGCGTCAGCTATACCTACCCCGGCTATGAACGCGATCGGGATGCCTTCATCGCCATTTTCGGCCCGTTGCAAAACAAAGGTGTCGAGCAGGTCGAGTTCATTGGGACGAATACCGTGGTCCTCGACCAGGGAGTCCAGAAGGGGATCATCCCCGGTCGCGATTTTCAGAAAGCCTTTCTTAGCCTCTGGTTTGGTTCCAATCCCGTGGCCGCCGATTTGAAAGCTGCCCTTTTAGGGAACTGATCTTGTTCATTATGTACCTTCTTGTGCATGAATCTTTTGGCTAAAATCTTCTCTCTCCATGCTTCCTTGTCGTACCGATTCGATTCTGGCGAACCGACCGAGGCTGTTATAGAATAAAGCTAGATGAACAAGTGCCTGCTCGACCCTGCTCTCTTGCCGATCCTTCAGAAGGTCGAGGCTGGGCAGCGGCTTTCTGGCGAGGAAGGAGTGGCTCTCTATGCTTCCCGGGATCTTAATGGGCTTGGCTATCTGGCCAACATCGTGCGTGAGAGGAAGAACGGGAATGTGGCGACCTATGTCTTCAACCGCTATGTCAACTATTCCAATGTCTGCATCCTGAGCTGTCAGTTTTGCGCCTTCAGCGCCAAGAAGCGGGATGACCATGCCTTCGAGATGGCGATCTCCGAGGTGGCCGCCAGGACGAAGGAAGCTTGGGAGAACGGAGCCACTGAGATCCATATGGTGGGGGGGCTTCACCCGACACTGCCGGCCTCCTGGTACCTTGAACTCCTGGGAGCAATGAAAGAAGCCGCCCCCGGCATTCACCTAAAGGCCTTCACTGCAATCGAGATCCGCCATCTCTCCGACCGCATATTCAAGAAGCCACTTCAGGAGACTTTGGAGATCCTTCGTGATGCTGGTCTTAATGCTCTCACCGGTGGTGGGGCAGAGATCTTCGACCAGCAGGTCAGGGATACTATTTGCCGAGGTAAGGAAACGGGTGAGGAGTGGCTTGAAGTTCACCGCACTTGGCATAAGATGGGTCAGCGAAGCACCGCTACTATGTTGTACGGCCATGTCGAGACGGCTGATCATCGGATTGATCATCTTCTCAAGTTGCGCGGACTTCAGGATGAGACGCAGGGTTTCACGGCCTTCATTCCGTTTGCCTTTGTGCCAGAGACCACGGAGTTGGCCCATATCCGCCCTGCCTGTTCAATGGATGAACTCAAGAATCTGGCCATCTCGCGCCTCATGCTCGATAACTTTGATCATATCACAGGCTACTGGATTAGCCTCGGGCTTCCGCTCGCTTCCATTGCTCTGAATTATGGGGTGGATGATCTGCACGGCACCATTCAGGAGGAGAAGATCTTTCACATGGCCGGCGCCAAGACCCCGCAGCAGCAGACCATCGCTGCCATGGAGAAGGCAATCCGAGAGGCTGGGAGAGAACCGATGCAGCGTGATACCTTTTATCGCAGGATCGAATCGACTTCCTCCAGGAAGGGGGCTGTTTCTGAAGCTCTCCCCGCGTGAACGATTCTGTTCCGAGGATTGGCTGCGTTCCTTACTTGAATGCCCGTCCCTTGGTGGAGGGAATTACTTATCCGATCAGAAAGCTTGTTCCTGCAAAGTTAGGTGAGGCCTTTCAGTTGGGTGAGTTAGATATCGCACTGCTTTCCTCTATTGATGTTATTACCAGTCCTTGTCCTTGTGCGGTGGATGGGGTTTCCATCTCCTCCCATGGGGATGTCTACAGTGTTGTCTTGGCCTACCAGGGGGAACTTAAGGCGATAGAAAGGGTGGTGCTTGACCCTGCCTCCCACACATCCAATGCCCTGCTTCGGATCGTTCTGGAGGAGTTTCATGGGATCTTACCTGAATATGTCCATTCTATAGATAGTGAGTCAAAAAAAACAGCCCGTCTGATGATAGGCGATCCCGCCATTCTCTATAGGAAAGAGGCTTCTGGTATGTCTGATTCAGAAATTCGATTCATCGATCTTGGGGGTGAGTGGTTCCGTAATACAGGGCTTTCATTTGTCTTTGCCATGTGGTCACTTAAGTATGATTATACGAATAAAATGGAGTTATCAGAGATCCTTCGGAGTGCTAAGGAGCTGGGAGTCTCCTCTCGAATCGACATCGCCACATGTGAGCCTGATCCGGATTTCGCCTTGAAGTATCTGACCGAGTCAATCCGCTATGATCTGGGAGATGAAGAGAAGGCCGGACTTGCACTTTTCAGGGAGTTCTTGGAGAAAAAAGAAATCACTAAATTTCATAAGGAAATAATCTATTACTAAATAATAATAGAATTTAAAATGAAACTTTTTCTTCCACGCTTACTTCTGATCTTTCTAATCTCTTTAGCTTGTGAACTGCCAGCTCAGACGCAATCCCCAGTGCAGACTCTCGCTGCCATGGATAAGTGCCGTGATCAGGTGATCAGCCAGCTTTCCTTTAGCGATAAAATGAAGATGAGATCGGCGGTGGGCGCCATCCAGAGTAATCCTCAATTCATCACAGCCAATAACGCCGTGACCAATGCGCCGACTCCAGAAGCTCAGATTCAGGCAAGGAAAGCTCTTTCAACGTTGAAACTTAATCTCATTGAGAAACAAGACCCCTCGATAAAACCGGTCATCGAGAAGATCCGGGCGACTCAGGCCTCAGTTCTGAATTGATTTCAAGGCCCCTGTGCCGCATCTGTTCCTGTCTAGCACGAAGGAAAAATCTCCAGCATGCGCTCGGTGCAGTTGTCGGATGCTTTCAAAGCGGAAATGCTGAATGCATAAAATCAACACCCGGCGATCATCGAACGGTTTTTGTTAATTCTGCTGATAACGGGAGCGTTTTTTAGCGTCTATGCGATGGCAGAAAAAAGGGGGATGATTGGTACTCTGTGGCGATCTTCCTAGTTTTGATCGGTTTTACATTGGTGGTCATCTTCTCCTTAGAGATCCCTTACCAGTTAATGAGTCAAGCGGTCATAAAGAATGAGCTTTCAAAGGTGACAAAGTTAATGGGATCCGCCTCCCTATGAGGAACTCCTAACACAAGAACCCACTAGTCAATACAGATGGTCTCTGGTACTTCCTTCTGCGTGAAAATTTCTCTTACCCCCATTGCCTCCTTGTCAGCACTGGTTCTGGCGATTGCCTTTCTCTCTTCCTGCAAAAAGGAGGCTCCTGAAGCTGGTCCGCGGCCTCCGGTTCCTGTGACGCTTGGCACGGTGATCCAGAAGGACATGCCCAATCACAAGGAATGGATCGGCAACCTTCAAGGTACGGTCACCTCAATGGTGAAGCCGAATGTCGCCGGCAACATCATCCAGCGTTACTACACCGAGGGAACCACCGTGAAGCAGGGCGAGCCTCTCTTCCAGATCGATCCGGCACCTTTTCAGGCGGATCTCGATCGGGCCAAGGCCGATCTTGCCACCGCGATCGCGCAGGAGACGAAGGTACAGCAGGACTTTGTCCGTGCCCAAAACCTCCTCGCCGGAAAGGTGATCAGCGTTCAGGAATTCCAGAACCAGCAGCAGAATTACCAGGCGATGGTCGCCCAGGTCGCCTCGAAGCAGGCCGCCGTCCAGTCATCGCAGGTCAATCTCGACTTCACCAAGGTGGTTGCCCCAATTGACGGTATGGCGGGACTTGCCAACTACGAGGTCGGAACCTATGTCAGTTCCTCCTCCCAGCAGCCTTTGACCACGATTGTCGCCATTGATCCGATCAAGGTGGTCTTCCAGGTGGGACAGGACGACTACCTAAGTATGATTTCCGAAAGCCTCAAGGATCCTTCCAATGCTGCCCACCAGAGGAAGGAGAACCAAAATGCCGGAATGAGGATGATCCTCTCCGACGGTACCATCTATCCGCACAATGGCACCTTCCGCGCAGTCAACAACCAGGTCAGCACCCAGACAGGATCGATCACCGTGGAGGGTAATTTTCCGAATCCCGGAACACTGCTCAAGCCGGGCCTCTTCGCGCGCGTTCAAGCCACTCTTGGTTTTCAGAACAATGCGCTTGTCGTTCCGATTGCTTCGTTGATCACGGTCCAGAACCTTCATCAACTCGCCGTGGTCGGCCCTGATAACAAGGTCTCCATCCGCAACGTGAACCTTGGTTTCACGACCCGTGAGGAGGCGGTCATCCTTTCCGGGATCAGCGCCGGGGAAAAGATCGTCGTCCAGGGAACCCAGAAGGTGACCGACGGATGCACCGTGGCGCCTCTTCCTACGGCCTCCCCGACTCCGGCATCTGCCACCGGCCCTGCCGAGAACGGGACGACCAAGAAGATTCCTGCTGCTAATCCCGCCCCGGCCGCGAAGTCCTGATTACCGCCTTCCGCTCACACTAGGATCGCTTCATGTCTAAGTTTTTCATCAATAGGCCTATCGTGGCCATGGTCATCGCTATCATTACGGTGATTCTCGGCGTGGTCTGCCTTGTTGGGTTGCCCGTCTCCCAGTTCCCGAACATCGTCCCGCCGCAGATCCAGGTGGCCGCCACCTATCCCGGCGCCGATGCCACCACCGTGAAGCAGGCCGTTGCCACGCCGATCGAGCAGCAGGTCAACGGCGTCGACAACATGCAGTACATGTACTCCCTGAACTCCAGTTCCGGGCAGTCCCAGCTCAACGTCATCTTCGCCAACAACACGGTGCCGACCACCGACCAGATCCTCACCCAGATCCGGCAGGCCCAGGCCCAGTCCCAGCTTCCCCAGCAGGTAGTCAAGCAGGGAGTCAACGTCATCAAGACCGCTCCCTCGCCTCTCATCTGCTTTGCCCTCTATACCGACGACGATCGCTATGACGCCGTCTTCCTAGCCAACTACGCCTACGTCAACATCGTCAATCCTCTGACCCGTCTTACCGGCATTGCCAGTGTTACCGTCTTCGGTGCCGGCCAGTACGCCATGAGGATGTGGCTCGATCCGGCAAAGCTCGCCAACTTCAACATCACCACACAGGAGGTCTACGACGCGGTCAACCAGCAGAATAACGTTAACCCCGCGGGACAGACCGGTGCCGAGCCGGTGCCACCCGGCCAGCAGATGACCTTCACTGTGCGTGCGCCGGGACGCCTTGTGACCGAGGATGAGTTCGCCAACATTGTGATCCGTGCAAACCAAGACGGCTCCGTGGTCAAGGTGAAGGATGTCGCCCGCGTTGAGCTGGGTGCCCAGACTTACAACCTCGCCGGCCGCTTCAACGGACACCCCGCCGCCATCGTCGCCGTCTACCAGCTGCCGGGCAGCAACGCCCTTACCGTCGCCGAGGACGCCCGCAAGCTCATGACCTCCTTCGTGCCGAAGTTTCCGGCCGGCCTGAAGTTGCGCACAGCTCTCGACACCACACTGGCCGTCACCGCCAGCATGCACGACATCGTCAAGACCCTCGTCGAGGCGATGATCCTGGTTCTTATCGTCGTCTTCCTCTTCCTGCAGAACTGGCGTGCCACCCTCATCCCGGCATTGGCTGTTCCCGTTTCATTGGTCGGCACCTTCGCGTTCTTCCCTCTCTTCGGATTCTCGCTCAATACCCTTTCGCTCTTCGGCCTCGTGCTGGCGATCGGTCTCGTTGTCGATGACGCCATCGTCGTGGTCGAGGCGATCGAGCATCACATCGAGGAGGGCCTCTCCCCAAAGGATGCGGCCGTCAAGGCCATGGAGCAGGTGACCGGACCGCTTGTCGCAACGGCCCTGATTCTCTCATCCGTTTTCGTCCCCACAGTCTTCCTTCCCGGCATTACCGGAGGACTCTACCAGCAGTTTGCGCTTACGATCTCGATTTCGGTCATCATCTCTACCTTCAACGCGATGAGCCTCAGTCCCGCCTTGGGAGTCCTGTTTTTACGTCCACGCAAGGAGGTTGGGGGACCGCTCGGTGCCTTCTATCGCGGGTTTAACCGCGTGTTCGATGCAGGTCGGGGTGGGTACCTGGGCGTCTGCTCCTTCCTCCTTCGCAAAAGCTTCATCGCTGCCTTCGTGCTGCTCGGCATGGTGGCGCTCTCCGGCTTCTTCGGTTCCAAATTGCCCGGCTCCTTTGTTCCCGAGGAGGACAACGGATATCTTTACGCTTTCTCCCAGCTTCCCAACGCCTCCTCCCAGCAGAGGACCGACGCAGTCTCCAAACAGGTTTCCGACATCGTCAGCAAGATTCCCGGGGTCGAACACGTGACGACCATCGTGGGGTTCAACCTGCTGAGCGGCGTCCAGACCACCTACAGCGCCTTCTATTTCATCACGCTCAAGCCCTGGGAGGAGAGAACGGCTCCAGGTGAGGATGCCTTCAGCCTCCTCCAAACGATCAACAAGGCAATCGCCTCCGTCCCGGGAGCCATCAACTTTGCCTTTCCCCCTCCCGCCATCCCCGGCATCGGCACATCGGGTGGCACCACCTTCATCCTTGAGGATAGGCTCGGCGTTGATCCCACTTTCTTGGAGAAAAACACCGCCATCTTCATGGATGCGATCAAGAAGCGTCCCGAGGTCGGTTCGGTCACCACGACCTACCTCCCGTCGGTTCCCCAGATCTCCATGAAGATCGATCCCGTCATGTGCCTCATGCTCGGTGTTGATCTCAACGAGGCCTACCGCACTCTCCAGTGCTTCCTTGGAGGCATCCCGGTGAACTACTTCAACCGGTTCAACCTCCAGTACTACGCCTACCTTCAGGCAGAGGGAGCCAGTCGTACCGATCCTAAGAACGCCTCCCTCTTCTACGTCCGAAACAGCAAGGGAGATGCAGTGCCCCTTTCGAGCCTCTTGATTGTGAAACCAATGCAGGGACCCGAGTTCGTCATGCGCTTCAATATGTTCGACTGCGCCCAGATCAACATCAACGGCTTGCCAGGCGTCAGCACAGGCCAGGTGATGAAGGCACTCGAGGAGACCTTTGCTGCCACCATGCCTCCCGGCATGGGGTACGACTATTTCGGCATGTCCTTCCAGGAGAAGCTGGCAGCGGAGGGGATTCCCCCCAGCGCGATCTTCGCCCTCTCTCTCCTCTTTGTCTTCCTGATCTTGGCGGCCCAGTACGAGAGCTGGTCACTTCCCTTCAGCGTGCTCATGAGCACCCCTGTTGCCGTCTTCGGTGCCGTGGCGATGCTCTTTGTCCGCAAGATGGACAACGACGTCTACGCCCAGATCGGTCTCATCATGCTGATCGGTCTAGCGGCCAAGAACGCAATCCTGATTGTGGAGTTCGCCAAGGACGAGGTGGAGAAGGGGAGGCCTGTCATCGATGCTGCGCTCGCTGCGGCCAAACTCCGCTTGCGACCGATCCTCATGACCGCCTTCGCCTTCATTTTGGGCTGCGTGCCGCTTGCAATTGCGACCGGATCGGGAGCCGTCTCCCGCAGGATCCTTGGTTCGACAGTAGTAGGAGGAATGCTGGCCTCTACACTCATAGCGATCTTTGTCATCCCTGTCTGTTTTTCATGGTTTGAGAAGAAGAAGGTTGAAGAATTGAAGGATTGAAGGGCTTCTCTCTTCTAAAATCTCACATCGAATTACTCCTTGCCAGCAGGTGAGGGGAGGCGCATAACAAGAGCTTCTATGGACAACACATCACCTATCCCCCAGTTTCCAATTCCTTCAATCTCCCGTGGATGGTCAATTGCCGGAGGCATCGCCATGATCCTGCTAGGTTTCTTCGCGCTGGGTGATCAGCTCGTCTCCACGGCAGCAGTTGCCACCTTCATCGGATTTATCCTGATGTTCGGTTGCGCTTTCCACCTAATCAAAGTCTTCACGACTGGGGACTGGAAGAGTCATCTCTGGTATGCCTTGGTTTCTGTTGCCTACGCAGTCGCCGGATATGTCTTCATTGCCCATCCGTTCAAGGCTGCGATCGCTTTCACCCTCTTCCTTGGTTGGGCCATCCTGATCGGCGGTATCATGCGCATCTTCTTTGCGTTTAAGATGCGCCATCACCGTGGTGCCACCTGGATTCTCTTCAGCGCCGTGATTTCTATCATCCTTGGAGGTCTGATCATCTCCCAGTGGCCAGCCACTGGTCTCTACATGCTGGGCCTTTTCCTTGGCATCGAGCTTATCTTTGCCGGCGTGGGCTGGCTGGGACTTGGCCTTTCCTCGGCCAAGAAGTAAGCAGCTACTCACGATTTAAAGAAGAGCCGGGCCTTCATGGTCCGGCTTTTTTGTGACTTCCCGCTATGATGCCTACTCCTTCAGCCAGTCTGGAAGGGAAACATTGACCCTGGCGCGGAGACGACCCAGCAGGCTGTAGAGACCGAAGAAGGCACGGTTCACGTAGATTGTATCGGGCGAGCCCCGTTCTCCCTTCATGGTTTTTAGATTGTCGGCTTTCCGGTTCTCCTCTCCCAGATCATAGATCGACTGAAGGAAGATGGGATCTCCGAAGTCGAATCTCTCCGAGCGAAACGGGAGTGCCAGTAGATCGAGCCAGGTGCTGCAGAGCATCATGATCTGAGTGATCTCTTTTCCCGTGTCGCTGGCAATGATGACATCTAGATCACGAAGGGCTTCTTCAAGGAGGGCTGGATTCTGGGGCAAGTTCGGATCCAGGAAGCGGAACTGTTTTCGATAAAACTCGTGTGTGATTTGCTTTGTGCAGCCGAAATCGAGCACGCAGAGCTTGTTATCTGAGACCAAGAAATTGCCTGGGTGCGGATCAGCATGGAAAAGGTTCAGGTCATGGACTTGATGACTGTAGAAATCCCACAGGGCCTGCCCGATAAGATCGCGCTCAGCCTGGGTGGCTTTGCCATCGGCGAAGCGGTCGAGTGGAATGCCGTCGATCCACTCCATGGTCAGGATGTGGCGTGAGGAGAGTTCCGGATGGTACGTTGGGAAGCGCAGGTTCGGAAGATGAGCCGAGGCTTTGGTAAGATGTAACGAGCGTTCCAACTCCAGTTCATAATTGGTCTCTTCCAAGAGCCGTGTCTCGACCTCCCGGAAATACTTCTCTACGTCACGCTGCCTGAGTCCCAGGATTCTGAGGGCGATCGGTTTCACAACCCGGAGATCGCTCTTCAGGCTCTCGGCAACGCCCGGATATTGGACTTTGACGGCGTAATCCACCCCATTCCGTGAAGCTTTATGGACTTGCCCGATCGAAGCGCCGTGAGCCGCCTCACGTCCGAAACTTTGAAAAATATCCAGGGGCTCTTTGCCGAATTCTCGCCGGAATGTCCTTACTACAAGTGGGTAGGAGAGGGGGGGAACAGAATACTGCGCCTGTACGAACTGATTCGCATAAGCCGGAGGGAGGAGGTTTTTGTCGATGCTGAGCATCTGGGCGAGCTTGAGCGGGCCACCCTTCAGCTTACTGAAGGTGTCATAGATCGTAGAGGCATTCTCCTCATCCAACTCCCGGGAATGCGTTTCTAGCGAGGAATCACTTCCTCCCGCCAGTGCCCTCTTTCCATAATACTTAAGGTAATTGATCCCGACCTTTGCACCCGTGCCTCCCAGCGCCGCCATGCGGCTGATCGGTGTGCTGCGGATCGATTCCTGCTCTGCCGTTTTTGTCGTCTTCCCAGTGACTTTGTTCTCCCGGGGTATGGCTATTTTTTTCAACTCTTTCCCCCGAAGTGGGCTATCTGAGGAAGAAGGAAGCGGGCAAGATCGGCTGCCGAATCGATGGCCTGGGTGCGAAGCAGATCGAAGGCAAACTCGACGGTCTTCTCGATGAAAGCATCCGTCCGATCGAACCCCTGGCTATCGTCCTTTAGGAAATACTCGAGAACGCTGCGCCAGTGAATGTAGAGCACCTCGGGGTAGAGATTTCCCAACGCACCCCGGCGGGCGATTTCTCCGTGATCCATGCCCTGCTGGATGAGATCGCCGGCAAAATCTTTGAAGCTGTTTTTCAGCCCATCAAGTGATGAAGGACGGCAGAGGAGGGTGAGTTTTCCAAAGCGCTGCTCCAGAAGGGAGCGGTGCTCCAAAGCCTCTGCGGTGAAGGCAAAGAGGAATGCAAGGTAGCGTTCCTTCGCCGAGAAGGAACTCCACTCCTTGCCAGCGGATACAGCATGGATGATTGATTCGATCCATGATTTCCAAAAGTGCATTTCAACAGCATCCAAATTTGGAAAAGCCATGTAGAAATCCTTTTCTCCAATCCCGAGATCCTGACAAAAACGGTGAACCGAGACCGGGGCGTTACCCTCTCTTTGAAGGGTGGCCATGTAGGCCTCCAAAATCATGGTACGATGATCATTTTTCTGACTGACCTTTGGTGCCTTTGGTGCCTTTGGTGCCTTTGGTGCCTTTGGTGCCGTGGGTGTTTTTGAGGATTTCGTGGCCATATTCTTACTGATAGGGTAGCAGATGATTCTTCATTTGGAAGGGACTGTTTTTTTCTATCATGGCTTGCGCTCACCCAATGGGGAGGATAGAAATTTCTACTTGATGAGTTTTCCCCCTCTCACTGTCGAAATCCTTTCCCCCTCTTCTTTCAGAGGGATGAAGCTTTTTTTCCTGACTCTTCTCTGCATTATTGTCTCTGGCGCGGCCTGTAGAGCCTATTCACAGACCGAGGCCACACCCGAGGAAATCTTCAAGGCTGGTGCGGCTGCATTCCAGTCAGGCAACTTCGATGAGGCCGCCAAGAAGTTTGAGGCTGTTCTTGCTGCGGGTCCCAGTGATGAGGCTTTGGATACGATCCTTTTCACGCTTGCTTCGACGTATTTCAATCAGAAGAAATTTCCTAAAGCCGAGGAGTATTACAATAGGTCTATTAAGGAGTTCCCTAATGGTAAAAACAAGACCAAGGCCCTGATTGCGATTTCACAGATTCAAATGCAGACAGGGCGCAAGGCCGAGGCCGAGCAGTCCCTTAAAAAAGCTTCCGAAGGAACCGGTGACCTTGCGGCCCGGGCCCGAATGGCCCAAGCCTCCATGCTTGCAGAAAGTGGAAAGCCCGTTGAGGCTGTTGCTGCACTTCGCCCGATGATTGCTGGTGGGATCAAGGATGATCTTTCGGCGCAGGCCGCTATGGCTATCGTCGAGATCGAGTCAAAGCAGGGTAATCTGAACGAGGCGGTGAAGTTGTTGGACCAGCTTCAGGGTGCGGGCAACCTCATTGATAACCCCCTGCAGCTCGACATTCTTTCGGTTCGGATCGGTGATGCTCTGCTTGCCAAGGGTGAGCGACATAAGGCACTCCGGATGTATGCGATCGTGCGGCCCAAGCAGGTTGTTTCGGATCTCCAGAAAAAGCGTATTGAGAAGATCGATAAGACGATCAATGACAACACTGCTACCCTTCAGAAAAATCCTAAGGCCTTTATGGAGGTCAATGCCACCAATGCCCGTCTAAAGGAGGATCAGAAACAGCTCCAGTCGGTTCTTGAGCAGTTCGAGAAGCTTCCTGACACCGAGCTGCCCGTTCGCCTCCGCCAGGCCAAGGCCTACGACGAACTCGATCAGAAATGGGAGACCATCCTGATCTGGGAGGGTCTTCTGGAGTCTTCCAAGGATCCGAAGGTCCGGGAGGATGCGCTCTTCAGCATCGCCGCCGCCTACTGCGCCCTGGGAAGGGGAGAGGACGCCGTTCCAGCGCTGGACCGCTACCTTGCTGAGTATCCCTCAGGAAAATACGCCTCCCAGACAGATTACCTCAAGGGGGCATTGGCCCTCGAAGCCGGCGATTTCAAAGGGGCCGAAACCATCTTCGGTACCCGTAACGAGAAGGTGACTTCTCCCGAGTTGGCGGCCGACATGCAGTTCCTGCTCGCGAATGCAAAATTTGCACAGGCGATCGATCCCAAGACTCCGAATCCGGATAAATATAAGGAGGCGATCAAGGATTATCAAAAATACATCACCAAGTATCCCACCGGGAAATTTACAGAGGAAAGCGCTTACCGCATACCGCTCTGCTCGTTTCAGTTGGGTGACTACGGTAAGGCACTGGAGGGATTCCAGAACTACGTGAAGAAATTCCCCAAGGGGACGTTTACCGGTGATTCCGACTATCGCATCGCGCTCTGTTATCAGGCAGCAAACAAACACGATGACGTTATCAGATTGTGTGATGAGTGGGTAAAGCATCACGAGGGTGAGGTGATGCAGGCGGAGATCCTCTCGCTCAAGGGAGATGCCTATGACAAGAAGGGGATGCCGGCTGAGTCGGCTGCTGCTTACCGCGCCTCGGTGAACTTTGCTGATAACGACGACCTCCTCAAGTACTCACTCTTCCAAGCCAACACCCAATATCAGTTACTAAACCGCTGGGATGACATTGCGGAGATGTTCAACCGCTTTATCGAACGTCATCCGAAGCATCCGGCTGTGGTGGCCGCAGTTTTTTGGGTCTCCAAGGCCAAGATTAAGCAGGGGAAGCCCGAAGAGGCGAAGAAGTATCTTGCTGATAACATTCTGAAGAACATTGACGATCGTCAGCAGGATGCCGTCGAGCAACTCCTGACCCAGCTTGCCCAGACCTGCGCCAAAAGACCGCGCCCCTCGTTGATTGCCATTCAGAATGCTTCCCCTCAACAGGAATCCACTGCCAATGCTCCCGCTGATGCGCAGGCCTCGCCGACGCCGCGCCCATCCCCGACTCCCCCTCCTCCCTACGATGCCGACGCGGACTTTGCCAAGTACCTGAGCGAGTCGAACACGGGGAATTCACTACTTGCCAAAGCCCGCATGCGCTTTGCCCTCGCCCAACTTGCCGGATACACGAAGAAACCGGACCGTCAGAAGGAGCTGATGGCCTCAATCTATAAAGACTTCCCCGCTGACAAACTCAGCGCCATGCTTCTCTCCGAATGCGGCCAGATTGCTCTTGATCGGGGCGATGTGGACAAGGCTGAGACCTTCTTCAAGGAGTTCATGACTTCGTTCCCTAAGAGTGACCTGCTCGAGTATGCTTACTGCGGCATGGGACAGGTGTCGCTTGCGAGGAACCAACCCGACGAGGCCATTAAGTGGTTTGACGATTGCGTGAACAAGGCCTCTGCAGAAGCTACGCTTGCTCAGGTGACGTATGGGAAAGGAAAGGCTCTTCTTGCCAAAGGAAAGTTTGACGAGGCCAAGAAGGTCTTTGAGCAGGTCGCCTCCACAAAGGATTGGCGTGGTGAGATCACCGCCAAGGCGCTGATGTCTCTGGGGGACCTGGAGGAAAAACGAGGCAAGCCCGATGCAGCCATCCAGTACTACCAGCGCGTTTACGTGGCCTACCAGCGCTATCCATCTGTGGTGATTCCTGCCTACCTTAAGGCGGCTGATGCCTTCATCAAACTCAACAAACCCGAGGATGCCGCCAAGGATCTCAAGGATATGCTCTCGAAACCACGCCTAGCGGCTTCCCCTCTCGCGGAGGAAGCACGGAAAAAACTGGATGCTCTTCCAGCGCCGCCTGTTCAGTCCGGTCAGCCTAGTTCATCCTCCCAGCCATCTATCCCATCACCTTCCAAATCATGAGTGCACGTTCCTTGACTCACTCGATCCTCTTCTGTGGGGTGGCTCTCTTATCGGGAATCCTCCGGGCCGAGGATATCACGACAACGGACGGTCAGACCTACACCAACTCGAGCATCAGGCGTTCGGGGGAGTTACTCATGATCAAGGTGACCATGGAGGGGAGCACTAGTTCCATTGAAATGGGGTTGCCTCTGGCACGGATCATCAAAGTCAGCTTTGCCGAACCTCCCGAGCTTGCCAAGGCCTTGTCCGCCGCCAGCATGGGGAACGCCGCAGAGGTACTGTTGCTCACCGGAAACTATGTCTCCCAGCAAGGAGATATGAAGGATGTGCCTGGATCGTGGTGGCCTGAGATGGCGAGAGTCCGTCTTCTGGCGCTAGCCGCATCGGGCAAGGATGCAGACTGTGCCGATCTTGCTCGCCAGATCGGGGCACTCAAGTCGCCTGAAGCTGATTCCTTATCCCGTGCAGGGACGCTCTTCGCCCCACTGGCTACCGGTGATCTTCAGGCTGTTATCGTGGGGGGCAAGGCCTTGCCTCGTGTCAATGGTGATCAAGGTTCTGCCCTTGCTCAACTCGCCTTGGGACGGGCCTTGCTACAGAAACAGGACTACGTTGGCGCTCTTCTCCGTGCTTTTCTTACCATCAAGGTTTTTTATCCCTCGGTGGCACTACTGCAGCCGCCGGCTCTTGCCGGTGCTGCGGAGTCTTATATCGGTCTCAAGGATGTCAAGCGCGCCACGCAGTGCTACGCTCAGATTGTGAAGGAGTGGCCCGACTCACCACAGGCTGCCGAGGCCAAAAAAAAGTCGGCATCCCTTTCTCAGCCTTGATTTCAAGATTACCATCACTAACTTAACAAACCATCCAGCATCCTAACCCATGAACATCCGTCGTCCTCACCTCCTGTTGCTCCTGACTGCTTTCCTCTGCCTTGGCACAGCCATTGCATCCGCTGAGGAATCTTCCAAAAAAGATACAAAAGCTGCCCACAGCAAATCGTTGCTTGAGACTCTTGTTGAGGGTGGTTGGGTGATGTTCCCGATTGGAATCATGTCCGTGCTGACCGTCTATCTTTCCACTGACGGCATCAAGAACACCTCGATCAAGAAGACATCGCCCCCCGCCTACGAGGCCGAAGTGAAACGTCTTTTCCAGCAAGGGGATTATGTGGGTGCCTATACCTTCTGTCGCGATAACAAATCTCCACTGACCAATGTCCTTCGTGTCGGCATTTCCCTGCTCGGTGATGGCAAGACGATGATGGAAGAGGGAATGATCTCCGAGATGCACAAGGAGAGCGCCGCCATGGGAACCCAGATCAACTACCTCTCCGTCATCGGTGTCGTGACGCCGATGATCGGTCTTCTCGGCACTGTGACCGGAATGATCAAGGCCTTCAGCACGCTCGGCTCCTCCGGTATTGGTGATCCGGCGAGTCTCTCCGGGGCCATCGGTGAGGTGCTTGTCGCCACGGCGAGCGGTCTGGTGATCGCGATTCCCGCCTTCGGTATGTTTTATTTCTTACGGAGTCGCTCCACCACGGCGATGCATCACATTCAGGACATCCTCAACGTGCTCTTCCGCAAGATGCCTTATGAGTATTTGGAGGGTGTCCACATCAGCGGTGAGGAAATCTACGCAAATACGCCGAACTGGCTGGTTGTCGCTACGGAGGAAGTAACGACTAATGAGGGGGATCCCGTCGTCGAAGAGTATAAAACCAGCGTCGGGCAGTAACTTCCTCTCATCCCCCAACCGATAACGAACCATGGCAGGAGGAGGAGGAGGACTAGAGAAGGGCGAGCCTGATTTTCAGATCGCCCCGATGGTGGATGTCCTGCTGGTCATCCTGATTTTCTTCATGGTGATCACCTCGGCCCAAGTCTTGAACGTCGATAAGTCGATTAAGCTACCAATTGCGGCGGAGGCCGCCAAGAAGGATGACTCCCGCTCAGAGGCGATCGTCAATGTTCGTTGGGACCCGGAAGCGAACCGGAGTGTTTTTAATTTTAAGGATCGCATTTACACCAAGGGGTCTGAGCTTGTGGAGCCTTTCAAGGAGGCCAAGGCGTACGGAGATAAAATGGCTGCTTCCAAGCCGGGCCAGAACCCCGAGTTTCGTATTGTGATCCGAGGCGACCGTGAAGTGCCGGCACTCTTTGTCTCCCAAGCGATGAATGCCGCGGCGGAGGCCGGTATTTCGGACATCTCCTTCTCCGCAATGAACCACGACTGAGTTCCGACACATGAAATCATTTGTCAACGAAGATGACGGAACAATGGGCTTCCAGATAGCCCCGATGGTCGACGTGGTTTTCGTGATCATGCTCTTCTTCATGGTCATGGCTGGGGCAGTCAAGGTGGAGAACGAACTCTCCACCAAGCTCCCTGGGTCTGCGGAATCCTCTTCGGCAACCGAGTTTAACGACGAGACCATTATCTCAATTTCCGACGAGGGGGAGGTATCGCTGAACGACGAACCTTTCGACTCCATCACGAGCGCCGATCTTCCCCAACTCCGAGCCACCCTGATGCGGCTGAAAGAGAACGCGGATAACGCTCACCAACCCGCCATTGTCACTATTGTCAGCGATGCCCATGCGAAGTACAGCCGTACGATTGATGTCCTTAATGCACTGGCGGCAGCCAAGATCAGCAATGTGACCTTCAACGTGGACGATGAGTAATCCTAAATCACCCAACGAGGCCCCTCCCTCCGGGCCCCAAGACAACCATGACCTTAATGAGCATCAAGGGTTGCCTGAGATTCATGCTGATCATGCGCCTCACACCGCCCCGGCGGAGCCTCATCCGATCAAGAAGAATGTCTGGCAGCGGTGGATGGCATGGAGTGGCAGTTTCTTCGTTCTTAGCCTCCTACTGCACATTATCCTGATCGGCGGTGCCACACTGCTGGTGGTGGAGGTGGTTCAGTCTCGCAAGGAGAAGATGAAGTTCACGGCACCACCGCCAAGCCCAGCGGCTGCCGCCGAGCACAAAGTGAAACCCTCGAAGAAAGCGGCCGCGGCACCCGCGCTTTCCAAGCGGATCACCTCAACCTCTGCCAACGTCTCGATCGCCCTCCCTGCCATGGAGATGAACTCGACAGGAACCGACGTCATGGCCTCTGTCATGAGTGGACTCGGCGCCTCTGGGCTTGGGAATGGAGTTGGTGGAGGAGGCTCTGGCATGGCCTCCATGCCGCTAGCCGGCCTCACAGCGTTTGGGTTTAAGGGTGGTGGAGCAGGAGGCTTGGTTGGACATATTTTCGACCTAAAGCAGACAAAGGATCACCAACCCACCGAGATCAAGGATGATGGTCTTTTCAAGGACCCTCATTTTGCTGACGATAAAGACCACCCGGATAAGTGGTTTTCCTTATTTAGAGAATGCCAAAATGATCCTTCTAAGAACAAGAATCTCGCAGATGGAGTCTTGGGTGAGGCCAAGGTGATCAATGATTTTCTCTCCAAGGGTTGGGATAGAAGTATCCTCGAGAAATTTTATGAATCTCCTGATCCGGTAACGACCTATGAATTCTGTATTTTAAATGCCGGACAAAAAGCTGCCTTAAAGGCATTCGGAGTCGATAATCAGATGAAGATGAATCATCTTTTGATCCACTACAGGGGGAAGGTTACTGGACCTCGGGATGGCACTTTCCGATTTATAGTGTATATGGGGAATGGGTCTTTGGGTATTCGATTTGGTGAGGAGGTTGTCTTTGGTTCATTTAAGGGGCTCATTAGCCGTAGTTCTTTTAAGCAAGGGCCCCCGGATAAAACCCGTATCTACCCAGGGTGGGGCGCAAGTGTCGGTCCCTGGTTCACTGTGCAAGCGGGCAAGAAGTATCCCATGGATGTCCTCATGGTAGTGGGGGGAGAAAGACCTGGCGATGGAGGGTTTGATTGCATCGTGCTGATGGAGGAAAAAAACCCTCCCACGCCTTATCTTCCCTCAGAGTGGCAGTGGTTTACCAAGCAGGGTCTTCAATATCAGACTCCGACGTCTTTGTGGCATGATAAGATCTGGTATCGCTACCCTCTCTTTGTGATGAAGCAAGGATTACCTAAACCACCCGCATTTATAATGCCTAACGACTCAATGCCCAATTATCCGTCGACACCGTGGGGTGCGGAGTTGCTGCGTAGATGGAAAGAAAATGGTCCGTCCCCGAAAGTTCCTGATTTTGCTCCAGAGCCTCTGGTCTTCCCCGGAGCAAAATAGCGGTAATAAACCCAAGGTCGAACTTCACCCTGTTTCCTTATCTCAAAGCTGCTTCTTGACGCTTGAGGCACTCCTTCTCTAGCGTTTCCCCTTCGGATGAGAAAATCAGCTACCATGTCTGTCCCTTTTAGGATGCTTTTCACTTGGGTGTCGGCTTTCTTGCTAACACTTATTCCCACTAGTCTTCATGCAGAGTCCGAGGGACTCGTAAAGTCGGAGGCTATCACGAATACGCTGATTTCATTTGGAACGGCCGCTGACCATCTTGCTGCGGCTGATGAGCTTGTCTCCTCGGGTGACTCTGGGAAGGCGATCACGACCTACCGATTCATTGCCAAAACCTATCCCAAGAGCAAGGAGGCTCCAGAGGCCCAGTTCAAGCTGGCCAAGCAGCTCAACAAGAAGGGAAACTTCGAAGCTGCTTTCAAGGAATACCAGACCCTCCTCCAAAAATATCCGCAGACTCCGAACTTCGAAGAATCGGTTGCTGACGAGATCTCTATCGCCAATGAATTCCTGAAGGGGATGAAGGTGAAGTTCCTCGGAATCCCGATGGTTCCCTCGATGGAGAAAGCCGAGGAAATGTACCTTGCGATCCTCAAGGTGTCGCCCTACAGCAAGCATGCTGCAATCACTCAGTTCAATCTCGGCCTAGCCCTCCAGAAACAAGGGAAGGCTCAGGAGGCGATTGCTGCTTACCAGAAGGTCCTCGATAAATACCCCAACAGCGCAGCCTGTGATTCCGCCGCCTACCAGGTCGGCTATGTCTACCAGCAACTCGGGATGACGGGAAAGTCGCAGGATCTTTCCGCGCTCAAAGAGGCTCAGAACAATTACCAAGATTTTCTTCTTCAATATCCCAATAGTGAGAAGGTTCAGCAGGCCGGTCAAAATATGAAGAAAATGCTCTCCAAGGAGTCCGTTGACACCCTGCGAGTGGCCCGGTTCTACGACTTCAACAAGGATTTCAAGGCATCCGCGATCTATTACAATGATGTTATCCGCCGCTTTCCCCAGAGCGAGGAGGCAACTGAGGCGAAGAGTCGTCTGGATGAACTCAAGGCCCTTTATGGTGAGGATTCCCTTCGCGTGGGACAGGAGCGTCCGGAGAATGGAGAGCGTCTTGCCGAGCGCCGACGTCTTCAGGCTCAGGTCGAGTCGATGGCCCTTGCGAATTATAATGGACCGCCGAAAAAGGATTTTGTCCCCGAGGAAGCGCAGCTGCCCCGTCCTCAGATGAAGGGTGATTTGAGGGATACAAAACCTATTCCACTGCAAGAACCCCCGGTTCAGACACCGCAGCAAAAGACTCCTCTTGCCCCATGATGACAAACCTTCGGATTCTTCTCCTCTTGCCTCTGTTCTTAGCGCTAGGAGGATGCGGATACCATCTTGGGGAGATCAAGCCGACACCGATGAGGCGCGTTTCGACACTCGCGGTGAATACCTTCAAGAACTCAACGCTCATTCCCAGACTCGAGGCCCAGACGGCGGATGCTGTCGTGAAGCAGTTCCAGAAAGATGGCACCTATCAGATCGAATCCGCAGACAGGGCCGACGCCATCGTTGAGGGTGTTATTCTGAGTGTGCTGAAGCAACCGATGCGCGTCTTCTCAAGCAATGTGCTGCAGACCTCGGAGTTCGAACTCACGGTGACGGTCAGCTATCGCGTCATCGACCGCGTGTCGGGTGTCGAGTTGGTGAAAGGGAAGGCCATTGGTGTGACTCCCTTCTTCACCGAATCTGATCTCGTCAACTCCGACTTGGTTACTACTCAGAACATGAATTATCCGATTGCTGCCCAGCGCATGGCTGTCAGTCTGGTAAGCCAAGTTTCCGAGGGATGGTAACGTAAAAAAAGCTGAAAAGCTGAAACTTGAAACCTGAAAACTCAGAGTCCGGGGATGAATCGGGGTTGCCACCCCTGACGCTTGTTGCCACGCCGATCGGCAATCTCGGCGACCTCACGTTGAGGGCAATCGAATCATTGCGCTGCTGTGATGGAGTGATTGCTGAGGATACCCGTCGCAGTTCCCAACTTCTGGCTCATCTGGAGATTCGAAAGCCCCTGATTAGTTTCCATGAACATAATGAGGAGAGACGTCTTCCTGAATTGATCTCCCGCCTCAGGGGGGGTGAGAAGTTCTGCCTGGTCACCGATGCAGGCACCCCTTCGGTGAGTGATCCGGGATTTCGCCTTGTCAGGGAATGCATTAAGGAACAGGTGGAATACACCGTTCTTCCTGGTCCCAGTGCTGTCACGACGGCTCTGGTAGCCAGTGGTCTCCCCCCTGTGCCTTTTCATTTCGGCGGCTTTCTTCCCTCGTCTGGATCAGGAAGACGATCGGAACTCCGCAGGGCCCTAGGCCTAGGTATGACGGGAATCTATTTTGAATCCCCTCATCGCTTGGGGGCCTGTCTTGCCGATCTCTCGCTCTTGTCTCCAGAAAGTCGTCTCTGTGTTGCTCGGGAACTCTCCAAGATCCATGAGGAATACCGTCATGGACGACCTGCTGAACTTGCCGCCTACTATGCTGAAAACCCGCCTCGGGGCGAGATCACTCTGGTCATCCATCCTTCCGAAGAAAGCGCAGATGTGCCTAGGGTAGAGAAGCGTAAAAAGAGCTATTCCGAAAAGACGCCCATTCCTCGGAACTTTTCGTAGCGTTCTTCCAGAAGCTTTTTCATCGGGATCTCTTTTAAAGCCGTAATGGCTGCTGCAATCGTCTCGGTAACTGTCGCATAGATGAGCGAAGGGTCACGATGTGCTCCTCCCAAAGGTTCGGGCAGAACACCATCGACCAAACCGAACTCCTGAAGATCATCGGCGGTAAGTTTCAGAGCCGCCGCTGCCTCAGGAGCGTGCTTTCGATGCTTCCATAGGATGGCGGCGCATCCTTCCGGTGAGATGACAGAGTAGTAGGAGTTCTCCAGCATGAGGACCCTGTCCGCCACACCGATGCCAAGAGCCCCGCCGCTGCCGCCCTCGCCGATCACAAGGGAGATGATCTGTGTCTTCAGGGACATCATTTCTCTGAGATTGACGGCGATTGCCTCGGCAATGTGCCGCTCCTCAGCACCGATTCCAGGATAAGCACCAGGCGTATCAATGAAACAAACGACAGGCAGTGAGAATTTTTCCGCCATTCTCATGAGGCGAAGGGCCTTGCGGTATCCCTCCGGGTGAGGACTTCCAAAATTTCGAAGGACATTCTCCTTCACGTCGCGTCCCTTCTGCTGACCGATGATCACACAACGGTGGCCTCCGATGCGTCCGATACCTGCCGGCATAGCCTTGTCATCACCGAAGAATCGGTCACCGTGGAGTTCCACAAAGTCGCTCACGCAGGCGGAGACATAATCCAGGAAATAAGGACGAGTCGGGTGTCGTGCGATTTGCACACGTTGCCAGGGAGTAAGGTTACCGTAGAGGGCCTTACGCTGTTTCTCCAGGTCCTCACGAGCAGCCACAAGCAGGGGGTCCTCGGAGCGGCGCGTCTCTGCGAGATCCGCAACACGGCGTTCTAGATCGGCAATGGGGAGCTCAAAGTCAAGAGGTTGGACATTCATGGAATCAAGGAGTTGGCTTCAGTGAAAAAAGGGTCAGTGGATAATGACCGGAGTATTTCGAGAGACGAGAGGAAAGATTTCCAGGAGATCCTCCTTGGAAAGTATATATCCCGGTGGGAGGGGGAGAGGGGAGGTTGTCGGCGAGGGGGAGCTATTCGGGCTCTGAGATGTCTGGGCAGGCGGTGGCGTTACCTGCGTCGGCGCCGGAACTGGCACTGAAATCTCAACCCCGACGATGGAGAAATTTCCGGCAAGAAGGATGATCCGTTCGCTTTGGGCATAAGCCTTGTCTCCGAAAGCAACCCTTTTGTTTCCTGCGTTGGCAAGTTTGTCGAGGATCTTGGTGGTCAATGCGGGGACGGCCTTCATGGGGGCTGAAGGCGAGGAGAGGAGAGGGTATTCCTTCACCACGATTCCATTATCGAGAAGTGTCAGGCTCTTGGCCTTGCGGTCGAGTTCCAACGATGTGTTCAGCGAAGGGATGACAAGTTGCTGGCCGATCTGGAGGTTGATACTGGACAGGTTATTGGCTTTTTGGATCAATTCGGCATTCGATTTTTGTTTGGAGGCGATCTTGGCAAGCGAATCCCCTTTGACAACGGTGTAGGTGATCACCTCGGGATTTCCAGATGACTGGAAAAGTAGGATCAAGTTTGCCCTACCTAGCTCCATCCGTGCTTCCTTCATAAGTGGGGACTGGGGATGGGAGTCGATCCAAGTCTTCAATCCGTCACGCGCACCGACGTTATCACCGCTTGCCCGGAGTGATTTCAGGCGCTGGAGTTCATGGGCTCCAGGATCAGGAGTGGGGGTAGGGGTTGCCGCGATGGCTGCGGCCTTCTCTTTCTTCTCCAAGCGACTCGGCTTGATAAAGAGTTGGTAGCCGAAATAGCCGGCTGAGCCGAAAATCAGTAAGCCGAGAAGAAGAAGGGTAATGGTTTTGAATGTTCGCATGTGATAATGGCTTGTTTCTGAAGTTCCTCAGAGAAGACCGCGCCGTTTCCATTCCGCAAGGTTATTGCCGGCGGAACGTTGGATGAGGTCCATGGTAAATTTCATCAGGCAGACCTCCCATCCCTCGTCAACTCCCTCGATCAGGGTATCCATGGGATCGTCATCGCGCCTCAGTTGCTGCATCAGTCGTTCAAGCAGGTTATCCTTGGATTCCCTGAGGATACTCTCCGAAAAGTCGGTCTTTCGGAGGGAGAATCCGTAACGGAGAAAATGGAGATCTTTTTGCTCTTCCATCCACCCTGCGAAGTCGCGTGCCTTCTCCCCGAAACCCTCGAGAAGCAACTTGCTGACGTAGTGGGGCGCGAGAATCCTGGGTCGTTCAGCATGGATCATTCCCTGACGGAGACGAACCGTTCCGACTTCGTCCATCGGTTCGGTGACGAGTCGAAACCGAAAACTGGTCTGTCCATAGGTTTCGATCGCCGTACTGGGAGCCACCAACACACGGGTGTTTTCCATCGCATAATTAAAATCATCTGTCTTGATCATCAATCTGTCGATTATTGTAGGGCTTGATGGATAAAAGGTCAAAAGAACGATGCCCCGAAAGCGGGGATTTACTCTGTTTCAATCAGCGCATCATTTGACACCTTCCGCTTTTCGGGTTTCCATAAGGGGATGAAACGTCATCTTCTTACTTTAATACTTCCGTTCGTTTTCCTAGGAGGTTGCGCCCAAATGAATCTGCGGACTGTCTATGATCAACCCGCCTACAAGCCCAAGGATCCCTCCAAGGTCGTGGTCAAGGTCTCCCTCTCCAAGCAGATGGTCTACGTCATGGAAGGAAACCGTCCTCTCCTTGTAACGGCTTGCTGCGTTGGCATGCCATCCAAACCCACCCCTAAAGGAAACCTCTGCGTCACCCGGAAGGAGCGAAATAAGCGTTCAGGAAGTTATGGATTTGCCGTGATGAGGGATGCCATCATTCCTTGTGAAGCATGCAGTGCCAAGGGCCGGTATGTCGGTTATCCAATGCCCTATTGGGTTGAATTCGCCCCGGGCTATGGTTTTCACCAAGGATGGGTTTGGCCTACGCCCAAGACGCACGGTTGCATCCGCCTCCATGCCAATGATGCTGGAGATTTCTGGGAGCTGACCCGAGTTGGTACACCTGTGCGGATCGCCAACAGTCAGCCTGAGGATGCAACTTTGGGCGCCAAGACTACTCGCCCGCAGGATTATAACGACCCAGACCTCCCGAATGCAGAGATGACTTCGCCAAGTTATTTCCAAAAAATCAAGGCTGCGGTCTTGCAATAGGTATAACGTTTGAGCATTCCTCCTGCAACCTCTGCGAAAGTGAATCTCCGGACACCGGAGGTGATGGCGAAGGTTCAGGAGCAAGTGGAGCATCATTATTACAGCAGTCTTGTTGAGAGGGTTCGCGCGGATGGTTCCGTCCTGATCGCCGGGAAAACGATCCTCCGGTTGGCGAAGCAGTTCGGATTCTGTTATGGAGTTGAGAGGGCCATTGATCTGGCCTACGCCGCCCGGAAGGTCTTTCCCGATGCCCGCCTCTTCCTGATTGGCGAGATTATTCACAATCCCGAAGTGAATGCCCAGATCGCTGCGCTGGGCATCAGAAATCTTCTCGATGAGTCGGGACGCCCTCATGTCGAGGATCTTGGACCGGATGATGTCGTTATTGTGCCTGCTTTCGGAACGACCGTTTCTCTTGTTGAGGAAATCAAGCGCCATGGATGTCGGATCGTCGATACCACCTGCGGAGATGTCATGAGTGTCTGGAAGAGGGTCAGGCAGAACGCCACCGAGGAGGTCACCTCCATTATTCATGGCAAGGCCTCGCACGAGGAGACGCGCGCGACAGCCTCGCGTGCCCTCGGCAACGGCAATGGACATTATCTGATCGTCCTGAATCTTGAAGAGACCGTCCGTGTCTGCGACTCTATTTTAGGTAAAGTCAGCAAGGAGAAGTTTCTGCATGAATTCGAGGGAAGGTTCTCTAAGGGATTCGACCCAGACCTGCATCTCCAACGCATCGGTGTCGCCAACCAAACTACCATGCTTCGCGAAGAGACTGAAGCGGTGCAGAGAAAGCTCAAGGAGGCCATCACTCTGCGTGATGGTAGTGATGCGAACTTCCGACTCTTCGATACGATCTGCGGTGCCACTCAGGAGCGACAGGATGCCCTGAAGGAACTATTGCTCCAGCCTCTCGATCTGCTGCTCGTCGTTGGTGGGTATAACAGCTCCAATACAACCCATCTCGCCGAGATGGGTGAGCAGCTCGTGTCAACCTATTTCATCCGGAATCAAGAGTGTCTTGAGAAGACAAACTTAATCCGTCACTTCGATCTGCATCAGAAGAGAGAGATCTCTTCTGAAGTCTCCTGGCTTCCCGAAGTGGGTCTCCCTGCTCGGATAGCAATCACGGCGGGCGCTTCCTGTCCGAATAACCTGATCGAGGAGGTGATGCTCCGGGTGCTGAGCCTTCGCGGAGAAACGCTTCCTAGTGCCTGAAATTAAGAAAGTCTCGCGCTAAGGTACAGTGGCGCAGAGACTGAAAAAATTGGTGAGATGATCGATATGAAAGATTTAGCTCAGTTTCTCTCTGACAGCTCTTCGCCTCTGCGCGAGTAATTTTTTCTGTTCCCGTGATCGTGACAGCCCAACAGATGAAAGCAGCTGAGGAGCTGGCTTTTCAGAGCGGAGCGACTCCCGAGGGACTGATGGAGATCGCAGGTGAGGGGATTGCGAGATGTATAGGACAGTTCTTTCCTTATCCCGCTACCGCCGTGCTCTATTGCGGGAAGGGACATAACGGGGGGGATGGGCTTATTGTGGCCCATCTTTTGAAGAAGATCGGATGGAATATCATTCTTCGGGTCGCTTCCTCAGCTTCAGAATTGGCTCCGCTGACCCGTCATCAGCTGGATCGCCTGAATCAGCTCGAGGGAGTACTTGTCGCGGATACTTTCCCGAAGATCAGTGGTCCGCTTTTACTGCTGGATGGATTGCTGGGCATTGGTTTTTCCGGAGCTCCGCACGGCTCAATCCAGGAACTGATCATTGAGATGAACGCTCTGCGCAGAAATTCGGGAGGCTATACCGTCGCTATGGATCTTCCTTCCGGTCTGGATGCCACAACCGGAGAGATGCCCGGAGAGTGTGTGCATGCCGATCTGACAGTCACACTCGGCGCCGTGAAAACAGGACTTGTCACTGATGCTGCCACGGCTGTTGTGGGTCGTCTCGCGGTGGTTGAGTTGCCCGGAGTTCTGATAGAGAGCGTTGATTCTGCCAGTATTTCTACAGCACTTTCGCTCAGGGGGCTTCTCCCAATTCGTGACTATGACTCATACAAGGGGACCTACGGACATATCGGTATTCTGGCCGGATCGAGCGGTTTCTTGGGTGCCGCACGGCTTTGCTCCGCTGCTGCAGTCCATGCCGGTGGCGGACTGGTGACTCTTTATGCTCTGCCGGACTTTCACGATCTGCTTGCTTCTACCTGCATCCCGGAGGTGATGGTCCAGCGGATAGCCTCCTACAGCGACATCCCAATCAATCAACTGGATGTTCTGGCCCTTGGGCCCGGCCTCGGACCAGAGCATCACGAGGAGCTGCGTGGTCTTGTCCGTGACTGCCAGATTCCCTGCGTGGTCGATGCCGAAGCGCTCAATGCTGTTGCTAACGATCCTTCGCTGCTCTCTCAGTGCGTCGCTCCCCGCCTACTAACGCCCCACCCGGGTGAGATGGAGCGTCTTTTTCCCTGCGATGGGAGAACACGCAGGCATTGGGCAACGGATTTTACACAAAAATATCCGGTAACGCTCCTGCTCAAGGGGGCCAGAACGATTATTGCGGAGAGAGGAGCTCCAGTCATCTTCAACAGCACGGGCAACCCGGGCATGGGAAGCGGAGGGATGGGAGATGTCCTGACGGGTGTCTGTGCAGCCCTCATCGGCTCGGGGCATTCCTGCCGGGAGGCCGCCGCACTCGGAGCTTGGCTATGCGGGCGTGCCGCTGAGATCTCCATCTTCCATGGAACGGAATCCCAGGAATCACTCTCGGCAAGCTCGGTGATCACTCATCTGGGCGCAGCCTTCATCTCACTCCGGAAGGGAGACTGCTAAAAAAGGGTGGATGAGAATCTCCCGCTGCGCCTCAGCGTGAGAAAATCTTTAATCCTTTAGATTCCTTAGCTCTTTCAGTGCTTTCATCACAAGACCGGCGTGCTCGGCCGGTTTCACCTTGGGGAAGATGGCGCTGATCTTACCATTCGTGTCGATGACAAAGGTGGTGCGCTCGGTTCCCATGTACTTCTTTCCGTACATCGACTTCTCCACCCAGACACCATAGGCCTCAACGATTGATTTATCCGTGTCGCTTAGCAGGGGAAAGGGGAGATCGAACTTGGTGATGAACTTCTCATGAGACTTCACAGCATCGATACTGATACCAAAAAGAGCTGCCCCAGTGGACTCGATGGCTTTCCATTCATCACGGATTCCGCATGCCTGAGTGGTGCAGCCAGGTGTGTCATCCTTAGGGTAGAAATAGAGGACTACGACCTTCCCCTTGAGATCGGAGAGTTTTAGAGGAGTTCCTGTTCCGTATTGATTGCCGACTGCGTTCGTGGTGAAGGAAGGGGCCTTGTCGCCGACTTGGAGTGATAAGCTCATGAATTGGATGGTTGGTGGTGTTTTAGAGATAACTCACAGGAATTAAGGGGATGAAAGGGATTATCTATTATCATTTCTCTGCGCCTCTATGTCTCTGCACGATAGAATCTTCAATTCTTTGATTCCTCCGAGATAGGGGGGAGGAAGCGGACGCGTCGATCGTCTCTGGGAAGACGGATTGTGAAGAGCATTCCCTGACCCATTACGCTCTGAATCATGATTTCGCCACCATGAGCCCTGACGATGCGTTGGACAATATGCAACCCCAGGCCCGATCCATTCTCCTTGGTGGTGTAGTAGGGTTGGAAGATCGCGCTAACACTGCCGGGATCGATTCCCCCGCCGGTGTCACCGATGCTGACCCAGACATGGGAGTCGTCCCAGGCCGTGCCGATGCGAAGATGCCCTTTGCTTCCCATGGCCTGGAAGCTGTTCCGGATGACGTTGTAGAGGGCCTGTCGGAATTGATCAGGATCGAGCGAGACAGGGGGGAGATGTTTGCCGGGAAAGAGATCCACCTTGATGCCCCGATCCTCCACTTCATTGCGAAGGAACTCGACGGCTTCCAGAATCAGGGCATTGAAATCTGTTGTCTTGTACTCCAGGGGAGCCGGCCGAACGGCCTTGAGGAACTGGTTGATAATCTGGTCCAGACGCTTCACTTCCCCGCGGGCCAGTGAGAGTGAGTCAGCCAGCTGCTGCTGATCACTCTTCGAGAGAGAGGGCTTTTTTAGGCGACGTTCCAGAAGTTGGAGTTGGATATCGAGCGAGTTGAGGGGATTTCCTATCTCGTGAGCCACACCCGCTGCAAGCAGGGTCATAGCCGAGAGGCGCTCGCTCTCGATGGTCTCCTGAGTTTCAAGACGCTCCTTGGTGATATCGCGGAGAATGATGGCGCGTCCCACCAACGCACGCCGGGATATCTCTTTCTCATCGCTCATCAGCGGACTCACGTAGAAGTTCAGAAAACGGTGTTCCGGATAGAAGACTTCCAGGTCACGACTCAGGACATCTCCGAGACGTACCACCGACTTAAGTTCCAAGCCAGGAATGGCCTCCGCCAAGCTTCTTCCAATATGTTCAGCTCCGTTCATCCCGAAGAACGTACAGGCTGCCTTGTTCATGTAGATGATGTGATCCTGAGGGTCGGTAACGATGACACCTTCAAGAATGGAGTTGAAGATGGTCTCCAGGAATCCTTTCTCCTTGGAGAGAATCTGGAGGTAATGGCCGATATCGGCCGGTTCAACAAACCTGATTCGCTCGACAAGCCTGTCGATGAATCCCGCGTTCATCAGTTGGTATTGCCGGGAACTGCTAGAAGCTCCTCGAGTTCCGCAACCCTGCGTTCGAAGAGGGCCAGTGCCGTACTAACTGGTTCGGGTGAGCGCATGTCGACGCCAGCCTCTGCCAGGGTCTCAATCGGGAACTTGCTGCCGCCACTCTTCAGGAATCCGAAGTAGCGGTCTGTATTCCCCGTTTTGAGAACCTGATCAGCCAGAGTGATAGCGGCCGAGATTCCGGTGGCGTACTTGTAAACATAGAACGCACTATAGAAATGCGGGATGCGGAGGCACTCCAGTTCTAGCTCCTCGTCGATCACGACACCGGTTCCGAAGTAATTGTCCAGGAGCGAACGGTACATTTTGCGGAAGCTCTCGAGTGTCAGGGCTGCTCCCGATTCTTCGGCGGCGTGTGTGATTTTTTCGAATTCCGCAAACATTGTCTGCCGGAAAAGCGTGCCACGGAGGTCATCGATCTGACGATTGATCAGGTAGGCCCTCATGGGGCGCTCCTTGGTCTGGGAGAGCAGATGCTCGGTGAGCAGGATCTCGTTAAAGGTCGAGGCCACCTCGGCCAGGAAGATCGGATAGTGGTAATTCTGAAAACTCTGGTTTCTTCTTGAGTACCAAGTGTGCATCGAATGACCCGCCTCATGGGCCAGCGTGTAGATATCGGAGAAGACATCCTGCTTGTAGTTCATAAGGATGTAGGGAGGGGCCTGATAGGTTCCGTAGGAAAAGGCCCCGCTGCGCTTCCCCTTATTCTCATAGCGGTCACACCATCGCTCCTGGCTGAGACCTCGGGAAAGTGTCTGTGTGTATTCCGATCCAAGCGGGTGAAGCGACTTCACCACCATGTCGATTGCCTGATCGAACGGGACATCACTCTGTACTGCCGAGACTAGTGGGGCATAGGTGTCGTAGACATGCAGATCCGAGAGATTGAAAAGTCGCTGACGCAGCCCATAATACTTGTGAAGAGCAGGAAGACGTGAGCGGACAGCCTCAATCAGGCTGTCATAGACGGAGGCCGGGACATTATCGGCGAAGAGTGAGGCCTCCCGCGCCGAGGAATAATGGCGGGCCTTGGCAAGGAAGACATCACCCTTGATCGAGCTGGCAAGTGAACTGGCCAGCGTGAAGCGGTGGGCAGTGAACTCCTTATAGAATTTCTGGAAGGCCTCCTTGCGGACAATGCGGTCGGGGCGCTGGAGTAGGGAGGAAAAGCTGCTCTGGGTCAGCTCGATCTCCTGTCCCCGGTCGTCGAGTACAGTGCCGAAATTCATGTCGACATTCGTGAGTTGGGAGAAGGTCTCGTGATGCCCTCCGAGAGCCGGCATCGAGAGGGAGATCAGACGCTCCTCCTTATTACTCAGAATATGAGGCTTGAGACGACGGAGGTTCTGCAGAGTGATCTGCCAGTCAGCAAGCAACGGATTGGCTAGGAATTCCACGAACATCGCGTCGGGAATTTCTTGGATCTCCGGGGCGATCCAGGAACTGGTCTCGCTGATCTTGGCACAGAGTGAGGCAAGGCGTCCGTCACGGTCGAGGGCATCATCATTTGAACTGTCCTCGGAAAGACGCAGCCCAGCGTATTGGTTCAGACGCTCACTGGAGCGATCCAGAGACGATTCAAACGCAAGTGCCGTGGCGAGATCCTCCGCGCTTTTCGCTAGGGTTCCCTTGAAGGCATTGATCTCTTCGTAGCGTGAGGCAAGATCCGAGAACTCGGCCTCCCAGGCCAGATCATCCCGAAAAATGTGTGTGAGATCCCATGTCTCAGCGGCAGGGACTTCACTACGATTTTTGAGGGTGGAGACAGGCAAATCCACCGACAGATCAGCAATCCATGCAACCCGATGACTCCGACCGTGGATGAGAGACATCAGATGTTACTTCTGAGCCTTACCCTGCGAGGCAACGGCCGCTGCCGCAGCGGCAATAGCCTCTTGGTCGCCGAGATAGTAATGGCGGATCGGCTTCAGATTATCATCCAGCTCGTAAACAAGTGGAATGCCGGTTGGGATGTTCAGCGCCAGCACCTCTTCCTCGCTGAGATCATCGAAGTACTTCACGAGGGCACGGAGGGTATTCCCATGGGCGGTCACCAGGACCTTCTCGCCGCGCTTAACCGCAGGAGCAATCTCGTTGTGCCAGTAGGGTAGAACGCGATTCACGGTATCCTTGAGGCATTCGGTGAAGGGGAGTTCCGCCTCGGGCACATCCTTGTAGCGGGGATCATACCCTGGGAAACGTTCGTCGCTTTTTTCAAGGGCTGGAGGCGGCACATCGTAGCTGCGGCGCCAGATATGAACCTGGTCGTCACCGAACTTCGCAGCGGTTTCCGCTTTATTGAGCCCCTGTAGGGATCCGTAGTGACGCTCATTCAGGCGCCAGGAAAGCTGAACTGGAATCCATAGCTCATCCAATTCATCCAAAATCATCCAATTGGTGCGTAGGGCACGCTTGAGAACGGAAACAAACGAACGGTCGAATTTGTAACCCTCCCTCTTGAGAAGCTGACCGGCTGCCTTGGCTTCATTCAGGCCCTTGGCATTCAGATCAACATCGGTCCAACCGGTGAAACGGTTTTCTTGGTTCCAAGTGCTTTCGCCGTGGCGGATGAGAACGAGTTTATGCATTTGATTTGATATTACGCAGAAAGATCACTTTTTGAGAAGAAGTGGCTTGGGCTTTATACCCTGTACGATCTGGTGTTGTTCTATTGCCTCTTTTTTTGCCCTCTTGCTCCAGCGAGTAGCCCCATGGGAAAATGGCAAGCGGTAAGAGAGCAATGGCAGAACGCAGCGCGCCAGAAATCCCAAGTTTCCAGCTCAGATCTCTAGCTTAGGCTTTAACCCGTTCGATGTGAGCGCCGAGGCCATTCAACTTTTCGTCGATAGCCTCGTAGCCGCGGTCGATGTGATAAACCCGGTTGATCTCGGTCACCCCATCTGCGGGTAGGGCGGCAAGGACAAGGGCGGCCGAGGCACGCAGATCGCTGGCCATGACGGGGGCACCACTGAGGCGCTCGACTCCGTGAATAGTGGCGCGGTGATCGGCAAGATCGATGTTTGCTCCCATGCGTTTCAACTCTGCAACATGCATAAAGCGCTGGGGGAAGACGGTCTCGGTGACGACGCTGGTGCCTTTCATTGTAGAAAGCATGGCACAGAACTGGGCCTGCATGTCGGTCGGGAAACCGGGGTAGGGGATCGTTTCAAGATGGAGCGGTTTGCGCGCGCCGTTTGGCGAGATCGAGACAGTGTCGCTCGTCAGAGCAAGGTCGAATCCGGCATCCTTAAGGGCATGAATTACTGCTCTGAGATGGTTCGGTTCGGTCCTGGTGATGGTGACTCTCTTCCCTGCGATTGCACCGGCTACAAGAAATGTGCCAGCCTCAATGCGGTCCGGGATGACCGTGTGATTGGCCCCGTGTAGTTCAGCGACTCCCTCTATCTCGATATGATGGGAACCGGCCCCAGAAATCCTGGCTCCCATGGCAGTGAGGAAGTGGGCCAGGTCAACAACTTCGGGTTCCTCGGCTGCTCCCTCGATGATGGTTGTCCCCTCGGCCAGAACTGCAGCCATCATGATGTTCCCGGTGCCTAGGACGGTAGGGCCCTGACGACCGCGCAGGTTAATGCGGGTTCCCTTGAGTTTCTCTGCATGAAGCAAGATGTCGCCACCCTTAACGGTCACTTTTGCACCGAGGGCTTCGAACCCTTTCAGGTGAAGATCGATCGGACGGTCTCCGATAACGCAACCGCCGGGTAGAGAGACTTTGGCGGATTTTTCACGGCCAAGCAGCGGGCCGAGGACGCAGACTGAGGCGCGCATCTTTCGGACGATTTCGTAGGGGGCCTCCGTGATAATTTTCTCGGCACGGATCTGGACCACGCCGCTGGCTCGTTCCACTTCGGCACCCAGGCTGCTGAGGATGGTAAGCATGTAGTGGATGTCGCTCAGGTCGGGAACGCGGTCGATGACACACTTTTCCTTTGTCAGCAGAGCTGCGGCCAGGATCGGAAGTGCGGAGTTCTTGGAACCTCCGATACGGACTTCACCCTCTAGGGTTCTGCCACCGTGAACGAGAATCTTATCCATAATGCGTTTCTTTCTTCCTGATCAATTGCCCTTCATCGCTTCGATGAAACGCAGAACCCCTTGGTAATCGGAGAGGGGTGTAATGTCGCGATAATTATGCTCGGCCAGACAGGTCTTGACCTCTTCCGACTGGCCGATTCCGATTTCAAGAAGTAGATGTCCGCCTGCGTTAAGGCGATCGTAGGCCAGAGGTGCCAGTCGGCGAACAAGATCAAGACCGTCAGCACCACCATCGAGAGCCAACAGGGGGTCATGTTGCACTTCACGGCTGAGTGTCGGGATCTCTGCCGAGGGAATATAGGGGAGATTGGCAGTGATCAGATCGAAGGATTCCTTTTCCAAGGATGCAGGGATGAGGTCGGCTTCATGAAAGATGATGCGATCAACTCCGAGGAGCGAGGCATTCTCTCGGGCTAGCGAAAGAGCTTCGGAGGAGATATCAGTGGCAACGATCATGGCACTAGGATACTCCAGGGCCAGAGTGAGGGAAATGATGCCACTGCCCGTGGCGACATCCAGGATAGAAGAGCTCTTGCAGCCTAGGTTGGTATAGGTCAGGGCACGCTCGACTAACTGTTCGGTCTCGGGGCGGGGGATTAGGGCCCTGTTATCACTGTTGAAGGTGCGTCCGCAGAACTCGACGGTGCCGAGTAGATGCTGAAGAGGAATGCCGGTACCGCGCCTGCGGATGAGATCTCGTAATGGAGCTCGCTCAATCTCACCGAGAGGTCTGTCAAACTGCAGGTAGAGATCCATCCTCTTGAGACTAAGGACATGGGCGAGCAGGTGCTCGGCATTGAGTCGCGCAGATTCCACTCCCTGCTTGCCTAAGAACTCGGAGGCTCCCTTGAGTACATCCAGCAAGGACATCATGGCAGTTGCCATGCCTATTGGGAGACCGATGCCTCGAGACGTTGTTGGGTGTCTGCGGCCCCGATGGCAGCAATCAGGTCGGCAATCTCTCCCTCCATGAAGCGGTCAAGATTGTAGAGGGTCACTCCGATACGGTGCTCGGTGAGACGGTTCTGCGGGAAGTTGTAGGTGCGGATTTTCTCCTCCCGCCCTCCGGAGCCAATCTGGCTCTTTCGGTGGGCGGCGTATTTCTGAGCTTCCTCGTCGCGCTTCTCTTCAAGGAGTCTCGAACGCAGGATGGTGATGGCTTTTTCCTTATTCTTCTGTTGGCTGCGGCCATCCTGACATCGCACAATCTTGCCCGTAGGGATATGCATGACTTGGACGGCAGAGTCTGTGGTATTCACCCCCTGACCTCCGGGACCACCAGCGCGGCAGACCTCGATGCGGAGATCCTGAGGACGAAGTTCGAAGTCGACCTCCTCGGCCTCAGGAAGGACGGCCACGGTAGCCGTGGAAGTGTGGATGCGTCCCTGAGCCTCGGTTGCGGGAACACGCTGGACGCGGTGGACGCCGCTCTCGTAACGGAGCCTGCGGAAGACATCGGTGCCGAAAATCTGGAAAATCACTTCCTTGAATCCGCCGGCATCATTCGGACTTGCCTCGATCAGCTCGTAGCGCAGTCCTGCAGCCTCGGCATAGCGAGTGTACATCCGGTAGAGATCTCCGGCAAAGATCGCGGCTTCGGAACCACCGGCCCCGGCACGGATTTCGACGATGGCATCGCGATCATCATCGGGCTGGGGAGGGAGGAGTGACACAAGAACGGTCTGCTCAAGCTTTGGTATCCTGGCATTGATCTCCTCAATCTCGGCCTTGGCCAGGTCAGCCATCTCTGCGTCATTCCCGGAGGCCAGCTCCTCATTCTCAACAAGCTGGGCAAGGCAGCTCTCCATCTCGTCCCAAGTAGAGATGAGTTCTTTCATCCGGGCATGCTCCTTGAGCACCTCGCGGGCCTTCTTGGAATCGTCGAAGAGGGAGGGGTCAGTAATCTCCTTTTCGAGCTCCTCAAAGCGCTGACGCCTTTTGGCGATCAGTGGTTTAAAATCCAGATTCATGTCCGTGGCTCTCACTGTTACGTTCGGGAGCCGCCCGGCACCGGCCTATTCCGGTGCCAATCGTCCTCCCGACTCGCGGTCGGGAAGTAGGAAGCTAGGCCTTGGAAGAGAGCTTCGGCTTGGTCGCGCGAGTTGCGCGGACATTGCCGTAGCGGCGCGTGAACTTCTCGATGCGGCCAGCCGTGTCGATGAACTTTTGCTCACCAGTAAAGTAAGGGTGGCATGCAGAGCAGATGCCGATCTTGATATTATCACGGGTCGAGCGGGTCTGGTAAGCGGTGCCGCAGGCGCAGATGATCGTCGTCGGGTTGTAGTTAGGATGAAGACCGGCTTTCATAGGAGTTGTTTAGAATGTAGAAAAGAGTGACGAAAGGCAAAAGGAAAAATGAAGAATGAAAAAAAGGAATGACTTTTCCATTCCGCATCATTCCTCATTCATACTTTTCAGCCATTCTTTGTAGATAAGCGGTGAGATCTCGGAGGGCTTGATCTCGCTACGTCCACCCCAGAAGACATTCGTATAGAGGAGTGGGATTCCGGCTTCCTGAAGGTGGCGATCCATGGCCGCCTTGTGCTCAAGGACACGTTCCTTGTCAGTGCCGTGCGCCACGCCCATAATATTCACATTATTGAACTCCGGGCCGCCTTCGCGCCAGTAACAGTGGGTCATGATGTCATGTCGACCGATCTCGGCACCGGCTTCGGCTTCTCGACCGGGAGGAACCGCCCAGTGAAAGAGGGCGTTGAATCGTGTGACGCGCACTCCGGTGGCAGAAGGCTTCACATGTTCTAGGAAGGTGGAGAAGCGTCCCAGCAACTTGCGATCCAGGAAGGAAAGAGCGACATCATAGAATTCAGCAGCCGTGACGCCTGCTGCCTCGGCTCTCCTCAGCCAAGGGAAACTGGTTATTTCATCGGGTGTGAACTCGCGCTTCAACTCCAAGAGGATACGCCATTCCAGATCCGTGAGATAAACAACCGCAGGGCTCATCATAGTGGCGGGTTCCTCGGAGCGCTCTCCCGGAAGGGAGCTCTTGCGGCGGACATGTCCGACCCCCAGCGTGAATATTCCCTTCGCCTGCATGATGCGGTAGGCGTCAGCGCCGATTTTTTTCGCGAGCAGTTCACAATGCTCTGTCAGTGAGAATCCAGCCGGAACCTTGAGTGTCGTCCAGAGACGGAACGCACCTCCCTCGATCCGGGCATCCGTGGAACGCACCACGACATGGCCTGAGAAGGGGTCCTCCTTGAAGAGGAATTCAAAAGCCGCTTCAAGACTGTCTTCGGGGACACGCCACGCAATGAGGGCACCCTCGGCAAGATTGTTCGCAATCAAGGTCTGACGGACGCGTCGGATGGTTCCTGCCTCTAGCATGGCGCGGATGCGTGTCAGGACTGTCTCCAAGGGTTGGCCTGACTGCTCGGCCACCACGGCAAAAGGATCCTCATGGAATCCGGCGATCTTGTCCTCGGAGATTGCAAGGATGGAAGCATTGATGGGGTCGTTGTGCTCGATAGGAATCATATCAATAGGCTGTTAGCGGTTTAGGCTGAAAGTTGTTAGGTCCAAGAAGAAAAGGATGGATGTTGAAATTCAGAGAGCCATGAAATGGGGCTGCACTGAAATTTCAAGGCATGTATTTCCAGATTTGTCACTTGATGGATTCCGAGAGAACGTCAAGGACGCGGTCGATCTCTTGCTCCGTATTGTAAAAATGAGGGCTGAAGCGAAGCCAGAACCCATGGTCACGGGTCTTCCGATAAGAGGCTGAGATACTGGCGTGCTCTAATGTCGCGATCAGTTCGGCAGGATCCTTTGAAGGATGACGCGTGGTGAGGATGCCGGAGCGGAGAGGTTCGTGGCTCCGTGGTGAGAGAAACTCGAAGCCCAGTCCTGCAAAGCCCGCTTCCAGGCGATCTCGACGCTCCAGGATAAGCGAAGAGATTGTGGGGATTCCCTGCTCGCGGATCAGATTGATCGAGGCTCTCATCCCGTAGATGCCAGCGACATTCAGGACACCCGGTTCGTAGCGACGGCCCCCCTCCTCGAACTCAATCGTCCGCTGAGCCAAGAAGTCGGGCGATTTGATATTCCAGGAGCCTAGCAGGGTGGGGCGGCAGGTCTCGAAGTGTTCCTGAGCCACATAGACGATTCCCGCTGCCAGTGGTCCGAGCATCCATTTGTGGGCATCGGCAGAGAGGAAATCGACCTCATTTGCCGGGGTGGGGAAGGCGCCCAGGGTTTGGATTGCATCAAGCGAAAAAAGGATCCCTCGCTTGCGTAGGAGGGCACTGATGGCGGGAATATCAATCCTCCAGCCCGTTTGGAAATGGCAGGAGGCCAGTGCGACCAGTCGTGTGTTGGAAGTCAAGGATGCCTCGACGCTCTCTGGGGTGATTCTGCCGAGGGATTCGGTCTCTAGCCATTTAATGATGACTCCACGGCTCTGGAGATTGAGCCAAGGATAGACATTGGCTGGATAGTCGTCGCCATAGACAACGACCTCGTCACCGTTCCTCCAGTCGATGCCATTGGCAAAGAGGCTCAGGCCGAGTGATGTCGGACCAAGTAAAGCGATCTCTTCTGCGGAAACTCCCAGAAGGTCTGCTGAGTCCGACCGTGTCCGGGCCACCTCCTTAAGCACACCTCCGAACTCCTGCTGATCTTCGCTGCTGGAGTCGATGTAGTTCTTCATTGCCTGAGCCGCGCAGGCTGGCAGTGCTGTCACTCCGGCATGGCCGAGAAAGATACGCTTCCTTGTAACGGGAAAGGATTCCAAGCGCGCTGCTTCGCTCGCGTCACTGGACAATAGACTCATCTAGCCTTGTCCATGGTTTCGGTCGATGTCTCGTGGATCATCTTCCAAAACTGATCGGTCGTTTCCGCCTGATCTCCATTATCGTCAACGTCGTTCATCGGGAGCTTCGATCGGAACAGGAAATCACGGATGGTGTTCTTGTGAAGGACACGGTGAATCAAGATCCCCTCAGTATGGCGCTCGAAGTAGATCCGGTGATCCCGGCAACGGAAGCGGTGGAGTGTGCGCCCGTCACGCTGGATCGTATTAAAACTGGCTCCATCCAGAGAGTTTAGGTCTTCGGGCAGAATCTGAAATTCAGCAAGCAGGTCGAGCTGAAGGTCCTTGGGTAGGACGCTCATCTCGGAGGCGCTTACGGGGTTGAAGATGACTTGAAACACAGTTTGTATATGGTAGTGGAATCAGGAAAAAAGCACAGGCTTAAAGGGGATTAAAAGGCTGGCATGGGTCCCCCCCCTTTTTTTAACGCGTTAATCCAGGTGAAAGCACCTCTCCTTAGTGCCTTGTTGAGTGAGGCTGTGAATCGCGTCGGGGGTCATTTCGGAAGGATTCGGCATTGAGTGAAACCAAGACGGTTGACTCGTGCTCATAACCCAGGATGTTGATCATGCCGGTCTGGAGAACAAAATGACGGCCCTCGATGGGTGGTAGTTCCAGCCATCGTGCGATCAGGACACGCAGGACATGACCATGGGCGAAGAGGACGACATCATCTCCGATTGCCTTGGCACGGGTGATGACCCGATCGCAGCGCTCGGCAACCTGTGCGGCGGTGTCGCCGTTAGGGGTCGGGTGGGTGAAGACGGTCCAGTTCGGATCCTTGACCCGGATTTCCTTGGTAGTGATCCCCTCGTAGTCCCCGTAATGCCATTCGGTAAGGTCATCGGTGATTTCTGCCTTGTCGAGCAGGCCAGACAGTTCGCAGGTTCGCCGCGCCCTCTTGTATGGACTGCAGAGAACCAGCTTGAAGTCCCAGTTGGAAAGCTTCTGTTTGAGCGCAGCAGCTTGGCGTTCACCTTCCAATGTCAGAGGAATTTCGCTGTAAGAGGTGTGTCTACCGTTTTTGCTCCATTCGGTTTCACCATGGCGGACAAGAACGATCTGGGGGCCTGAAGAGCGCATGATGAGGAAGTGGTGATGGTTGAGTTACGAATGATGAATCTGGAAGATGGGATTTAATCATTAAAAATCCCATCTCGGAAGTGTGAGAGTGATCGCAAAGCGTATTCAAAAATAACTGAACTTCATCCTTCGTCATGAAGCCTTGTACCCTAAGCCACAGCGATTTTGAGATCGCTCTGGCCAGGGGAGATCTCGAAGAGGATGGGAATATTTGTAAGCTTTGATAAGAGTCGTCTGTTTCCATCTGCGGCCAGATCTCCGACATCTTCGGGGTGATTGTTCAGCACAATTCCCTCGCAAGTCAGTCCATGTGCAGCGATCGACTCAAGGGTGAGTAGGGTATGATTCAGGGCACCAAGTCGGTTGCGAACCACAAGTAGCACGGGGAAACCGATGGCTTTGGCGAGATCTGCCGTCGAGTAATCCTGCGCCAGGGGAACCAGCCAGCCTCCCACACCCTCCACAAGGAGAGAGCGGTGGGTGCGATGCAATCGCTCGATAATGGGCAGGACTTCCGAGGAATCAAATGAGCGTCCTTCCAGTCGTGCAGCCTCGATAGGGGCAAGTGGGGCAGCGTAGGCCACGGGAGTGACCTCGTCCATGGAGAGCTCGTTGTCGGCGGCTGCCCGGAGCCTCCTGCTATCCTCGGGTTCACCACAGGAGATCGGCTTCATGGCTACGGTATCGAATCCAGCCTTGCGGAGGCTTCGCGTCAGGAGCTCGGTTACAAACGTCTTACCGGCATTGGTGTCAATGCCGGTAATAAATAAGTTCATTGGGGTAATGGCTGAAGGCTGAAGACTCTTAGGCTGAAGGCCTAGGATAAGAACCCCATGAAAGGATTGAAGTTTGGCTACAAGATGAACAACAAGAAGAGGTCATAAAAAAGTATTAGAAGTGATTCTTTGCGGTAAATAGATGTTCGATTGCAATCTCCGATTTCGTGTTTTTTGTGCCTTCTATGGCATCCCAGTTAAAGAAATTGTTCTAGTCCAAAAGCCTTTAGTCTAAACCGCCTGGCACCTTCGTCTCCTCCGTCGCTTTTAGAAAAACGGTCTCAAGATCCATTTGTGGCTGGCGATAGGAGATGAGTCGGGCTCCCTTGGAGGCCGCAAGTCGGGCGATCTCCTCCTGAAGTTCCGGTGAGGAGTTTTCAATCACATATTCCGTCTGCCCACTGACACCTGTGAGGATATCGAGCGATCCCTCTCGGACGAGGCGCCCCTTGGCCAGGATGCCGACGCGGTCGCATACCTCCTGCACTTGCTCCAGCAGATGGGAGGTTAGCAGGATCGTCTTGCCGCGTGCTTTAAGCTGAAGGATCAAATCCCGGATTTGGCGTGATCCAGCCGGATCAACCCCTGCGGTGGGTTCGTCCAGGATGAGAAGGCGAGGATCATGAACCATGGCCTGAGCGAGGCCGATACGTTGGAGCATTCCCTTCGAATAGCTCCCGACGCGTCTGTCTCCCGCCTCGGTTAGTCCGACGAGGTCGAGGAGTTCTGTGACGCGAGCCTTGAGTGTTTTCCCGAAGAGTCCGCAGAGTTTTCCGTAAAAGGCGATGGTTTCAGCGCCGGTGAGAAATTTGTAAAAGTAGGGATTTTCAGGCAGAAACCCGACATCCACCCGACTGATAACACGCGAACTCGGCACACCGAAGATTTCAGACGCGCCCGAAGTGGCTGTGACCAGACCGAGCAAGATCTTCAGCGTGGTGCTTTTGCCCGATCCGTTTGGACCGAGAAGTCCATAGACACTGGCTGCGGAAATCTCAAGGGAAAGACCTCTCAGAGCAACCACCTGCCGACGACGCAGGGGAACAGGAAAGACTTTTTCGAGTTCACGGATCCTGACTGCTGGAATCTGTTCGGGAGTCGTTTCCATAGTATTTTTGTTAAGGAATGATACGGAATCCTTTGAGTTCCGCACTCAGTTTGACGGGGAGGACGGATTCAGTCTCGATATGACCAGCTAAATGGCTCTCGCGAATTCCCTGAAGGAATTCCTCCACCTCGGTTTTCTCCCCGGTAGCCAGAAGTTCGACGCGACCTTCGGGAAGGTTCTTAACCCATCCAGTCACCTCATATCCCTTGGCGAGTGAGAGAACAGAAGCGCGGAAACCCACTCCCTGGACCTTTCCCTCATAGCAGACGCTAACAGTAATCATTGAGTGAAGATCAGCGAACCTGTCCCGAACCTAGGATGAGATACTTGTAACTGGTGAGCTCTTCCAGGCCCATTGGGCCGCGAGCATGAAGCTTGTCGGTACTTATTCCGATCTCGCAACCGAATCCGAACTCCCCGCCGTCGGTAAAGCGGGTGGAGGCATTCCAGTAGACCGTGGCGCTATCGACACCCTTCAGGAATTTCTCTGCCGTCTCGGCATCAGCCGTAATGATGGCATCGCTGTGGTGAGATCCGTGAGACTCGATATGGGCTATCGCTTCCTCCACGGAATCGATGACCTTCACCGCAAGGATCAGTGCAAGGAACTCGGTGCGGTAGTCGAGCTCGGTAGCTTCTTTTAGAAGATTGGGGTGAGCAACTTTTAAAGACTCGGGTATCAAGGTGAAGGAGACTTCATCGCAGCGTAGTTCCACTCCCCGCTCAAGGAGTGATTTGCCAGCCTCGGAGAGGAAAGTGGTGGCGATGTCCCGGTGCAGGAGGAGGGTTTCGGCGGCATTGCAAACGCCGGGACGCTGGCACTTGGCGTTTACGATGATTTCGCGAGCCATAAGCAGATCGGCGGCCTTGTCGACATAGACTGCGCAGATGCCGTCATAGTGCTTGATCACGGGCATGCGGGCATGCCGGGAGACGGTCTCGATCAATCCCTTGCCACCCCTCGGGATCATGCAGTCGAGGTGCTGGTCCATCTGGCAGAGGATGCGGACAGCCTCGCGGTCAGTGACCTGCACAAGCTGAATGGAAGCATCGGGGAGTCCGGCCTGAGACGCACCCGCCTGAAGTGCCAAGGCGATTGCCTTGTTCGAGTGGATTGCTTCGCTACCTCCGCGCAAGATGACGGCATTGCCAGCCTTCAGGCAGAGCACGGCAGCATCACTCGTCACATTGGGACGGGACTCATAGATGATCCCGATGACGCCGATGGGGACACTGATCTTCTGAAAAGTCAGTCCGTTCTCCTTGGTCCATTGTTTTAAGACTCGACCGACAGAATCTGGCAGAGAGGCGGCAGTCCTGATTCCGGAGGCCATGGCCTCCAGGCGATTTTCATCCAGGCGAAGCCTGTCGAGCTGCGCGTCTGATAGGTCGTTCTTTTTCCCAGCCTCTAAATCGTGAGCATTGGCTTTCAGAATCGAACTCTGCTGCTTCAGAAGGCTTTTGGCCATGGCAAGGAGTCCCGCATTTTTAGCTTCTGTTGAGGTGACTGCCAGGATGCGGGCGGCAGAGCGCGCTGCGGTTCCGATCGCGTGGAGTTGTTCTGTCAGGTTATCAGCCATGAGTCCTACTTTTCTAATCGAGCCTGAGGAAAACGGCAATCGCTGTGATAAAAGCCATGGATAATCAACCAATGGTTGTTTCTAGAAAGCTTTAAAAGAGTTAACTCCTTAGCCATGACTATCAAAAAATCCCCTTCAAATTCTTATGATCTTTACGACCCTTACGCCTCTCAACTCCGCATTCTGGGTGAACGCTACATCAAGAGGACCTGTTCCGACTTTCCTCAGTGGGGGAGCGGTCTGGGATTTTCAAAGTATGAGTCTCAGCTTGCCGGTAGTGATTTGAAGACTCGATTGGCCAGAATCAGCTTCCTAGAAAATCTCCTTTCCGAAACGGAGAAGCTTCCCGCAGGTGGGCTAGCCAAGGATGACTGGCTCGACCGGCGCTGCTTCCTCTCGCTCTTGCGGACCGAATTGCTGCAGACCAAGGATCTCGAACGCTATCGGACGAATCCCCAAGAGTGCTGCGATAGCGCCGTCGGGGCGGTCCTCGAGCTCATCATCAGGCATTCGGAGAACCTCATGAAGGCGCGTCCTGCGATCGAGTCAAGGCTTGCAACCATCCCGGCTTTTCTCAAAGCCGGGGCTGCTGCCATTAGAAATCCCGTTCCGCTCTGGACCAAGCTTGCCGTTCAGTCGTGCAAGGGGGCCGAGGAGTTCGTGACCTCCATTGGAAAGACGCTTGCGGAACACTCACCTGATCCCACGGCAACTCTGCGAACTTCCAGTGTCGCTGCCAAGGCCTTTGCCAAGTATGCGAAGGCGATCGTCGCCAAGAAGCCGGGTAAGCCGGGAGACTTTGCCATCGGACGCGAACGATTCGAGTATCTCGTTCGCGAGAAGACAGGGCTCGACTGGAGCCTTGGGGAAATCGAGGCCGAAGGTCATCGCCAGATTCAGGAACTCTCTGGGGAGTTGGAGAATGAAGCTCTAAATCTAGCCAAGCAATCTGGAGACAAGGGGAAGAAAACCGCCAAGCAGATTCTGGAAGCCGCCCGGGATTCCTGGATCCCCGGAGCCCCGCTTTTGGAACTTTATACAAGTTCCTCCAAGGAGTGGCGCCAAAGGGTTGTGAAGAGTGGTCTCTATACGGTACCTCTCGACGAGACGCTGACGGTAAACCCTGTTCCTGACTTCATGAGAGAACATTTCCCGACGGCCGCCTACGGCGCACCAGGTCCTTTCGAGAAACAACAGCGCGGTATTTTCTGGGTGAATGACCTTGGGATGAAAAAAAAGAATCCCAACGAGAAACTTCGTGAGGAGCGACAACACTTTGGCCTTGAGATGACAAGTGCCCACGAGGGGTATCCGGGCCATCATCTGCAGTTTGCTATCCAGAACCGTCATCCGAGCTCTATCCGCAGAATCTGCTCCCATGCGATCTTCTATGAAGGATGGACAATGTGGTGTGAAATGCTGGCAGTTGAGAAACGATGGGTGAGGGGTCCTTATGCTCATCTTGCAAGACTCCAGCAGCTTCATGACGCCCTCTGGCGAGCCTACCGCATCGTCATCGACTGTGGCCTCCAGTCAGGAAAGCTGACGCATGAGGCGGCCGCCCAGATCTTGGTCAAGGGAGTTGGATTCACGCCCGCACGAGCCCGCGCCGATGTAAATTGGTACACCGCTCAACCAACTGTTCCGATGAGCTATCTTCTGGGACGACTCGAACTCGAGCGGATCAAGAAAGCCCGGGTTGGGGAGAAAGGATGGTCGCTGCGGAAGTTCCATGACTGGGCACTCTCCCACGGAGCGATTCCCTGGAGCTGGATCGAAAGGGCCGAGCGATAGAATTGCTTGCCAAATGACTGCTATGAACGACACCGTCAAGAAGTCGAAATGATGTGGTGAGTCTCTTTATCCGTGAATGGCCTGATATATGCCGTCTCTTGGAGTCGTCTGATTTAGTCGAGGTTTTCCTTGATCGTATCGAGGGCATTACTTTCTCATGGTAGTTCGAGCGACTCGTGGTCAGTCAACACATGGGGAGCCGTCAGGCTGCTGGAGTCGAACGGCGATGTTTTGGATAAAATATAAAAAAAACCTAAAACATGAAGTGGATTACAAGTCAAATTGGAGCGAGGGAGCATTTTGCCATACCGAGAGTCTTGTATGCGTCGGGTAAGCTGGAGCGGCTTTACACCGACTTCTGGGCAACGGCACCTTGGAGGCTGATCGGAAAGCTGAGTGGAAATAGCGGTTTGGCGACAAGATGCCACGCTGATCTCGTAGGGGCCTCGGTCACGGGATTCAATTTCCATGCCTTGAAGTCCTTCCGCCAGCGGTTCGCTAATCCATATGATGGCTTCCTTCAAGTCGGCGAGGCCTTTGGTCGGGATGTCGTTAAAGACCTTGAGGCTGGGTCTTTCTTTCATTCCTCAGCCTTCAGCCTTCAGCCTTCAGTCTCTAGCCATTCTTGCCCCCCCTCCATCACCCATCACCTATCACCCATGACCAAAATCTTTTTTGGCTACGACACGGGTTTCCTTGAGCCCGCCCGATGGGTTAAGGCACAGGGAGGGAAGACGATCGTCTGCCAGATGGATCCGGCCCGCTATGAGGTTGATCTGGTGAAGGAGGAGGAGAAGCGCTGGCCTGGCTGGGCTAAGCGATCAGTCGAGGTTCCTGAGGCCTACTTCCAGCGTCGTGAAGCTGAGTGGACTGTTGCCGATCTCGTGATGGTAAATTCGGATTGGAGCAAGCAGGGGCTGATCCGCCAAGGGGTGAAAGAGGAAAAGATCGTTGTGGTGCCGTTGGCTTATGAAGTCACCCAGGACGAGGGAGGGGGGACGAGAGACGAGGGCTATGGGAATGCAGAAAAAAGCTCTCGACGCTCGACGTTTGACTCCCGACGCCCTTTACGAATTTTGTTTTTGGGGCAGGTCATCCTCCGCAAAGGAATCCAATATTTGATTGAAGCGGCAAGGATGCTTGAGGAGGAGTCGGTTCATTTCGATGTGGTAGGACCGATCGGGATTGCTGATGAGGGGGTGAAGTCTTCCCCTAAGAATATGACTTTTCATGGACCGGTTAGCCGTGATCGGACGGAGGAGTTTTACCGCACGGCTGATCTCTTCGTCCTACCGACTGTTTCTGATGGATTTGCACTCACTCAACTTGAAGCAATGGCTCATCGGTTGCCCGTGATCGCCACGCCAAATTGCGGTGAAGTTGTGACAGATGGAGTGGATGGATTGATCGTTCCGGCCTGTGACCCCATGGCGCTTGCTGAGGCATTCCAGTTGCTGATTCAGGATCCTGAGAAACTCCGTGCCATGAATGAAGCAACTAAAGCAAAGGTTCAGAAATTCAGCCTGGCAAGGCTAGGTGAGAATCTCACTGCTTTGGAGCAGTATTTTCTTTCAATCTAGAGCCCTCGACTCTCGACTATCCCTATCATGACTAGAATCGGCATCCCATTCGATAGCTTCGGGACCTATCATTTCGAGCGTCTAAATGTGTCCTTTCGAGTTAGCGATTTTGCAGAATCGTTTTATTATCTTAATGGAGGTTAAACGATATGAATCTGCAAAAATATTTTAATAAAACTCGGCAAGAATACCAAGAAGCCTATGACATGCTTGCATTCTACCTTGCAGATGAAGGACAAGACTCGGCAGAATACCAACTGCAGTCATTTGCTGAAATTTGGGAGGATGCGGTTACTGACATTCCTTACTACAAGAAGCTTGTCTCAACTAGGAAAGCCCCTAGAAAAATTAAATCCTGGGATGATTTCAAAGAAATTCCTGAACTCACAAGAGATATTGTTCATAATAACAGGGCTGAATTGATTCGGTATAAATCCAAGCCCCCTTTGCTCCGAATGACTGGTGGGTCCACTGGCAATCCTATGCAATTCGGTGTTTCCAGAGAGGAGGGTAGGCGGATTCGATTGTTAAAACTGATTCTCTGGATTCGGGCCGGATATAAGATAGATTCCAATATTTTTCTTCTATGGGGACATACTCATCTGCTTGGCAATGGAATCCGCAAATATAGGAATATGTTAGTTCGAGGCGTTAAGGATATCCTTCTAGGATATACTCGTGTTGATGCCCATCATCTTGGCATTGAAACCTGCAGGAAATATGCGCAAAAACTACTATCATCCAAGGCCAATGCAGTAATCGGATATACAGCTGCGATTGACCAGTTCACTAGATCAATTCCTGAATTTCGTGAGCGTATTCGAGAATTGAACTTAACGTTTGTTATGACCTGTTCAGAGATGGCTCCAAGGGAAGATACTTACTCCATCTTAAGCGATTATTTTGGATGTCCGATAATCCAAGAGTATGGTGGAGTGGATCTTGGTCAAATCGCTATGAAATATCACGATGAACCTTTCAAGGTCTTCCATCGGGAAAATATCGTGGAGTCTCTGGATGCAGAGGCGGAAAAAGAAAGCTCACCTGTCCTTGTAACAACAACATACAAAAGATACTTTCCCCTGATCAGATATCGTGCAGGAGATCTTTTGCAGGGATGCAAACTCAACACCCAGGGTAATGTCATTTCGTTTAAGAGTCTTAGTGGGAGAGAAAATGATGTTGTGACACTTCCGAACGGAGAAATTCTACATAGCCTTAGTTTTCTTCATTGTATCAGGGAGGAAAAAGAGGTGCATCAAGTGCAACTTATTCTCGAAGATCATGGAATGGAAATATTGCTGGTCGTTTCAATGTCCTATTCAGAAGAGGTGGAAAAGCGGATTCGAGTCCGCCTTTTAAAGCTTTCAAGCAGTCTCACTAATTTCAGTATTCGGACGACAAACGATCTCTCTACTACTATAGCAGGAAAGAGATCGTGGGTGATTGACCGGAGGAAGAGGAATGCTGGTGCGTGACCATGCAGGAGATTACAACTGCTATCGTATTTTGGAGGCTTGGTCCTTACCACCATGCCCGAATGAATGCAGCGGGAAAGCTTAACAAAACCATCGGACTAGAGGCCTGTGGGATTGAGGATACCTATGCATGGGACACTGTGTCCGGATCTCAAGAATTCGACCGGATCACCTTGACGAGAAAATATTCTCCCACAAGAGCCTGGAGAAGAGAACTGCAGCAGCAGATGTTTCAAGAACTAGACCGTATTAGTCCTGATGTCCTAGTTATCCCCGGATGGGTGATGCCCGATGCCATTAGTGGATTGTATTGGGCTATAAAAAAGAACATTCCTGTTGTCTGCATGTCTGAGTCCACGCGGTGGGATGCAGAACGCAGTCCGATCAAAGAATGGGTTAAGAGGAGGATTATCTCCCTCTTCTCGGCGGCGCTGGTAGGTGGAACTCCCCATCGGGACTACATGTTAAATCTGGGGATGCCTGCCGATCGGATCTTCCTGGGCTATGATGCGGTAGATAACGGATTTTTCTCAGAGGGAGTGAGAAAAATCGTCGAGGGTCGAGAATCGAGAGTCAAGAGAACTGCAGTACAAGACGAAGCAAGGGAGATAGGATCTAGGAGATTGGAGGTGGGGGAAAGGAAGAAGCCTTACTTCCTTGCATTGGCCCGCTTCATCGAGAAAAAGAATTTGCCCCGATTACTCCGTGCGTATGCTCACTATCGGGGAAAGAGTTTGCCCTCGACCCTCGACGTTCGACCCTCGACTGCTCAGTCCACTTGGGATCTGGTCATTATCGGTGATGGGGAACTGCGTTCTGATCTGGAAAAATTGAGCTCGGAACTTGGTCTTGAGGACTGCGTTCAGATGCCTGGATTCAAACAGTATGAGCAGCTTCCTTCGTACTACGCAAATGCTGGAGCCTTTATTCACGCCAGCACGACGGAGCCGTGGGGACTGGTGATCAACGAAGCGATGGCATCGGGACTCCCTGTTCTGGTGAGCAACCGCTGTGGATGCGCTACTGATCTGGTACAGGAGGGAGAGAACGGATGGACTTTCGATCCCTTCAATGAGGAGCAGATGGCGGATCTGATGCTCAGAATCTCAAGTGATGAAGATGGAAGATTGAAGATGGGAGTCAGAAGTCGTGATATTATCGCTATTTGGGGTCTGGATCGTTTTGCGTCTGGTCTCACTGGGGCCGTTCAGGCCGCGCTCTCAGAACCTAGGAAGGGCGCCGGATTTCTCAATCGACTTCTTTTATCTGTATTGATTCGCAGATAGGGTAAGGTAAGAATTCATAGGATCTCACGACCGAGCGCTTGGTCCTCGTAGGGGTCCCTAGTGAGGGGAACGAGATTTATCGGGCGCCGATAATCAGCCTTCCATGGTAAGAATGGTGACAAGTTGCTTAGGATTTGTATCGAGTAAATTCACGTGCGCCGTGATCGGACTTCCTTTTATTTCGAGTTCGAGGTGACTTCTGTCACGGTATTCCACGTGGTTTCCCTCATGGAACAAGGACAGATAAGAGGCGATGCATTTCCCTTGTTTCAATTTAGGTGCCGGAAGGTCGAAATAATTCGGGTACTCTTGACTCTTATCAAGATCGAAGAGTTGCTGAGTTTTTTCATTGAGATAGAGGATATTCCCCTCAATATCTGAAATAAAGACAGGAAGAGGCATACCAAGGATAATATGGTTCAATGTATTCCGATTTTTCCTTACTCTTGTTAGGAGATATGAAAAAATGCAGGCAAAGGCTGCGGAGCATATATAGCTCAATAAACTGAATTTGTGGGAGTGTAATTCTAAGGGAGAGCATCCTCCGCTTAATAGGGAGTATATTTTAGGATTTAATAGTATTTGAATCCCCACCAGAGAGTAAATCGTTCCCCAAAAGAAAACCCATGCTGGCTTCATCAAAATTGATGCAAGAAGAAGCCCCATCGATAGCAGGGCCGGGGAGATAGTTTGATAATTAGATTCCCAGTCGTAGAGAAGGACAAACCCAAGATACAATGCCGGAATAAGCTGACACAGTGCTTTCCTGAGAATGGGGTGAGGTCATTCATTTTCGGAAAATGTGGCTATTTCCCTTCAATAAAACTATACTCTTATTATGTTTGCAAGAAGTGACAATTTGCTTCGCAGATCACGCTAGAGCAGTGGCCTCCACCTTTTTTTATGATTCGCTGCAACAATCTTACAGGGCCAGTTTCCCGTTCTGCGGGGGGACTCTATGAGAGCGTTCGAAGGCTTGCTCAAGAACTGCGGATTACTGGGATTGAGGTGGCTGTGCTCGGGAGCTTAGACGAGTTTACCAAGACGGATATTGCAGCATGGGATCCTGTGACGATAAGGGCTTTTAGGACGTTCGGGCCGAGGCAGTTTGGCTATTCCCATGAGTATTTGGAGTTCCTAAAGGCTTATCGCCCCCACCTCATTCATACTCATGGAATCTGGATCTATTCGAGCATGGCAACCTTAATACATGCAAAGAGGTGTGGGATTCCTTATATGATTTCTCCTCACGGGATGCTCGACCCCTGGGCTCTCAGGAATTCCCGGTGGAAAAAAATCCCGGCATATTGGCTCTATGAAAGGGCTCATCTGAATAAGGCTTCTGTCATGCGCGCTCTGTGTGAATCGGAGGCAGAGTCGTTCAGGAAGTTCGGATTAAAAAATCCGATTGCGATCATTCCGAATGGGATTGATTTGCCTGAGGAATCGTCGAGGAAAGCTGCAAATCATGAGGGTAAGAAAACGCTGCTTTTTCTTGGAAGAATTCATCCGAAGAAGGGACTGTCTAATCTGATTCGTGCTTTTGCCAGAAGTCGGGGATCAAGGGGCGAGAATCACGAGCAATGGCATCTGCTTATGGTAGGATGGGATCAGGGAGGACATGAAGATGAGCTTATGCAACTCTGCGGGGAACTTGAGCTGAGTATTAGCCACAAGATACACAAAAATCACACGGGAAATGATAGAGACGATGCAGATGTCATCTTTTACGGGCCGGCTTTCAAGGAGGAGAAAGAGCTTCTTTTGAACTCGGCCGATGCCTTTGTCCTTCCTTCCTTCAGCGAAGGACTTCCGATGTCGGTTCTTGAGGCATGGGCGCATGGTCTGCCTGTCGTGATGACCCCTGAGTGTAATCTTCCGGAGGGGTTTGCCGCCGATGCCGCGATCCGTACCGAGACGGATGTGGAGAGTATCGCTCAGGGGCTCGAGGCTCTCTTCTCCATGAATGATGCCGACTTGAAAGAGATGGGAGCTAGGGGGAGAGCGCTGGTCCGTCAGAAATTCACTTGGCAGAATGTCGCCGGGCAGATGAAGGATGTCTACGACTGGATGCTGGGTGGAGGAATGCCTCCAAGTTGCGTTGAGATAAGCTGATGATAAGTTTCTTAGATTCTCTTTTTTAGCCCTCAACCTTTTGTCACTCGTCATCTCGACTTCAGTCACTTCTTCCAGTTAAGCATTTAATTTTTCCTTATGGATCCTTTGGTTTCCGTATCCTTCCCCTTACCATTTTATCTCTGTATTATTGCAGTCCTGTCGCTTGCTCGGACCGCATGGCAAAGGCGTTATGAAGGTTGGGGGATCCCGATGCTGGCGGTCGTGGCGACTGCGGCTGTGTGGTATATTGGTGACGTTCTTTATAATGATTATGGAGCTTACGCGAAGCAGTTTGGCGATGGTCCCTTAATCTCCGCGTGGTGGGAAATTCTGTTGTTCTTCATCACCCTTGGAATCCTGACGCCCATCATCAATCGCAAGATCAACGGGAATCTGCTCAATGAGGGAAGTCAGATCCTCCAGATGATGCAGAATGGTGCCGTCGATCAGGTGCAATTTCAGGATCAGATCAGCGCCATCGGACGATTGCTGCTTTGGCCATGGGTCGTACTGATGGCGACGGGATTGGTCAAAACCCATTTTGATGTTATCGGGATGTTTTTCCCATACCTAGGTGAAAAAGCTGATCCATGGTCTAGGAATCGTATTGGCGGAGGAATCGATGCCCTCTATGCTTTGGCCGGCTATTTTCAATTAATGCTCACCGCTCTCTGGGGAGTTGTATTTGCTCTGAGTAAAAGGTCTTCCACATTCGTGATGGCTGGCATCATCTATTTTCTCTCAGCTCCCTTCTATGTATTTGATAGGACACGCAGTTATATGCTGGCGATCTTGTTGCCAGGATTTATGGCTTTGGTATCGCTGCGAGTCAAAAAGGGAATCTGGGTAAGATTAATCTTATGCGGGGCCAGTTTTTTGGTGCTCGAGCAGTGGATGAAGTTTGTGATTGATAACCGAGACAAGGGTAGTATTGCCGCATCCTTCAAAACCGGTGGCACACAAGATCTGCAAGTAAAAGCCAGAAAACATGGTGGATTTAACATGTATCAGGAGCTTTGTTATATTAATTACTATATCGCTCAGGGCAGCTATAAGGTGAACTGGGGAAGCCGCTATTTCGCGGAAATTGTGAATCCGATTCCGAGAGTGCTCTGGCCGGGCAAGCCAATGATCGGGATTGACTATGCGATCGCGCGAGGCATGGCCTACGGGACTCTAAATGCCAAGTCGGGAGGCATTGCCTCCTCGATATCCACTGGGATGATTGGCCAGGGGGTGGTGAACTTCGGAGGCTTCCTCGGGCCGATTGTCGCAGCATTCCTGATGGCAGTTTGGATCGCCGTGCTGGCTAGGCAGGATCTGATGGGAAACGATCTTGGCCACCTCCTGCTCTATGCTATCGGGCTGGTACTCACTTATAACATGGGCCGCGATATTACGCTCTTGATTCTCTACCCATTTGTCTTTGGCCTGATCCTACTGAACTTTGTCAATAAACGAAAAGATAACCAACTCCCCCTAACCGATGAGACTTGACCACTACGATAACTCAGACTTCAGTCGCGGGGCCTCTCCCATGAAGGAGGCTCTCTGGTGGCTGGTGAGATCGCTCCTCTTCGCCCCTTGGTTTCCGATCCCCTCGGGTGTCAAGGTTGCGGCTCTTCGTAGCTTTGGTGCCAAGATTGGGCAGGGTGTGGTGATCCGTTCACGGGTGAACATCACTTTTCCTTGGAAACTGACGGTTGGGGATCATGTCTGGATCGGGGAGGAGGTGCTGATCCTGAGCCTGGCTCCGGTATCCATAGACTCCCATGTTTGCATCTCACAACGTGCTTTCCTTTGCACGGGATCGCACAAGTTCCGGAGCGAGAACTTCGGTCTTATAACGCAACCGATCTCAATCGGTAAGGGGTGCTGGATTGCCGCAAATGTCTTCATTGGCCCAGGTGTCACGCTCGCACCTGGAATTCTCTGTTCGGCGGGATCCGTTGTTCTCAAGGATATTGGCTGAGAAGTGGGGTGTTCTAAGATTCCGGTATTCAGCTGAGGATGATTCGGGTGTTTCCTCGGGCTCTCCAACTTCTATGATAAGTCGGTGAAGCGACTTCTGCCAATTCTGGCGCTGCTCCTCGGAGTCTGTGCTTTTTTTATTCTTCCGGGGGAGGGGTTCACCCGTTTCTGGAAAGAGTGGCTTGTCGTTTCCTTGTCGATGAATCATGCCGATGCGCTGATCGTTCCTGGAGGAGAGCCCCTGGCACGCCCTCAAGAGGCAGCTCGACTCTACAAGTTGGGAGTGGCTCCAAAGATATTTGTGACAGGTACAGGCGATGCCTTCTCGATCCGTAAGGTACTGATCGGGGAGGGGGTTCCCGTCTCGGCTATCAGTGTGGAATCTAAGGCGAGGACAACCCATGCTAATGCAGTTCTGCTGAAGCCGATGCTTGAGAAGGCTAAGGTGCATTCTGCGCTGATCGTGACATCCCCGTTTCATACGAGGCGTGCTTTAGCGACGTTCCGAAAGGTGATGCCGGAGATCACCTTTGGAGTGACGGATGCCTCGATCGGATGGTGGGGAAGAGAGGAAGGAAGGCGGGACATCAATCGCTTTGCTGTGATCGAGTTTCTCAAAACCGCAGAGTACTTGCTGTTGTATGGGGTGAGCCCGATATTAAAACCTGATTCAACGGATACGAAGTAACGGCCGAGCAAGCAAATCTGAAGACTGAGACAGCATAAGGTGAATATTTTGCCATAAGATGCATAGGTTCACAAAGGGATGATGGGAAGCCTTTGGTCATGAAATTGAGAATGAACGCCAGTAAGTCTTTCTGATAGAACTGCAGCATCGTCTTCTTCATTTCTGTGCTTCGTGTGCATTTTATGGCTAATTAATTCTTGGCATTGAGCCCTTCTATTTCCCCCCTCCATGCCCTCCATCCTTTTCATTAATCGGGTATACCCGCTGGATGCTGGAGCAACGGGGCGTGTGCTGGAGCATGCTGCCCGCGGTTTGTTCAACGCAGGTTGGGATGTCACCGTGCTCGCCACGGCGGGATGTAGGGAAACTCTTGGAGAGGAGTGGCGTGACGGAATCCGGGTTATTCGTGTCGGGAGTCTCTTTTCCAATAAAAATCTGATCACTCGGACGCTAGGATTTGCCATGATGATTCCTAGGCTGCTTCTGAAAGCGCTCCTTCTGTCTCGCCATGATTTGCTGGTCACAATGACCGATCCCCCGATGCTGGCAGTTATTGGGCCTTTGATTCAATGGGCGAAGGGATCGCGCCTGATCCATTGGTCTCAGGATCTTTATCCAGAAGTGGCTGAAGAGTGCGGGGTGCTTCGTAAAGGCGGTGCCTTTGCGAATATTCTGAGAAATCTATCGACATGGTCCCTTAGATCTCATGATCTGACGCTGGCGGTGGGACGATGCATGTCTGATCGTCTGCTGGCGCGGGGGATTGACGCGGCATCAATCCGGGTGATGCCCAATGCCGGAATCGAAGTCGGCATCCTGCCCGTTCCGCGTGGGAAGAGTGCATGCCGTGTGGCCCACGGAATCAGCAATGAATTCGTCATCATGTATTCAGGCAACATGGGGAGAGCTCATGAGTTTGACACCGTCATCGGTGCGGCACGGCTTCTTAAGGAGAGAGGAGAGCACCACGTCCTCTTCCTCTTTGTCGGCGAAGGACCTGAGGAGATCCCTTTGCGCGATGCAGTTACCCGGCTTGACTTGAGAAACATCAGATTTATCCCTTCGCAGCCTGCGGCAAATCTCTCCGACAGTCTCGGCATGGGAGACCTGCATCTGGTTACCATGAAGAAAGGGATGAGTGGGTTGGTTGTACCCAGCAAGTTCTACGGGGTTATGGCTGCCGCTCGCCCGATACTTTTTGTCGGATCATCGGAATCTGAGGTGGCCCGAGTAATCCTAGAGAAGAGGATGGGAGAAGTGATTGCTCCCGGAGATTCCGAGAAGCTTGTCGCGGTGATCTTGAGTTACCAGGATCATCCTATCCAAATTGATGAGGAGGGGCTCCGCGCACAAGCATTCGTTCAAAATGAGGATTTTCTTCCAATCATGGTCCAGGAAGCTCACCGAATCTCTTTACGTCACAAAATGCTATAAGAACTGGGGGCTTGGCTTAAGAGGTTTTTCCTAGTCCACTATATAAGAATAATTTGTAGCATGGTTTTATTACCCCCCATAATAGACCTGATGATGCAAACCTCCGGAGATTCGATAGACTCCTCTCATTCTGAGAGTGAGTCCTCTTATTTCTTCAAATAGCCCAAAATGCAACCTTGGGAGAAAAAGAAAGCTCATCAGTTCAAAAGAAAGGCTTTTTTTGCGCCCTTGTTCCTACTGGGCGATTTTCTTCAATGGGTTCTTATCTATTTATCACTCTCCGTTGTGACAGGTGGGTATAATGTGATTACCCCAATTGCCATTGTCCTTCCGTGCACGATCTTGATGATCTCTCTCTCCTTAATTGGAGCCTATCGCTTCCGAACCGACTTCGTTTCGTTACGCTTTGCCAGTGAATACCTTATTGTTTGCGGCTTTGCCTATGGCATCGCCGCTTTAGCACTCTATTTTGTGGCCTCGTTTGGTCCCAATCCCACCTCGAGCAGGGGTATTTTTACGGCCTCCTTCGTAATCGTTGCTATTACCTCCCTCCTTGCGAGACGGCTGTTCTGGTTCTGGACTACGAAATCCCGCAGTGCTGGAAAATTTCTCGTGATTACGGATGAGCGTTTTGGATCGGTTTTTCATCGCGATTACGTGGCCAGTAAAAAACAGCACGAAGTGCGTTATATCGCAGCTCTCAAAGGGCTTCGTGGGAAAGCAATCGCTGGGGAAGGGACCCCATCCCCTTTAGTGGAGTTGGCCCATCTCCTGCCCCATATTGATCGGGAGAGTGCTAGCGGCTATGAAGCCATCGTTGTGGCAGCAGATCTCAATGCATTGGATCCCGAGATTGCAAGTCGGCTTGCGGTCATTCATTTCGATGAGCTACCCGTTTATACTATGGAATCTTTTTACGAGAAATACTGGTCAAGGATTCCCCTCGAAATTCTGGGGCCAGCGTGGCCCTTAGAGACAGAGTTTCTTCTCGTGCAGCACTCGTTTTACTCCTCCCTGAAGAGACTTCTTGATTTTGTGATGGCACTCATACTGCTCCTTGTAGCAGCCCCGGTCATACTAATTGTGGTTATGTTGATCATGATCCTCGATGGATTTCCCATTATCTATTCCCAACCTAGGGTCGGAATGCAGGGGCAACCTTTCATGCTCTATAAGTTTCGCACCATGAAAGAAGGCAGCGATCAAGGGGAAAGCTATACCAGAGAAAATGATGCCCGTGTCACATTCCTAGGTTCCTTCCTCAGAAGGACGCGTCTCGACGAACTTCCTCAACTCTGGAATGTTTTTCGCGGCGAGATGAGCATGATAGGGCCGCGCGCAGAGTGGACACGACTCGTTGAGAATTATAAGCGGGAAATTCCCCATTACCATTTCCGGCATCTGGTACGTCCCGGCATCACCGGTTGGGCCCAGGTGAACTATCCCTATGGTGCTTCGCTAGAGGATACCCTCATGAAGTTTTCCTTCGATCTCTACTACATTCGCAATTTTTCGATTAAACTTGATGCCGAGGTATTGTTAAAAACTATCTATGTGGTTCTTTTTGGTCGAGGGAGATAGGCAGCAGGCGGGGAGGACCTTGATTCACCTTGTACTTCGGAAGATGATGTATCATGGGCGATTCCTTTAAAATCCAGAACCTAACTGCTGCCCATATGGTTCGTATACTTTCACTCCTTATCACGGGGACTGTTTGGTTCGTGGTGATTCGGATGATTCAAAACGACTGGAGAATTGATCCCCAGTACAGTTACGGATTGCTGGTGCCGTTTCTAGTGATCGGATTGCTGATAAAGCGACGAGAGGATTGTCCGGCTCCGGAGCCCCTGGGAGTAGGTGCGTCCGTTGGTGCGGGGATTGTCATGGTTACAGCCTCTCTTCTGCTGGCAGGGGTGATTCCATTAGCCGAAGCAAATCCCGACTGGCGCCCTCTGGGTGTAGTTGCCGCATTGGCGGCGGTAACGATCACTCTCTGTCTGATCATCTTCCGAGGAGGGAAAGCGTGGCTGAAACATTATGCTTTTGCCGTGGGGTTTTTCCTGATTGCTGTTCCTTGGCCTCGCAATCTCGAGCAGTCAGTGATGTCCCATCTGATGTCGTGGAACACTGCAACGACCATTGAGATTCTCCATTGGTGCGGCTACGAGGCCGTAAGACAGTGCAATTTAATCGTCATTCCTGCGGGTATTCTGGGTATTGAAGAAGCATGCAGTGGACTCCGCTCACTTCAGAGTGGACTGATGGTGGCACTTTTCTTTGGTGAGGTCTTTCGGTTAACAGTTTCAAGGCGGCTCGCTCTTCTTCTCTTGGCCTTGATGGCTGCCTTGACGGGCAATATCTTACGCAGTTCGTTTCTTTGTATTCTGGCTTACAGGCAGGGAATGGCCTCGATCCCTTCCTGGCATGATCCTGCGGGCTTTATTGTTCTCCTCCTGAGTATTCTGATTGTTTTTGGTGTCTCTTTCATGTGGCGTTCCCGATCCAAGGAGGCCGATCGTTCCAAGAATAGGAATGGAGGATTTCTTGCCATGTCTCCAGGAGCTCCATCTAGAGCTTTGCTTTCATTAGTTCTCTTCATACTGTTAGTGCCGATGATCCTGACGGAGGTCTGGTTTCGAATCCATGATCTTCCATTTGATAGCAACTGGGGATGGCAGATTGAACCAAGACAGGGAGCGCCAGGGGTTTCGCGAGTGACGGTGGCTCCGGCTACACGTCGCATGCTTTTTTACCCACAGGGCTTCTCGGAGAAATGGTCCGGTTCTGGAGGAGAAATTGGGCAGGTTTTTGTTTTCCAGTGGCCGACTGGCCGGACTGCTCTCCAGTCAGTCCAGATGCATAGTCCGGAAGTCTGTCTTGCCAGCATGGGGATGCATTTAGAGAAAAAGCTTTTCGATTTTAACATCAACTTCGGTGCGGGTGGGGAGTTACTGTTCCATTCATGGCTCTTCACCCAGCAGGGGCGTCCTGTCTATGTGTTTCATTCCATTCTCGAGCAGGGTGAAGGGCCGTTAGGATCCAGCATCACCACGGATCAGACCTCAAAGGGAAGGCTTGAGAATCTCAAGATTGGCAAACGCAACAGGGGTCAGCGAATGATTGAGGTCGCTTTTTGGAATCTGCATGACGAGTCCCAAGCAAGAGGCGCTCTAGCTCGGTATCTCGGGGAGAGTTTGAGGATGACCCCAACGCAGTTCCCAGAACTTCCCCAAAAATCCCATGAGTGAGATGAATCGTCCAGATCACGCGCCTGAACGAGGTTCATATCCTTCAGAATTGCCCGACTATGCCGAAGAAGTGCATCCGCAGGTTACGGAATCCGATGGTATTCACACTCAACATTCTCAACGCCTGAGCCGATGGATAGGGATGGGGGCTGTTCTTCTCCTCCTCTTGGTCCTGACTCCCTCCCTCTACCGCATGGCTAAGGAATGGCGATCCGGTGAGCTTCTCCGGAAATCCGAGAGTGCCTTCGCTATCGGGGATTCAGCTCTTGCACTCAACCTGCTTAAACAATCCCTTGCCCTATCTCCCGGAAGTCCCCGTGCCCAGCATGCCGTTGAGCTCTACAATGCAAGGTCAGGCGATCATCCCTCGTTGAATAAACTTCTTGATCGCATGCGTTCGGGAACCTCTAGCCCTGATGAACTCCTTGGCATTGTCGAACTAGAGATAGCTTCCGGGCACCCGGAACTTGTGCAAGAAGCCCTGGGTATGCTCCCCCCTAAGTTGAGTGATGAACAGTCCCTTCGACGCGCTCTTGCCTTGGCGTCGCTGATGGCTCAGAGCGGAGACTTTGCCAAGGCTGCCGAGAGCTGTCTTGCCAAAGCGCCCTCCTTTTCACCTGAGAGTGCTTCACACCTCAGGGTGCAGGCCGCGCTCTATCTTCTTGCAACAAAGAGTCCGGAGAGTGCGAAAAATGCCGTGGAGTTGCTGCAAAATGCTGTAAAAGGTGGGAGTAGAATCTCTCTCTCAGCTTGGCGTTTTCTTGCGAAGATCGTCTTGTCGCGACCTCAAGGTTATTCGGAGCTTCTCACTCCGGTTGAGATCACCTCGTTGATTAAATCTCTTGATTCGTTGCCCGGTCACACGGTGATCGACTCCCTCACCGCAGCGGACTTGGAGATCCTTAAGGATCCCAAGGATAGCCAGAGGATTGTGAATCATCTCAAGTCATCTTCACATAATACATCCCGGACCGAGTCGCTTGAATTTGCTCGGTGGCTCAATGCGAGGGGCTTTCATGAGGAAGTCATTGAGATTGCCGGTTCCGAGCGTCCGCTCAGGGACACGGATTGGCTTCTTGTCACTCTGGATGCGGAGACTTCCCTTGGGAATTGGAAAGAGGTTTCGAGGATGCTTGATTCACCCGCAGGGGCTGGTATTCCCGATGCAGTCAGGCATCTCTTCTTAGCTCGTGTGGCTCTGATGAACGGTAATCAGAGTGGAGCCGAGGAGGAGTGGAGGAATGTTGGGGGAGCCCTTCACTTGGAAAAGCCGGCGACTCTGGCTTATATCGCGGGCTACGAGGAACAAATCGGAGCCGTCGACCGGGCGGCGAGAACCTACCGCGAGATGGCTCAACGCGAGGGGGCAACCAGGATTCTCGGACTAATAGGCTTGATCCGGTGCCAACCGCACAACACCCCGGCTGTCCAACTCATCCCGATATACGAAGAACTCGTCTCGGCGGCTCCGGCCATGACCGATGCCCGAGGTGACCTCTGCTACCTGAAATTGCTGATCCCTGATGATGTGGAAGAGTCTTTGAAGACGTCGGAAAAGCTCTTGGAAACGCAACCCAATAATCTTGTGCGAATCAGTGCCGTCGCACTGGGAAAGCTCAGGACTGGAGATTCCAAGGGGGCCCTTGATCTCTACAAGGGCAAGCTGATCGACTGGTCCGCAGCCCCAGAACCATGGAAAGGGGTGCGAGTGGCGGTGTTGAGAGCTAATAATGATCCCGATGGAGCGGCAAAGATTCTTGCCATGATTGATCGGAAAAACCTGAGGCCCGAGGAAGTGGCGCTAATTGCTCTCCCGGCCCAGAAAAAGAATCTTAAACCGTAATCATTAGCCCTAAGATGAGACTGCGGTGGTTACTCTAATATGCGGGTGAAGTTCTTTGCAGGCTCGCGTTCCGTGCAGAGAGTATTTTCGATTTTTTCCGAATCACTATAACCCAGTGCCATGCCGCAGACGAGCATCTGTCGTTCGGGAATCTCCAGATGCTGCGCTATGATGCGGTGGTATTTGCAGAAAGCTGCCTGAGGGCAGGTATCGAGTCCGCGGGCCCGAGCCGCAAGCATGACGTTCTGCAGAAACATGCCGTAGTCGAGCCAGCTACCCTGTCCCATGATCCGGTCAATAGTGAAAAAGAGACCGACTGGAGCATCGAAGAAGGCGTAGTTGCGGGCAAACTGTTGCTCCATGCGCTTGCTCTCCCCCTTGGCAATGCCGAGTAGTCCGTAGAGGTCGTAGCCGACTTTGCGCCTACGATCGATATAGGGAGCTAACCACTTTTCCGGATAGTAGGAGTATTCCTGTTTATGTTCAGCATCACGGATCGGATCGAGGGCTGTCTCGATGAGTTCCCGGGAAAGAGACTCCTTCTTCTCCCCGCTCACCACGATCACTTGCCAAGGCTGCGTATTCGTCCCGGAAGGGGCGCGGGATGCGATATCCAGAATCTCCAGAGTAGTTTCCTTAGGCACGGGGGTTGGCAGAAATCCCCGCACCGAGCGTCTTCCACGGATCACCTCATCAACGATCCTGGTGATTTCCGCCTGCTTCATGTCCTGCTTTCGGTGTGGTGCCGTTTAGCCTTTAGCCTTTAGCCTTCATCCTTTCATCTCTCCTCTTCACGGCTCCGGATATGCCTCGATGAACTTGGCGTACCACAAGGCGGAGGGGGTGGGGATGCGGTTGTGGGTCTTCTTGTCGTAGGAGAAGAGGCCGAACTGTGCGTGGTTCCAACCTTCGGTCCACTCGTAGTTGTCGACGAGGGTCCATGGGAAATAACCCCTGACATCCACTCCCTCGTTGATCGCGCGGCGCATCTGCGCGATGTGTTCTCGGAAGTAACGGATCGATTTCTGGCCGCTCTGGGTGCCGATGCCATTCTCGGAGATGACGATCGGCTTGTGGTAGCGCCCGTCGATATCCTTGAGGATGTGATAGAGACCCGTGGGGACGATCTCCCATCCGAGCTGGGTATATCCGGAGTTATGCTCCCCGCTGGGTCGGAAGATGAAGCGAATCGCGCTGGCCTGCTGTGAGTAGTAGTAGTTCACCCCGATCAGGTCGCAGGTGTCGGCCACCATGTCGAGTTGGTCGAAGTTCTGGTGCTGCATCAGGTTGTAGACGGAGCGCGTGGGGTCGAGGAAGCGGGCCTTATTCCAGTGGGGCAGGGAATAGATGCCCATGATCAGTGCGTCAGGTCGCTCTTCCCTGGCGATCCCAGCGGCGTCGCGGAACATGTCGGCGGAGACGCGCATCGCCTTTTTGTAGGAGCCGGGACGCATCAGGAGTCCGGGGGGCCAGTGAGCGGCCAGCCATCCAAGTTGGAGGGCCCCATTAGGCTCGTTCTGCGGGATATAGATCCGGACATCCCCCTTGGTGGCCTTTACGACGCGCCGGACGTGGGCCTGCCAGGCGGTGCGGACGTCGGGGTTGAGGAAGTTGGCCTTGGTCTTGTCCTTGGGATAGAGCCAGTCTGGGAAAGTGAAGTGCCAGAGGGTAATGAGCGGCTCGATCCCGGCCTCACGGCACTTGCGCGCCATCCCGGCATACTGGCGGAGGGCCGCCTCGTTGATGACGCCCATACGCGGCTCGATCCGTGCCCATTCGACGCCGAAGCGGAAATGATTCACTCCCAGTTTTTGGAGGGCGGCCAGATCCTTGTCGAATTCGCTCCAGGAAAAGACTCCCTCGTCACCGCGGGGAGGAGCCCCTCCCTCATCGGCAAAGCAGTCCCAATCCGTCCTGTAATACCACTTGGAACCGAGGGGGCATCCCCGGTCCTCATTCTGGAACGATGCGGTGGAGGTGCCCCACCAGAATGGCTCTTTTGGCAGTTTTTTTAGAACGATCGCCTTGGCCGGAGGCCGGTAGTGAGGAACGGGCGAGATGCATCCGCTGAAGGCAAGGGTGAGCAGAAGTAGCAGGAAAAACGTTATCTTTATCCGTAAGGTTGCTTGATGCATGGGACAAGCCCTAGTAGCAAGGGATCGAACGATCAATGATGAAGCGCATTTTTTCCCTCTCTGCCACGGCATTGCTGCTGACGATGGTGCAGCCGCTAAGGGCCATCGATCTGCCCGACGGCCGTCTGGCACCCGACACCCTCATGCTGAACGACGGCAGCGAGCTCCACGGCCTCATCCTCAAGAACGACGCTAAGGGGGTGATTCTCCAACAGCGCATGGGCGAGGTGACGATCCCCAAGTCAAGGATCCGCCGGATCATGGACGAGGGAGATGCCTTGGTCTACTTCGCTGAGATCGCCGATCCGGGCAAGCTTCCCCCATGGCGGATGATCGTTCAGGACCTTCGCACCGATGACAATATCCGATCCTTCAGGCAGGTGCCCGCCACGACGATCGACAATGGTCGTCTGCGCAACATTCCCTACCTCTCCTTCAGGGTGAACAAGCGCACCGAGCTGAATGTGTACGGCAATCCCGAGGATCCGGTATGCGTGGAGTTCGGTGTCTACGGCAAGGGGCTCGCGCTGAAGCGCTTCAAGAATGTCGCTAGGGACTATCTGGCCGGTATCCTGACATCCCGGGACGAGATTTCCGCACTGTATGGGATCAGTGACCGCGGCGGTGTCAGGAAAGTCGGAAAGTTCACCTTCGAGGTGGCCCCTCAGGATGCACCCGATTCCTACGGGGGATGGTGGATCTCGATCTATGATGCAAAACGCCTCGACCTTGCCCGTGTCTCCGATGACGAGTATCGCAGGAACACGCTCCCCTTCCATGTGGTCAATGACTCCCGAGGCGAGCTGAGGATGGATCGCCAAAAGAACTTCGAAAAATTCCTCTCCGGCACCACTCAGTCGTGGTCGGAAATGGTTCCTGATCTGAGGGGATTTTACCGCGACTCGATGGGTGACCTGAAGTTGCTCACCGCGAAGGCGACGGACAAGCTCAAGCAGTCCACCTCCGCCACCACGCCACGCCCATGACCAAGTCCAAGACCAAGACCAAGACCAAGACCAAGTTCATCCTTCCCGCGGCCGTCGCGGCCATCCTGACAATCCTTCCCGGTTGCGTCCTCCATCCGCTCGGCCCGCTCGACAAGGCCCCGGAGAACCGCGCGGAAAAGCTCAAGGGTTACGCCCCCTTCGCCTGGGGCATCTCCACCAGCAGTCTCCAGTACGAGAACAAGGCGGAAAAGCCCGGTGAGAAGAACTACTATGTGCGCGACTGGGACCTACTCGTTCAGCAGAAGAAAGCCCCCGTTGTGGGGGATGCCCTCTACACTTGGAGTGACTTTGACAAGGATCTCGCCGCCCTGAAGAAGATCGGCGTCACTCATTACCGCTTCAGCATCGAGTGGGCCCGTGTCGAACCGCATCCCGGCCACTACAACGAGGAGGCTGTGCAGGGGTATGTTCGTATGTGCCGGAAGCTGAAGGAGGCTGGAATCGAGCCGGTTGTGACCCTCTGGCACTTCACCTTCCCTGCTTGGCTCACCGACCCTAAAGATAACTCCAAGACCAATTGGCTTCATCCGTTGGCCCGGGAACGCTGGAACCTCTACGTGAAAATGATGGTTGTGGCGACGGCCCCTTACGCCACCTACTATGCACCGGAGAACGAGCCGAACGGGCAGGTTCTTACCGCCTACATCATAGGTCTCTGGCCTCCCTGCCACACTTTTGATTTTAAGGGCTACAAAGCCGCGACGATCGCCAGCGCAGACATGTTCCGTGATGCCGCGGCACGGATTAAGAAAGTGAAGCCCTCGGCCAAGGTTCTGAGCGTTGAGGCGCTCCCTTGGTGGACACCCGCCCCACTCGATCCTGGCGGTCTGCTCTACAATACGGTCATGCATTCCAATTTTGACCACCTCGACCGGATCTACGATGTCTGTGATATTATTGGATTTAACTATTACTACAGTCAGATGGCCGGTCCTCTGAGTTTTCTTTCCGAGGGGATGAAGCACGGCCCCAACTTCACGATGATGGGATGGCGTATTGATCCAAATAGCCTCGGAAAACAGATCCGTTATGTTGGCAAACGCTATGATAAGCCGATGATGATTACCGAGAACGGCATCGCTACAAAAAACGAGGAGAAGCGTCTTTCTTACCTGCGCGATCACATCGCCCAGATCAGAAAGACCATGGATGAAGGATATGACGTGAAGGGGTACTTTGTCTGGTCGCTTGCCGACAACTATGAGTGGCATTACGGCTACCTTCCGAAATTCGGGCTCTCCACCATGGATCCGAAGACCAAAGAGAGGGTTCTCAAGCCCTCGGCCTACTATTACAGGGATGTGATCCGGAGATCCAATCGCGAGCAGAAGGTGACTCCGGAGCCTGTAGGAAAACCTGATGGGTCGAAGCGCTGGACTGGGTCGACTAGGTCGACTGGGGCAAAAACGGGTCAGTAGCTTTTTACTTAGGTTTCAAGTCTCCGCTTTCACCCTTCTCTTTCCATGAAGGTCGCTGTTTTCAATACCAAGCGCTACGAGCGTACGGTCCTTGAGGAATCAGCTGATGGTTTCCCCATTGAGTTTACTTTCCTGGAGCCGCGACTCGACGTCCAAACCGCTCTGCTGGCTGCGGGACACGAGGCCGTTCTGATTTTTGTGAATGATGTGGCGAATAGGCGCGTCCTCGAACTACTTGCGGCCGGAGGAACGCGCTTCTTGGCAACCCGCAGCGCGGGATTTAACCAAATCGACCGTCAGGCGGCTTGCGAATTAGGGATCACACTCGCCTATGTACCTGCCTATTCACCCAATGCTGTGGCAGAATTCACGATTGGACTGATCCTGACTCTGGGGCGCCACATCCATGAGGGGCACAATAGGGTGAGGCGTGCCGATTTCAATCTGGAGGGACTTTGCGGATTCGAACTGCGCGATATGACTGTCGGAGTATGCGGTACCGGCCGTATCGGCACCGAGGTGGTGAAACTCCTGAGCGGCTTTGGCTGCAAGATCCTCGCCTATGACGAAGAACCGAATGAGCAGGTCATGCTACTAGCCTCCTATGTTGATACCCGGGAGGAGCTCTTTCATTACTCGGATATCCTGACGCTGCATGTTCCGCTGATGCCTTCCACATACCACCTCATTGATGAGGAGGCACTGAAGCAGATGAAGGATGGTGTTTTCTTGATCAACACAAGCCGTGGTGCCCTTATCGATACTCCAGCTGTGGTGGATGGCCTCAAGAGCCGTAAGGTTGGCTTCCTGGCTATCGATGTCTACGAGGAGGAGGCCAGCCTGTTCTTCGAAGATCACTCCTCTGACATCATCAGCGACGATACTTTCGCCCGGCTACTGACCTTCCCCAATGTCATCGTGACCGGTCATCAGGCCTTTCTCACCCAGCACGCCCTGAGAAACATCGCGGAGACAACTATGCAAAGCCTGGATGAGTTTGCCAAGGGGTTGCCCTGTATGAACGCAGTGCCGGCACCATGAGCAGGTGGCTGATCGCGCTGATTTTTTCGACTCTTCTTGTGCTGAGCACGGGTTGCTCCCGACATCACGATCGTCCTGATCTCATTTTTATCAATGGCGCTGAGCCCGAGACACTCGACCCGTCATTGATTACCGGACAACCCGAGGGGCGCATCGTCAATGCGCTCTTCGAGGGATTACTCCGCTTCGACCGCAAGGGAGTCGCCAGGCCTGGAGTAGCCTCTTCTTGGGAGATTTCCCCTGATCATTGTGTCTACACCTTTCACTTGCGCCCCGATGCCAGATGGAGTGACGGGAGGGCAGTGACGGCACACGACTTTGTCGACTCATGGCGCAGGACTCTCGATCCTACGACTGCATCCGCCTACAGTTATCAGCTCTTTTCGGTGAAGGGAGCCGAGGATTATGCCAATACTCCTGCGGGCAAGTCACCCGACTTCAAGTCGGTCGGCGTAAAGGCCCTGAATGACGCAACGCTTCGTGTGGAGCTGAAACAACCTGTCCCTTATTTCCTGGATCTCTGCGCCTTTCCGACGCTCTACCCCGTCCGCACTGATCTGATTGCAAAGTACGGGGATGACTGGGTGAAGCCCGGAAAGCTTGTCGGGAATGGGGCCTTCGTTCTGGAAGATTGGAGGATCAATGACGTTATTCATCTGAAAAAGAATCCGCTCTACTGGGATGCGGAAAACGTCAGACTCCGGACCGTCGAGGTGCTACCGATCAGCAAGGCCAATGTCGCCTACAACTTTTATGCGGCTGGACAGGCCGATCTGATCATGGACAAGGGGCTGGCTCCGCCTTCCTTACTGGATGCGCTCAAGACGCGTCCCGACTTTCATGCAGCCCCTTTCCTCGGTACCTTTTTCCTCAGGTTCAATTGTGCCAAGGGACCTTTCACCGATGTGCGCGTGCGCAAGGCCTTCGCCATGGCCCTTGATCGCAAGCGCATCACTACCAAGATCACGAGGGCAGGAGAGACTGATGCTCTGAGTTTTGTGCCTCCCGGTATTGACGGATATAAGGCTCCAGAGGGACTTTCCGAAAATCAGGAAGAAGCCCGTCGGTTACTCGCCGAGGCGGGGTATCCCGATGGCAGGGGGTTTCCTCTAACGACCTATCTCTACAGCGAAGGGGAGTTGAACGAGGGAGTGGCGATCGAGCTTCAGTCGATGTGGAAAGAGCGCCTGAGAGTCAATGTGCAACTCGCCAGACAGGAGTGGAAGGTCTATCTGAACTCGCTTGGTTCGCTGGATTTTGGGATCGCTCGCTCAACGTGGGTGGGGGATTACCCGGATCCGAATACCTTCCTGGATCTCTTCCTCTCCGAGAGCGGTAACAACCGCACGGGATGGAAGAATGCCGACTATGACCGTATGATCCATGATGCTGCTGCCGAGATGGATCCTGGCAAGAGATTTGGCATCATGCGCCGTGCGGAGGAATTGCTAGTAAGGGATCAGGTGCCGATCGCCCCACTTTTCTTCTATGTCGGAATACAGTTGTACGATGGCAATCGGCTGGGGGGGATCGAACCCAATGTCTTGGATGAACATCCGATTCGTGAGATCTTCCGCAAAGATCACCCTGCAAAATGAAAAAACAACGATTCAAGATCAGAGACTGCACGGCTCTTATCACCGGAGCGACGGCGGGTCTTGGTGCCGAGTTTGCCCGTCAGCTTGCCCCGGTCGCCTCGCGCCTGATCCTTGTGGGGCGGCGCGAAGAACGCCTTTGCTCGCTTTCCGATGCACTGAAGATTTTGCATCCCAATCTGAGAATCGATTGCTTCAAGGCAGATCTTTCCCAATCCGCAGAGCGTGAGCGTCTGACTGCATGGATCATCCGTGAAGAAGTTCCGCTTAATCTTCTGATCAATAATGCCGGCCTAGGTGAACTTGGCCCCTTTGACAGCGCCGACTGGGAGCGTCTTGCCCCTATGCTGGAAGTGAATGTCACCGCGCTGACCCATCTGACCCACCTTCTTCTGCCGATGCTCCGATCGCAGAGTCCCTCGGGTATCCTTAATGTCAGCTCCGTGGCAGGATTCTATCCGCTACCTGAGATGGCCGTCTATGCAGCCACCAAGGCCTATGTGACAAGCTTCAGTGAGGCTCTTCGTATGGAGCTTGCCCCTGAAGGGATAACTGTCACGGCACTCTGTCCAGGGCCTGTGCCCACGGAGTTTTTTGAGGTCGCTTCCCGTAACGGTGAGACCATCCGGGCGATGGATCGCACCCATCCTGCACTGGCGACTCCTGCGAAACTGGTTGTCCGTGCTGCCTTGCGCGGGATTGAGCGGAATAAACCCGGAGTCATTCCGAATCGGCTGCTGGCATTGCTGGTCCGCGGAAGCCGTCTCCTCCCGTTTCCCGTGATCCGTGAATCCATCCGCTTGGGTGCTGGCCCTCAGAGACCTAAATAAAATCCTCCTTTGCTCGATGTTGACGATAAGGGGTATATCGACGAAAGTTCCCTTGTGAAAAATTTCACAAGATGGTCCTCCAAAGAAATTGACCCGCGATCTAATGCCGCATTTGCGGAGGCTATCGAGCTGATTGGTCCTGATCTCTACTCTGTCGAGGAGAGGATCCACGAGCAATCCAAGGCCGTGGATGCTGGCATCGAGCATTATTTTGAATATGCAATCGGCGGAAGTGGTAAGCGACTGCGTCCGGCGCTGGCGCTACTCTCAGGAGGGGCCACCGGACGGATTGTCTCTGATCATGTGGATCTGGCGGTGATCGTGGAACTGATTCACATCGCGAGTCTTGTCCATGACGATATCATGGACGGTGCCGACCGTCGTCGTGATCGCCCGACTCTGAATGCAAAATGGGGAAATTCCCTCACGGTTCTGGTAGGGGATGTCTTGTTTGCCCATGCACTCCGGCTTTCCACAAAATATTCCAACTCCGACATTTCCCGGAGGATCGCTGATGCGGCCGCCGATGTCTGCACGGGCGAGATCCTTCAGACCCAGCGTCGCTTCGACTTGAATATACCGCTTTCCGAATACTACCGGATGGTTCAGATGAAGACTGGTGCTCTGTTTGCGGTTTCCTGCGAGCTTGGAGCTTTCTTGAGTGGTGCTTCTCCCGCAGTAATAAGTGCTCTCAAAAATTACGGAAACAAGATCGGAATTGCCTACCAGGTGCTGGATGACTGCATCGACTTGGTTGGAGACGAAGAGATGATCGGCAAGACGCTTGGAACGGATATCGCTTGCGGCAAGTTTACTTTGCCTGTCCTGCTACTACTTCAGAACTCCTCTCCAAAAGAGCGTGATGAGCTTCAGTCTATGCTTCTTTCCGAAGAGGGGATCTCACCTTCACGTCTTGTCGAACTGGTTACCTCTCGTGGAGCCTTGCCTGCCGCCGTGAATGCTGCGCGCAGTCTGGTGGACGAGGCCGATGCCGAGCTTGAAAAGGTGCAGAAAAACCGCCATGCGGCCGCGCTCCATTCCATGACCGAGTATCTGCGAGGAGTTCTCGATTCCCTCTGCTAAGGAAATTGAAGCCGACATCGTGAGTCCCCCTTGCGAATTGCAGGGAGTGGCTTAGTTTCTTTCATGATTTCTTCATGCTTCGGGGATATCCCCCGGGCCGAGAGGCCTCGAGAACGTCTTTTCAGTCATGGTGCCGCAGTCCTTACCGATGCCGAGTTGCTAGCCCTGTTCCTTAGGACTGGGAAGGTCGGCTTGGATGTCCTTTCCCTTGCCAGATCATTGCTGGCCGAATGGGGCAGTCTGAGGCGAATGGCCGGATGTTCGATCGAGGAGCTTTCTTCGTTACCCGGCATGGGACCCGCCAAGGCTGCCGAACTGAAAGCCGCCTTTGAGATGGGACGCAGGATGGCCCGTCCTGAGTTGGAGAGACAACGAGTTGACCGTGCCGGAGTGATCTATGAACTGCTTGCTGGGGAGTTGCAGACCCTTCCCTACGAGTCTCTGCGCATCCTTCTGCTTGATACGCGCCATGGTCTGCTTGAGGAAAAGGAGGTCTCTCGTGGAAGCCTCAACGAAAGTATTGCGCATCCGCGGGAGATCTTCCGTCCGGCAATTGCCAAGGGTGCTTATGCGATCGCCGTCGTCCACAATCATCCCTCGGGGGATCCTCAGCCGAGTGAGGCAGACCGTCGCCTGACCCGCAGACTCACTGAAGCCGGCACTCTCTTGCAGATTCCGCTGGTCGACCATGTGATCATCGGGGCAATGAGGGGTGAGCAATCGCCGTATTTCAGCTTCCGTGAGGCTGGACTGATTTAGCGAATGGGTGAAGGAGTTGAAGAGTTGAAGAGTTGAAGAGAAGGAGGCAACCTTTTCATTGTTCTCTCGATAGCCTATTCCCAATCTCCGATAATCTATGCCGCTGATCCATCCATCTGCCTTTGTCGATCCTGCATCCCATCTTGCCGCCGATGTGGAGGTTGGGCCAGGGGCCATCATTGAGTACGGGGCTGTAATCGGTAAAGGATGCCGGATCCAGGCTCATGCTGTGATCACGGGACATGTCAAGATGGGTGCTCGGAATACCGTAGGGTACGGAGCCATCCTGGGTGCTGACCCGCAGGATTATGATTTCAAGCCAGGCACCAAGAGTGAGGTGCTCATCGGTGATGACAATATCATCCGTGAATACGTTACGATTCATCGCGGTACCAAGGAGGGGAGCGTGACACGGGTTGGTGACAATAATTTCCTCATGGTTGGTGTCCATCTCGGTCACAACGCCGCGATCGGCAACCGGGTCGTCATTGCCAATAACTGCCTGTTGGCCGGCTATGTCGAGGTTCAGGATGGAGCTGTACTCGGAGGGGGCTCGGTCTTTCACCAATTCCTGCGTGTGGGAAGGCTGTGTATGGTGAGGGGAGGGGAGCGCTTCCCCAAAGACATTCCTCCCTTTGTTTCGGCCTATGGTACGAGCATGGTGGCTGGCATCAATGCCGTCGGACTGAAGCGTGCTGGATTTAGTTCTGAGACAAGGCTGGAGATCAAGAGGGCCTTCCGTCTCATCTACCACTCCGGCCTGAATATCACTCAAGCCCTTGAAGAATCGAAGAAGACGTCGTGGGGACCTGAGGCCCAAGAGTTCCTCGATTTCATCGCCTCGGCAAAGAAGCGTGGAGTCTGCGCAGCCAAACCCGTCAGTAGCAGTTCTTCCTCCTCATCCGATACTAATACTAAAGACGAAGAGGAGTAAAAGTTAGAGAACTGCTAGTGACTGCAGTGCGGCTGTGTGGACATCCCTCACGGCCACGCTATGGTGGATAGCCGCTTCTGCGCAGGAGGAGAACTCCGGAGATCGCTGAATTACCTCGCCTCGGAGGGTGCCGATCTTGACCTGGATTTTTCCATAACGGGTATCGACCTCCTCGACGTGTCGCTCGAGCTTGAGGCGCTCCAGGCGTTGACGCCTGATCCCGAATGCCGTGGTTTCCCTGAGCATTCTTTCGGAGAGTTCACCTGCCTTCTCTTCATGACAAAGGACTTCTAAGATCCATCCTGAACGTCCTTTTTTCATAACAGTAGGTGTGAGGGTGGCATCGAGCGCGCCAGCGGTAAGCAGTGCATCAAGAGCGCTGGATGCATGTTCCGGACTCAGATCGTCCAGGTTACAACGGAGTTCCACCACTTGATCGGTATGGGAGTGATCCGACTGCATGGATTCTCCCAAGATCAGACGCAGGGCATTGGGACGATGAGGTGTGTTCCGGGAGCCAAGTCCATACCCGATGGAGCTTACCATCATCTCGGGCATGGGGCCGAATTTTCCTGAAAACTCGGCCAGGATTGCTGCCCCTGTCGGAGTGATGTGTTCCCAAGGTTCCTCGACCTGACGGAAGGGAATACCTTTGAGAATCGCGAGTGTGGCCGGAGCCGGCAGGGGAAATGTCCCATGGGCGCAATGAATGTGTCCAGAGCCCTCGATCAGCGGTCCACAGGTGATCGCATCGATCTTCAGATGGTCGAATCCCGCGCAGGCACAGACGATGTCCGCAATCGAATCCTCCGCCCCGACCTCGTGGAATCCTACGTTTTCGGGAGGGACTCCATGCACCCCGCCTTCGGCGATAGCTATCCTTCTGAAGACGGCAAGGGCACGGGTCTTCACATTGGCATCGAGAGAACTCTTTTCCAGAAGAGAGACGATCTCGGCATGATTGCGTCCATGGGTGTGATGGTTATGGCTCTCCTGGTGTTGCTGGGCATCGTGAGCATGAGAATGATGATGGCCGTGTTGCTCGTGCCCGTGCCCGTGCCCTTGATGATGGTGAGTGGTTTTGGCTGCCTCATCCCCCTCTTCCAACCTTTCCCCCTCATCCCCTTCATGGCCACTCACGAGGAATCGCCACCCAGAGATGCCATTCCTATCCCCACGTTCGAAGCGGCAGGAAGGAAGTTCGATGGCCAGTGCCCTCAGTGCCTCTTGAAAAACTTCCTCGGGAACCCCGAGGTCTCTCAGTGCGGCAACGGACATGTCGCCGCTGATTCCGGCAAAAGCATCGATATGAAGGAGTTTCATGATGGTTGGAGTCTGGCAGGAGGAAGGGTAGTTCCGTCCATCCATTCACATCTGCTGGGCTAGGATACGGCAATGCAAAAAAACTGAAGCATCATGTCGCCAAGAGGGAGCGTGTTTGTTTAAATTTTTACTCTTCAATCTTTCATCAATGTCTCAAGACTCCAACGGATCCATCACTGCACAGAATTCCTCTCTCTACAACGTGGAGGGATGGTCCGAGGGATACGTGAGGATCAACGATGCTGGTCATGTCACCATGCGGCCTCAGAGAAAGGAGGGCGAGGAGATCGACTTGATGGAGTTGGTCGGCGAGGCAGGGGATCGCGGACTCCGCTTCCCTCTCTTGGTCAGGTTCCATGATCTGCTTCGCGACCGCGTTCGCAGGCTGAATGAGTCATTCGCTAGGGCTATTTCAGAGTGCGGATACAAGAACCAGTACCGTGGGGTTTTCCCCATCAAGGTCAATCAGCTCTGCGAGGTCGTCGAGGAGATCGTCGATGCTGGACTCCCCTACCATTTCGGTATCGAGGCCGGCAGTAAGCCCGAGCTGATTGCCGCCCTGGCCGTCCACACTGATCCTGAGAGCCTTGTGGTCGGAAACGGTTACAAAGACGACGAGTTCATCCGGGCCGCGCTCATCGGCATCAAACTCGGGAAGAAAGTCATACTTGTCGTGGAGAAGTTGGAAGAATTTCACCAGATCCTGGCTGTTGCCAAGCAGGTCGGAGTGACTCCCATGATCGGCGCCCGTGTCAGGCTTCTCTCTAAGGGAGCTGGCAAATGGGCCACTAGTGGCGGAGAGAATGCTAAGTTCGGCCTCTCCACAGCCGATCTTGTATCAATGAGCGACACGCTTCATGCCGAGGGCATTCCCAACGCCCTGGTGCTCCTTCATTACCATGTCGGTTCCCAGGTTCCCGATATTCAGACGATCAGCCGTGCCACGCGTGAGGCCGCCCGCTTCTATGCAAAGCTCAAGAAGATGGGCCACGCTCTCGGCTATCTCGATGTGGGTGGTGGACTCGGAGTTGACTACGATGGTTCCCGCACAAGCTTCGACAGCTCCAGAAACTATTCACTCCACGAGTACACCCGCGACATCGTCTATAATATCATGGAGGTCTGTGACTCGGAGCAGGTCGAGCATCCCGTGATTGTCAGCGAGAGCGGTCGCTTCATTGTGGCACCCCACTCCGTGCTGATTATCGAGGCGTTCGGCTCCATCGAAAAGCAGACTCATGGGGCCCAAGTCTTGGCCTCCCCGGAGGATCCCAAGCTGGTTTCCGACATGCTCGAGATCCTGACCGGGCTGAATGAAAAGCGTCGTTTGGAAAATCTCCACGATGCCCAACAGATAAGGGATCAGGCGCAGTCGATGTTCGATCTCGGCCTGCTCGAGCTTCGCTCTAAGGCAAAGATTGACACCCTGTATTGGCATATTGCCGCCGCAATTGTTAAACTCCATGCTGGGATGAAACAGGTGCCCGAGGAAGTGAGGGAGCTCGAAGTGGCCCTAGCCGACCAGCTTCTCTGCAACTTCTCCGTCTTTCAGTCCCTTCTAGATCACTGGGCATTGGGACAGCTTTTCCCAGTCATGCCAATCCACCGGCTCGATGAGGTTCCGGAGCGTAGTGGTACGCTCGTTGACATCACCTGTGATTCCGATGGCAAGATGGCCAAGTTTATCGATTTTCAGGATGTCAAGGAGACTCTGCCTGTGCATGCCGTCCGGCCCGGCGAACCCTATTACCTGGGGATTTTCCTTTCCGGAGCCTATCAGGACATTATGGGGGATCTGCATAACCTCTTCGGTAGGGTGAACGAGATGCATGTCTTCCTCGATGAGGATGAGGAGGCCGGTTACTACATCGAGGAGGTGCTGCCCGGCAACACCATCGATCAGGTACTAACCCTCACGCAGTGGGACACCAAAGAGTTGGCCCGCAAGATCAAGTCCCAAGCCGATGCCGCACTCAAGGGGGATCGTCTTAAGCCCAACGATGCGATGCGACTCGCTGACGAGTACGAGAAGATGTTCCAGTCCTATACCTACTTGGATTTTAACGCCCGTCGTCCCAATGGCTCCATAAGCTCAGTAACAAAAACCTCCAATTAATCACGATGAGCCATCTTGCCCTTCTCAAGCATACCCCTCTTGAATCTGCCCACGTGGCCTGCGGCGCCCGTATGGTCGAGTTTGGAGGTTGGTACATGCCGGTCCAGTACTCCGGCATCATGGAGGAGCACCGAGCTGTCAGGTCTGCCTCCGGTATGTTCGATATCTCCCATATGGGGGAGGTCATTGTTTCAGGGCCCGGTGCCCTTGCTTGGTTGGAGAGTCTTCTAACCAACCGCGTCGGAAAGCTTGCCGTTACCCGGGGTCAATACACCCTCATGCTGGATGAGAGTGGTGGGGTCATTGATGACCTGATAATCTACAGGACGGGAGAGTTGTCTTATTTTCTGGTGATTAATGGTGCCTGCCGTGATCTCGATCTCGAGTGGATGCATGGTCACCTTCCTTGTGATGGTTCCATTGTGCTGCAGGATCAAGGAAACGACTATGCGGCCATCGCTCTGCAGGGCCCCGATGCAGAAAAGGCTCTGAGAGCACTCTACCCCGCCTGCGACATCCCAAAGCGAAACGGCATCGCTCCGCTTATCCCCTCTCTTGTTGCTTCCGAGGGGATCGTTCCCTCGCTTGTCGCCCGTACCGGATATACCGGCGAGGATGGGTTTGAGCTCTTTGTTCCTGTAGCTCATGGTATCGCGCTCTGGGAGAGCCTTCTTGCCTCCGGAGTGAAGCCTTGTGGCCTTGGATCTAGGGACACCCTCCGACTTGAGATGGGTTATCCGCTGAATGGCTCGGATCTCTCCCGTGACCGCACCCCGCTAGAGGCAGGTCTGGATCGCTTTGTTGGCCTCGATGATCCCGAGAAGGGTGATTTTTACGGGCGTAAGGCTCTAGAGCAGCAGCGTTCAGAGGGCCTCCCCTCTCAGTTGACACCCCTCAAGCTTTCCGTCCAGGGCCCGCCGCTCCGTTCCCATTACCCTGTTCTGGCCGATGGAGTTGCAGTGGGTGAAACCTGCAGCGGCGCCCTCTCCCCGAGTCTGAGTGAGGGGATCGCCATGGCCTATCTTCCCGAGGTCTGCAGAATCCCCGGAACGCAATTAGAAATTGAGGTGCGAGGTCGCCGTTACGCCGCTAGCATTGCAACGCTCCCTTTCTACAAAAAGCCCTCTCTTTGAGCCCTCCCTGTAAAATCGAAACCGCCAACACACTCGACAACGCATGAATGTCCCAGCAGACCTCCGCTACGCCAAGACTCACGAATGGATACGTCAGGAGAATGACGTCATAACTGTCGGAATCACCGATCACGCCCAGTCGGAGCTAACCGATATTGTCTATGCCGAACCACCGAAAGTCGGCGCCGAGGTAAGGGCCGGAGCCACCGCCGCCGTCGTCGAGTCGGTGAAGGCCGCCAGCGACATCTACTCACCACTCTCGGGAACTGTGACTGAGGTGAACGATGCCCTCACAACCAATCCAGCCCTCCTGAATACCGATCCCTTCGGTCAGGGCTGGATTTTCAAGATGAAGGCCTCCAATCCTGCCGAGATCGACGCTCTCTTAGCCCCCGAAGCCTACACCGCTCAGATCGGCCAATGAGTACTATCGGGGCAGAGCAACTAGACGCCGTTCTTTCCCGCAGACGATTCTCCCGCAGACATCTCGGTTCCCACCATCGTGAGATCGGGGCGATGCTGGAGACTCTTGGGTTTGCTTCCCTTGAGGAGCTCATTGTAAAGACTGTCCCTTCAGAGATCCGGAGCACGAAGCCCCTGAATCTTCCTCCCGCTGCAAGTGAGGAGCGGGCTCTTGAAGAGTTGCGCGAGATTGTCTCCATGAATGAACTGCGTCCCTCATTTATCGGGATGGGATATCATGGCACGCATCTTCCCGCCGTGATCCGACGGAATATCCTTGAGAACCCGGGTTGGTACACGGCCTATACACCTTACCAGGCTGAGATCTCGCAGGGACGTATGGAGGCCCTAGTGAATTTTCAGACTATGGTCTGCGACCTGACCGGCATGGCGATCGCCAATGCCTCGATGCTGGATGAGGCTACTGCAGCCGCCGAGGCCATGGCGATGTGTCATGACCTCAAGGGTATTCAGGGCGGAGTATTCTTTGTTTCGGAGGGATGCCATCCCCAGACTATCTCTCTGCTCCGTACCCGCACGGAACCGCTGGGCATCGCGTTGATCGTCGGCAGTGAAGATCAGATCCCCTCGTCAGGTCTTTGCGGTGGAATCCTCCAGTATCCTGCAACGGATGGAGCGATCATCGACCCGACTTCAGCGATTGAGAAAATCCATGCCGCCGGCGGTCTCGCCGTGGTGGCTTCGGACCCACTGGCCCTAGTTCTTCTAAAACCTCCTGGTGAGTTCGGTGCCGACATAGTCGTCGGTTCCTCTCAGCGCTTCGGTGTCCCTATGGGATACGGAGGACCTCACGCGGCATTTCTAGCGGTTCGGGACGAATTCAAGCGGCGCCTGCCCGGACGTCTGGTTGGTGTCTCCCGTGATGCAGATGGCAATCCAGCCTATCGACTCACTCTCCAGACTCGCGAACAGCATATCCGCCGCGAAAAGGCGACGAGCAACATCTGCACCGCACAGGTTCTCCTTGCAGTCATCGCCTCCATGTATGCCGTCTACCATGGTCCTAAGGGACTTCGTGAGATCGCCGAGAGGATCCACCTCCATGCCCTCAAGCTAGCCTCTCTACTTGCCAAGAATGGCTGGCCTGTGAGCAATGCCCCCTTCTTCGATACTATCAGGGTAAATTTGACTCCCACGGAATCCGCCTCACTCCGTTCCCGGACGGAAAAAGCAGGGATTAATCTCAGATTCTTTGGTGAGACAGCCGTTTCAGTTTCTCTCGATGAGACTTCCTTCTCCAATGAGGGGCTGATTAGCGCGGTGATTGAGCTTTTTGGCAAGGGTCCTGGCAATGTGGTGAATGATCCATTCTCCTGGCAGACACCCGATGCTCTGCGCCGTACATCGGCCTATCTGACCCATCCGGTTTTTAACACTCACCACACCGAGACTGAGATGCTGCGCTACATGCGCCGCCTTGAGTCCAAGGACCTCTCCCTCACCACCTCGATGATTCCGCTGGGCTCATGCACCATGAAGCTCAACGCGACTTCCGAGATGCTACCTGTTACCTGGGAGAATATCGGAGGCCTTCATCCCTTCGTCCCGATAGAACAGGCCAAGGGTTATGGAGTCATCTTCCAGCAGCTTGAACAGTGGCTTGCCGAAATCACCGGCTTTCATTCCGTCTCGCTTCAGCCGAATGCTGGCTCCCAGGGGGAATACGCGGGGTTGCTCGTGATCCGTGCCTATCACCGCTCACGGGGTGATCTAAACCGCATTGTTTGCCTCATTCCGGTATCCGCCCACGGAACGAATCCGGCCAGTGCCGCCATGGCCGGCATGGAGATCGTGGGGGTTGCCTGTGATGCCGAGGGGAATGTCGATGTGGAGGACCTCCGAGTCAAGATTGAGGCTAACCGTGAGCGTCTCTCAGCCCTCATGGTCACTTATCCCTCCACCCACGGCGTCTTCGAGTCCCGGATCAAGGAGATCTGTTTGATGATTCATGAGGCGGGAGGACAAGTCTATATGGATGGGGCTAACATGAATGCGCAGGTCGGACTCTGCAGCCCGGGTGATATCGGGGCTGACGTTTGCCACTTGAATCTTCATAAGACCTTCTGCATTCCCCATGGAGGGGGTGGTCCCGGTGTTGGCCCGATCGGGGTGGCCGAGCATCTCACTCCTTTTTTACCTAGCCACTCCGTTATTTCCACCGGCGGTTCCAAAGCTATCTCCGAGATCAGCGCCGCGCCTTGGGGCAGTGCCAGTATCTGCGTCATCAGCTGGATGTATCTTCGCATGATGGGCCCCGACGGACTGGCAGCCGCCAGCGCCATTGCCATTCTGAATGCCAACTACATGGCCAAGCGCATCGAGCCCTATTTCCCCGTCCTCTACAAGGGTGTGAACGGCACGGTTGCCCATGAGTGCATTCTGGATCTCCGCGAGTGGAAGAGCCGGGCTGGTATCGAGGTCGAGGATGTGGCGAAGCGCCTCATCGACTATGGCTTCCATGCCCCGACCATGAGTTGGCCCGTCGCGGGAACCCTCATGATAGAGCCTACTGAAAGCGAATCCAAAGATGAACTCGATCGCTTCTGCGATGCCATGATCGCTATTCACGGGGAGCTGATTGCCATCGAACGTGGAGACCTCGACAAAGCCGATAACCCTCTCAAGCGAGCTCCTCACACGGCACGCATTGTCACTTCCGACTCATGGAGCAGGCCCTACTCTCGCACTCAGGCTGCCTATCCTGCCCCATGGCTTAAGAATCATAAGTTCTGGCCTTCGGTGTCTCGTGTTGACAATGTCTACGGAGATCGGAATATTTTCTGTAGCTGCATGCCGGTTCAGCAGGACTAGCGTTTCTCTGACTCCATCTTGTTTATAACTTCAGGGCAGTTAGCTCAGCGGTAGAGCGGCTCGCTTACACCGAGTTGGTCGGGGGTTCGATCCCCTCACTGCCCACTCCTTGATAATCAGAGGTTTATGAAAGAAGGGGAGGGGTGTTAGACCCATTCTTAGACCCTACACTTCAATGATTCCCTGTGTCGCTGGTGTTCGTCCATGTACGCCGGACGGGTCGAATAACCCTTTTGCATAAAAATTTCCGAGAGGGAATCAATGCTCCCCCATGCCCACGGGTGATTTTTTCACCCCCCCCGCCCCTCCATCCCGAACCAGTTGCGCAATGTTTTCCCAATGCTTACATTGCTATGGAGACCCCAGCCATGAACACTACATCCACCACACTAGCCACCATCGCCATCCTCGCAGTTGCATTGAATTGTCCAGCCCAGGACTGCGACCCCGACCCCATTGCAGCGGTCGGGACAGCCATGATCGTAGGCGGGAAGGATGGAGGGCCATCCGTCATTAGTGACAATGGCCGCAATGCCTTCGTGATCGGAGATGGCAAGGGGAGCGGAGTCATCTTCCAGGATCGCGGCGCGACCCACATCCAGAAGGTAGGAGATACCACATTCATCGTCCCTACGGGGAATCCTCCCGCCAGCCAACGGAATCGCCAACGGTAGGACTGGCGGTAGGACTGGCGGTAGGACTGGCGGTAGGACTGGCGGTAGGACTGGCGGTAGGACTGGCGGTAGGACTGGCGGTAGGACTGGCGGTAGGACTGGCGGTAGGACTGGCGGT
>CANKWU010000002.1 GCA_947487385.1 Spartobacteria bacterium
CAGTTGGGACATGTTGATCTTCTCTCCATTCACGGAATCAATAACCGGGAGTGCTGGGAGGAGACAATCCGCCCCGGTGGTGCCCTCGAAGCCGCGCGGCAGATCATCCATGAGGGGAGGGCCACCTTCCTTGGATTCTCGACGCACGCCCCGTGCGATCTCATCGAGGAGATCATTTCCACCGATGCCTTCGACTATGTGAACCTCCATTGGTATTTCATGAACCGCACCAACTGGAGTGCTGTCGAGGCGGCCACCAAGCATGACATGGGGGTCTTCATTATCAGCCCCACGGAGAAGGGGGGGTGCCTGCACCAACCCTCGGAGAAGCTCTCAGGGCTCTGCTCCCCCTACTCGCCGATCGTTTTCAACGACCTCAACTGCCTCATGCATTCCGAGGTCCACACGCTGAGCATCGGAGCAGCTAGGCCTTCGGATTTCGACGAGCATTTGAAGATCGTTCCCCTCATGGAACATAAGGATACCTGCAATCGGGTCCGCGAAACGGCGATGCGCCTGAAGGAGGAGTTTCAGCGTGCCAATGGATTTCCCATTCCGGCTCGCTGGGATAGGGATCTGCCAGCCTACGGGGAGGTGCCGGGCGGGATCAATCTGCAGGAGATCGTAAGGCTCTGGGCGCTAGACCAGGCCTTCGACATGCAGACATACGGGAAGCTCCGCTACAACCTGCTCGGCAACGGCGGTCATTGGTTCCCCGGTATCAATGCCGTGGAGTTCGACGAGACCGCGATCGGAGAGATCGGAAGAAAGGCCGGATACCCCTCTTTGGTCAACATTCTGCACGAAGCCCATGACCGCTTCGGCGATGCTCCCCGGAAACGGCTACAGCAGAACGATTGAAAGGGATTAATCAGGAACGCAGGATGCAACGGACGCGCAGCAACTACCAGGCATGCCAATCAGGAAATGAATCTGTTATGGCAGCTAGGCGACCCTCCGAGAAGCACCCATCTTGGGCGCCACGTTTTTTTACCTGCTTGCGCTTACTACGATGAATGCTGTGGTGATCAGCCTTTTTATAAGCATGTTTGATTCAGCTTCGGCGCCTCTGAGTTGGCAGATGGGTGCTGATTTCATTCTCGGTAATGAGTGAGGGTGGCAGGTCCACAGCCAGGGAGTGACAGGGAACAAAGAAAACTTTTGCAGGAATTGAATGTCAATTCCTAGTTTCTGCGGCGGCGCGCCGCAAGGAACGCCAACGCCGCGGCACCGATTCCCATCAGGACCGAGGTCGTGGGTTCGGGAACCGTACCCTGCGCAAAGGGCGCACCAACCGTGACCATCCAACTCCCCACGTTCGTTCCATTCAACGAGAGGTCGTTAATCAGCGGACTATTGCTTCCCCCGAAACGATCGGAATAGGCATATCCGTACACGCGGTTCGACGATGCATCGGAGATGAGGGATGCGTAGATGTCATAGTAGGCCGAATTCGTCTGGGCCCCCGCAAAAGGCACAACTCCGTTGCTGGCTATCCACCATTGGCCGCTAGGCATATTCCCGATGACCAACCCCGCTGCATTCGTGTTGGTGCTTCCCGCAAGTCCGAAGGCGAAGGCCGCCGAAAGTTCACCAGCAATCTGGGAGGAGACGTCACCCCATGAGTTCGATCCCGCACCGTCCACGAACGCCTCCGCCCCTGGTCCGCCCTGCAAGAGTGTCGTCAGATTGGTATACGCCTCGTTCTGCACAAAGAAATTATCTGTGCCTGCGCTACCCCCGTAGATGAACTGGGCCGCCTGAGTCATATAGACATTGGTACCATTGGTGAACTGGGCTGGGACGGAATATGTAATTCCGGAATAGGTGTTGGTGACCACGGTGCCCGCGACTCCGTTTAAATAGGAGGTCAGAACTGCGGTGACAGTTCCCACGGCCTGAAGCCCGTAGCCGTTTGAGGAAGAGCCGATCACGTTGTTGGTGAGTTCGAAGGTGACCTTGATGTTGGTCTGGTTCCCGTTACCCGAGGTGGGCCCTCCTGCTACGGTGCTGTAGCTGGAACTGTTGCTCAGGACCGTGTTGCTGTAGCTACTGCTCTGGACATAGCCCAGATAGTCGCTGAAGTTGGTGTAGGTACCCAAGCCGTTGCTCAGACCGCCGAACTGGCTGGGACCAATGACCCTGACGACGTTGCCATTTGCGTTGGTCACGATCGTGGATACGGTCGTGTTGCCGTAACCGCTGGGACCGATGGTGTTGGTAAAGGTCTGTAGCATCCCGGCTGCCTGAGTGGTATTGCTCTGCAGGAAACCGACGGTCTGGAGAGGGGTCCCCGTGGCATTGGAGCTTGCGAATGAGGAGATGCTAAGGAGACTTGCCATGTAGTTGATGGCGGTGATGTCTCCCTGGTCCCCCGTGTTCGTACCCGTGTAGGTGAGCTCGAAATTCTGATAAGGAATCAGGTAACTGGGGTCGGACGGATTGTTCGGGGCCAGTTGACCGTTCGCGTAAAAGGCGAGCTGATTGTAATTGGTTGTGAGGGTGTTGGCTGCTTTTGCCGCTTCATTGGTATAGTAGGTCACCTTCTGGTTAGTGACATAGGTCGAATTGATGGAAGATCCGTAACTGAGCACCACCTGAGCAGAGGAAGCGTTGGAATACCACCGCAACCCCCCATTACTTATGATGTCCGAGAGGAGAATGGACTGGGAATATCCCTGCCCGGCCGTGGTCATGGTGTTGGTGAGGATGCCATTAGTGTCGGTTTGATAAACAATGTTCGTAGCCGGCGTCCAGGTGAACGGATTGGCAATAGTATCATTCACATAGGTGATAGCCGGTACATAGTTGAAGGTAACGGGGTTTGTGGCGTTCTGTCCCCGCAGAATGGTCACCCAGATGTCGCTTGAGTCGTATCCCGAAACAGTGGGATCATTGGTGAAAAGCATGTTCAGTTGGGCACTTGCTGATCGGATCCCTCCAACCATCAGGATAATCGTGACTAAAATCGAAATTTTACGTACATCAAAATAGGTCTTTTTGCGGGATGACCAGAATTTCATTCAACTGCTTTACACCTATGTCCGGATTATTTCAATTTCATTCCCCAATATTATTTTACCCATGAAGCACCTTCCTGTCAGAGGGTTTGAAGAAGCAAGTCGCGAGCATTCGGCTTCTGATGAGTAGTCCATCTTTTCTCAAGAAGGTTCTTGGGATCAAAAGCCGCTCTGGAGGACAAGCAGCAGGGAGACAGCTGCCGTGCGGAAATGGGGATTTTCTAACTTTCGGAATGGTCTCGTTCGGAATCAATCTCCAGGAGACTTGTCGTCTTTGGCCGCTAGATAGTGCCTTTGACATTCATGGTTACGGGGAACTCCGCTACAATCTGCTCGGCAACGGCGGTCATTGGTTCCCCGGTATCAATGCCGCGGAGTTCGACGAGGCCGCTATCGGAGAGATCGGAAGGAAGGCTGGATACCCCTCTTTGGTAAACATTCTGCACGAAGCCCATGACCGCTTCGGCGATGCTCCCCGGAAGCGGCTCCAGCAGAATAACTGACTATTTTATGTGGAACTCAGGAACTCAGGAAAAAAAGCTGATCAAAGATAGACTAATCCCAGGGGGTCGAGTGTACCGATCGGAATGATAATTCATGATTGAACCACAGGTCATTCGAATCAAGGGGGCGCGGCAGCACAACCTGCGCAACCTCGATGTTGAGATCCCGCGCAATAAGCTCGTTGTCATCACCGGTCCGAGCGGCTCGGGGAAGTCCTCGCTTGCTTTCGACACTCTCTTTGCCGAGGGACAGAGGCGTTATGTCGAGAGTCTCTCCGCCTATGCTCGTCAGTTCCTTGACCAGATGCAGAAGCCTGAAGTCGATCATATCGAGGGACTCTCCCCGGCAATCGCCATCGAGCAGCGGATCGCCCCGCCGAATCCCCGCTCGACCATAGCCACCACCACCGAGATCTACGATTACCTGCGTGTCCTCTATTCTGCGATCGGAGTGCCCCATGATCCGCAGACGGGCGTGGCGATCCGCCGCCAGTCGCCCCAGCAGATCGCAACAGAGATCCTCTCGTGGCCCGAGGGAACGCGTCTCATGCTGCTGGCCCCGCTTATTAGAAACGAGATGGGTGAATTTCGTGATGTGATCGATCGTGCGCGGCGCGAGGGATTTGTCCGCTTGAGGATCGATGGCGAGATCATCGATCTGGGGCGACCGGAGCCGATCAAATTGCTGAAGTCGAAAAAGCACACGATTGAGGCGGTGGTCGATCGTTTGGCGCTGAGAGCAGAAGGAGAGGGCGAGGGGATCCGAGAGCGGCTACTTGATTCCCTGGAGACGACGCTACGCTGGGGAAACAACGTGGTGACCGTGCTTTTTCAGGCGTCGGGTTCCCCCCCTGACATCTGGCAAGAGAGACCCTTCTCCACTGACTTCTGCAATCCGATGACCGGATTCACCATGTCGCGACTCACGCCGAGGCACTTCTCTTTCAACAGCCATCTCGGGGCTTGTCCCACCTGCCAAGGACTCGGGACCGAACCTTTCTGCGATCCGGGTCTGCTCGTAGATCCCGAGATAACGTTATCCCCCTTGGAGAAGGGGGCCATCCGCCCTTGGAGAAAACCCGACAAGCGGATGGGTCAATACTACAAACTTGTCCTAGAGGCTCTCTGCGAATCGACCGGAGGCTCGCAAGAAGTGCCGTTCCGTGACCTGCCGGAGGAGTTCAAGCAGAAGCTTTTTTACGGAACCGGTGGTGAAATGCTGGAGCTTGGCGGGAATGAAGTCAAAGGAGGACGGGCTCCCCAGATCAAGGCTTTTGAGGGTCTGGTGCCGATGGTGGAGCGACAGATGCAGACTTCAGAAAGCGAGCTGAAGAAAAACCGACTAAAGTCCTATTTTGCCCGCAAGGCCTGTGCGACTTGCGGGGGAGCCCGCCTCCGTCCCGAGATTCTGGGGGTGACGCTTGAGAGCATCGGCGGAGAGGAGAAAAGGGACTGGAATATCGAGGAGTTCTGTGCTCTCTCAGCCTCACAGGCCTGCGAGGTGATTGCGGGACTTCAACTTTCCGCAACCGAACACAAGGTGGTGGAGGATCTGCTGCGCGAGATCAGAGCTCGACTTGGCTTCCTTGTGGAGGTGGGGCTTGGCTACCTCACTCTCAACCGTGAAAGCGGGACGCTCTCGGGTGGTGAGGCCCAGCGCATTCGACTGGCGACGCAGATCGGATCAGGTCTGGCGGGGGTGCTCTATGTGCTTGATGAACCCAGTATCGGCCTTCACCAGCGGGACAATGATCGTTTGCTTTCAACCCTGCGGGGGCTTCGCGATCTGGGGAATTCCGTAGTCGTCGTCGAGCACGACGAGGAGACGATCCTGGCCGCTGACCATATCCTCGACATGGGGCCTGGAGCAGGTCCGAGGGGAGGGGAGATTGTAGCGACCGGAACCCCGGCCGAGATCCTTGCCAATCCGGCTTCACTGACGGGACAATTCCTCTCAGGCAAGGCGAAGATCTCCGTTCCAAGAATCCGTAATCGTCCCCCTGTGAAGCCGGCCCCAGGACTTGGATGGCTGACTGTGACCGAAGCCTCCGAAAATAACCTAAAGAACCTGACGATTGGTTTTCCCGTGGGTCTCTTTACTGTGGTGACGGGAGTTTCCGGGAGTGGAAAATCAACTCTTGTGAATGATATCCTGCATCGCGCCTTGGCACGTCAGTTCTATGGGGCCAAGGATGTCCCTGGTGACCATGGACGGATTCTGGGGGACGAGGCCTTCGACAAGGTTGTGGTGATCGACCAGAGCCCTATTGGCAGGACTCCCAGATCTAATCCGGCGACTTATTCCGGGGTCTTCGGCCCCATCCGCGATCTCTTCAGCGGACTTCCCGCAGCGAAAGTTCGCGGCTATCCCCCGGCTCGCTTCTCTTGCAATGTAAAGGGTGGGCGCTGCGAGCAATGCGAGGGAGATGGCATGATTCGGATTGAAATGCATTTCTTGGCCGATGTCTTTGTCGAGTGCGAACTCTGTCGCGGGCGCCGATTCAACCGGGAGACGCTCGAGATCTCCTACAAGGGGAAAAATATAGCCGATGTTCTCGAACTCACGATCGACGAGGCGGCCGGATTCTTCCGATCCATCCCTGCCATCCATGGCAAGCTGGAAATGCTTCAGGAGGTCGGTCTCGGCTATCTGAAGCTCGGACAGTCGGCCACCACACTCTCGGGAGGCGAGGCTCAGAGGCTCAAGTTGGCCAGTGAACTCTCCAAGAAATCGACCGGTCGCACTCTCTACCTGCTCGACGAACCGACTACGGGGCTTCATTTTGCAGATATTCAGAAACTGCTTGAAGTGCTCCTGAGGTTGCGCGACGGCGGAAATACACTCATCGTCATTGAACATAATCTCGAAGTCATCAAATGCGCAGACTGGATCATCGACATTGGGCCCGAGGGGGGAGATCAGGGAGGCAGCCTTGTGGTCTGCGGAACACCCGACGAGGTGGCCGAGCATTCCGGAAGTCATACGGGTTCTTGGTTGCGGCGTGTCTTGCTGCGGTAACAGCGACCTCTCCCTTTCTTTCGGGGCAGGAGAGCAATGCCATACCGCCTGTTGATCTAGCCAAGAGAGCTGCTCTTGAACATCTTCCCCAAGTTTCCGCTGCCCTCCTCCGTACGCAGATCCAGCAGGAGCAGGTTCCGGCTAAGAAAACCGAGTTAATTCAGCGCTTGGCTGCTCTTCTGGTTTCAGGAGGTCGCTTTGGGGAAGCTTTGGCAGTCATCGTACCGCTTGATTCCTTAAATGATCCGACCCTTGGTTACTGGAAGGGACTTGCTCTTCTGGGGAGTGGCGATCCTGCCTCGGCCAAGGAGATTTTTTCATCCCTGAGGGAGAAGGATGCCCGTATTCTGGGAGTTGAGTCCGAAACGCTTGATCTCTGCTTGGCGAGAGCACTCCGGGGAAACAATGATCCGAACGGAGCGCTGACCTTGCTTGAAAAAATTCCGGCTGACTCCCCGGTTGCTGAGGATGTTCTTCTGGAGAGGGGCGCTGATTTATTGGCCCTAGGCAAGAGCGAGGAGGCTCTAAAAGCGATTTCCTCATCCGGTTTTCAAAGCGATGAGGGAAAAGCTTCGGCTTCCTATCTGAGGGCGCTTGCGGCATGGCGTTCCGGTAAGACCGCTGAAGCCAGAAAACTCTTTGCGGCTATTCCCCCAGTCTCTCTCTGGATCACCTCAGCGGCGACGCTGGGAGAAGCGCTTTGTCTCTCCTCGACGACAGACTCGGTCAGCACCCTCAAAGGAATCGATCTTTTGGAAAAACGACTCGATGCAGTCGATCAGGCGCCCCTCATGGAAGAGCAGTTCCGCTTGCTCGACCAGCTCTATGCAAAAGCAGGCACTCCCGATACAGCGACCTTGAAGAAATGGTCTGGGGATGCCTCCAAGCCCATCCGGGCAAAACTCGCCTCCTATTATCAAGCAAAGGGTGAGTTAAGGCTCGGTCATCCCGAGTTGGCTGAACCCCTTCTGGATAGCCTGATTAAGACCTACCCTACAGATCCCCTGAGCGACCAGGCAGCTGTTCTGCTTGTCTCTTCAAAGCTGCAACATGGCATGAGTCAAGAGGCTCTCAGCCTGTCTGCCGACAGGGCATCTGCGTCACCTGAGATTCGTGCACGACTTGCCTACCTCAGGGGACTTGCTGCATCGTCAGCTGGAAAGCCCGAGGAGGCCAAGGCAGCCTTCAGTGAGGCATCGACGATGGATCTCTCGCTTGCCAATGATGCTCACTTCAATCAGGCGGTCCTCATTGCAACAACGGGGAAGGGATCGCTCGATTTATCACAAGCTGCCCGCGAGATGGTGTTGAGTCAATCAGGGGTCCCCTCCGAGGAAATGCAGCTTCAGATTGCCCTGGATCTTGCGCGGAGGGGTGAGGCATCCGGATTGCCAATGATCCTTCTGGTTGCTGAGAAGGCGACAAATCCTGCGATCAAGTCCCGTGCCCGACTCGCTGCCTCTGAGCTGAATATGAAGTCTGGCAAAGGAGATGCTGCGATCAGTGACCTCGCCAAGGCCATTCACGAAAATTCCTCGGAACCTGAAAGAGAGGAGTACCTGAATGTCTTTCTCAAAGATACTGGGCGCAAAGCTGATGGTGCCGCCGTCATTACTGCTTCCCGTGCATTCCTGGAGAAGAATCCCGACTCCCGCTTCGTGCCTGAAGTCCGGTTGAAGCTCGCGGAGGCTCTTCTCTCATCCGGAGATGTCCAGGGAGCACGGGTGGAGTTCGAGAAGCTTGCGGCTACTTGTGCGGGAACGGATCTCGGGCGCCATGCCCTATTTCTGGCAGCGCAGTCGGCGGCGCGATCGATGGATCCGGCATCAATCGATGATTCCCTGATGCTGTTCGAGCGTGTTGCAGAAGCGGGTGGTAACGACCGCATGGCCTGGCAGGCCCGCCTTCAGGAAGGAGCGCTCAAGAATGCCCAGAACCTTCCCCTGGAGGCACTGGCCATCTACGACAAGATCCTCTCATCACGGTCTTCCAGTGGAACCAATACATCCAACGGACTAGATTCCGAACTGATTGCCGCTGCTCTCATGGCCAAGGGGGACACCCTGCATCAACTCGGAGCCAAGGATCCCATCAAGGAACGCGATGCCCTGAAGAGCTGGCAGGGGCTTGCCGCCGATCCCTCGATCTCACTTCGCTGGCGGAACCAGGCCCTCTGCAAGAGCGCTCTGATCCAGGAAAAACTGGGAGAGGGCGATGCGGCCCTCGCCACCTATTATGAGGCATTCAAGAATCCTCGTTCCGGGGAGCCAGAACAGCTCTGGCACGACAAGGCGGCTTTTGAGGCGGCCCGCCTGCTCGAAAGTCGCAAGCAATGGAATGATGCGGTTGCTCTCTATGGTCAGATCGTCGCCGAGGGTGGTCCCAGGGCCGAGGAGGCGAAGGCAAGACTTTCCAAGCTGCGATTGGAAAACTTTCTCTGGGAAAACTAAACCTTTCTGGCAAAATCCTCCACCTCATGAGCTCACACATCAAACTCTTCAGTCCCGGACCCGTTGAGGTTTCGGAGAAAACTTTCCAAGCCTTTCGCAAGCCGATGATCGGTCACCGTGGCAATGACTTCAAAAAGCTCTACGCTTCCGTGCAGCCTGGGCTCCAGCAACTTTTTCACACGCAGCGCCCCGTCTATATCTCCACCTCCTCCGCTTGGGGAATCATGGAGGGAGCCCTACGCAACCTTGTCAAAGGCAAGGTCCTGAACTGCATGACCGGAGCCTTCTCCGACAAGTGGAACGATGTCGCCAAGCGTTGCGGCTACGAGGCTGAGAAGCTTCAGGTCGAGTGGGGCAATCCGATCACTCCCGAACTCCTCCGTGAGCGTCTTTCCAAAGGAGACATCGATGTCGTGACCCTCATCCATAATGAGACCTCCACCGGTTGCATGAATCCGATCAAGGAGCTCACTAACGTGCTTAAGGAATTCCCTGACGTCCTGCTGATCGTCGACACTGTCTCCTCCTTCTCCGTGCTCCCAGTCCCCATGGAAGAGCTTGGCATCGATGTCATGCTGACGGGCAGCCAGAAGGCGCTCGCCCTACCTCCCGGCATGGCTCTCTTCTCCGTCTCGGAGAAGGCAATGAAGCGTGCCGCTGAGATCAAGGGTCGCGGTTACTACTTCGACTTTGTGGAGTTCCAGAAGAACCACGAAGGAGACATGACCCCAAGCACGCCGGTCATTTCGCATATCTTCGCTCTCCAGTCGAAACTTGAGGATATTGCTGCTGAAGGGCTTGAGAATCGTTACGCTCGCCACGCCGCCACCAATGCACTTGTCCACGAATGGGTGAAGGCCCGCGGATGGGAGTTTTTTGCTCCTGAAGGCTACCGCTCCGTTTCATTGACCTGCGTGAAGAACAATAAGGGCACGGATGTCGCAGCCTGGATTGGCCGTCTCAAGGCCAAGCACTCCTGCATCATTGACGGCGGATACGGCAAGATCAAAGGCGAGACCTTCCGCATCTCGAACATGGGTGACGAGACTGTGGAGACGATTTCTGAGCTTCTTACCTGGCTCGACGATACCTTTGAATAGATTTTAGGCTGAAGGTTGAAGGCTGAAGGTTGTGAGGTCGGAATGAGTCCGTTCCAGCGCCAGTTAATTTTTTTCTATCCTTCAGTCTAACAGTCTTCAGGCTAAATCCCTCTCTTCCATGTCCCGTTACAAAGATACCGTTCGTCTTCCCAAGACCGACTTTCCGATGAAGGCCGGTCTGGCTCAGCGTGAGCCGGAGCTTTTGGCAAAATGGGAGAAGGAGGGCCTTTATCAGGCCATTCAGAAGGCTCGTGAGGGGTCTCCAAAGTATATTCTTCATGATGGTCCTCCTTTCGCGAATGGAGATGTCCATATGGGGACCGCCTTGAACAAGGTCCTCAAGGATCTGGTCGTCAAATCGAAGACGATGGCAGGATTTCAGGCCCCTTTCATTCCGGGATGGGATTGCCATGGCCTGCCGATCGAGTTCCGTGTTGTGAAATCCTCCGCTGGTCTGACTCCGCTCCAGGTCCGTCAGAAGTCCGAGGAGTATGCCCGGAAGTTCATCGATATTCAGCGGACCCAGTTCCGTAGGCTCGGAGTCTTTGGGGACTGGGAGCATCCCTATCTGACGCTTGATCCCTCGTACGAGGCTGCGATCATCCGTTCCTTCGGCTGTATGGTCGAGAAGGGGCTGGTCTACCGCAGCAAGAAGCCGGTTCTCTGGAGCACCGGTGCCCAGACAGCCCTGGCCGAAGCTGAGGTGGAATATCAGGATAAGACCTCCCCGGCTATCTTCGTAAAGTTCACCGTTGAGACTCTTGAGGCTGCCTCAGCGGGATTGCCGATCGACAAGCCCGTGAGTGTGGTCATCTGGACGACCACTCCCTGGACCTTGCCTGCGAATCTCGCGATCGCCGTTCATGCTGACTTTGACTATGTGTTGCTTGAGAATGCCGCAGAGCGCCTGATCGTGGCCGCGGGGCTTTCTGAGAAATTCAAAGAGTCAACCGGATTGGAACTTTCCCAGCATGGTGAGGGGCGCAAGGGAGCCACGCTCGAGGGGATCAAAGCACGTCATCCCTTCCTGGACAGGATTTCGACAATTCACACTGCCGAGTTCGTGACGCTCGAGACCGGTAGCGGCTGTGTCCATATCGCTCCCGGCCATGGTGATGATGATTATCAGCTTGGCCGAAGGGTCGGCCTTGAACTGCTCTCTCCTGTGGATGACTACGGCAAGTTCACCGAGGAGTGCGGTGTTCCCTCGCTCGTCGGACAGAATGTCTTTGAGGGCAACGAGGAGGTGATCCGGATTCTCACGGAGAAGAATGCCCTGCTGGGTCGTGAGGACTACCAGCACAGTTATCCCCACTGCTGGCGCTCCAAGACTCCGATTCTTTTCCGCGCCGTAGAGCAGTTCTTCATTCGCATCGACGCGTTGCGCGAGACCGCTCTCCAGGAAATCGACGCTACCAATTGGATCCCGCATTGGGGACGCAATCGGATACGCGGTACGGTCGAGTCCCGTCCGGATTGGTGCATTTCCCGTCAGCGTAGTTGGGGGGTTCCTTTGCCTGCTTTCTATACGCCCGAAGGGGAGCCGATCCTGGATCCTGCTGTCATCGAGAAGGTCTCCGAGGTTGTTGCTGAGAGGGGATCTAATGCCTGGTTCTCTCTGGATGATGTCGAATGGTGCCGCCTGACGGGGGCTCCTATCGGATCAGTTCGCCGCAATGATACTCTCGATGTCTGGCTCGACAGCGGAGTGAGCCATGAGGCTGTTCTGCGTGGACGTCCGGAGCTTCATTTTCCCGCCGATCTCTATCTCGAGGCCACAGATCAGCATCGCGGCTGGTTCCAGTCCTCGCTCATGACCTCGGTGGCCTTGAATGAAAAAGCTCCCTACAAGACCGTTCTGACTCATGGTTTTGTGGTCGATGTTGATACACGCCAGAAGATCTCGAAGTCGAATCAAGGACAGGGAGGTTATCAGAAGCCGACCGAGGCCGATCACTTCGTGAAGACCTATGGTGCCGACATCGTCCGTCTATGGGCTAGCAGTGTGCAGTTTACCGACGATGTTCCCTTCTCCGAGGAGATCTTTGCCCGTCTCACCGATTCCTATCGGAGGATCCGGAATACTCTCCGTATCCTGCTTGCCAACCTGGCCGACTACGATGCCGCAGCGACTTTTGTGGAACCGACGTTGATCGACCGATGGATCTTGGCCCGTCTTCAGGAGACGGTGAATACCTGCCGTAAAGCCTATGAGGAACTCGCCTTCCAGAAGGCCTATCAGGCGATCACCCAATTCTGCGCTGTGGAACTGAGCAGTATCTACGTCGATGTGACCAAGGACCGTCTCTACTGCGACAACGTTTCCTCGCCACGTCGCCGTGCTACCCAAGCCGTAATGGCCAAGGTTTTCGAGGATTTGTGCCGTCTGCTTGCCCCGGTTCTTGTCTTTACTGCCGAGGAGGCATGGGGTCACTTCCGGCCCGAAGGTTCTGTGCATCTGGAGCTTTTTCCCGAGGAGAAGGCTCCCGATCAGGAAATCTTGGCGCGCTTCGAGTCACTCCTTGCACTACGCGCTGATGTCTCCCAGGCATTGGAAAAGGCTCAGCGCGATGGGATGATTGGGAAGCCTCTTGAGGCCATGGTCGCTGTCACTACGGAGGATCCCTTGGTTCTGAGAGCCGTTGAAGCTGGAGAACTTGCCGAGATCGAGGAGTTTTTAATCCTAAGCAATCTCTCCATCACCAAGGGAGAGAAAGGAATTGTGATCGGCAAGAGCACCGCCGAAAAATGCGAACGCTGTTGGCGTCATCGTGGTGAAGTGGGTTCCCATGGAACTCATCCGACGCTCTGCGGGCGCTGCGTGGACGCCGTGGAAGCCTTGGGTGTCTCCCCCTCTGTTTCCCAATGAAGCGGTTTTCGGCATGGGGAGTCATTCTGATTCTGGCAATGCTGGATCAGTTTACGAAGATCCTGATCCTCCGATTCATCCCATTTCAGGAATCGATTCCGGTCATCCCTAATTTTTTCTCTCTCACCCATGTCTATAATACGGGTGCTGCTTTCGGGATGCTTCATGATAGCAACTTATTTTTTGTCATTCTGGCGATGGTCGCCTTTGTGGCGCTTGTCCTGATGAGAAAGCACTTTCAGGGAGGTTTGATGCAGACAGGCTGGATTCTGTTGATGGCCGGCATCATCGGGAATGTGACCGACCGTCTGCGTCTAGGCCATGTCGTTGATTTCCTGGATTTTCAGTTAGGATCCTATCACTGGCCCTCTTTCAATGTCGCTGATTCCTGCATCTGCGTTGCCGCGGCTCTCTTTCTCTTGAGTAGCTTTCAGAGCCCTTCTAAATTAGAGGAATGAGCAATACCGTTCCTGTCAGCCCTTACGAGACCTGCCACGGACTCGTCTATTTCCCCCGGATGATCGACAAAATCCGTCTGCATGCCTCCGGTGAGTTGGGTGCCGATTATGTGCCGAACCTAGGCAAAGGATTCGATGTGCGATGCTGCTCCCTTCTGGGAGTGGACTATGACGAGTTAGCCAAGGCTGTGTCTTCTTCTAAGACCGACGAGCAGGCTTGGGAGTGGGTTTTGCAGAACGGCAAGGCTCCGACCGAAGAGCAGATCGAAGTCTGGAATGGCTTCATGACCCGCCGCGGATGGAACGATGACCTGGTTGAGATTCTGGAGAAACGCAAGAAGGAGGGCGGTTTTGAGAGCCGCGCCGATATCCGGACGATGTTCGACTACATCGATGCCGACGAGGGAAGAGCGATCAGATAAGACTGATAGCCGAAACCTGAATTCTGAAACCTGATTCATAGATGGTCAACTAGTCGACAAGTCTACTTGTCGATTAGCCGACTAGTCTCAGACTTGTGTCTTTCGAAAGTAACTTAGAATCTTTTCCTGATCGCCGCCCGAGGCCCAGACGATCCTGAGGAAGTCAGCCGGATGGATGTCGTATTCCTTGAGGAAGCGGCGATCCCCGGCGCAGCAGTACATGATCTCGTGGCAGAGGCCGCCCTCGAGGAAGCATTGAGCCTTCTTGATGATGCGGGGAAGCCAAGGGATCCCGGAAAGTGCTTCAAGTTTTGGAGGAAGTGAATCCGCCTCAGTGACTACAGAATTGATGATGCCGTGCTGATGATAGAGAAAGTAATCGCGCCTGGCAGCAGCCAAAAGCAGGACAGTGTTCCAATCGGGCTCGCCGGCCCCATTCATATCTTCAGCGTAATCGTAAAGATTGATCGGACGTAGGCCGATTGAAGCGAGAAAGGTGGTTTCTTCGGGCGAGAAGTAGGAATCCAGTTCCCTGTTTCCCTCTTTGTTGAGTTCGACAGCCTTGTCGTAGGTTTTGCGAAGATTTTGTGTCCAGAGATAGGAACTCATGTAGGCGTTGAATGGTTGATTACCCGAGTGTAGCGCCGATTTTCACCGTCACCTGCCAGTGGGCGATCTTGCCCTCTTCGAGGTGAGCACGTGTTTCGACGACCTCCAGCCAGCGGAGGTTCTTTTCTGAGAGGGCGGCCTTTGCCACTGCATTCTGGACGGCATCCTCAATACTGGTTGTGGAGGATCCAACGAGTTCAATTTTTTTATAGGTATGGTTACTCATAAACAATACTTTTGCTCCATTTTTGGTTTCTGTCCATTTTCAAGCTCCTGTTCAGATCTCGAACCTAGTGAAGGATTTTCCTACAGAGATGCTGCTTAAAGAGAGATTTGTAACTTAGGGAGAGGACTGAATATCGCGCGCAGAGACGCTGAAGCGCAGAGGAGGTAGGAATAGGGTCGTGCCGACTGCAAGATAATGACCCCCAAAGCTGACCTAGGGAAGCGCTGATTAAATCGCATTGAGGCTGTTGCGGAAAGCCGTAGCGGATGCGAAGCAACGACCGGTCAAGCAATGGGCCGTTTTGCCTGGCCGTCTCCCGACGGGTTGATGCCACTTCTCTCCCGAGAAGCTGTGGCACCCTTCGGGGAGCGATTGCATCGCTCTCTTCCGCACCCCTTCTCGGGTGCTTGGTTCGTTCTCCGGACTGCTTCGCAGGCTTCATCGTATCTCCCGATACTCTATGTTCCTGCGTTGCTTGCTTGGGCAAGACCGCAAGGGTATTGCCTCTGCGCTACACGCCCTCGGGTAACAATTAAATGCACTTCAGAGGCTATCATGGGAATAAAGAACCCCGCCGCAAGCAGTGGGGTATTTAGTTTCTTTTTTTCTTGGGTCGCCCCAAGGGGCGGGGAACTTAACCTCATGTGATTAAATCAACAAATCCCTAGATTAAGATGAAACGGAGTCTTCAAATCTGAATGCTCGATGATATTGATATATTTGTATGACAAACAAGCAAGATGATAAGTTGAATGGGCAAATGCCCTGCAAGGGAGGAGTAGAACAGAAGGAGAATGCTCTTCGATGCGATGGACCGAGGAAACTACCTTCAGGTCATCCCTTACGAAAGTAGGCTAGCTAAGTGGGTCGTCTCCCCCTGAGGAGATTTTTTTTCGTGTTTCGTCATTTGGTTCATGACGAAAGCTTTTCTCAGGCTAGAGTCTCTGCCCGAATCAACGCTTTTTCCTCTCATTCATGCTTCTCTGTATCGATTTCCAACCAGCCTATATCGAGGCATTCGGGGATCTTCTTGTACCTTTGAAGCAGAGGCTTGGTGAGGCTGCCCGAAGTGGTGAGGAGGTTCACTTCATTTACAACGACATTCTTTCGCTTGAGGGTGAGGAACTCGGGGATTCATCTGCCCGGGTTTTGGCGTGGGGGGAGCAGGAGGGGATGAATTTGAATAGAGCTCGCCTGATCCAAAAGAATTTCGGATGGGTGTCCCATCTCTTCCGTTCCGGAAGAGAGCGGGCTGTTGCCGTGGCGATCCTTCGGCATTTGATGGAGAAAGGTCTCTCAAGTAGTGCGGAGATTCCTGCTCATGATCTGGAGCGGATCGTTGCCGATTCTCATGATGACTTCGCGGGATTCTGGGATTGCTCTCCGGAGGCTTGGGAAGAGATGAAGTCCGGGGCGATTGCGATGCCCCTCCTCTTCGAGGGGGGGATGATTCCTTGGCTTGAGTTAATCAAGGGACAGAGGGTGGAGGTGACGGGCGGATTCCGTCACCGATGCCTGGATGAAATCTGCATCACGATGGAAGCGGCTGGGATTCCCTACTTTCTCAACGATTCTTTGATCTATTCCCTTCCCAAGGAGTTGGAAGTTGAGGTGGATGCCACTGATCAGGTCGCACGATCCCCTAGGTGTGAGGATTGTGCTCCGTTGCTTTTCCCTGCTGCCGATTTGGTCTTTGCTTGATAAGGTGTATCTCTAGTACGTCTCGACTGGGGAACGTTTCCCATTCTCTGGGCTGCGTTTGGCGGCTTCTTCAACCCCAAGGACGTTCACCCGGAGATCCCAGACGCCCTGATCGAGGGCCTGAAAGTTCTCCGGAGTGAAGGTCGTCGGTGGAGCCATTTTCGACTTGAAGGAAGCGAGATTTGCATAGGCTCGTTCGATCTGTTCGGAGGGGCTCTTTTTCAGGATCTCGAAGGCTTGCTCTGCAAGTTCCGTACGATGGCATATCATCAGGAGGTCATTTCCTGCTGCAAGTCCGAGGCGGATCATCTCGTCGAATCCGTGGTGGTTGATGATGGCTCCCATGTCGAGATCGTCGGTCATGACAAGTCCTTGGAATCCCATCTCCTCTCGGAGGAGTTTGGTGGTGATAGTAGGTGAAAGTGACGCTGGAAGACCTGATGAGTCGAGCTCAGCAAAAGCGATATGTCCCATCATGATGCTGTTCACAGCGTTTTCTCCGGCCACAAAGTGACGGAAAACCTTGAGCTCGTGTGCTTCCAGCTCGTTGCGTGGACGAGGCAGGGCGGAAAGTTCGTGATGGGGATCGCTGGAAGCCGAGGAGTAGCCCGGGAAGTGCTTGCCGCAGGAGAGGACGCCGGTGGATTGCAGGGCCTTGTTGAAAACGCCTGCCATCGTAATGACCTGATCAGCGCTGGTCCCGTAGCAGCGCCCCCGAAGGGAGTTGTCGGCCTCGTCGTCGAAGGCGATGTCGAGGACAGGGCAGAGGTCGAGATTGAACCCGAAGATACGCAGAAGCTGTCCAGTGAGCTCTCCATGGCAGGCAATAAGCTCAAGATCACCTTTGTCACGGAGCTGGCGGGCGTTGGGTGGTTCGTTGCCGAGGAGCTTGAGGCGGGAGACTCGGCCTCCTTCCTGGTCGATGGTGATGATCGGCTCGACGTCGCTGAGCTCACGGAGACGGTCGGTGAGTCGCCTCAGTTGATCTGGTGACTGGATATTGCGGCCGAAGAGAATAAATCCTCCCGGCTGTACCCTTCGGATAAAATCGGCATAGGAATCATCGACCTCCATCCCGGGGACGCCAAGGAGCAGAAGTTGACCAGGTGAGGGGCTTGTCATACTTTCAAGGAAACCAGATAACCTTCCGACTGACGAAACGATTTTTATGAAGCTCCCTTCTCTCCCGTTCTTTCTCTCGTTGATATCAGTCCTCTCACTGGGAATTTCTTCCGTACGTGCCGTGGAGCTTGGGATCGATGTGCTTCAGAAGAATCATTTTGATCTCCTTCGCGGTAAGCGTGTGGGCCTTGTGACGAACCAGACCGGGGTGAATTCGGCTGGTGAGAAGACTTGGATGATTCTGAAGAAGAATGTCAAACTCGTTGCTCTCTACACTCCGGAACATGGTCTTGATGGAACGGAAAAGGCAGGGGTCGAAGTGCATTCGCGCCGCGACCCCCTCACAGGTCTCATTGCCTACTCTCTCTATGGGGATACACGCAAGCCGACTCCCCAGATGCTCGCTGGTATCGATGTGCTGGTATACGACATGCAGGATATCGGCTGTCGCAGCTATACCTACATCAGCACGATGGGAAAGTGCCTGCAGGCCTGTGCTGAGCAGGGGAAGGAGTTTGTGGTGCTTGATCGGCCCAACCCTCTTGGCGGCAATCGTGTCGAGGGTCAGGGGATCGATCCGAAATGGATCTCTTTTGTGGGACAGTTTCCTGTACCCTATGTCCACGGCATGACCGTCGGTGAGCTCGCCCTGATGGCAAACTCCAAGGGATGGATGGGTTCTAAGGCCAATCTGCAGGTGGTGAAGATGCGCGGATGGAACCGCCCGATGACCTGGCCGATGACTGGTCTGCGTTGGGTTCCGCCCTCTCCCAATATTCCCAATGAGATGTCCCCCAACTATTACGTGATCACGGGTGTTGTCGGTGAGCTTGCTGGAGGGCTTGACCAGGGGCTTTTTTCACCAAAAGCGTTTCAGGTTCTTGGCGCCCCTTGGGTCAAGCCGAAGATGGTTTCCTTCCTCCGGGCAAAGTGTGAGGATATCAAGGTGGATCCGACATCGACCGCTTCGGGACCGGGTGTGATCTATTATGCGAATCCGAGGGGAGGCGGGGATCTTGGAGCAGCCGCGCTTTATACTCTGGCCGAGTGCAACAAGGAGTCCCGTGGAAGGATCTTTAGTCAGGCCAGCAAGTCCAAGATCGATCTCTTCCACAAGGTCTATGGCAGCGACACGATACGTCGCGAGTTGGCGACGAAAAGCCCTGATCAGATTGTTGCCTCGTGGAGGCCGTTCTTGAATCGCTTTCGCTCAGAGAGACAACCTTACCTTCTTTATTAGGCCACAGCTGAATGCTGAATGTCGAATGCCTTTAGGGAAGATCAGAAGGTACTAAAACGGACTTATTCCAATTCCCATGGCTACCAATAGAATTCCCGGCCATGTGGAACGGGTTGGTCTGTTCGGTGGAAGCTTCGACCCAGTTCATCTTGGTCACGTTATTCTTGCCGAGGCCGCCTTGGAGGAACTGCAATTAGAAAGGATCGTTTTTATTCCTGCGGCCCTCTCACCTTTCAAGACGGAGCGACCTCCCTCCGCCTCAAATGAATCGCGACTGGCCATGCTCCGGGAGGCTATTGCTTCCGAAAAACGGTTTTCCGTGGATGACCGCGAGCTTCAACGCGAGGGACCCTCCTTCACCATCGATACGGTCCGGGAGCTGCTTGGGGATTATCCCGGAGTGCGGTTTCTTTATCTTATCGGAGCCGATAATCTGAAGGATCTGCATCAGTGGCATAAGATAGAAGAGCTTCGGAACCTGGTTGATTTCGCGGTACTCGATCGTGGAAAAATTTCCGACTTGGAATCTTGCCAACTACCAGTGGTACGCCGCCGTATCGATCTTTCCTCCACGGAGATCAGGGAACGATTGGCCAAGGGGCTTTCCATTCGCTTTATGGTGCCCGAGCGGGTATACGATTTCATGATGACGTATCACCCGTACCGCGATTTTCTCCATGGCAACCTCTAAGAAGCCGACAATTGTTAAGAAGCCCAAGGCTCCTGCTTCCAAAAAAAAGGTTAAAGAAACCAAAAAGATTATAAAACTCGATCCTGAGGAGTCTCTGGTACGGCTCTGCGCCGAGGGAGCCCTTGATAAAAAGGCTGAGGATGTCGTCGTCCTCGATATGCGGGCGATCTCATCCTTCACCGATTTCTTCCTGATCGTCTCAGGCACTTCGGAACCACAACTCAAGGCCATCGCCGGCTCAATCCGCGAGAAAGTTCGCTCAGCCACCGGACTGCGCCCGATTGCCGAGGATGGATTCCCAATCAGCCAATGGGTCATCATCGACTACGGCAGTGTGATTATTCATATCTTCCACAAGGACAAACGCGATCTCTATGGTCTGGAATTCCTTTGGGGAGACGCAGGTCGCCTAGAGATTGAGGAATAGTATTTGGAAGATAGAAGCAAGGGCTCAACTGCTTCCAGATTTGATGGACTAGGCCTTGCTTCAACGATAATCCGGGTTTCATCCCATATCTCTCCGTCATCATCTTGTTCCCATCCATGGATTGGCTTGAAGAAATCTTGATCCAGTGTCCTCAGTGTGGGGAGGAATTTGCCATTCAAACCGAGACAGCCGAGGATGGTATCGTGGAGATGATCGAGGACTGCGCGGTCTGCTGCCGCCCAGCTACCGTACGAATCACGACCGAGAAAGGGGAAGTCACGGCGGTAGATGTGGTTGCGGCATAATCCGTACTGTTTTTAATGCTTCAGCTTTGTGCATTCAGGTTCCATGATTTATCCATGACCACGCAGTGTGATGCTCTGGCTCGCCTCTTTCGTGATGATGATCCTCATACGGTCTGTCTGGTGAAGGAGCAGTTGATACTCAATGGAGAGAGAGCCGTGCCGGACCTCCGGAATCTTGTGAATGCGGATTCGGCGATTGTTGCAGCCCATGCCCAAGAGGTCCTCCATGCCATAGCTGGTAAGCAGGCTGCGACTGAGCTGGAGGCACTTTTGAAAGAAGATGAGATTCCTTTAGAGCGTGCCTCCTGGCTGATTGCCGCAGCGTTGATGCCTTGGATCGATCTGGAAGAATGTCGTGCGATGGTGGATGGCTGGGGTAGCGAGTTTCAGCGTCGGATCTCTACGGGTGAATCAGATAGGGTTAGTGTGCTGACTCGTTATTTGCACGAGGAGCTGGGGTTCGACGGCAATGCGTACGACTATTATAATCATGAGAATTCCATCCTCCCATGCGTGATGGAGAGTCGACGGGGTTTGCCTCTTGCCCTCACTCTTCTCTACACATTCGTTGCGGCACGTGCCGGCATCACACTCCACGGAGTGAATCTCCCCGGTCATTTCATAGCCCGCTGCGGCGAGACCTATTTTGATCCTTTTCACTCCGGACGTATCCTTTCTCTTGCTGACTGTGCCGACATTCTGGCTCGTCAGAATATCGAGCTGAGCGATGAACATCTGGAAAACCCAGGATCCAGAGAAGTTCTCGCCAGGATGCTCGCTAATCTGGGTCACGCCTATGCCATTGAAGAGAGCGTATGGCAGAAGGGGATGGTCGATCGCTGGCTCGGCATCGTGACGGGAGCCGAACAATGAGTCTCCGGCTAGAAGTTCTGAATACAGGTAGCGAACTCTTGCTCGGGAGCGTCCGTGACGCTCATCTTTCCTGGTTAGGCCGGGAACTTTTCCCCCTTGGACTCAGAATTGCCCGCCAGACCACGGTGCCGGACGGTGCACCGATCCGGGATGCACTTCTGGAGGCTTTTGCCCGCACGGATGTCATTATTGTGACCGGTGGCCTCGGACCTACGACCGATGATATTACCCGCGAATTGGCAGCTGAACTTCTGGGGAGAAAGATGCTTCCCCACCCCGAGACACTGGAACGAATTCAGGAGCGTTGCAGACGCCGGGGATTTTCGTTTCAGCCCCGCATGGAGCGACAGGCGATGGCTCCTCAGGGGGCAACTGTTCTCCCGAATGACAATGGCACTGCCCCCGGTCTCTATCTGCCTGCCGTAGAAGGGATCTCCTGGTCCTCTCCCCATCTCTTTCTGTTGCCGGGGCCTCCCCGTGAGTTGCAACCGATGGCCGTTGCCCATGTGCTTCCTGTCTTGAAGGAATTAGCTAAACGCCATTCCGGCGGGGGCACCCAGGAGTGTCGCATTTACAAGGTTGTCGGAATGGGTGAGTCGATGGTTGAGGTTAAAATAGGCCTAGAACTCTCCAAGCGTGGAGATCTTGAGGTGGGCTACTGTGCACGGCCCAATGAGGTCGATTTTCGATTGATCGGACCTCGTGAGATTCTCGACCAAGTGGAGCCCTCTGTTCTGGCAGTGGTTGGCGATTATTTGGTTTCGGGAGATGAGAAATCCATGGAGGAGATCGTGGTCCATCTTCTCGGACAGAAGGGGGCCACGCTGGCGACCGCCGAGTCATGCACCGGAGGACATCTTGTCAATCGCCTTACGAATGTGCCGGGTGCTTCGAAGGTTTTCTTAGAGGGATTTGTGACTTATAGCAACCGATCGAAGTCGGATTTGCTGGGTGTGCCTGCTGATCTCATTTCTACCCATGGAGCCGTGAGCGAGGAGGTGGTCCGTGCCATGGCTGAGGGAGCGCTCCGTAAAAGTGGGGCCACCTTTGCGCTGGCCACCACCGGGATTGCAGGCCCGGATGGAGGAACTCCAGAAAAACCCGTCGGTACCGTCTGGCTGGCACTTGCACGAGATGGGTGCGAGCCGGAGGTTTGGAAGGAAACCATTCCAGCGGATCGTATTACCTTCAAACAGGTGGTGACGCAATCGGCCCTCGACCGGCTCAGAAAAAGGTTAAAAGCTCTCACAAACTCCTAAGGATTCCATTGCATGAACGAGATTCCTCCTGCTGATCCGCTTTCACCGACAGCCGAACAGATTCGCCTCGGCGAGGACTCTCGCCGCGAGCGTTTCTGGAAGCTCTGGGGAACGTATCTTTCCGAGCGCCAGTGGGGAACGGTGCGCGAGGATTACTCGGCCAATGGAGATGTCTGGAGTTCATTTTCCTTCGATCAGTCACGCAGTCGAGTGTATCGCTGGGGTGAGGATGGATTGCTTGGATTGAGTGATCGCTTTGGCCGTCTCTGTTTCGGGATTGCGCTCTGGAATGGAAAGGATCCGATACTCAAGGAACGTCTTTTTGGGCTCTCAGGGCCTCAGGGTAATCATGGGGAGGACGTCAAGGAACTCTACTACTACCTGGACGCCACACCGACTCATTCCTACTGCAAGGGACTCTACAAATATCCCCAGGCAGAGTTTCCTTATGCTGACCTAGTAGCCGAGAATGGACGTCGTTCTCATCTTCAACCTGAGTACGAGCTTGTCGACACGGGCGTCTTTGATCAGAACCGCTACTTCGATGTGCAGGTGGAGTATGCGAAGGGTTCGATCAAGGACATCCTGATCAAGGTCACGATCAGCAACCGGGGGCCGGATCAGGCGGATCTCGTTTTTCTCCCGACCCTCTGGTACCGGAATACCTGGGCTTGGGGGCAGATCAGTGAGGAGTGCCTCGTAGAACCTAAAATCTCTATTGCGAGACCCGGAACAGTTTCTGCCGTCCATGCCGTGATGGGTGAGTACGATATGACTTTTGAGAAGGGGCCTGACGGTAAACTCCCTGAATTTCTTTTCACAAATAACGAGACTAATACCCAACGTCTCTACGGGGAACCATTGGCGCGTCCCTATGTGAAGGATGCCTTTCATGATGCGGTGATCGGAGGAAAAGCCGATGCGGTCAATCCGGAGCAATTCGGCACGAAGACTGCAGGCCGTTATAACCTTACAATTCCGGCTGGGGGCTCCATCGTGCTGAGAATGAGGTTGACGGAAAAGGGGGCGGCTCAAGGCGAGCCGCTGGACGACAGCTTTGAGGATATTTTTGCGGCAAGAATTAAGGACGCTGAAGAGTTCTTCAGCAGCAAGGTCTCCCCATCGCTGAGTACCGAGCAGAAGAATGTTACCCGTCAGGCTTATGCGGGACTTCTTTGGTCGAAGCAATTTTACAATCTGGTTCAGAGCGAGTGGGAGAGGGGGGATTCCACGGAGCCTCCTCCACCCCCAGGACATTCGTTGCGCAATAAGGATTGGGAGAACATCTTCAACCGGGATGTCATCTCGATGCCGGATACGTGGGAATATCCCTACTACTGCTCTTGGGATCTCGCCTTCCACACAGCAGCGCTCGGAAGAGTCGATCCCGTTTATTGCAAGGATCAGCTGATCCTACTTCTCCGAGAATGGTACACACATCCAAATGGCCAGATGCCCGCTTACGAGTGGAACTTCTCTGATGTGAATCCTCCAGTTCATGCCTGGGCAGCGCTCCGGCTTTATTATCAGGGAGTTCTGGCTGGGGTGCCCGACAACGACTTTCTGGAGAAGGTTTTCCAGAAACTCCTGATCAATTTTACCTGGTGGGTGAACCGGAAAGATAGCAATGGGAACAATCTGTTTGAGGGTGGATTTCTAGGCTTCGATAACATCTCTGTTTTCGACCGATCCAAGCCGCTACCCACCGGTGGAGTACTAAAGCAGGCGGACGGGTCTTCGTGGATGGCCTTCTACTGTCTGACGATGCTGCGTATGTCGCTGGAACTCGCCGTGCATAATCCTGTCTATGCCGACATGGGTACGAAATTTATCACCCATTTTGCCCGTATCGTCGAGGCGATGAATGAGTTCGGCGGGACAGGTCTCTGGGACCAGGAGGACGGCTTTTACTACGACCATCTTCAACTCGGCAAGCAAAGCATTCCGATCAAGGTTCGCTCGATTGTCGGATTCATCCCGATGTTTGCCACCAGTTATGTGACATCAGAGCAACGAAACATGAATCCTGGATACAAGAATCGTCTTCAATGGTTCATTAAAAACAGGCCTAGCCTAGCCTCTACGCTTTTAGAAATCAACGGGCTTGCCAGCTTTGATCCCAATGGACTCCATTTGCTAACGGTCACTCCGAGAAAAAGGCTGGAAAAGATCCTGCGCTACATGTTCGACGAGGAGGAGTTTCTTTCGCCCTACGGCATTCGCTCTGTTTCCAAGTACCACGAGAAACACCCCTACACCTACACGGTGAACGGCCAAGTCTACTCGGTCGATTATGAGCCCGGTGAGGGGAAGACCGGCATGTTCGGTGGGAACTCGAACTGGCGAGGCCCCGTCTGGATACCGATCAACTTCATGATCATCAAGTCCCTTGAAACTTATCACCACTTCTATGGCGATAGCTTCAAGGTCGAATTTCCCACCCAGTCCGGCAACTGGATTACTCTCGGAGAAGCCGCTCAACTTCTTGCAGAAAGGGTCTCTTCCATTTTTCTACCGGATGAGTCGGGCAACCGTCCCTGTCATGGGGATAATGCCTACTATTCTAATGACCCGTATTGGAAGGACCTTGTCCTCTTCAATGAATATTTTCATGGGGAGACAGGAAAGGGGCTCGGTGCCTCCCATCAGACAGGTTGGACAGCCTTGGTGGCCGAGCTGCTGGCCAATGATATCTGAGCATTCTTTGATTAGGTTACCGTTGTCATCATTTTAACAGTTTCGTTATGCTCCTTGAATTCTTTCGCGAGACTAGGCTTCCTGCTGCCTCTTTGATTTAACAACCAACCATCCCAATGCCGATGAAACTCGAAGGAAAAATAGCACTTGTCACAGGCAGCGCCCAAGGAATCGGGCAGGCCATAGCCATTCGTCTCGCCCAAGAAGGAGCCGATATCATTGTGGATGATCGTATCTTGGGCCAGAGCGCCAGGGAAACAGCCGATGCCATTACGGCGCTGGGTCGCAGGGTGCACATGATTCAGGGTGATCTTGCCAATACGGAGGACGATCGCCGCGTCATCACCGAAGGAGTCGAGAAGATGGGTAAGATTGACATTCTCGTGAACAACGCCGGCGTCGAAAAACACGCCGATTTCTGGGATGTCACCGAGAGGGATTTCGATTTTGTCCTTCAGATCAATCTGCGCGGAACCTTCTTTATCACTCAAGATTTCGTGAATCACTTGCGTGCCACGAACCGCCCCGGGCGCGTCATCAATATCAGCTCCGTGCATGAGGAGTTGCCATTCCCTCACTTCTCTACCTATTGCGCCAGCAAGGGAGCCCTGAAGATGCTTTGCCGCGACCTTGCTGTGGAACTCGGCCCTCTCGGAATCACGGTCAACAATATCGCTCCCGGTGCCATTGCCACACCGATTAATACGACCCTATTGAATAATCCCCAGCTCCTCGCCCTCTTAGAGTCGAAGATCCCACTTGGACGTCTTGGCAAACCGGAGGATGTTTCGGGACTTGCTGCTTTCCTTGCTTCTGATGACTCCTCCTATATCACGGGTGCCACCTTTGTCGTGGATGGTGGATTGCTCCACAACTACCACGAGCAGTAGTCCTAAATTGAGGGCTTCTAGCTTCCAGAGTTGACAGAAAGATACTTCAAAGCTCCACGGGCAGCTCTTACTCCTGTTGAGAAGCAACCTTGCAGAAGATAGCCCCCCGTGGGCGCTTCCCAATCGATCATTTCTCCAGCTACAAAGATGCCTGGGTATTTTCTAAGCATCAAGTCATCGTTCAATTCCGAGAACAAGATGCCTCCTGCGGAAGAGATGGCCTCTACGATAGGACGCGGGCTGGTGAGTTGGATCGGGATTGCCTTGGTAAAGCGGGCCAAGGAGAGGGAATCGTTCCTAAATTCTTCAGGAGTTAAGATGCTGATAAGAGCGTGAGCCGCCTTTCCTAGGCGCCATGCCTTTTGGGCAGAGTTTATAATATCTCCTGAATATGAGGATATCTTATGATACAATTCCTTAGATGAAAATGTGGGTTTGAGATCAATAAAGAGGAGGGGATGAGGCATGGATCTTAATGAATGACCCAACTGATAAATCGCCCCCCCTTCCAGGCCATAGGAAGTAATCATCAGTTCCCCTTGGATAGTAGTGCTGTTTGCTGTAACAGCGATATTTTTCAAAGGTTGTCCCTCTGCCAATTGGATGATGTCCGAATGCCAGATCGTTTCCCATCCACAGTTGGCTGCTTGGAAGTTAGTGACTGCAATCCCTAGATCCCGTAAAAGAGGAACCCATTGGGCGTCAGAACCGGTTTTTGGCCATGAAGCTCCTCCTAAAGCAAGAATGACTGCATCAAAAGTCCGTGAGATTATCCCATCTGGAGTAGAGAACTCAAGTTGTATCCGGCCATCATTAGGATGAATGTTCCGTAAATAATGGCGTGCCTCAAAAGTGATACTGTTTGAGCGCAGTCTTTGAATCCAACTTCGCAGTAGGGGAGCGGCTTTGAACTCCTTCGGAAACACCCTACCACTGGTCCCGATAAAGGTTTCGATTCCAAGTTCGGAGGCCCAGGCTCTAGTATCTTCGTTACTGAATGCTTTGAGGAGTGGTGTCCAGTATCCTGCTGCAAAGCTTCCTTGATACTGTTCACTAAACCGATCCAAGCTGTCAGAATGGGTGAGGTTAAGGCCTCCATGGCCTGCCACCAGGAATTTCCTGCCTACGGAGGGCTTTCCTTCAAAAAGAGTGATTTTATGACCTGTTTTGACTGCAATCTCTGCAGCCATGAGGCCTGCCGGACCACCCCCGACGATGCCAAGGTTCATCGGAAAGAGATGTTGGTATGCTGACTATTAAATCGTAAATACAACCTTTATCCAGTTGTTCTTAATCCACTTGCAATCGCATTAATCGAGAGGAGAACACGAGGGAGAAGGGAGTCTGCCTTGGCTGGGTTCTCCGTGCGGGCAGCACGCCATTCTTTCATTGTGGCGATCTGCTGCTCATGGAGAAGAGCCAAGGCTCTCGCTCGAAGTTGGAGAGTTTTGCCCATGCGGGGTCGCCGTTCTTCAAGACTCCCTCCAAAGACCTTGTGGAGCTGTTCCTGAGTACGCTGAAATTCCTCGGAGATGATAGTAAAGATTCTTTCACGGACTTCTTGATCGTTCACGAGGGCTGCATAATTCCTCATGATGGGGAGATCGGCACTGGCCATGTTAGTCTCAACATTCGAGAGGACATAATAAAGGAAGGAGTAGTTCCTAAGCTCGGCCTGAAGAGTCTTGAAGAGTTCCGGCTGCTCCTTTTCCAGAGTCTCCAAGGCACTACCGACACCGAACCAGCCGGGTAGGTAGTAGCGACACTGGTTCCAGCTGAAGACCCAGGGGATGGCTCTCAGGTCGGCAAGGCTGCGCTGGCCGGAGCGGCGCTTGGGGCGTGAGCCAATACGACTCGACTCTAGGGCATCAATCGGAGTTGCCTGGTCGTAGAAGGTGATGAAACCCGGCGCGTCGATCAGGGCCCGATAGGCCTTGCGGCTTGCCTTGGCCAGATCCTCGGCAATTCGCGAGCAGATTCCGGTTTCAGGTCCCGGACGATTACCCGCAAGTGAGATGCCTGTGACGCCAGCTAGTAGAAGCTCCAAGTGATAGGTCGCCGTCGAGATATCGGCATATTTCTGAGCAATCGTCTCTCCCTGCTCTGTCATCCGATGGTCACCCTGCAACGCGCCTGGAGGGAGTGCATCTAGGAAGAGATGTGTGGGGCCGGCCCCGCGGCTGATGGTGCCTCCTCGACCGTGGAAGAAGCGCAGGGCGATTTCTGACTCGGCGGCCACTCTGGTCATGGCCTGCTGTGCCTCATGAAGTCCCCACTGGCTAGCCAGAATCCCGCAATCCTTGTTGCTGTCGCTGTAGCCGATCATCACCTGCTGTACCGGCAGTCGTCCCTCACGGCGAATGAGTGAGGCCTTGGCAACAGGTTCGGCCAGAAATTCCTTGATCAGTGATGGGCTGCGCTCCAGATCATCGAGGGTTTCAAAGAGCGGCACAATAGGCAGGGGAGAGGAGAGGATCCCATCTTTCCAGTCGGTGAGTCCAGCCTCACGGGCCAGAATGGGAATGACCAAGAGATCGGAAAGCTGGCGGGTCATGCTGACGATGAGGGCTCCTACTCCCTCTCTGCCATGTTCCCGGATATGTTTGCTCAGAGTATCGTAGCAATTCAGGACTGCATCGGCCTCATTACCAAGGCCAAGGTAATGATTTGCTCCGAGGAAAGGACGAGGTGAGCGGAGTTCTTCACGGAGGAAGGCAAGGCGTTTTTCCTCGCTCCATGTGGGAAAGTTTTCACCATCGGGTATGGCGGCGGCTTTCAAGAGCTGAGCCATCGCAAGATCGTGGGTGTTGCTATTCTGTCTGACGTCGAGTTCGGCAAGATGAAAGCCGAAGACGTCTAGAATGCGTAGAACCGGCCAGACTGTTTCGCGAATGAGGCGCTGGCCTCCGACTTCCGCAAGGCTATCCTGTAGAATGGCGAGGTCGGCCGCGACCTCTTCCGGGCGGCGATAGCGGGCTCCTGACTCGGCGATCCAGGCACGGTCTGCGGCCCCGATCTGCAGAGGGAGACGGCCCTGGATGAGCAGTACCAACTGACGCCATGGCTCGCCGGGATAGCGTGCCGTAATCTGCTCTCCCAAAGCACCAAGTTCCCCACGCAGCTCAGTCACCCTGTCGATAAGTTGTTGGGAGGCCTTCTGGAAATGACTGGAGAGAGGCAGGGCTTCGGCAAGTGTGTCGAGTTGGCGATGCAGGACGATCAGAGAATTCAGACGGAGTTCCTTGAGGGTTTCGGCAGTAACCTTCGCCGTGACGAAGGGGTGACCATCCCGATCCCCTCCCACCCAGGTTCCAAAACTGAGTTGAGGACGGCTTTCCGGTCCACCCATCAGTTCGGGAGGAAAGCCGAGTTCGTTCCATGACCAGCGCAGGCGCATATCGAGACGAGTGACCACTCCGGGAAGAATATCCCGGAGATAAAACATCACGGCACGCCGCTCGTCGGCGATGTCAGGTTGTTCGAGGAAGATCTCTCCGCTGCGCCAGAGGCGCTCTAGGCAGATCTTGATCTTGCGCCGGATCTCGAGACGCTCGCTGGGAGTCAGATCAACGCGGTCTAGTTCGGCAAGTAATTGATGGATCAGGCGATGCTGGTCGAGAACTGCGCCGCGTTTTGCCTCAGTCGGGTGCGCCGTGAAGACCGGCTCCACGCGGACTCCTGGGAGATAGGCAGCGATCTCCTCAGGGGTCCATCCTTTCTGCTGAAGGCGTGAGAGCTGATCTCCCCACAAGCCGCGTCCGCTCACAAGTCCCTCGTTGATTTCGCGCAGACGTCGCGTCCGTTCAGCAGCATTCGCCTCGACAATATTGAGCAGCTGAAAAGCAATGGAGTAAGCCTGTTCGAGCCCTCTCGATCCCCCGGACTCACTCTCCTCATTATTGATCCAGGGAAGACGCTTTCTAGTCTCCTCCTCACCAAGTTCCCCGAGGACCTCCTGAAGACAGGTCATGAGTTCCCGTAGGTCATGGTCGATCTTGGCAAAGCCGTCGTTGAGGTAATGTGGTTCCATTAGAGTGAGTAGTAATAATTGCCGGAGCTGGCGAAAATTCCAACATCACAGAGCAAAAACTTTGCCACCCCCCGGACTCTTGGGCTTAAAGCGTTAAAATTAAAAATGTTATAATGCGCGAGAAGCAATTCTGCAAAAAATGGCTACCCGTAGTTACTGGAGATCATAGAACGATGACCCCGTTTTAACCTTTCAACGGTTCTAGCCTTTTAACTGATTTGTCCGGGCTTGCGCTTGTGCCAGTCGGTTGATTGTTCGTAGGCATGACCGATGCGGAGGAGACGACTCTCACCGAAGGGGCGCCCTAGGAGTTGCAAGCCGACGGGGAGATCGACGCCGTCGCGGTTGGAAAAACCGCAGGGGAGGCTCAGGCCGCAGATGCCGGCAAGATTCGTCGCAATGGTGAAGATGTCAGCCAAGTACATCTTGAGAGGATCGTCGGTCTTTTCCCCGAGGCGGAAGGCGGTCTCCGGAGAGGTGGGGGAGACAATCGCATCCACCTTGGTGAAGGCTTGGTCGAAATCACGGCGTATAAGGGTCCTGACCTTCTGGGCACGTAGGTAATAGGCGTCGTAGTAACCGCTGCTCAGCACGTAGGTGCCCAGGATGATGCGTCGCTTCACCTCGCGTCCGAATCCCTCGGCGCGTGTCTTCTCGTAGAGTGAAAGCAGGTCCTTGGCCTCAGGTGAGCGGCGTCCATAGCGAACCCCGTCAAAGCGGGCTAGATTTGCCGAGGCCTCGGCGGTGGCAATGATGTAGTAGACGGCGACGGCATACTCGGTGTGTGGCAGAGAGATTTCCACAGGCTCCGCACCCAGGGAGACGAGTTGTTTGATTGCGGCATCAACGGAGCTACGCACTCCCGGTTCCATGCCATCCACGAAGTATTCCTTAGGAACACCGATACGGAGTCCTTTCAGGTCACGGCCTATCTCAGCGGTGAAGTCCTCATCGGGAAGTTCCAGCGAGGTCGAGTCGTGGGGATCCTTGCCCGCCATGGCATTGAGCAGGATACCGCTATCCTCGACGGTCGAGGTGAGGGGGCCGATCTGGTCAAGTGAGGAGGCGAAGGCAATCAAGCCGTATCGGCTAACGCGTCCATAGGTCGGCTTCAAACCCACGCAACCACAAAGAGCCGCGGGCTGACGGATCGATCCTCCTGTGTCGGAACCAAGGGTTGCGAGGGCTGTTCCGGAAGCAACTGCCGCAGCCGATCCGCCGCTGGAACCTCCAGGAATGCGGTTGAGATCCCAAGGATTACGAGTCGGATGGAATGCCGAGTTCTCGGTCGAGGATCCCATGGCGAATTCGTCCATGTTCATCCGTCCGAAGGGAATGGCACCGGCAGCACGAAGGTGAGCGACGGCCGTGGCATCGTAGGGAGCGGTGTATCCATCCAGAATCCTGGAAGCCGACTGGAGAGGCTGTTCTGAGACACTGATCGCATCCTTGATCCCGATTGGAATGCCTCCGAGCGGCTTGGAGAGATCGGCTGTAGCAGCCTCTTTCTTAGCTGTCTCCAGATCCCGTGCGATGTAGGCACCGATCGAGGAATCTACGGAGGCAATGCGCTGCTCAAGACCCTCGAGCAACTCGACGGGTGAGATTTCCTTGGACCGGAGGAGACGGCGAGTTGCGGCGATGCTTTGGAACGGGATGAATGACATAAAAAAGTTAAAAGGCTAAAATATCGAAAAGTTAAAATTTCGTCCTCAATTCATCAGATGGCAGGCTTGGAGAAGGGATTAGTCGAGAACCTTGGGGACAACGAAGAGTCCGTTGGCATTGTGCGGGGCATTCTCCAGGATCGTCTTCTTGGTAAGACTCTCCGTGACAGAATCTCCACGGATCACATCGAAGACTGTGATCGCATGCGCTGTCGGCTCGATACCCGAGATATCGAGTTTGTTCATCTGTTCCACGTGATCGAGAATGCGACCGAGCTGGGGACCGAAGATCTCGATTTCCTCGGGAGTGACTTCCAGTCTGGCAAGACGGGCCAGATAAGGGACGTCGATCGTGTGATGGGGTACTTCTGTGAACATAGCGTGAAAGAAAGATCAGAGAGTAATTTGGGAAAGTGGAAGGTTCAAGGGATTAGCCGTTGAGGGATTGATAGAGACTGCGCAAGTAAGAATCGGTCATTCCTGCCACATAATCGGCAACGATCCTGTAGAGGCCGTCCTGCTCCTGACGGGAGAGTGTACGCATTCCGAGTTTCTCCGGATGGTTTATCAGTTCTGCAAAGACGGCTTCCATCTGTTGGCAGGCATTCTCATTGGCACCATGCACTTCAGGGTGACGGTAGAACTTTTCGTAAAGATGCTTACGGAGCGCGGCGTTGCGGGATTTCAGATCGGAGGAATAACCGATCAGACGGGTGGGATGATGACGAACCTCTCCGACGCTGGTGACGCCCGAGCTAACGATGGATAAATGACTTGTCTGCACCAGATCCTCAACCTCCCGGTTGATCAGGCAGCGGAGAACGAACTTCCGATAGGTGCGGGGGCCTGCGGAGCTGAGGGTACCCGAGGATTCTGCTAGGGCCTTGGCATCGGCTTCGCGCCAGAGATCCAGGCTCATGAGTTCTTCCTGGGAAAGCAGTCCGGAGGCGAGTCCATCCTCGAGGTCATGGCTATAATAGGCGATCTCATCAGCGATGTTCGCCACCTGGGCCTCCAGAGATGGGCTTTTGTGGCGCGAGCCATCCGGGGCAACAAGTTCGCGATGATGCTTTCTCAATCCCTCGAGGACTTCATGGGTAAGATTAAGTCCCTGATGTTGGGGATAGCTCTCCTCGAGTGTCTCGACAACCCTGAGGCTCTGCTCGTTGTGATCGAACCCACCATGCTCCTTCATCAGATGGTCGAGCGTCTCCTCTCCGGCATGACCAAACGGAGGGTGTCCCAAGTCATGGGCAAGGGCAATGGCCTCGGCCAAATCCTCGTTCAGTCCGAGAGCCCGTGCGATCGTCCTACTGACTGAGGCGACCTCGATCGTGTGGGTCAGGCGGGTGCGGTAATGATCCCCTTTGCCATTGAGAAAGACCTGGGTCTTCCCGTCGAGACGCCGGAAGGAGGTGCCGTGGACAACGCGGTCGCGGTCTCGCTGGAATGGGGATCTGAAGGGATGTTCTTTTTCTGGGAGAAGGCGACCGGCACTTTCCGAAGCCTTTTGCGCATAGGGGGCAAGAAGGGCTTCGCGGGGGTCGGAGGACATGGGGAGGGGGGCTCGTTAAAAACGTGAAGTGGTTGAAGCGTTAAACGCAGGAAAGTCTGCCAAAAGAGATATTCTCTTCATTTCTTCATCTTTTTCACGATGCAACTTTTTAACTCTCCAATCAGACATTGAAACGGAATTCCATCACGTCGCCGTCCTTTACCTCATACTCCTTACCTTCGATACGGAGTTTGCCCGCCTCACGGCATTTTGGTGCTGAACCGAGTGAGTCAAGGTCTTTAAAGGCCATGGTCTCTGCGGCGATAAAGCCGCGCTCGAAATCGCTATGGATCACTCCCGCGGCGGCAGGGGCCTTATCACCGGAGCGGATGGTCCATGCTCGGGTCTCCTTTGGCCCGTAGGTAAAGTAGGTGCGAAGCCCCAGCAGGGCATAGGCTCCACGGATGAGCTTTCCGACACCGCTGTCGGAGACGCCGAGACCCTCCAGATAGTCTTTGGCTTCTTCGGGAGGAAGTTCGGAAAGTTCGCTCTCGATCTGGGCGCTGACGACGACTGTGCCGGTTCCGTGATGTGTCGCGGCATACTCGACGACGGCCTTCACATGGGGACTAGTGGAGTAGTCACCCAGCTCAAGCGGGGCGAGATCCTCCTCGCGGACGTTGGCGGCGAAGAGCACGGGCTTTGCGCTCAGGAGAAAGAATCCTGCCATCAGCTTCTTCTCGTCATCAGTCAATGTGGCCGTCGTGGCAGGTTTTCCCTCATTGAGATGAGGGAGAAGCTTTTCACCGAGTTCGATTTCGGCTTTGGCGACTTTGTCGCCTGTGCGTGCGGCCTTGGACTGGCGCTCGATCCGCTTCTGGACGGTAGCCATATCGGCGAGGACAAGCTCGGTTGTGATGATCTCAATATCGCGCACAGGATCGATCGATCCGGCCACGTGGTGGATATCCTCGTTCTCGAAGCAACGGACTACCTGGACGATGGCATCCACTTCGCGGATGTGAGCGAGGAACTTGTTTCCCAGACCTTCTCCCTCACTGGCTCCCTTCACAAGGCCGGCGATATCGACAACCTCAATGGCGGCTGGGATGACCTTCTCAGAGGAGGCAAGCTCTCGAAGACGCTCAAGGCGTGCATCGGGAACATTCACCACGCCAACATTCGGCTCGATGGTGCAGAAGGGGAAGTTTGCCGCCTCGGCCTTACGGCTCCGGGTGAGGGCGTTGAAGAGAGTTGATTTTCCCACGTTGGGGAGTCCTACGATTCCAGTTTTTAACATCTTTCCTTGCTACCTGAGGCCGGGCTGGGGAAAAACTTCTTTCACACACCAAATCAAAAAAACTTTTCCATGAAAAAACCTGTACAGTCACTTTCCCAACTCGTTTCGACGATGGACAGCCTTCTTCGGACAGGTGAGATCAATGATTATCCGGGTGCCGTGAACGGCCTTCAGATCCAGAACTCGGGAGCCGTAACCCGGATCATTGCCGCTGTAGATGCCTGCGAAGAGGTCATCCAGCAGTCATCGAGAGTCCCCGGAACGCTGCTGATCGTCCATCACGGACTCTTCTGGAATGGAGTTCAGACGCTGACCGGTGCACATTATCGCAAGATCAAGGCAGCCATGGATGGCGACCTCGCCGTTTATAGCTCGCATCTCCCCTTGGATCTCCATCCGAAGCTCGGGAACAATGTCTTGCTGGCCAGGGCTCTCGGCTTGACCGAGATCAAGCCGGCTCTGGAGATAAAGGGACAGGCTGTCGGCGTCATGGGGAGAATCCGGCCAATCAAGAGGAATGAATTTTCGGAACGGCTTTCCGGCGTTATCGGTAGTGACGTTCATCTGGCACCCGGCGGTCCGGAGATCATCAAGACTGTTCTTGTGGTTACGGGTGGGGCGGGGGGGGAGGTAGTCAGATCCGCCTCACTCGGAGCCGATGCCTTTGTTACCGGTGAGGGTCCTCACTGGACCTACACGGCTTCTGAGGAACTTGGAGTGAATCTTTTTTATGCAGGGCACTACGCCACCGAGACCTTCGGAGTGAAAGCCTTGGCTTCCCTGATAGCATCCAAAGTGGGTCTTCCTTGGAGTTTCCTCGATCATCCCACGGGGCTGTGAACCTCTGCTCTCGAGAGTTCTTTCAGCGAGATCCCGTGATCTGTGCCCGTGAGATGATCGGGTGCACTTTCGGTTTAGGCGCTACTATTGGCATCATCGTGGAAACGGAAGCCTATGCAGCAGAGGGTGATCGTGCCTGCCACACATGGAAGAGGGCTGGTGCCCGAGAGTTCGTCTCATCTCATGCACCGGGAACAGCTTATGTCTATCTGAATTACGGGATGCACTGGCTTTTCAACTTTCTTGTCAAAGGGGGTAAGCGCGATGGGTTTGTTCTGATTCGTGCATTGGAACCATTGCGGGGAATTCCACTGATGGAGTCACGAAGGGGTAGGGAGTCTATCGCAGATCTTTGCAGTGGTCCGGCGAAACTTACCCAGGCTCTCGGCATTGAGGGGACTCATCATGGATGTGACCCTTTGACGGGTAAGGGGTGGCTGCTGAATAAAGCCCCGGTGAATCAAGGAGTGCTTGTCTCCAAACGTATCGGAATCGCTCTTGATTCGGAGTATCCTTGGCGTTTCTTAAGCAAAGGATGTCCTTTTGTGAGTGTTCCTGCCTGATCGTGATTTCATGAACAAGAAAAAGCCGGACCGACTGATCGGCCCGGCTCTTCAGGAAACACGGGGTTGAAAAACTCCCTAAGACATTCGCTCTTGAATGATCCATTCTCTCATCATGAAGCGAACTCTCTGAGAAATAGGATTACTTACTCTTGCCGCAGGAAGTTGGAGACATCTGGCAGCTCTGCTTGTGGCAACAGGCCCCTAGGGTCAGGCTAGCCGCCGCGAGGGCGATGATTGCCGCGATTTTGGTAATGGTCATAATAGATTTCGCCTCCTCTCTGAGCTGGTTGCTCCGTCGAACAATAACTCAATCTTCCACTTATGACACCCTGCGTATTTGCTTATTCTTCAATTTGAGTGAAATATCGAAACTTTTCATGAAATGGCTCAAAAGTTGCTTGCTTTAAAGAGAGTCTGTTCCATCAATAATAGATGGCAGGAATGGAACTCATCGCGGGTGTTGCCCAACAGCAGGCACTTTCCCCGCAAATGCAGCAGAGCCTCCAATTGCTCCAGACTCCAGTTGCAGAGCTTCGTCAACTCGTTGCCGCCGAATTAGCCAGTAATCCTGTTCTGGAGGAAGAAGATCTTCTGATGGGATCCAGTGATTCAGGAGATGAGACCCATCCCCATTCCCTTGCCGAAGAGGGGAGAGATCGAAGAGGAGTAGATCATGATTTTTCCCTGCAGGATGAGTGGCGTGATTATTTGCCTCAGACGGCAGCTCGTCCTACGTATTCTGCGGTGGATGAGGAACGCCGAAGGTTTCTTTTTGAATCGCAAGTCTCGAGGACAACGCTCAGGAACTTGGTCATTGATCAGGCGGCCGGTTTTCCCCCTGAAGACCTTCGCCTTGTCGAACTCATTGCCGGAAGTCTGGACGAGGACGGGTATCTGAGAATGCCTGTTTCGGATCTGGCATCAGAGGCACAAGTTTCCGAAGCGGCGATGGAGGCCGTGTTGAGAAAGGTGCGAGAATTTGATCCTCCGGGAGTGGCTGCTGCCGATCTCTCGGACTGCCTCATTCTCCAGCTCTCGCGGAAGGGTGAGGGGAATGGTCTTGCCGCTCGTATTCTCCGGCACCATCTGCCTCAGTTGGCTCGTCACCGCTATGACGAGATTGCCCGTGATCTCTGCGTCTCCGTGACTGATATCACCGCGGCCGCACGACATATCGCGACGTTGGAGCCGAATCCTGGGCGTCCTTTTGCTGTGGCTGATGAACAGGGCGTCATTCCTGATCTGATCGTTATTCTCAAGGATGATGGAGATGCTGATGAGGGAGGCTTTTCTGTTCATCTCAATGAGGATGAATTGCCACGTCTTAGGATAAGCAACGATTACAAGGAACTGCTTGTAGCGCGCGGGCAGAACGAGGAACTGTTGCTCTACCTTCGCGAGAAGATCAAGGGGGCACGGTTTTTCCTGCGAAGTCTTCAGCAGCGTCAGCAGACCCTCCTTGCAATCGGAAACCAGATCATTTCCCGGCAGGAGGAGTTTTTCCGCAAGGGGACTTCTGCCTTGAAGCCCCTGATCATGGCTCAGGTTGCCGATGCCGTTGGCCTGCATGTCACCACGGTCAGCCGTGCCGTCGCCGGAAAATACATGGATACACCCCAGGGGCTCTTCGAGATGAGATATTTCTTTACTCCTGGGTTTCAGAACACCGATGGAAGCTCCGTCAGCAATGAGATGGTGAAGGGGGCAATCCGCGACATGGTGGACAAGGAATCCCCCCGTGCCACGTTGAGTGACCAAGAAATCGTTACGGAATTGGAAGCGAGAGGATTGAAAGTCGCCCGCAGAACTATTGCAAAGTATCGGGAGCAGCTTGGAATCTTACCGAGCCACCTAAGGAAATGCAGATGATAGGGGTCCAGAGTACTGAGCTTGGCGACCTATCGCTCCAGCATCCTCAAGGCCTTTTTTGCTGAGCCAAGAAGTGCGGTTTCGTCATTCAGGACAACGTTGATCGGCATCGTCTCCAGAAGTGGTCTGAGCCGCCCTTTGCTCAGGAAACTTTCCAGAAAAAGCGGACGCCGAAGAAGAGGAAGAATTTTTGGGGGGATGCCGCCTCCGAGAAAGACTCCGCCGGTGGCCATGGTTTTAAGCGCCAGGTTTGAAGCCTCAGAGCCTAGCGTCCGGACAAAGAGATCCATTGTTGAGATGCAGAGTGGGCAGGATCCGTCCGCTGCATGCTTGTCGATGACGGCGGCGGCATCCTGATCCATTATATCACGGGCGACTATTGGGTTTTCCACCCCTCTTCCCGTGTCACGAAGAAAGCGGTAGATGTTGGCTATTCCCATGCCTGAAACAACACGCTCAAAGCTTACGCTGCCGTATTCTTGCCGAAGGAACTTCAGCAGATCATGCTGAAGTTCGTCCGTGGGCGCAAAGTCGGCATGGCCTCCCTCGCTAGCCCAAGGTGTATGGCGTATGCCATCCCAGAACAGGCCTGCTTCACCCAATCCGGTTCCGGGCGCGATGACGCACTGGTTCCCGGCTTGAGAACCGGAACCTGCTTGCAGTGGTGCCAAGTCAGTTTGACGTAGTGCCGCGAGCCCATAGGCTGTCGATTCGAGGTCATTCAGCACCTCGACGCGAGGCACGGAAATAAGTTTCGGAAGGGCGTTGATCTCGATTTTCCAACCAAGGTTACTTGCCGTGACAACACCCGCGATGTTGGGTCCCGGTACGCCGAAGCAAGCTGTCCTGAGAGGGGTTTCCAGTGTGATATCCTTCAGGAAAAGGCCGACCATTTCCTCCAGTGAGGAATGGTCCGAGCTGTGGAATTTTGAAAAATGAAGGCGGGTCATCTTCGCGTCGTCGCGGAAGATGGCCACACGAAAATTTGTCCCGCCCAGATCTCCGGCGAGAATCAGGGCGGGTGATTCGGTCATAGTGCCGAGGGGTACTGCTTACAGGCGGATGACCTTGGCGGTCGAGATGTCGGCGTCAGAGGTCACTTTGGCAAGCAGAGCCTCGTCTGGCGCGGAGTCAAGATTGAGAAGGGTGAGTGCTTGTCCTCCTACTTCATTGCGGCTGAGCGACATGCTGGCGATGTTGACGTTGTTCTGCCCGAGAATGGTTCCAAGATGGCCGACGATGCCAGGACGATCCCGATTCTCAAGAAGTAAAATGATGCCCGAGGGCGCTCCCTCGACGAAACAATTATTGACCGTGACGATGCGTGGCTTGGAACCATAAAGCGTGCCCCCAACGGATGCCGTAACACCATCTTGGGTGATGGAGGCCTCGATGAGGTCGGTGAATTCACCCGCCTCGCTCTGGCGTGTTTCGATCACTTCAAGTCCCAAGATTGCCAGAATCGCGGGAGCATTGACGGGATTGACATCGTTGCCATGGGTATAACGAAGGAATCCGGTGACGAGTGCACGGGTGACCGCTGTCAGATCCTGCTCGACGAAGCGACCGCTGAATCGGATGGAAAGCTTTTCGGCGCGCTTGGGTGCGATCTGCGCTAGGAAGAGCCCGAGTTTGCCGCCCAATTCGATCCAGGGACCGAGAATTGAAATGGTCTTAGCATCAATATTTGGCATGTTGACGGAGTTACGAATCTCACCTTGAAGAAGGGTGGCGCGGACAGCCTCGGCAATCTCGATGCCGACGAGCTCCTGTGCCTCTGCGGTGGAGGCACCGAGGTGTGGTGTGAGAACGAGGTTAGGAACGTCGCGGTGAGGCCATTCAGAGGGAACAGGCTCAACCTCAAAGACGTCCAGGGCTGCCCCTCCGATCTGGCCGCTCTTCAGTCCTTCGGCAAGGACATCCTCATCAATCAGTCCTCCACGTGCGCAATTGACGATGCGAACACCTTTCTTGAGAAGGGGCAGCTGTTTGCGACCGATCATGTGCTTAGTTTCTTCAGTCAGAGGCATATGAACAGTGATGAAGTCTGCTTGCGGCAGGATGTCGTCCACCTTGTCGACAACCTCGACCTGCAGGGACTTCGCCTTGCTTGCCGAGATATAGGGATCGTAGGCGAGCACTTTCATGCCGAAAGCTGTGGCACGGCGCGCCACTTCGGTGCCGATACGGCCCATGCCTAGGATCGCTAGAGTCTTGCCGTGAAGCTCGACACCCTCGAACTTTTTACGGTCCCACTTGCCTGCCTTCATGCTGGCATCGGCTTGGGGAATGAATCGTGCGGTTGCCAGCAAGAGTGAGAAGGCGTGTTCGGCCGTCGAGATCGTGTTGCCGCCCGGGGCATTCATGACAATAACACCATGCTTGGTGGCGGCTTCCACGTCCACATTGTCGATGCCGACACCGGCGCGCCCGACGACTTTGAGGTTTTTGGCAGCTGCGAAAACAGCGGGAGTTACCTTTGTCTGGCTGCGGACGACCAGACCCTGAAATTCGGGGATGATTTTGATCAACTCATCCTCCTTGAGGCCTGTTTTCACCACGACTTCTATGACACCTCCTTCGGCAAGAGCCTCCACTCCACGCTGGGAAACCGGGTCTGCGACGAAAACTTTTGGAATGCTGCTCATATTAAAATGGGTTTGTTGTTTGTTGGTTGATCCGTCAGGGCTGTACCCCCTAAGGTTTGCGGAGGTTTGTTATTACTACTAGGACTCGTCACTATCCGCAAACCGGAAAGAAAAAACATTCCCTTCTTTATCTTTGTCTTAATTTCTGTCGCACCTAGATCACCCAAATTCTTCTATTATCAATGAACAATCCTGAATCCCGCCAAGAATCAGATGAGTTGGAATTGCCGGATGAAAAGCCAAATGGAGATAATTTCACGGAGTCGCTCAAAACAGAGCCACAGCCTATTCGGCGGCGACGTTCCGATCAGAGTTCTTACCGAGGTCTTTTTGGTAATGCCATCAACCGTGACAAGTCGTCAGGGCGGTCCCGCAGCAGGGGAAGGATGTCAAGTCAATGGACAACCGAGAGGGCTATGGTAATCGCATGCTTCGTCTTGTTATTGGGGGTATCATCCGTTGTGGGTTATTGGTTTGGCAAGAAATCGGCAATTTTGCCCAAAGTTGATACTCGGGTTCAGAAATATGAAGAGATTGCCCCTTCGCCTGAAGCTGAGGCCCTCGTCGATACCGCCTTTGCCGAACTGAATGGGGGAGATTTTCGTAAGGCTTTCCTGGGCTTTCAAAAAGTCCAGTCTGCTCAGTCAACGTTTCCGGGCATTGATTTTTTGTTGGGCAATTCTGCGCTTCAAGCCGGTGAGGTCACCTTGGCAAAGGAATCATTAGAACGTTCTATAATAAAAGGCGAAATGGATGCTGAAGCCCGTGTTCTAATGTCTCTCATCACGCTCGATGAATCCGAAAATAATAAAAATCAGCGGGGGCCAAATGGTGGGCAAATCACTGATCCCTTAGTAACTGCCGAGTCAGAACTCCGGCGTTATGCATTATCACATCCAAGCACTGCTTCGATTTATCGCAAGTGGGCGGAGATACATCGCCAGAGAGGCAGCTATCGGACTGCTGCTGACCTTCTGCACAAAGCGGTTCTTCGTGCCGATGCTGCTGATGATATTTCTTTTCTCTCGGCAAAGGAGATACTCACGAAACTCCAGAATCAACCGGCAAAAGAGGCTCCTTCGCTTGCCACCATCACCTCGTTGTCTGGAGAACAGGCGATGGGTGCGGCTCTTGGTGCCCTGCAGAACAAATCGGGGTCGGATGCCGTGTTCTTCCTTGAAAGAGCAAAGGAGTATTTCCCTCCCCGCGTTTTCGAGGAACTCATGAAGGATAGCGCTTTTGACGAGTACAGGTCGGAGCCTAAATTGGAAAAGTTTTTGAAATCCGTTACGCCGCACTCGTAGGCTTTCCAGATTTGCTTGTGAAAAATTTCACAAGCTTCCAAAAAGCTCTTGCCAGATGAGACTCGCTTGGATCTTATCCAAGTCTCATTTTCTGAATTTTCCGTATTTCTACACATGGTCCTTTCAATTTTACCGATAGCCAGCGCGGAGCTTTCCGCTGAGACTCCGGAGTTCCTGACTCATTCCTTTCTGGCTTGGTTTACGAATTCCATCCTCGTCACGGCGATCGTGCTCGGCGTGATCATTTGGATCGTTCGCTCCTGCACCCGCAAGATCGAAGTCATACCGGGTGCAGGACAGAACTTCCTAGAGGCAGTCGTCGAGGGATTCTATGGAGCGGTGGAGGGTATTCTTGGCGACAAGATGACCAAGAAGTCGTTCGGCCTGCTCGGAACGCTCTTTATTTTCATCCTGATCTCGAACTGGTTCGGTTTGCTGCCTGGCGTTGGTTCAATCGGTTGGCATGAGGGAGATAAATTTATTCCTCTCCTTCGCCCGGGGACTGCAGACATGAACATGACCATTGCCATGGCTACGGTGTCGATGGTGTTCTGGTTTTACTGGACGATGCAAGTCACTGGACCGGTTGCCTTCCTTAAAGAGCTCTTCGGCGTGAAGGGTGACATGTCTGGCCCAATTCTCTTTCTCCTGGTACCTTTCTTCCTCTTCGTGGGTGTGCTGGAGGTTGTTTCCATCCTGGTTCGCCCCGTTTCTCTCTCTCTACGACTCTATGGCAATATCTTTGCTGGTGAGAATATGCTCGCGACGTTGATCAACATTGGCCACATCTTCCATTTCCCCACTTGGCTCACCTCTGTCCTAAGTTGCATTGTCCCTATTCCTTTCTACTTCCTTGAATTGCTGATCGGATTTCTACAGGCAATGGTCTTTACTCTCCTGATTCTTGTGTACCTCCAACTCTCGACAGCGCACGAAGAACACTAAGCTTATTTTTCCAAGACTTTTGGTAGCCGGGATCATGCGAGACGTGGACGACTGCCGGAAACAACACAACCATAAACCAACACATCACATGCTTATCAACATTCTTGCAGAGGCCCTGCCAACTGCGGCCAACACAATCACAGGTAGTTTCACCCTCGGCGTTGCTGGGTTTGGATCCGCCATCGGCATCGGTCTTATCGGAGCTCGCATGGTCGAGGCGATCGGCCGTAATCCCGCGACTCTTCCTAAGGTGCTCATGGTCGGCATTCTGACCATCGCTCTTGCTGAGGCCATTGCTATCTTCGGTTTGATCTTCGCTTTCCAGGGCAAGTAATCCTTCTTGGGTGGTGCCCCGTGACCGGGGCGCCGCTCAACTCTTTTAACAAAACAAAAAAACATTATCGGGAGAATCTAACGGAAGATGGAAATTTTAAAACAATTCGGAGTTGATTGGCCGCATTTCATTGCCCAGTTGATTCTTTTCCTCATCGTTTACTTTGTCCTGAACCGCTTTGCTTTCGCTCCGTTGCTTAAGATTCTTGAAGAGCGTCGCAAGCGTATCGAGGAGGGGCAGCTCAATGCTGAGAAAATCAAGAAGCAGTTGGCCGAAGCGGAACTCCGTTATCAGGAGATTCTCCGGAAGGCCAATGATGACGCTCAGGTGTTGATTGATGAGTCCCGTAAGAACAACGAAGCATTTTCCCAACGTGAGATGCAAAATGCCGTCAAGGAATCAGCCGCAATTGTGGAGCGTGCACGTCACGAGATTGCTTCCGAGCGCAACCGCATGGTCGATGAAGTGAAGCGCGAGATGGTTTCTCTCGTCGTCAAGACCACTGCTCAGGTCGCTGGCAAGATTCTCTCTCCAGAAGATCAGAAGCGCCTCAGCGAGGAAGCCTCTAAGGAGCTTGCTGCCTAGGCGTTCCAGACGGTTATCCTGAAACTCCCTAGGACTTAACTACGATGCAGATCCCCAAGGAAGCCAAACGTCAAGCCCGAGTGCTCTTTGATTCCGCTCTTGATGACTCTGGTCGCCCCGACAGCGTCAAGGCACTATTCGTCGCCGATCTTGTTGTCAAAGCGGCTCCACGTCACTCCGTTCAGATCCTCAGGGAGTTTTCCAGATTGATACGGCTTGAGACTGCAAAACATCATGCTGTTATCGAGAGCGCTGCAACCCTTGACAAGGATACTTACGCGGCGATTCTCAATTCACTTCATTTACGTGACGGGGGTTTGGTTACCGTCGAGACCAAAGTTGACCCATCCCTCATAGGTGGTGCTCGCATCCGCCTAGGAAGCCTCGTCTGGGATGCCTCGGTTCGTTCCCGTATCGCTGCACTGAGTTCCTAATCAACTTATTTTTCCCGTTAACATTTTTCACCAATCACTCTTTAACACCCACAAACCATGAGCAACCTCCTGCAAGAACTTGAAGCAAAGATCAGCGGTCTTTCCAACTCATCCGCTACTAAATCCAATGTCGGTACCGTCCGCGAGATCGGTGACGGTGTCGCCCGCATTGAGGGACTCGGTGGTGTCATGCTCAACGAGATGCTTGAGTTCCCGGGTGGGATCTATGGCCTCGCTCTGAACCTCGAGGAGACCGAAGTCGGTGCCATTATTCTCGGTGATTACACCTCGATCTCTGAGGGAGACGAGGTGAAGTCTACTGGGCGCCTGCTTGAGGTGCCGGTCGGCAAAGAGCTTCTCGGTCGCGTGGTCGATTCACTTGGACAGCCGATTGATGGGAAGGGACCCATTGAGTCAAAGACCTTCTACCCCGTTGAAAAGACTGCTCCCGGTATCATCAAGCGTCAGAGCGTCAGTCAGCCTCTCTGCACCGGCATCATGTCCATCGACGCGATGATTCCTATCGGTCGAGGTCAACGTGAGCTCATCATCGGCGATCGAGCCACTGGTAAGACCACGATCGCCATCGACACGATCATCAACCAGGCAAACATAAACCGTGCTGGCGAAGCCTCGGGTCATCCCTCTTTCCGTCCTGTTTACAGCATCTATGTCGGTGTTGGTCAGAAGAATGCGAACATTGCACGTGTGGTGGACACGCTCTCCTCCCACAATGCCCTCCAGTACACGATCATCGTCTCTGCTCCCGCATCGGACAGTGCTTCAAACCAGTACCTTGCCCCCTTTGCCGGCGCGGCTATGGGAGAGTGGTTCATGGATAATGGCATGGATGCTCTGATTGTTTTTGACGATCTCTCGAAGCATGCCGTGGCTTATCGTCAGATTTCCCTGCTTCTTAAGCGTCCTTCGGGCCGTGAGGCATATCCCGGTGATGTCTTCTACCTTCACAGCCGTTTGCTCGAGCGTTCTGCCCGTCTCAGTGAGAAAGCCGGAAACGGATCCCTTACAGCTCTTCCAATCATCGAGACTCAGGCAGGCGACGTGTCGGCCTATATCCCGACAAACGTTATCTCGATTACGGATGGCCAGATTTACTTGGAGACCGATCTCTTCTATCAGGGTATCCGGCCGGCCATTTCGGTCGGTCTCTCCGTTTCCCGAGTAGGTTCTGCCGCGCAGATCAAGGCAACGAAGCAGGTGGCAGGAAAGCTTAAGGGTGACCTTGCACAGTTCCGCGAACTGGCCGCTTTCGCGCAGTTCGGCAGCGATCTGGATGCGCGCACAAAATCTCAGCTCGATCGCGGAGGGCGCATCGTGGAGCTCTTCAAGCAGCACCAGTATCACCCACTTGCCGTGGAGCTTCAGGTTGCCATCCTCTGGACCATGCAGAAGGGATACTTTGATGCGGTCGCGGTCGATCGGATCAAGGACTTCCAAGATCAGCTTTCCCAGTTCCTAAACTCCCGTAAGGAGGCCCTCCTCGCTCTCATCCTCAAGAAGGGTGCCGTTGATGCCGAAATCGAGAAGGAACTGACTGCGGCATTGGAAGAGTTCAAGGTTATCTTTCGCTAAGTCATTCCGTTACCTCGGCAGATAACTACATAACGCACCCTGATAGCTTATGGCTAATACCCGCGACATCCGCCGACGTATCAAGTCGGTCAAGAACACTGCCCAGATTACGAAGGCAATGCAGATGGTCGCAGCGTCCAAGATGCGCAAGGCTCAGCAGGCTGCCATGGCTGGACATCCCTACTCACTTGTTCTCAACAGGGTCCTTGTTTCCCTTCGGGACATAGTGAGTGAAGACTTCCATCCACTACTGGAGGTCCGTCCTGTGAAGAAGACGCTGGTCCTATTAGTCACCTCGGACAAAGGGCTCTGTGGTGCTCTTAATACCAACGTCCTCAGAGAGGCGATGCTTCTCGATAAGGAGAAGACTCTCTTCGTTGCCTCCGGGAAAAAAGGAGCCTCTTTTTTGGCAAGAACAGGCCGCAACATGATTGCTGATTTCACACTGCCCGACAATCCAACCTTCCTTCAGACCAAAGCGATTTCCAAATTCTGCTTGGAGAAGTTCCTATCCGGTGAAGTCGACCGCGTTGAGGTGCTCTACCCGAAGTTCGTTAACACACTGGTACAGAAGCCGCTTCTGGTTACTTTACTACCCATAACGGATAATAAAGCTGCGGGAGTATCCCAATCTTTTAGTGAGCAAGTGACTAGTGAGGCAATGGTAGCGACGAGTGCCCAGTTTCTGTTCGAACCGGGTGCGGACGAAGTCCTCAATTCGGTTCTGCCTTACTATTTCCATTTTGAAGTATTCCAGATGATTCTTGATGCCCGAGCTTCCGAACAGAGCGCCCGCATGGTTGCGATGAAGAGCGCTACTGATAATGCGAAGAGCCTCGTGAAGGATCTCACTCTTGAGTACAACAAAGCCCGTCAGGCTAGCATCACCACCGAACTTCTCGAAATCACAACCGCCCAGATGGCTCTTGCGTAAAAGCTAAAAACATAAGTCCTCGAGAGTCCGAAACAAACCTTTCTAAATTCATTAACCCCAACAAAAAAGCTCATGAGCAACACAGGTACCATCGTTCAAATCATCGGCCCGGTCATCGATGCCGAGTTCAACACCAAGGAGGGCAAACTTCCCAAGATCTATGACGCCATTGAGGTCGACTACACGGTCGACGGAAAGCCCGCAAAGGTCACCCTAGAGGTTCAGCAGCACCTTGGAGAAAACTGGGTGCGCGCTATCGCCATGTCCTCGACTGAGGGTCTCAAGCGCGGAATGGCCGTTCGTTCTCTTGGTAAGCCAATTTCGGTGCCTGTCGGTGAAGGTGTTCTCGGTCGTATCTTCAACGTTCTTGGAGAGCCTTGCGATGAGCGTGGCCCTGTCAAGGCGGACAAGTATCTTCCTATCCACCGCAGTGCTCCTCCCCTTGTCGATCAGGACACCAAGGCTCAGGTTCTTGAAACGGGCATCAAGGTCATTGATCTGATCTGTCCCTTCACCAAGGGTGGTAAGGTCGGTGCATTCGGTGGTGCTGGTGTCGGCAAGACCGTCGTTATCATGGAACTCATCAACAACATCGCCAAGGGACACGGCGGTTACTCGCTCTTTGCGGGTGTCGGTGAGCGGACACGTGAGGGAAATGATCTCTATGGTGAAATGATCGAGTCCGGAGTCATTGCCGTCCAGAAGGATGAAAAGGGTCATCCAGTAAAAGATGCTGATGGTAACTTCATCTTCCTAGAAGAGGGTTCAAAAGTCGGTCTAGTCTATGGTCAGATGAGCGAGCCTCCCGGAGCGCGTCTCCGTGTCGCCCTCACCGCCCTGGCGATGGCCGAGTACTTCCGTGATGAGAAACACCAGGATGTTTTGCTCTTCGTCGATAATGTTTTCCGCTTTTCGCAGGCCGGTTCCGAGGTCTCCGCTCTGCTTGGCCGTACTCCGAGTGCCGTCGGGTACCAGCCAACACTTGCCTCTGAAATGGGTAACCTTCAGGAGCGCATCACATCGACAAAGGATGGCTCCATTACCTCCTTCCAGGCTGTCTATGTCCCTGCGGACGATCTGACCGATCCAGCTCCCGCTAACACTTTTGCCCATTTGGATTCGACGATCGTTCTTGAGCGTTCCATCGCGGAGCTTGGCATCTATCCTGCCGTGGATCCCCTCGCTTCGACCTCCAAGGCACTTGCTCCTGAGATTGTTGGAGAGGAGCATTATGGAGTGGCTCGCGGCGTCCAGAAAGTGCTTCAGCGCTACAAGGACCTCCAAGACATCATTGCTATTCTCGGCATGGACGAGCTTTCCCCCGAGGATAAGCTGACCGTTTATCGCGCGCGAAAGATCCAGCGCTTCCTTAGCCAGCCTTTCCACGTTGCTGAAATCTTCACCGGATCCAAAGGTCAGTATGTTCCTATCGCCGATACGATCCGTGGATTCAAGGAGATCCTTGAAGGAAAAATGGATGAGATTCCCGAGGGCGATTTCTATATGAAGGGTGGAATTGATCAGGTAATTGCAGCGTCCAAGAATTCCTAAATGAGCTCTCTCCAACTCGAGATCGTCACTCCAGAGGCCCGTATTTTCACGGGAAGCGCGCAGATGGTGATTGCTCCTGGGGTGGAGGGTGAACTCGGCATTCTGCCGGATCACATGCCTCTGATGACGGAAATCCTTCCTGGGGAGGTCATTGTGACTACAGAGGACAACGAACTTTCCTTCGCTGTCGGCGGAGGATTCCTGGAGGTGTTACCAGATCGCGTTTCCATTTTAACAGACATGGCGATCGTCGAGGGGGATATTGACGAGAAGGCAGCAGAGGAAGCAGTTGCCCGTGCTGAACAGGAAATGCGCGATAAGGTTCTCTCCGGTGAGGAACTTGCCACAGTGCAGGCCTCCCTGCTTAGGTCTTTGGCGCAGCTTCGCGTCAAACGTCGTTCTCACCGGTAAGGGATTCTTATCCCTTTCCCTTATTTCTTTTTAAGGGCAGATGCCAGCGGCCCCCTCAAACTGCCGTGAGTTGCTGGTCCATTGTCTGGAATCAAACCGCTTCAAGATCGGCCAGATTCTTCTGAGCTCTGATTACACGATGCGTCACGCCGAGGATGCTGATCGTGACGACCTTGATTTATTTAACTCCGCCACGGATGCTAGACTTCTTGCACGTTACGATCCCCAAGGGGAGTTTCGGCCCTTAAAAACTGCCCCTAATTTGAAACGTGGTTGGCTTCTCAAGCTCGACTCACTAGAGGAGATGGAGCGTGCGATAGAATATTTTTATCCCTCAGCACTTGGACTCTGGCTCTCTTGTCTTAATGGATCCCTTCATCCCACGAGCTTACGCCAGACGCTGGACCGCCAGACGGGAATGTATCGGATCACGCAATTGTTGAAGCCTGATCAAGCCCAGGAGCTTGTGGCGAAGTGCTGCACCTCAGATGGAGGATGCCTCCGAACCATTCTCTGGGATCTGACGCCCGGGGAGTCCCTCTCAGGTTTTCCCGCCGAGAAGCTCTCTCTCGATACGCTTCCTGCTAACCGAATTCCACTGATTTGCCGCGAACTCTGTAATCTGGTGGTTGCGGCGGCACGTCCGATTGCTAAGGGGAATCTTCCCAAGAAGGACTGAGAAAACAGGTTTAAGGACTAAGGAACCTAGGACGACAGGACTAGTCGCTCTCATGACATGCCAGTCTCAGAAGAAATAAGGCTCTACAGGGCAGCAAGCGTGCTTCCGATGAGTTCGCCTAACATCTCGGATGGAGGGCTTTCGGTGAGGGGGGGCGAGATCCTTGGCGTAGGCACCTGGAAGGATCTTGTTCGGGAGCATCCTAGCGCTACTCAGGAAGACCTCGGGGAGATGATCTTGATGCCCGGACTGATCAATGCACATTGCCATCTCGACTATACAATGATGAGGGGAGCGCTCTTTGGGGGAGGCTCGTTTGCCGAGTGGATCCAGCGTCTTAATGCCATGCGTCTCTCTATGGACCAGAGGGATTACTTGGATGCAATAGCAGTGGGAATGAAGGAGCTTCACCAGTGGGGCTGTACTACGGTCCTGAATATTGAGTCCTTTCCAGAATTGGTGCCCTTTCTTCCCGAATCTCCGATCAGAGTTTGGTGGTTTCTCGAAGTGATGGATGTAAGGAGTCGCCTCCAATCAGCAGAGGCCTTGGCGGGGGCAATCTATTTTCTCGAGAAAGCGGGCGAGGGGTTAGGAGGGTTCGGAATTTCACCCCACGCCCCCTATACCGTCTCCCGCGAGCTCTATGAACTCTCATCAACCTATGCTCTTAAATATCAGCTTCCACTCTGCACTCACCTGGCCGAGTCCGAGGAGGAAATGAGCATGTTTGCGAAGGGTGAGGGGCTTCTCTACGAGTTTTTACGCTCTATTGGGCGTCCTATGGAAGATTGTCGGGGGATGTCCCCGATTCAGGTCGTGCTGGGGAGAGAGCTTGTGCCCGGGGGATCAATCCTTGTTCACATGAATCAGCTCGATAGTAACGACCGGGAGTTGCTGAAACGTACGGCAGGACGCTATCCCGTGGTGCATTGTCCCAGGACCCATTCGTTTTTTGAACGACCTCCCTTCGATCTTAATTTCTTCCAAGAAAGCGGCATTCCTCTTCTCTTGGGAACTGATAGTCTGGCAAGCAATCAGGATCTCAACATGTTTGCCGAGATGAGGGCTCTGTCCGAAGCTTTCCCTTGGCTTCATCCCGGCGAAATTCTTTGCATGGTGACGACAGCCCCCGCTGCCGCGATCGGTCGCGCTGGAAGGCTAGGGGAGCTTTCCCCGGGAGCTCTTGCGGATTTCATTGCTATTCCCGATTCGGCACCGAATGACGGGTTAAAAGGTGTCACGGAACGGGTGCTAGCCAACCGAACTCCTCCTACTGTATGGATCTCGGAGCAATCATGAGTGGACTGCGATCGTTTCTTGTTTGGATCTCTTCCAGGGCTTGGTTTTCCAGTCTTCTCCTTGGGGTTGTGCTCCTCATGGTGGCTTCTGCTTACGCTCAGCTCCTGAGCTTCCATTTTCTGCCGTTCTGGGATGATGACACCAATATCCATCGAAATCCCCTCTATGCGCCGCTTTCTTGGGGAAGCGTGGCCACTTTTTGGAAGGCGCCCTACCAGCAACTCTATATTCCCGTTACGTATTCCGTTTGGGCTGGGCTTGTCGCCCTTTCACGTATCGTGGCCGGGACAAGCATCAGTTTCGGGCCAATCAATGCCGCGCTTTTCCACGGAACGAATCTTATTATCCACCTCTTCTCCACGGGGATGGTTTTTCTCATTGTTCGTAGAATGCTGGGTGCTCGCTTTTCTACAGTTTCGATTACTTCACCACGTATCGTTCTGGCATCTGCGGCTGGCGCCCTTGCCTTCGGTCTTCATCCGCTCCAGGTCGAGGCGGTCGCCTGGGTCTCGGGATTACGAGACCTTCTGGGTGGTGCATTTTCTCTTGCAGCGCTTACTCTTTTCCTTTCATGGCTCGATCACTTAGGAAAAAATAGTCGGCATCTCCTCCTATACATTGTCGCAACCCTCCTGCTGCTCTTGGCCTTCGGTTCCAAGCCTGGGAGTGTCGTTACGCCAGCACTGGCTCTTCTCTGCGGCTTCTGGCTTTTACGGGTACGGAGACGTCCACTGAAGCCTCTGCTCTGGCTGATCCCTTGGTTTATCATAGCCGTCTTGGAAGTGATGATGACGTCCAAGGCGCAGCCTGCTGCTGAACTTGCTCGTTCCCTGGTGCCTCTCTGGGCGAGGCCTCTGGTGGCAGGTGACGCGATCGCTTTTTACATCTGGAAGCTTCTCTGGCCTGCCGATCCCTGGGGGCTTTGTGCCGATTATGGGCGTTCTCCCAACTCTCTATTGTCGGCTGGCATTCTGTACTGGAGTTGGCTGATTCCAATCCTCCTGGCTTCTCTGCTGGCATTCTTCCAAAAACTCCGCCTTTACCTGCTTCCGGCTTCGCTCATGGTCATCGGAGTCCTTCCGACGCTGGGTCTTATCCCTTTCAACTTCCAGGTGGTATCAACGGTTAGCGACCGATATCTCTATCTCGGCATGCTGGGCCCAGCACTGGCCTTTGCCATGCTGATCAGCGATGCACGTCCCCGGATTGCCATACTTCTGGCGGTTGTTTTTCTTCCATTTTGGAGTGTCTTGACGCTGCTTCAGATACCGCAATGGGAAGCCGGAGAGTTTTTCTTTCCTGCAACACTGGCCCGCAATCCGACGAGCTGGAAGTCCCGCCATAATTATGCCTGCACCTTGGATGCCCAGGGGAAACTTCCAGAAGCCTTGAAGGAATTCCTGGAGGCGATTCATCTGCGCCCCTCGAATGCCGAAGCCTATAATGACATGGCTCTCACCCTCTTGAAAATGGGACGCCGTCAGGAAGCAATCCAAGGGTTCCAGCAGTCTCTCCAGGTCAGGGCGACGACTGGAGCAGCACGCAACCTAGCAGCGGCGTTGCTGATGAATGGTGAACCGGCAAAAGCAGCTCAAGTTTACCGACTTGCGATGCAGATCGACCCGGGTGACCTCCAGGATCAGCGCTCATTGGCCTGGCTGCTAGCCACGCACCCCGACGCCACAGTCCGCAACGGGCAGGAAGCTACAGCCCTTTCCAAACAGATCGTGGAGGCAACGCGCGCGCAGGTTCCACTCTTCCTTCTCACCTATGCCGCGTCCTTGGCAGAATGCGGTGTTTTTGATGAGGCCTCCCGGGTTGCCACTATGGCAGCATCCGCCTACGAGCACTCCGGTGATCCCTCGATGGCACAGATCATTCAGACACGAGTGATTCCTGCGTTTGGTGCGCATCAGCCGATCAGGGATAATCCAGCGAACAGGTAAAATCAAAAAAGGATCTTCTTGATCTCCGAGCCCACAGGAGTAAGTCTCCGCCTCCATGACTGCACGCTCACGCTCCAACAACAGGGCTTCCGACAAACTTAGGGAAGTCACCTTTCAGACTGGCATTGCGCCCCAAGCTTCTGGCTCCGTGCTGGTTTCCTTTGGGCATACTCAGGTTCTCTGCGCCGCCAGCATTGAGGAGGGTGTGCCTCGTTGGATGAAAGAGCAGGGTGTCATAGGTGGTTGGCTGACCGCTGAGTACTCAATGCTTCCCTATTCCACGGCACCCCGAAAGCAGCGTGATAGTTCTCGGGGCAAGGTCGATGGTCGTTCCACCGAGATTCAGAGACTCATTGGCAGATCCCTTCGCGCTGGAATTGATCTTGAAGGCCTCGGTTCCAGAACACTCTGGGTTGATTGCGACGTCCTTCAGGCTGATGGAGGGACACGTACGGCATCCATCACCGGTGCCAGTGTCGCCATTGCCCTTGCTTGCAATAAATTGGTGAAGGAGGGGAAGCTTACCAAGACCCCCGTATTTCGACAGATCGCTGCCGTGAGTGTTGGGATTGTCGGTTCCGAGGTTCTTCTCGATCTGGACTATCCCGAGGATAGGGATGCTGAAGTCGATCTCAATCTCGTGATGACTGGAAATCTTGAGTTTATTGAGTTACAGGCTTCGGGGGAGGAGAATGTTTTCGGTGATGCCCAGCTGGCTACTATGCTGGATTATGGACGTCGAGGGATCTCGGAGTTGGTGCTGCGGCAGGAAGAAATTCTCATGCAACAGTGAGATTTGCCTTAAAAATCCTTGACCCTGAGGGCGACAACTGTCCTTATCAATAATCCAACTATTCTAATTATGTCCAGAAAGTGCTCCATTACCGGTTCGCGCCCAGTGCGCGGTTCTAAAATCCACCGCAGAGGTCTCGCCAAGAAAAAAGGTGGTATCGGCATGCATGTCACTGCGGTGACTCCCCGTTATTTTACCCCGAATCTTCGCACCAAGCGAATCTGGGTTCCCGAACTCAAGAAGTACGTGACCGTCAAAGTTACGGCCCGTGCCCTGAAGACAATTACGAAGAACGGTGCCCACGCTACCCTCTCGAAAGCAGGTCTCATCTAATCATTCACCAACAAAAGACCCCCAACTAAAGAAAGGACCCAATACCATGTCATTCAGCGCAGTCAGCAAGAAAAGCGGCAAAACCTATTTCCTTCACCAACGCCTCCAAGAGCTTCGTGGCGGGCAGAAGGTGACCCTTTACTACTTCGGTGGTGAGCCCAAGGATGGTGCTATTGATTCACTGCCCGAAGGTTATGAAATCTCCGAGAACGAGCGCACCGGTCTTCCTCTCCTCAAGAAGAAGAAATAAGCGTTTCCAAAAGTTTCCATCCCGAGTATGCGGGCGCCGAAGGAATTCGGCGCCCGTTTTTTTGTTTCTTTCCAATGGAGGAGGGGGTTTGACCCCAGTCCCGTTAGCGGTTAAACAAAAGAGATGAGTATAGACAGCACTTACGCACATCCTGATGCACTCGTCACAACGTCATGGCTGGCCGACCATCTGAAAGATCCCGCTATCCGCATTATCGAGAGTAACGAGGATGTCCTACTTTATGATATGGGTCATCTTCCTGGGGCAGTGCATATTGATTGGCAGCGCGATCTTCAAGATCACACGGTTCGTGATTACATTCAGCCCGACGCCTTTGCCGCTCTCTGCTCAAGGAATGGGATCACACCCGAAACAACCTGCATTTTCTACGGAGACAAATCGAACTGGTGGTCCTGTTACGCCCTTTGGGTTTTTCGCCTCTTCGGTCATGAGAAGGTCAAGATCATGGATGGAGGACGCGAGAAGTGGATCGATGAGGGCAGGCCTCTGACGCGTGAGGTTCCCCATTATGAGGAGACGCCCTATCCGACCCCTTCAAGGCGTCGTGATGCCGAAATCAGGGCCTTCTATGATGATGCCCTTGCCCAGAGCCTAGGAAAACTTCCCCTGATCGATGTACGATCTCCAGGCGAATTCAAGGGACTTGTCACCCACATGCCCGAATATCCCCAGGAGGGAGTGCTGCGCGGAGGCCACATTCCCGGAGCCCATAGTATTCCGTGGAAACAGGCTGTGAATAACGATGCGACCTTCAAGAGTGCCGATGAACTCCGCAAAATTTACCAGACAGAACTTGGCCTCAAGCCCGATGACGAGATTGTTGCGTATTGCAGGATTGGCGAACGTTCCAGTCACACATGGTTCGTGCTGAACTATCTCTTGGGATTTGATAATGTTCGCAACTATGACGGTTCCTGGACGGAGTGGGGTAATCGTGTCGGCGCACCGATCGAAAAATCCCTCTAGGATCCTTTCGATGTCCTATCCTGCGAAGCTGTCATCGATCATTGAGCTTTTTTCCGGTCTTTCCGATGCGGAGAAACGCGAGACATTAATTGCCTATGCCGATCAGGCAAAGTCCCAGGAACCTCGGGGCGGTGATACATTTGACCTTGAGGATGTGCGCAAGGACGAAGAGTGCACCGATACCGTGGCTATTTTTCTCCGACTCAATGATCAGGGTGGCGCCCACTTCAGGATAACTCTTGGCCCCCAAGTTCAGACGCTGACTAAGGCCATGAGTTCGATCCTCTGCAAGGGACTTGATGGGGTTTCACCTGAGGAAATCCTGGAAATTCCGGCGGATTTCGTTCCTAAGATCGTCGGCGCAGAGCTTGTCCGTTTAAGAAGCCAGACTGTTTATTATCTGCTCACGCGTATTAAAAGTGTCTCCAAGGTCTGGATACATCGCCAACGCAGTGCTTCTCAAGACAACAACGCTTAATCGCCTTTCATTGAAGGAGCCTCGCTGTTTTATTTTCAAGCCTGACGGGATCGGAGATTTCTTTCTCGCCTCTGGGGTGGTGCGTCTCATGGCTAGGGAGTTAGGTGAAAAAAATCTAACCATTGCAGTACTCCCGATTCTCGAGTCAGTTGTGAGAGGTCAGTTTCCCCAGGCGCAGGTCGTTATTCTACCCATCAAGAAACAGCGGGTGATTCTGAATGTCTTCGTTGCCAACTGCCTTCGTTGCTTCCCCTCATGGATCAAGCTTCTTGGCACAAAAGCGGATACAGCGATCTCCCTGCGTCATATGCGGGATTACCTGCAGAGTTTTCTTTTTTACAGCGTGCGTGCTGGAGGAAGGTTCATGACCTCGAACCTTCTCTTGGGAAACGGTCGTCGGGTCAGGCGATGGACGGAGAAAATAATGGTTGCCCTTTTTTCCACGGAGATGGTGGATTACCCCAAGCCAAGTTTTGGGATTCCGAGTGAGTTAGAGGCGCATCGTCTTCTTGTTTCTGCGGCCCTTCGCCGAGACGTTGAGATCGGCGAGATCTGGCCCGAACTGAAAGCGGTGAATCCTTCCCCGATCGACTCGCTGAATTTCCCTTATTTCGTCTGTGCACCTTACTCCAGCGACATCTGGAAGAACTTTCCAGAGCATCGCTGGATTGAGCTCTTTGTGCTTCTCGATGCTGAAGGAAAGGGGGAGAGGTTAAGGACCCTTATTCTTACGGGATCTCCCGATCAACGCGAGTCCTTGGAATCCTTCGGGGTCATGATCCGAAAGGCTCTTCCTGAGGCGAGGATCTCGATCAGTGTACTGATTTCCGAGAACCTTCAGGGATTCATTGATCTCTTGGCCGGTGCTGAATGCGTCTTCACGATCGACACGGCCGCAGCCCATGGCGCGACAGCACTTAATTGCCGAACCTTGATTCTATTTTCAGGCCTTCACCAGGGGATGTTTGCTCCCTGGATCAGAAGTCATCGCCAACACTGGGTCCTTCCAAAGGAATCCCAAAGCAATCTGCAATGGCACGAGGCTCATTCGACTTCTGAAATCATGATAAGCCTTGATAAAATTCTCTCGGCTCCGTAACGGGCCGTTTTGCTAACTCCAAGATTTTTTGATTGCAGGGGAAGAGGTGTCGGTGTTTGATTTTCTGCTCCAATGATCCAGCGTAGCTCAGTGGTAGAGCGGTCGGCTGTTAACCGATTGGTCGTAGGTTCGAATCCTACCGCTGGAGCCATTTTTTTATAATTCATGAACACCCACTACATCGAAGAGGCCTCCAAGGTCATTATCAACAAGCAACAGCTCGTCAATATGGTCAGCAAGCGTCTGCGTGAACTCTCCGCCGGTAGCCGCCCCATGATTGAAGTGGATCTTCAGATGGGACTCGCAGACATCGCACTGGCTGAAATTGCAGCTGGGAAACTCACCACGGAGTTTGGTTCGGATACGGAAACTTTACAGGCAGCCTAAAGCATTACTGGGCCGGCATTCGGTAGTATCGAATGCCTTATGCCAGGCTGCGAAACGAATGTTTGCCCACTCCACGCATGGGTTCTGACATCGTTACTAATCGCAAGGCCCTCAGGGATTATCAGATCCTTGAGAGGTTCGAGGCTGGCATTTCGCTTGTTGGAACTGAGGTCAAGTCACTACGTGCAGGCAGGGCTGATCTCTTGGGATGTTATGCAAAGGTTGAGAAAGGGGGGGTATTCCTCTACGAGGCCACGATTCAGGTTTACGAGAAGGCCAGTCACTCAACCCATGATCCGAAGCGCCCCAGACAACTATTGCTCAACAAAGTCGAGATTGCCAGAATGCTTGAGCAGACTACACGCAAAGGACTGGCTCTTCCCGTTCTACGCCTCTACTGGAAGAAGGGTAGAGTGAAGGTCGAGATCGGCCTGGGTAAAGGAAAACATGCCGGTGATCAGCGCCAGGATCTCAAAAAGAAGGCTGAGCAGAGGGAGACCGACCGGGAGGTTGCTCAATTCAAGCGGGGAAAATAGCGCCATTTCCTCATTGCACGTCCACACCGTCGACAGCAACCTTTTGTCAATGAAGACAGACCCTAAAAATGATGTTTCTTCCTTGAATAGGGTGTTTCCTTCAGCTGAGGATTTTGCTGCTAAGGCTGCGACACATTCCGTTGTGCCTGTCTGGATCGAACTGGTTGCCGATAGCGAGACCCCTCTTTCGGTCCTCGCAAAGCTTGGCTCTGAGGAATCATCCTTTCTTCTAGAGTCAGCCGAGCAGAGCGATCTGGTCGGACGCTATTCCTTTGTCGGTTGCGGTGCCAGGGCGGTGATCTCCTCCCGTGGTGAGACAATCACACTTACTGATCGCAAAGGGACGCGCTCATGGAAGGCTCTTGATCCCCTCAAGGAGCTCGAGATCCTGATGTCGGGATACAAATGCGAGGTTCACCCTCAGCTTCCGGGATTCAGCGGCGGAGCCGTCGGCTATCTCGGATACGAGGCGATTCGGAGATTCGAACCTTCTGTTTCTGCACCTCAAAAAGATGATCTGGGACTTCCCGAGATGCTTTTCCTAATTGCAGAAACAGTGGTGGTCTTTGATCACAAGGCCAGGAGGATCAAAGTTGTGGCGTGCGCCTTTCCAGGTGAACTCGGAGTCGAAGAATCCCGTCAGGAAGCCTTGGAGCGAATTTCCTCATTGGTTGGAAAACTTTCCTTGCCGTTGGCCCTGCAGCCGTTTCCCGCCGTTGCTGCGGCAGAGCCTCTGTCCGTCTCCAGTAATATTACTAAGGAAGACTTTGAAAAGAGGGTCGAGGATTCCAAGGAATTCATTCGCGCTGGGGATATCTTTCAGATTGTCCTCTCCCAGCGTTTTGCGATCCCTTACGACGGAGACCCTCTTCATCTTTACAGGGCTCTCCGTTTCATCAATCCCTCGCCCTACATGTTTTGTCTGCGACTGCCCGGCGGATTTTCACTGGTGGGAAGTTCACCTGAAGTTCATGTCAAAGTAACGGATGGGAATGTGCAGATCCGCCCAATTGCCGGGACACGAAAGCGTGGAACGACACTGGAAGCCGATAAGGCACTCAGCCTCGATCTGCTGGAGGATCCCAAGGAGCGGGCCGAGCATCTCATGCTTGTCGATCTTGCTCGCAATGATGTCGGGCGCATTTCAGAATTCGGGAGCGTCTCCCTGACCGACTTTATGACAGTCGAGCGGTACAGTCATGTGATGCATATCGTCTCCAACGTGGTCGGCAAGCTCTCCGGTGATCATTCTCCGCTGGATGTGCTGCGTGCCACCTTCCCGGCAGGAACGGTCAGTGGATCTCCTAAGGTGCGTGCCATGCAGATCCTTGCCACCATGGAGCCTACCGCCCGTGGAACTTACGCGGGGGCGGTGGGATACCTTGGATTCAATGGGGAGCTCGATTCTTGTATCGCTCTCAGGACCGTTTTGCTCAAAGACGGCATTGCTTATGTCCAAGCGGGTGCGGGTATCGTGGCGGACTCGAAGGCCACTGCTGAGTTTGAGGAAACCGTTAACAAGGCGATGGGGGTCATCCGGGCTGTTGAATTGGCCACGGCTACTCTCTCTAACCCCTCACGTTCATGATCCTAGTCATCGATAATTACGACTCCTTCACCTATAACCTTGTCCAGTACTTTGGAGAACTTGGATCGGATCCTATGGTTCGCCGCAACGACCAAATCACGATTTCAGAAATTGAGGAACTCGCCCCAGACCGCATTTGCATTTCACCCGGTCCCTGCACTCCCAAGGAAGCCGGTATTAGTTGTGATGTGATACGGACTCTTGCGGGAAAATACCCGATTCTTGGTGTCTGTCTTGGACATCAGTGCATGGGCGATGTTTACGGAGGGGAGGTGGTGAGAGCGGGGCGCCTGATGCATGGAAAGACCTCCCCAATCCTTCACAATGGCAGGGATCTTTTCGAAGGGCTTCCGAACCCCTTTGAGGCGACTCGGTACCACAGTCTGCTTATTCGCAGGGAGAGTTTTCCAGACTCACTTGAAATCACGGCTGAGACAGCGGAGGGTGAAATCATGGGTCTTCGGCACAAGGAACTCCCTCTCTGGGGTGTCCAGTTTCATCCGGAGTCCATTCTGACGACTCATGGCAAGGCTCTCTTGGCTAATTTCCTGAATCTCCGAGCCTGATCAAATCATCAACCTACGGCTTTGCTGAGAATGCCCTTCTTTTCAAGTAGTCTTTCCTGTCCTTCTGTCCTGAGTCTTTTCACCTCATTGGTGAACACGATTTCCCTGTTACCATAATTTCATTGCATATTCAGGATTTATGAAAGTCTGATCCAGACTCTCGACCATTCCAACCGTTTATCTGGCAAAAATGTTGGCCTTCCCCTTGTAGTACTCCTTGCGGGTATTTCTAAAACAGACCTCCCGGAAGTTTCTCCAACTCCCTGAGAAATACCCTCCCCGCTATTTCGGCGACGGCATGCGTCTCCAAATCATCTCCGCACTCCGCCGAAAGTGATGTCATCGTGACACCGGCAATCCCGCACGGAATGATGTCATCGAATCCCGGAAGAGCTCTCGCCACATTGAGCGCGAACCCGTGCATTGAGATCCAACGGCGAACACCAATCCCGATAGAAGCGATTTTCCGGTCCTTTATCCAGACACCAGTTAGGCCCTCATGCCGGATACCCTGGACGGAATACTCAGCGAGAATGCTGATAATGACCTCCTCTAGAAACCGAAGATATCGGTGAAGATCACGTCCTCTGCTGTTGAGATCAAGAATCGGATATCCAACCAATTGTCCCGGACCATGATAAGTTGCTTGGCCACCTCTGTTCGTGCGGTAGATGGGGTAGGGGAGGAGATTCTCCTCACCAAGGCTCGATTCATCACGTGCACGGCCCATCGTATAGACAGGATCATGTTCCAGAAGCAGGAGTTCGTCATGGGACCCACCATTGCCTTTGTCGCTGACCAAGGATTCCTGAAGCTCAAGACCCTTTTCGAAGCTTACCCGTCCAAGCCACCGGGTCTTGAGTACAGGTCTCATTTTCCACGAGTGGCTGTCACGACATGAACAGGTGAAGAAACTGTTCGTAGATGAGTTATTCCGATGGCGATTGCGTCTGCCGCATCACTTGGAGGGGTTTCAGTGAGGCCAAGAAGTGCCCGGATCATGAACGCCACCTGGTCTTTAGAGGCTGCTCCCTTACCAACTACAGCCTGTTTTACACGCTTGGGCGGATATTCATGAACTGTAAGGCCCCGTTGAGCAGCAGCTAGGACAGCGACACCACGAGCAGCACCTAGAATAATAGCCGTTGCGTAACTCTGAACAAAGATGACTTTTTCGATCGCAAGCTCTGTTGGTTCATGGCGCTTAATCGCCAGTCCAAGAGTCTCATGAATGGCTAGAAGGCATCCTTCCTGTGAAAGTGAGGCATGATTTTTGATTACAGAATACTCGAGACATCGGGTAGATTTCCCAGATTCCTCGAGGATGGCAAAACCGGTACCTCGAAGCGAGGGATCAACTGCTAAAATACGCATGCTGTGAAATCTGAAATGAGATCAGCCCGAAATGCTTGCATCAACATTCAAAAAAGCCCCCCCAGAAATGATTGGGGAATAAAGAGAAGATTGTTAAGCGACTTAACGGCCGCCTTGGGGAGCGAATCCACCTAAGGCGCCCGATCCCTCCCAACTTGCCGGCCTGTTCCAAGGGATCGCGCTAACAGCTGAACTTTCGGGCGTTGTGATATCGGTACTAGGGTGTGTCGCGCATCCCGTAAGAAGCAGCGTGAAAAGAATCAGGAAAACCCCGAACCGTTTCATAGATTTGACTTATTGTCGGAGGAATCGTTACCAGGCCCTGAGTAGATTACGGTGTCTCCAGGTTGGACGCTCAATCCAGTACTGACGCTGTTGACAACGATATCAGCAATCGAGGTGGAGGGCTCTACGGAGGTGATACGTACCTTGCCGATCAATTGGGATCCTCGTTTGATAAGCATCTCAGCATTGTTGACTACTCCGTTGCGGTCACCGAGGCTCAGAACCACGAAATTCCAGGAGGTGTTCACAGCGAGAATACTTCCTTCTAGGCCACTGCGCATTGACTTACTGCGGCGCTGTGACTCTCTCTCCTTGAGGGCCGCCAACTGTGTCTCTTGATCCTTGATCTTTGCCTGCAAACTCGTGGTCAGCATGTCCTTTTCTTCAAGCTGCTTTTTGAGATCATCGGAAGGAGCAGATGGCGTTTTGACGGTGGAACTAATTTTCGAGTCGAGATCCGCAATGTGGGCATCCTTGGCGGCCATGTCAGACTTCATCTGAGCAAGAGAAGCATCTCTGTCAGCGACCTGCTTTTGGACGTCGGCCATCGCAGAAGTTGATTTTGCTACCTGCGCCATGAGATCTGCATTTTCTGACGCAACCTTTTCTTGGTCGCTGTTGACCAGCGCAAGCTTTTCAGTTTTGGCCTTCAGTTCGGCGGACATTGATGCAGCTTTCTTATTCGCGGCAGCGATCTCAGAAGTCGCCGTGGTGAGGGCAGATTTAGATAAAGCGATGTTGGAGCGGTTCAGGTATCCGAGAACTGCGGCGGCAAGAGAAAGAGCTGCGGCCAGGATGATAAGGATTTTTTGCATTACAGGGGAATTAGAGCGGACATCTTTAAGTCATTAGAATTTATTTCTCAAGTAGGAAAAGATGTTTCCTTCATTGTTTTAGTTTTTTCCTTTGAGTATGTTTCCCAAGTCAGGGGCTATGGATGAGAGACCGGCGAACCCCGCCAGGGCAGGAATGCAGCAACGGCAGCCAGCTCTCTCTTGCCGTAGTTCCCTGACACTTTTTTTTGTTACCTCATTCTGGTTCTTGGGATTCTTGCTTTCGATCTCATCAAAAACAGCTAGAAGCAAGGGATGCGTCACGGTCGTTTCCAAGAATCCATGTCCAACCTCCTTAGGGATTACGGGGAATCCATCTCTTTTGACTGGAGGCTCTATCGCCACGATATCTTGGGAAGCATCGCTCATGCACGGGCTCTAAGGAGCGCGGGTTATCTCACAGAAGACGAGTTTGCTTCCATTGAAAGTGGATTGAAAAAAATAGGCGAAGAGATTTCGGCAGGCGAGTTCAGTTTCTCTGTCGATCTTGAGGATATTCATATGAACATTGAGAGGGAGCTGACAACCCGCATCGGGGATGCCGGTGCAAAACTCCACACCGCGCGCAGCCGCAATGACCAAGTCTCCACGGATTTACGCCTCTACCTCAAGGATGAGATTGCTACCCTTCAGAAAGGAGTCCGGGTATTGCAGGGTGCCTTGGTCGGGCTTGCTTCCGCGAATGAGTTAGTTCTCATCCCGGGTTATACCCATCTACAGCGTGCCCAGCCTGTTCCTTTGGCCCATCATCTTCTTGCCTATGTCGAGATGCTTGATCGTGATCACGGCCGTCTCCATGACACGGCCTTCCGGATGGATGAGTTGCCGCTCGGTTCGGGTGCTCTGGCTGCATCTACTCTACTGCTTGACCGGGAAGAGATCGCCAAGGAACTCGGATTTTCGAGGGTCACGCAGAACAGCCTCGATGGCGTGAGTGATCGGGACTTCGCACTAGAGTTGCTCTCCGCTCTCGCAATTCTGGGGATGCATCTTTCGAGGCTTTCGGAAGATATTGTCCTCTGGACCACAATCGAATTTGGTTTTGCCAAGCTTAGCGACCGTCATTCCACGGGCTCAAGCCTGATGCCTCAAAAAAAGAATCCGGACATAGCTGAACTCACTCGGGGAAAGACGGGCCGCCTGTATGGAAACCTTTTTAGCCTTCTAACTGTCCTAAAAGGGCTTCCAATGTCCTATAATCGCGATCTTCAGGAGGACAAGGAGGCGATCTTTGATTCTGTGGACACCGCCAAGATGGCCCTTGCTGTGACGGCTGAGATGATGACGGCTCTGATCATCAATCAGGATAACGCCACCTCTGCCGCCTCTGATCCGTCCCTCCTTGCCACGGATCTTGCAGATGAGTTGGTGCGCAAAAAAATGCCGTTCCGCAAGGCTCACGATCTTGTGGGTCAACTCGCTGCTGAATCGGCTAAAACCGGCATTCCCCTCGACATGCTTCCGATGGAATTGATCATAAAGATCTGTCCTGAGCTCATGGAAGAGTGGGGGGGGCTGTTTGACCCGATCCGTTCCCTAAAGGCCCGCTCTGCAACTGGCGGCCCCTCTCCGGCAAATGTTTCCATGCGCCTTGCCTATTGGAAAAGCATCCTCACCTAACAGGGGAGGGGACACTACATTTATGGAATTGAAGAAGATCTTCTCCTTTCGGGAGCAGGATGATGAAGCGCTTCCTTTTATGGATCATCTCGGTGATTTGCGGCTGATGATCATTCGAATGGCCCTAACGCTCGTTGTAGCCATGGTCGGGGCTTTTTTCTTTCGAGGTATGCTTGCAACCATTGTGCAACGACCCCTGATTGCCGTTGATCCAGTCAGGGTCGATTCCCTTCAGTCTCTTGGCGTGGCAGACTCCATGACCATCTCCCTCGAGCTCTCGTTCTATGCAGGGCTGATCATTTCTTTCCCGATCCTCCTGATCTTCCTTGCCCAGTTTCTTTTTCCTGCGCTCAAGCCTACGGAACGGAAGATTCTCCTTCCGGTGGCGGCCTTTGGCATGGCCCTCTTTATCACTGGGATTCTCTTCGCGTATTTTGTTGTGCTCCCCGGAACGCTCGATTTCTTTTTTAAGGATGCCAAGTCCATGCACTGGACTCCTACCTGGACCGTGCGGGAATACTATTCCTTCACTACCCAGTTCCTGATCGCCTTTGGGGTCGCCTTTGAGATGCCAATGGTGGTTCTGGCCCTCGTGAAAATCGGCCTCCTTAACGCTGAGAAACTCCGCAAGGCGCGATCGGTTGCAATCATTACCATTTTTACCGTGGCGGCCTTTATTACTCCATCACCCGATCTGGTCACCTACCTTCTCATGGGGGGGCCGATGGTAGTCCTTTACGAGTTCTGTATTATTCTAGCTAAGTGGGTGCAGCCAAGCATCCTTGTTGCAGATGAATAGAGCGATTCTCATGGAGTTCATGAGCTTGGATCTGGGGATCCGGTCTACCGCGACATTGCCCAACCAGCTTCTTATTTTCGAGGAAGTACGGAAATCATCAGCAGCAATGCTGTGACAATGGGAGGCAGCCAGGGAATAAGAATTCCATGGGTAAGAGCGATTGCTGTGGTAGCAAGTGATCCAACAATTAGAAGCAGAATGATGAACAGGCAATGAAGGCTTCTGTCATTTCGTCCGATGATCAATAGGATGATGCAAAGCCCGCAAAGGCCTAGTTGGGAAGAGAAAGGCAGGTGCTTCCAGGCAAGTTGCAATCCAAGTATCTGAAGGGTTGATAGGGAGAGGCTATCCGATTTCTGTCCGAGAATGACGAGTGCATCATTCCAGATCAGGTCAAAGTCCTCTGATTTCCCCCCTCTCTCCTTCTGTTCTATGCCGAGTAAGAAATCTTCAAAACTGAGTGTTTTAAAAGCTTGGGCTCTGCCCGGGGTAATTGGAAGAAACCCTTCCTCCGTCAGCAAAACCGGTGAACGCTCCGGAATCGCAAGAAATCTCCCCCCCAAAAGCCAACCGGGAGAGCTTTCACCGGCTGAAGTTCCGTAACTTCCACTCACAATTTCCCTCATGATATCCCACCAGATCGATCCCACCACCACACCTTGGGCGGTTTTGGCAAAGAGTTGCAGCCCCTGATTTGCTCCTAGGGAAATGGGTGATAATGGAAGAAAGTATCCCTGCTTCATATTGGAAATACTCCCCGGAATTGTCTTCCAGTCTGTACCAAGACGAAAAAAGGGTGGGGGGGTGTAAAAGCAAAGCGGTAGGGAATGATAGCGTGCATCCTCTGAGGGTTCCTGAGACTGGATGACCTCGACGCCTTCTGCCCTGAGGGTTGCCAAGACTCCTTGGAGAAGTTGCTCTGAGTCCTTATCCGAGGTCACTTTACCCGCGATCAACACGCGTGCTGGGTGAAGTTTGCTCAAGCCACGCAGCGCCATAGCAACATCCAGTGAGGGAAATGTACTATCAACGGGCATCATCTCCAGCAGTGCAATCTTGATCCCTTGGTTCTGCACCAGCGGCAGTTTTGTTGTCCACTGTTTGGGAAGGATTTGTAAAATTCTCTCTTCGATTGGCCAAGTCAGACCGAGCAACTGAACGAATGTGGCGAGCAGGATGATCAATCCAAAGACGATACTTAGGAGAGGAGAGGTGGTTTCCTTTGCGTGGGCCGATGGATGGGGAGAGAATGATGAATCGCCGTCATCCGTTCCCTTGAGATAATAAAGTGCCATGACGGGTGCGTTGCTGGTTGCTATCGAGTAAAAACTTAAAAACCCTTAAATCAGGGATTCTCTGATCAGGGTTTCTGCATGTGCCTTTGCAGAATCAGTGACGCCACCCAGCATTCTGGCGATCTCGGAGATGCGATTGGATCCTTCGACTGATGAAAGTGTTGTTTCCGTTCGTCCCTCAAGAACAGATTTCACGACCATAAACTGTGATGTTGCGGCAGCCGCGACTTGAGGAAGATGAGTGATGCAGAGGACCTGGTGACCGAAACCGAGTTCCTTCATCTTGCCCGCCACCTTGGAAGCGATCTCTCCACCGACATTGGCATCAATTTCGTCAAAGACGAGAAGGGGGATCCTGTCTTGTCCTGCAAGTGCCGATTTCAGAGCGAGCATGACCCTGGAGATCTCACCGCTGGAGGCGATAGAACGGAGGTTCTTAATCGGTTCACCGGGGTTTGGAGCGAAGAGAAACTCCGCAACTTCGCTTCCGTCGGGACCCGGTTCCTCCTGCCTCTCGAGAATGATTTCAAAGCCTGCCTGTTTGAATCCCAGATCAGCCAACTCGCGCGCAACGGTCTTGGAGAGTTTGATTGCGCCCTGAGCGCGTTTTGCCGCGAGTTTGTCAGCCGCTGTTCGGAGTGCGGTTCTTGCTTTAGAGAGTCGCTGTTCGGCGTCGGACTTGAGCCCCTCGTAACCGGAGAGCTTTTCAAGCAGAGCTGCCGAGGCCGTTGCTCTCGCAATCACATCGGAGATCGAGGGGCCATATTTTCGGCGAAGCGTCGAGAGAAGGTTCAGACGATCCTCCAGTTGTTGGAGTTCACCAGCATCAACTTCGATGGTCTCCGCATCATCACGAAGATCCGAGATCAGGGAATCGATATCACTCGTGATCCTCTCTAGTGTCTCCAGATGCGGGGCTGAGCGCTCATCCAGGCGGCTTAGTTCCCGGAGTAGTCTGGTTGATTCAGAGAGAGCAAGGCTTGCTCCCCGTTCCTCGTCATCGAGACGTGAGACCACGGAAGCCGAGAGTTCGATCAGTCGACGACTGTTCGATGCGGCCTTGTATCGGGCATTCAGATCCTCTTCTTCATCTGCAAGCAGACTAGCGGAGTTGATTTCCTCAACTTCATGGCGCAATTGCTCGATTCGCTCCATGCCTCCGGCAGATGCTTCGAGTTCAGCGAGTTCACGAATAATCGAGGCAACCGCCACCCGTCGTTCCAGATAGGCTTCTCTCAGAGGAAGAGCCTCACTGTAGCGATCTAGAAGAAGGGTTTGCTGATGTCGGGAGAACAGGGATTGGTGATCGTGTGGACCGTGCAGATCGACGAGACGGGTGCCGAGTTCCTTCAGGAGAGAGAGATTGCAGGAACTTCCGTTGATGAACTGCCGCCCGGTGGCGCCACTCCCCTCGGCCGCAATCGTCCTCTTGAGAATCAGTTCTCCATCTTGGCAGGGATCGATACCTGATTCCTCCAGCAGAAGGTTAATTTCACGAGTCTCCTCTAGGGAGAAGCAAGCCTCGATTCCGGCAGATGATGCGCCGGCTCTGACGACGCTCCGGTCTGCCCGTTCCCCGAGAAGGAACTTGAGCGCGCCGAGGATGATCGACTTTCCTGCTCCAGTCTCGCCTGTTACGGCAGTGAAGCCGGCAGGAAGGTCCCATTCCAGCACTTCAACAAGGGCTAGATTGCGAATTCTGAGAGATCGGAGCATGGCCGACATGGCGGATACTATGCCAGTCGTTGAGTTGGAGTTGAAGCGTTCAATTGCAGGATGGAAATATCCTTCCCCTTTTAACCTTTTTTAACTTTTTTAACCTTTTAACTTTAATACGATGCCTTCCTTGGAACTGACTTTTCTTGGAACGGGAACTTCCCAGGGTGTTCCGATCATCGGTTGCACCTGCCCGGTCTGCTGTTCCAGTGACCCTCGGGATCAACGCGGTCGCACTTCCCTCTTGGTGAAGGCTCCTGACTTGCATTTCGTGATCGATACCGCCCCCGAGTTCCGGATGCAGTGCCTTCGGGAAGGGATCACCAGACTGGATGCGGCCCTGATTACACATGCCCATACGGATCACATCATGGGATTCGATGACATGAGACGCTTCTGCGAAATGGAGGATCGTCCGATGCCTGTCCATGCTTCGGAGGAGACGATGGAGGGGCTCAGAAACACATTCCGTTATGCTTTTGATGAACCCCAGACTTGGAAGAATTATCTCCGTCTGTCTCCGCAGTTGATTCGGGGGCCTTTTCAGCTTGGTGAAACGAGTGTCGTGCCCGTGGAACTCCCCCATGGCAAATTTACCACCACAGGTTATGTTTTTCATCGTGGTGGCCGGAAGCTGTTAGCCTACTTCACTGATTGTTCTGGGCTGCCACCAGCGGCGGTCGAGGCTGCACAGGGAGTAGAGTTGCTCGTTGTGGATGCTCTGCGGGATCGATCTCATCCGACACATATGAATTTTGATCAAGCCATCATTGCGGCTCGATTAGTCGGGCCATCCAGCACATTATTTATCCATCTTTGTCATGAAGTTTCCCATGCTGCGAAGCAGCTTGAGCTGCCGCCCGGATTCGGTCTGGCTTATGATGGCCTCCAAGTGAAGTTGGATGGGTAGATTTGTTTGATAAAATCCTATCAATCATGAGTATGACGCGCCTCTTTCCTCATTTCATCCTGTTTGCGATCGTCCTGAATTTCGCAGGCCTATCTGCTGCAACTCCCCAGGAGGATGCTGCCGCCACCATAGTAATCTATAATGCCAATGATCCGGATTCCAAGGGGCTGGCTGACTTCTACTGCTCCGCACGGTCCATAGATCCCGCTCATGAGATCGCCCTTTACGCAACAAATGCGGAGGAGATCTCCCGGAGCGATTACGATATCTCTATTGCTACTCCGCTCAGGCAGGAGTTGGTGAATCGTGGATATTGGAGCATCTCCCGCGACATGATGAATCGTCCTATCGTGATCGCTTCGAGCATTCGTTATGCTGCTGTGATCCGAGGCCTCCCGCTCAAGATCAAGGAGTGCGCCGACTATCCTGGAGATGCGCAGGTGCAGCCTGCCCCAGTCGGTACGGTGAATGCAGCATCTGTCGACTCGGAGCTCTCCATTCTGGGGCTGTTTTCATCACAAATCTCAGGGTTACTTAAGAACCCTATCTGCAATAGTGCTTCACAGAGTGTATTCAACCCCCAGATCTCTCCCACGCTCCTCTTTGTGTCACGGCTCGATGCTCCGAATGTGGAGGCTATAAAATCCATGGTTCTGAACGGTATCCGTGCTGAGAAAGAGGGCCTCTGGGGTTGGGGGTATATCGATTTGCGTTCTATCAACTCCGGCGGCTATGCCCTCGGTGACAACTGGATCAGAAGCGCAGGCGCAGCAATGAGGCGCTACGGCATTCCGGTGATCACCGATGATCTTCCCGATACTTACCAGTCAGGATTTCCTATCACCGGTGCCGCCGCCTACTACGGCTGGTACTCAGAGAATATTGACGGCCCGTTCACGGATACTTTCTTCCGGTTCGTCCCGGGAGCGGTGGCTGCACATCTTCATTCCTTTAGTGCCACAACACTGCATGATCCGAATAAAGGTTGGACAGGTCCTCTCATCCAACACGGGGTCAGCGCTTCCTTAGGGAACGTCTATGAACCCTATCTGAGTTTTACCACAGATATGGGCACCTTCTGTTCCAGCCTTCTTGCCGGATCCAATCTCGCCGATAGCTACTACTCAGCTCAACCCGTACTCTCATGGATGAGCATCCTGGTTGGTGATCCCCTTTATCGTCCCTACGCTTGCTTGGCGCAGGCCGACAGCACCTCCCCGTCCAAAAGTGTCTGGACCGACTATCGGAGGATCATTCTTTCCCATGACGGAAATGTCCTGAAATCGGCAGGAGATCTTGTAGCCCGTGCCAAGCAGGGGGGTGAGAGTCTTTATCTCGAGGCGCTGGGGGCTGCCCAGATGGATGCAGGAGCTCTCCCGGCCGCGGAGGCCAGCTTTGCCATGGCATTTAAGATGGCAAAAGAAAACGCTGTGCAGTTTCGCTTACTGCTTGAGGATGCTCGTTGCTTTGAGAAGCAGGGAGATCCCGCCCAGGGAGCATCACTTCTGCGCTGGGGATTGCTTCATTATACCACAGCCTCCCAGCGGGGGATTCTTCTGGCATGGATCGCTAGGATGGATCCGATCAAGCCTACCCCGTCGTCATCTCCGGCACCATCCATCAGATAAGAAATATGGAACTCAGAGGCAACGGATGCGAAGCAACGGCCAAGCAAGCAAACTCAGGAAAGGTTTCAAGAAAGGCTTCCTTAAGAATGAGCAGCATTCTGTGCCTCTTTTGGCTTTTAGCATCCACTGGGTCATGCCTCATGCCGGAAGATGTCAGTTCCAATGCAGGCAAGGAACTCAAAGCCTTTCCTCCGGCGGGTGAGGGGATGTGTCGTTATGTGATTTTCCTGCCGACAGAGAAGGAAGAGGAGCTCCTGAAAATTCAACTTCTGGTTGGCAAAACCGTGAAGCTTGATTCCCGGAACCGCTACTTCTTCGGAGGACGACTCGAGACGGTTCCCATTCCAGGGTGGGGATATGATCGGTACGTCCTGAAATCCCTTGGTCCCATGGCGGGAACACTCATGGCTGTTGATCCGAGCGAGCCAAAGGTCGACCGCTTCATCACCCTCGGAGGGGAACCCGATCTCCTCCGTTACAACAGCCGCATGCCGCTGGTGGTTTACGTACCAGAGGGAGTCGAAGTTCGCTCCCGAATCTGGAGAGCGGATAATAGGGTGGAAAACGCTCTCAATCAGTAGGCTGCAATCATCGCGGCCAAACAAGAGCCGTCGAGAAATGCTACCGCATGGAGCCCTTCACAAGTGATCGTGAGCGAGTGGAGTTCCTCTTCGCCCTCTACGAGAAGCTCACGGCGCCACTTGTAGCTCCAAAGAATAAAACCCCGCGCCGGAAAAAAGCAGCGGGTTAAAATCTTATCCGAAAACCTGGCGGTTTAGTGCCGGAAACCGAATCCCAAAATAACGTCCCACCTCTCTCGAGGGTGAGCACGAGGCTTTGTGTGATCACGATCATACTCAAGGGCTGATGTCCCGGGGTATCAGTCGTGCTTTTTGCGCCTGAGCCAGATATTGAGCTTGATGATTCCGTTTTCGGATTTCGATTGGAAAAACCCCAGGAAAAGGCAAGTTACAAGCTTCCAGCATGACCAGTCTTCTTGCTCTCCTTGATGATATCGCCACCCAGTTGGACGACGTGGCTTTTTTGAGCAAAGTGGCTGCTCAAAAGACCGTAGGCGTTCTCGGGGACGATCTGGCGCTCAATGCCCAGCAGGTCAGCGGGGTTTCGGCGGACAGGGAACTTCCCGTGGTCTTTGCTGTCTTCAAAGGATCGCTGGTAAACAAGGCCATCCTTGTTCCCTCGGCACTGATTGTCAGTGCGGTGACTCCCTGGCTGATCACTCCGTTGCTGATGGCGGGTGGTGCCTATCTCTGCTTTGAGGGAGTTGAGAAGATGGCCCACAAGTTTCTTCACCGTGGGCATATCGCCCGGGAGGCTGAGGCCGAGATGCTCCGAGCCGTGAAGGATCCCGCTCTCAACCTCCCGGCGCTGGAAAGGGAAAAAGTCAAGGGAGCCATCCGGACCGACTTCATCCTTTCTGCTGAAATCGTCACCATCGCTCTTGGCATGGCACAGGGGAGTCCCTTGCTCAGCCAGATTCTGGTGCTGGCCGGATTGTCGCTGCTGATGACATTCGGGGTCTACGGTCTGGTGGCTGGCATTGTTAAAATCGATGATCTTGGCCTCTACCTTTCCCGATTCCCGTCCACGAATGGGCAAGGCGGTGGATTGCAGGCGGTCGGTCGCAGCTTACTACAGGTGACTCCCTGGCTGATGAAGGCGCTGTCGGCGGCGGGCACGGCGGCGATGTTCTTGGTGGGAGGGGGCATCCTGGTGCATGGCGCACCCTTCCTCCATAAGCTCACGGCCCACATGCCGCTACCGATACTCTGGGATGCCCTAGTCGGAATAGGTGCCGGCACCCTGGTGCTGGCCGTCGTACTGCTGGTGAAAAAACTCCTCCCTAACTCCTCAAAGCACTAATCTAATCAAATGAACCCAGGAATTTTGGATGCGGAGCTAGGCTGCCAAGCGAGCGCAGACAAACGCCGCAGGGCTCAAAATTGCGAGCCTTTGAAAACCAATCTTTAATTGGTTTTCAAAACCTCGATGAAGGCTTCTTGGGGAATATTCACCTGTCCGATCGCCTTCATCCGCTTCTTACCCTCTTTCTGCTTCTCGAGGAGCTTACGCTTGCGGGTGATGTCGCCTCCGTAGCACTTGGCCGTCACGTTCTTGCGCATGGCCCCGATGCTCTCACGGGCCACGATCTTACCACCGACGGCTGCCTGAATGGCCACCTGATACATCTGGACGGGGATCACGTCCTTGAGCTTGGCAGCCAGAGAGCGGCCACGGCCTTCGGCTTTGTCACGATGGACGATGCTGGAAAAGGCATCCACGGGCTCTCCGTTCACGAGCATCTCGAGTTTGACCATTCGATCGGCCCGGTATCCCGCAGGCTCGTAGTCGAGGGAACCGTAGCCGCGGGTGACGGATTTAATCTTGTCGTGGAAGTCGACCAGGATCTCGTTGAGTGGCAGGACAGCCGTGATCATGACGCGCCGAGTGTCGATGGAATCGGTGCTCTCGACGATGCCGCGCTTATCCATCATGATCTGCATGATGTCGCCGATATTCTCGTTCGGGATCATCACGAAGCATTTCACAACCGGTTCGCGGATCTCCTCGACAACACTCATGTCGGGGAGATTGGCGGGGTTATCAACCATGAGGGTCTCACCATTGGTCTTTACCACCTCGTAGACGACGCTCGGGTAGGTGGCGATGATATCCATATCGTATTCACGACGCAGGCGTTCGACGATGATCTCCATGTGAAGGAGTCCCAGAAATCCACAGCGAAAGCCGAAACCAAGGGCAACGGAACTCTCGGGCATGTAGTTGAAGGCTGCGTCGTTGATCTGAAGCTTGCCCATGGCGGTCTTGAGTTGCTCAAAGTCGGCAGTATTGATCGGGTAAATGCCGCTGAAGACCATCGGCTGGACTTCCTTGAATCCGGGGAGGGGTTCGGATGCCGGTTTCTTGGAGTCAGTCAGGGTGTCGCCGATCTTGATCTCAGCAGTGCTCTTAATGTTCCCGATGAAGTAGCCGACATCACCCGGTCCCATCGCTCCCGTGGCGGTCATCTTCGGAGTGAAGATGCCAACCTCCTTAACCTCGTAGGACTGGTTGGTTGACATGAGCTTTACTTGGGTTCCGGCCTTGAGATTACCCGAAAAAACGCGGATGTAGCTGACAACGCCCCGATAGGTGTCGAAGAGGGAATCAAAGACCAGGGCTCTCAGGATCCCGTCTCCCTCAGGGGGTGGGGGGACACGCTGGACAACAGCCTCCAGGATCTCCACTATTCCGATGCCGGCTTTTGCACTAGCGGGAATTGCTTCCTCAGCGGGTATGGCTAGAAGGTCCTCGAGCTGTTTTTTGACTGTTGGCAGATCCGCATTCGGCAGATCGATTTTATTAATGACCGGGATGATCGTCAGGCCCTGCTTGTGAGCCAGATGGATATTGGCCATCGTTTGGGCCTCAACTCCCTGAGCGGCGTCCACAACGAGGATAGCGCCTTCGCAGGCAGCAAGGCTCCGAGAGACTTCATAGGCGAAATCCACATGGCCAGGCGTGTCCATGAGATTGAGAGTGTACTCCTGACCATTCTTGGCCAGGTACTGCATGGAGACTGGGTGGGACTTGATCGTGATTCCGCGCTCTCGCTCGAGGTCCATGGAATCAAGGACCTGCTCCTGTTTGTCGCGGTTGGCGATCGTGTTCGTGAGCTCCAGAAGTCGGTCCGACAGGGTGGTCTTCCCGTGGTCGATATGGGCAATGATACAAAAGTTGCGGGTGTTCTGAACGGACATGGGCAGTTGGTGAATATCGTTCACTCCGGGAACAGGGTCAATGCTCTTGGAGATGAGAAAGAGGTTTAAACGATTTTTAAAAAGAGTTTTTTGATCTTGATTCCTTAATTTCGGGATCTCAGGGTTCTATGCAATGAGTGACAATGATGAATCCTCCGCTCGTTCCAAATCGTGGGTCTGGATGGGGGTGTTGGGAATTATTCTCATCACATTGCTGTCTGTTCCGTTCATGGCCATGGGGGTTGCGCTTACAAAGGCTTGTTTTCCGTCGTCGCTTGGTCGTGAAAAGCCCCCTCAATCATCACAGGTTTCTTCGACTTCTGTGTCCGGTTCTGATGAACAGGGACCAATGTCGAATTTGCGGACCAGTTTGGAGAAGGCCGCGGGGAGTGTCATTAAGATGCCCCAGGTAAAATCCAAGATGGAGCAGATACAGATTCTTGCCCCTCCGGCATCAATAACCCGAGCAACCAATGAGATTCATAAGTTGCTATCCGACCGCAAGCTCCAGTTCGTTGAAGCGGTTGATAATGATCGCATTCGTATCGTCGTGATTATTAGCAGCCATCAATGGGCTGAATTTTCTAGCAGCCTCCAGGAAGCGATACAGCGTGATGGATATATCTACCACGGCCCGAGTCAGACCGCCACTGTAGGAAATCAAGCTGATTCGATGATCGCGGAGATTGAGATCCTCAAGAAGGGGTCCAACTAGGATTGCACAACAGGTTCCTTCTTTTGAGTATCTAATTATTCATGACATATATTATCTGTAGTTATTGATTGGTGAAGATAACAGATCATACGGGATTGTTTTCTAATCCATTTGGCTCTTTCATCTCCTCATCCCAGCATGACCGATAGAATCCCTGACCAGAACATCCCTCTAAACCGGATCGACACACTCTTTGCTCGATTGAAGAGCGAGGGACGACCAGCCATGATCGCCTACATCACCGGCGGTGATCCAACCCTAGACTCCTCAGCCAAAATTGCTATCGAGATGGAGAAAGCCGGAGTTGATCTCCTGGAACTCGGCATCCCGTTCTCCGACCCCCTAGCTGATGGGCTCACCATTCAGATGGCTGCCGGGCGCGCTCTTGCAGCCGGTGCCTCGGTTCCAGGAATCCTCGATCTCGTCCGTGAGATCCGCAAGAGCAGCCAGATCCCGATCGTCCTCTTTGCCTACCTGAATCCCGTCTATATCTATGGATTCGAAAAGTTTCAGAAGGACGCCACTGCAGCCGGGGCCGATGGTCTCCTTCTCCTGGACCTCCCTCCACAGGAAGCTGCTCGGAATTCGGAACTCGCCTCTGACCATGGATTAAAAACCATACGCCTGATCGCGCCGACAACCCCGCTAGAGCGTCTCATGGAGATTACGGATGCTGCCGAGGGATTCATCTATTATGTTTCCCGTGAGGGAGTAACCGGTGAACAGTCGAGCCTCTCGACCGATATCGCCGAGCGCGTTGCTGCCATCCGGGCTCTTACCAAGGTGCCGGTGGCTGTTGGATTTGGAATCTCCAATCCCGAACAAGCCGCAACGGTCGCAGGACTAGCAGATGGTGTTGTCGTTGGAAGCGCCATCGTCCGCCGGATCGCCGAGATTGGTGACACGCCGGAACTCCCTTTCAAGATCGCTGACTTTGTCCGTCCGATTGCCGAGGCGGTGCATGGTACAAAACACTAAAGTTTTCCTGCAGAGGTGCAGAGATGCAGAGATGAGTTTCAATATGGAACTCAAGAACTCAGGAATGAATGAAGGTTGATAAGGTTCAGCAGGTATAAGGGCGGGTGAGCCACCGGTTGCTGAGATTCTCGGTCATGCCAGAGCACCCTTTGATTCTGGGATTTTTCTCGCTGTTTCCATCTCTTTTTTTTCATGAGTTTATGAGTTTCATATTAATCCTTCATTCGTCAGTTGCCCTGTGTCTGCGGGAGAATGCCCTTCATGCTTTCCTTGAACGGGATATTGGTTGAGAATCGGTCAATGACTTTGGAGTTCACCAAAATGAACGGAGCTGGGAATGACTTTGTCATGGTGGATAACCGTGACGGCTCTCTCAGCCTTTCCCGAGAACAGATCGCCCATCTCTGCGACCGCCATCGAGGCATCGGTGCTGATGGCCTGATTGCGGCAGAAGGCACACCAGAGCTTCCAAGGATGCGTTATTACAATGCAGATGGAGGTGAGGCCGAAATGTGTGGCAATGGAGCCCGCTGCTTTTCCCGGTTCACAGCGCGCTTGCTTGGACTGAGCACTGGCGGCTTCTCTTTTCAGACCGAGGTCGGGATGCTTGCTGCGGAACTTCTCACTGATGAAAGGGTCCGCCTCCGAATGAGTGAGCCTCATAGCCTCCAGTTAGCTCACTCTCTCCGTGTGGCGGATCGTGATCTGGAGGTTCATTCCTTGAATACCGGAGTCCCCCACGCTGTTACGTTAGTGCAGAACCTAGAGGAGACTCCGGTTTTCGAATGGGGGCGGACTCTTCGCCACCACCAGCGCTTTGCTCCAGCTGGGACAAATGCCAATTTTGTCCAGGTTCTGGCCCCTGGATCGCTTGCCATCCGTACTTATGAGCGCGGTGTTGAGGACGAGACCCTTGCTTGCGGAACCGGTGTGGTTGCCGCGGCTCTCATCCACTACCATTTGACCAAGGCCCCCTCGCCCGTCTCTGTCCAAGTTCGCGGAGGGGACATCTTGGAGGTTGGTTTTATCCAAGAAAATGGACATCCAGTCGCCGTGACTCTCGCTGGTCCTGCGGATTTTGTCTTTACCGGCTCAATTGACATCTAGGCGATCCATCAGAGTGATTAATACAGAAATCAGCCGTAACGGATCCCACTCAACAGCAGGGAAAGATAAATTAGGAAGTGAAATCTAAAGAGGTTTTTCAAGTTTCATGCTTTAACTCCCTTTAATTGCCCTTCAACTTCTCTTAGTAATTAGTATTTATCCCTTGTAGCCTTTTACTATTTCTTTATGTCCACGCTTTCCTTTGCAGGTGCCCATACAGCACTGGTAACTCCTTTTAAGGATGGTGCTCTTGATGAGCTTGCCCTCACCGCTCTCATTGAATCCCAGATCCAAGGGGGTATCGCCGGTATCGTCCCGGTCGGAACCACGGGCGAGTCCCCCACTCTCAGTCATGAGGAGCACCGTCGGGTCATCGAGATCGCTGTCAAGGTGGCCGCCAAGAGAGTAATGGTCATTGCGGGGACAGGTTCCAATGCCACCTCTGAGGCTGTCGAGCTAACGGTTGAAGCGGAGAAACTGGGTGCCGACGCAGCCCTTGTGGTCGCCCCTTATTACAATAAGCCCTCCCCTGAGGGGCTCTACCGTCACTTCAAGAAGGTGGCCGATGCGGTCACTATTCCGATTCTTCTCTATAGCATTCCGGGACGCTGCGGCATTGAGATCCCTGTCTCCGTCGTTGCTCGTCTTGCCGCCGATTGTCCCAATGTAGTGGCAATCAAGGAGGCTGGAGGAACGCTCGAACGGGTGCATGAACTTCGCGCGGCCCTACCTGAGAGCTTCCAGATTCTCTCGGGTGATGATGCACTGACATTGCCATTTATGGCGGCTGGTGGAGTCGGTGTCATCAGTGTCGCCTCCAATATTATACCCGCCGATGTTGAGGAGCTTGTGCAGAGCTTCTTAAGAGGAGATCTCTCCAAGACTGAGGAACTTCATGCTAAGTACACCCCGCTTTTCCACGATCTTTTCATAGAGCCTAACCCTGTACCTATCAAGACAGCTCTTGCCGCAAAGGGAGTCTGCCAAGATGATGTCCGTCTTCCACTTTGCGAGATGTCTCAAAGCAATAAAGATATTCTCCTTAACACTCTTGAATTACTAAAATTAATTTAGTTTTAAACTATTACAATGAATACACTTAAGATTGTTATTTACGGATGCAAAGGAAGAATGGGTCAGGCTCTGATTTCTTCTGTAAAGGAGAATTTAGCCTTGGAATTGGTTGGGACAATCGACGCTGGGGAGTCTCTTGATCCGATTGCCTTATGTGATGCCGTAATCGATTTCACCCATGCTGACGCAACTCTTCCCGTGCTGAAAAAATGCCTCGAATTAGGAAAGATTATTGTTATCGGAACTACTGGTCATTCCAATGATGTTCGTCAGGCGATTAACGAAGCCTCCACTAAGATCCCCGTTATCTTCTCTCCAAACTACAGCATCGGAGTGAATACCCTTTTCTGGCTTACCAAAAAGGCAGCGGAAATCCTTGGTCCTGAATACGATGCCGAAGTGATTGAAGTTCACCATCGCCTCAAGAAAGATGCCCCCAGCGGCACTGCCAGGCGCCTGGTCGAAGTGTTAGATGCGGTCTATCATCTTGATTACGAAAAGGATACCCGACATGGACGCGTCGGGATGACAGGTGAGCGAACCCGGAGCGAAATCGGTGTCCATGCAGTGCGCGGGGGTGATGTCGTCGGTGACCATACGGTCATGCTGGCAGCACCCGGCGATCGTCTTGAATTGATTCACCGAGCATCCAGTCGCGAGACTTTCGCCAGGGGGGCCCTCCGTGCCGCCCTATGGGCACGGGATATCAAGCAAAACCAGCCGGGCCTGTACGATATGCAGGATGTGCTCGGATTAAGCTGATTTTTACTCTATTAAGACCATGCGCGCCGGTATTGCCCTCGGCTCCAATCTGGGCGATAGAAACGCCATTTTAATAGAGGCAATCAGCCATCTTCGGGATCTTCACGAGGGGGGCGAGTTCTTGGCTTCCTCCCTGCATGAAACATGGCCGATGAATTGCCCTGACGGATCGCCTCTCTTTCTCAATGCTGTGGTGGAACTAGAAACCTCCCTTGATCCGCTGATTCTTCTCCGGCAGTTGCAGTCTCTTGAGATGGCATCTGGTCGACCTGAATATCGCGGGATCAATGAACCGCGCACCCTCGATTTGGACCTGCTGTATTGTGATGAAGTGATCCTGAATCTCCCAGAGTTGAAGTTGCCTCATCCTCGCATCACTGAGCGCTCCTTCGTTCTGGCTCCGCTGGCTGAGATTCGCCCTCACCTCCAACTTCCCGGATGGTCTCATCGATGCGAAGAGTACTTATTTTATATTCGTAATAAAGAATCATATTACGTTACCCATTAGATAATAATGAATATAAAAGAAAATCTAATTTTAGCTAAGAAATCCAGACTACGCCAGGCTTGGCTTACTGCTTATGACTACCCCACGGCGCGTCTTCTAGACGATTCTGGAATCGATCTAATCCTTGTTGGAGATTCTCTGGGCATGGTCGTTCTAGGTCAAAAAGACACTATCGATGTGACCCTGGACGAGATCATCCATCACCTGAAGGCTGTCCGCCGGGGTGTTAAACATGCTCCTGTGGCCGCTGATCTTCCATTCCACACTTATGAGACCCCTGATCAGGCACTTGCGAGTGCAAGGCGTCTTGTGGAATCCGGCGCTGATGCTGTGAAGTTGGAAGGCCCCCTCCCCGATCAGGTCGCCCTGCTTGTTTTGAATGGTATTGAAGTAATCGGCCATCTGGGGATGCTTCCCCAGAATGTCCGTGATGAGGGAGGCTATCATCGTAAAGGGAAAACCGAAGCTGAGGCCACTGCCTTGATTGCCGCTGCTTTGGAACTTCAGAATGCTGGATGTTGTGCCCTGGTTCTTGAGATTGTCGAGGAGGCTCTTGCTGGCCAAATAAGCAGACAACTGGACATCCCAACGATTGGAATCGGAAGTGGTTCCCAATGTGATGGGCAGATTCTCGTCACCCCGGATCTTCTGGGCCTTCAACCCTGGTTCCGACCAGCCTTTGTGAAGTCGAAGACCGATTTGGCCACTCCGTTCCAGGCAGCCATTAAGGAATTTATCAGGGAAACAAAGACAGGATACTAATCACGTCGACATTGCATCGATGAATGCTTTTTTTGTTCATTTTCAACCTTCATAATTCATTCTTTATCTTTGAGTCTCTTCCCTCTTCCTCATGACCAACGGAAACCTCCAATTCAAGGCAGCAGAGGGACAGAAAGTAATTCTTACAGGAGTTCTGCTTAATCTGGTGCTTTCGACAGGCAAGATCGCTGGAGGACTTATTGGGCGCTCAAATGCCTTGATTGCCGATGGTATCGAGTCACTTCTTGACCTCTTCAGCTCCCTGCTGATGTGGGCGGCTCTGAAATATGCCGCCAAGCCACCGGATGAGGACCATCCCTATGGGCACGGAAAGGCTGAATCGCTTTCCTCTCTCATTGGGGCCCTTGTTCTTGCCGTTGCCGGTGCCTTGATCGCGCATAACAGCATCATTCAGTTGATCGCCGCTGCTCATGGTGCCTCAGTCCACCTCCCCTCCCCCTGGACCTTGCTCATTCTGGTCGGGGTGATTTGTCTCAAGGAGACCCTCTACCAGTTTATGGCCCGACGCGCCCATAAGATCGGAAGTAATGCTCTCCTGGCTGATGCCTGGCACCACCGCTCCGATGCCGTGACATCCATTGCCGCCTTTATCGGCATCTCGATCAGCCTGCTTGGTGGACATGGTTACGAAGTGGCCGACGATTGGGCCGCCCTCTTCGCTTGCGTCGTTATCTTTTATAGCTCCTATAACATGCTGAAACTCTCCCTGGGTGACGTGATGGATGCCCGGGTCTCTCCCGATGTGGAGAAGACCGTCATGAGTATCACCTGCGCCGTTCCAGGAGTCATCAGTGCTGAGAAATGTCGCGTCCGCAAAAGCGGCCTCTCCTACATCGCCGATCTCCATATCAGGGTTGGCGGCGACATCTCGGTCCGCAAAGGGCATGCCATCTCCCATCTGGTGAAGGACAAACTCATGGCTTCAGCCCTGCCGCTTGAGGATGTTACCGTCCATGTAGAACCCGAGGAAGGATAAGGTTCCTTCATATAAAGTCACGAGGTAGGCCAGCAGTTCAGCGGTTCCCTAGGGGGTGTGACTGTGGGAGGGAGGAGTGTATGAGGGATCACGGTAAGCGGCGAGTGATCGCTTACGCGAGAGAAAGATGTTCTGTTCACCGATCACTGTGGCAAGATTCTGGCGATTGAGATCCCTGCTCAATCCTTCTGTGACGCGCGTGAGGGCAAGGATGACTCCGATTCCCTTAAAATCATTGCATAATTCCAGCAGCGCCCTCCCTGCGGTGAAGTCCATGGAGGTAATCGGGCCGCAATCGACGATGATCGCCCTCACCCCCGGGGAGTGGGTGACAAGGTCGCGGATCTCCTGACAAAAATGGGTGGAGTTGGCGTAATAGAGATCCGTGCCGAACCAGTAAAGAATCACGCCTGGCTCGACGAAGATGGCGGGGGCGACCTTTTCCATGCGCCAATGGATGTCACGATCTCTCAAGACGACGGCAGTGCGGGGTTTGTATCCACGACGGACATGGTCAAGCAGAGAGACAACAATGGCCAGACCGATACCATAACCGACGCCAAGTCCCACAACAGAGAGAGTGGTGAGCATGGCAACCCAGAACTCCTTGCGACCGCAGATCCAGAGATTACGCAATCCCTTGAGATCAATCATACCGAGTGCCACGACGAAGACGATTGCCCCAATGACGCAGAGCGGGAGGTACTTTAATGGTCCGGTAAGAAGGATCAGGACAAGCCCCACAGTCGCCGCCGTGGCGAGGTTGGCAAGTTGGCTGCGCCCTCCACATGATGCTATCATGGCTGTCTGCGTGGGACTGCCATTGACCACAAAGGTTCCGGAAAGTCCCGCCACCACATTGCCGGCACTCAGACCAAGGAGGTCGCGATTATCATCCGGGATCGAGTGGTTCCTGACACCAAAGGCTCGGGCGGTCGCCGAACTCTGGGTGATGATCATGACAAAACAGGCTCCGGCAACGGGAAGCAGCGCCGTCACATCATTCATTGAAACTGTGGGAAAATTAATGGGAGGGAGCCCTCCCTCCACCGGACCGATGAGATGAAAGCCACGACCTGCAAAATCGAGGAAATAACTGGCAAGAATTGTACCGATCACCGCAACCAGTGCTCCTGGGAATTTTGGAGCCACCAACCGTGCCGACGCAATGATGGCAAGGACTAGCAGGGAAACCATCAGAGTGGGAAGATGCACCTCGTGAAGGTGGGTGATCACGGAAGCCAGCTGCGTCAAAGAATCAGGTCCTGTCACCATGAATCCAAGCATTTGTCCCAAGACAGCAACTCCTACCTGAAAGCCGACTCCTGTTAGGAAACCGATCAGGACGGTTCGTGAAAGGAAATCCGCCAAAAAACCGAGACGAAGGATCCAGGCAACCAATAACAGTGCTCCTGTGAGCAGGGCCACTACCGAGGCGTGGGCTAGAAAGTCTACGGTACCGGGATGGGCGATCGGTGAGACTCCCGACGCCAGGATGGCAGCCGTGGCGGAATCAGCAGCGACGAAGAGCGAACGCGCCCCGCCAAGGAGAGCAAAGGCAATGACCGGGAAAAGGAGCGTGTAGAGACCGGTGATCACGGGCGTTCCCGCGATCCGGGCATATCCCATTGCCTGCGGGATATTCATCGCCGCCAAGGAAACCCCGGCAATGATTTCTGAAAGCAACTTCCCCGGTATCAGCGGGAAAATCCCGGGGCTTATTTTCTGGCCCCAAGCTGCCATTCTTACTTTGAGTGAGTTGGGAGAATGTAAAAGCACAGAGTGATGCTTCAGAAAAATACTCAGACAACCGGATTGGAAAGAACTCCTATGCCATCGATTTCTACCTCGACGCGATCACCAGGCTGTAACCATCGCTGGGGAGTACGCCCAACGCCAACTCCCGAGGGGGTTCCGGTCAGGATCACGGTGCCGACAGGAAGCGTGGTGTCACCGCTCAGAAACTCGATGAGGGCAGGTACATCAAAGATCATATCTCCCGTGTAGGAATCTTGAAGCGTCTCCCCATTCACACGCGTCGTGATGCGGAGGGTGTTGGGATCAGGAATCTCATCCCGTGTGACCATCCATGGTCCCATCGGGGCGAAACTGTCGAAGGACTTGCCACGGCACCACTGGGACCCTCCCCAATCTTTCTGCCAATCCCTGGCACTGACATCATTGGCCACGGTATAGCCCAGGACATGCTCAAGAGCATTCTCCCGGGTTGTATTGAGACAGCTCTTTCCGATGACAATCGCCAACTCTCCCTCGTAATCGACCTGTGTGGAAATATGCTTCCTTGGAATCCTGATCGGCGATCCGGGATCAAGGAGTGACGAGGGGTTCTTGAAAAAAAGGATGGGAAACTTCGGAATCTTGGCATTCATCTCCTCGGCGTGCTGGCGGTAGTTCAGGCCGATGCAGAGAATTGCAGCGGGAACCATCGGAGCAAGCAGGGTGAACGTGGCGACACGCTCACCGGTCGGGTGAACCCCTTGGAACGGATCCCCAGAGAGAATCTCCATCGTGGTGCCCAGGTCATCAAGCGGTCGCGCATAATGAATGATGCCATCTGGGAGCAGGATGCGGGCAATCTTCATGGATTGAAATCTACATTACAACCGGCATGAAGATCATGAAGATTTCACAGGGATGCAGGGGATTGTTCAGGAGTTTATTCCTTTTGTCTGCAGATCCTCCCGGATCAGGCATCCGATCCTGCAATTAGCAGGATCGGACTTCTCGGCTGATGCCTGGAATGACTAAGCCGTGTTCCCACACGCCTTTTCCATCTGCATCGCTCGTTCGGCCATATCAGGCCCGAGGTAGCAGTGCGAGCCGACGGAGCGGAATCCATGTCGAGAAAGCATCTTCCTGTAAAAGGAGGCAGATTGGAGCCCCTCCTTTGGAAAGTCACCGACCAGCGAATCCTCGTCGGTGTAGAGCTCCAGTAAGGCGACCCCTGCTGCTCTATGGGCGAGTGAGGCGACACCCTGCTCGAGCTCACCCAGCGACAGGTAGAAGAGCGTGTCGCTGCAAACAATCAGATCATACTCCTCGGCAAGACCGATCTCCTCAAGTGTGGCAAAGGAGCCGAGGCGGATATTCCGCTTCTTCCCAAAGCGCTCCACAGCATAGTTGCTCGCATCGACTCCGGTGTAGCGGACCTTGGCTCTCATCGATCTGAGCGCTGGAAACCAGTTCCCCTCCCCGCATCCCACATCGAGGATGGTGCGGACAGAACGCTCCAGATAATACTCCGCGACGGAGAGAGTCAGGGCTGCCTTCCTGGCGATCGCAGCCTCCGACTTCACCCGTGTTTTCGGATCTCGATACCAGCGGTCGAAATAAGCCCGGTCATAGCGAGATATATCGGATTTTCTACTCATTCAAAAATTAGGAACTAGAAGATTGAGGATAGTAGATGGGAATCAAATGAGCCTCAATCTCCCAACTTCCCTCCTCGGCCTTAGTCGAGGAAGGAGCAGATATAGTGGCAGGGAGCATCCTTCACTGCGATGGTGAAGCCGGAGCTCGCGGGAACGTCGAAAGCAACCCCCGCTGCATGAGCATCCATCTTATCCGATCCATCCAGCACAACTTCACAGGCTCCCTCGACGATCTCCATGCGTTCGGCCTTACCCGTTCCGAAATGATAGGTTCCGGGCAAAATGACTCCCACAGTCTTGTGTTCATTATCTTGAGTAATGATCGTATGAGAGATAACGCGACCCTCGAAGTAGATGTTGGCCTTGGCGTGAACGGTAGAATTGGTGATTTCCATGGTGCCGTGATCGTTTCAAGGCCGATCTTTTGCAAGTTCAAATCTCGGCATTTTCCATTCATGATCGTAGGTGATGCGATTCATACCACTGATTTTCTTAGGATCTCTCATGCTTTGGGACTCCTTGCTTCGGGCCGAGATCGGGGCCACGCAAGAACAGAGTCTTGCCCGTTATGGGAAGCCCGAGCGCGATGCCCTAAAGCAGAGCGGATTACTCTACTTCCGAAAGGATGGGATCTGCACGATCGCTCACTTCTACAAGGGCACCTGCGATGTCTTGAGCCTCTTTTCCGATAAGACAGAATCAGGAGTACCCGTGGATCTACCCGCTGATCGGATTCGCTCTCTGCTGAAAAGCGAGGGTGGCAGTCCCGACTGGAGTGCGGCGGGATGCTATTCGATCAACGGGGTCTGGAACACACCCGATGGCAAATCCTTCGCCATCTACGACACGATGCGCCACAAACTGGCTATCATGACCCATGACGCCTACGTGAGGGAAAAAGCTGCGGTCGCTAAAGCTCGTGCCGATAAATAGTAAATCACTGATCAAAACGCACTCAACCCCAAGGATAAAGATTCTCTAGCTTACTAAAAAAGCCCGTCCTGAATGAACAGGACGGGCTTTTCGAGGAATATGTTCTAGCTGAAGTAGACTTGGAGCTTAGCTCTGCTGCTTGCGGGAACGGATGAGGATCAGGCCAGCGACAGCGCTCATGCCGAGCAGCGCCCAGGTGGAGGGCTCAGGAACAGCCTGCTGAACAAATGTTGAACCATTAAGGTCAGCAGCTGTGACACCAAAGACGAAGATCATGTCTGAACCAGCGACATTAGGGACAAAATCATTGTCATTTACCAAGTAAAGAGTGTGAGTGTTAGTGCCATTGATCATGACATCTTCTCCCCAAGCAAGTCCTTCCAGCTTGGCAGGGATGTTGGTGGCTGCAAACCCTGCATTAGTCAATCCGGCGAAGATGTCAAGGAACAGGGTCCCGTTAACAGCATGGGGAGCCAAGGCATTAGTTCCACTAAGGTTACTGACATCGGTGGCTCCAGTAAGATCAATCTTGATCAATTTTTTATAGGCAGCGGAAGATCCATCACCTAATCCTTTTCCATCACGCTCGAGAACCAAAAACTCATTAGCATTAATAGCAAGAATCTCACTGCTGTTTTGACTCTTGTTCGTTCCAACTACATTGTTGTAGGCAAACTGATGAGTGTTACCGCTCTCAATATCTATTTTAATAATACGGTTAAAAGGTCCATCGCCTGGTTTTCCTGAAATGCTATCCTGCTCTAACGGACTCTGCATGAATCCGTAGAGAGTGGAACCATCTGGAGAAATGGCCAAACCTTCCATGCCTTTATTGGCGATGCGGCCTGTGGTATTACCATTAATTTCAGTATTTCCTACGGAAGATAAATTAGTGACACCCAGATTGCTAGGAAGAGCAAATGCCTTGGTGCGTTCTCCTGTCGCACGGTCAAACTGATAAACATAGGGGCCGTATTCATCAGAGACATAGGCATAACGTCCATCAGCAGAGATGCGTACAGCCTCGGGATCGAAGCGGGCATTGTTTGAATTCAACGAGCTACTGCCTGAGGCAAAATTGTCAGAGCGTCCGTTAAAGAAATTCTTGTTACCTACAATGGTTGAGGTAGCCCCGTAATTAAGAGCTGTGCTACTATACAGAAGTGTCGTGCTGTTGAGTGTGGGGGTGAGGTTGAAGACGTTAGGGGTGGTCTGCTGAAGGTTTAAGGTCACATTATGGAGACGTGAGATATAAGAGGTCGTGTTATCCAGAGAGGAGTTCCATGCGCTAGCATTCGGTCCACGATCAGGAGCCATAACAAATTGATTGCCTCCAGCCCATGCAATTCCCGAACCGACACCGCCAAAAAGATTGGCGGCATTTGTATTTTCAAGCGTCCCAGTAAGACCCGAAAGATCGGTGGTGTTTGTGAATGAAGCCCAAGTTAAGAGCGAAGGTGCTGCCTGTGCTGCACCGGTGAGAAGCAGTGAGAGAACTGCGGCAGTAGTGATTTGATTGAGATTGCGTTTCATTAGATTTTTTTAGTTGATTTTCAAAGAAAATCTTTAAGCGATAAATAATTAGAATTAAGCGTGCTTGCGTCGGCCAGCAAGAATGAGGACTAGCGCCCCTAGACCAAGGAGCGCATACGCAGCCGGCTCAGGAACTGCCGTTCCGCTTACAGTGACATTATCAAAGCGCCAATTGCCGGAGTTGCCCAGTGCTCCATTCGTAGCACTAACACAATCGACACCTGTGGAAGCATTCACCAAGCGGAATCCAAAGTTAGCATTATTGGCTGCATTTTCATCGCTAATAGTTGCCGTCAGTCCTGTGAACCAGTTTTGACCTACTAGGCCTCTAACATAGTATCCATTGACCGTATTGGTAGAACTACTATTGTTAGTTGAAACAAGACCATTGGCGGAACCGTTCAGCGCAAGTGCCGTATTGATCCACGAGCTACCATTCGTGCTGTATTGGAATTGGAGATTCGCTGCTCCTGCAGAGGTCACATACCAGTCAAAGCTCACATTGATACTGCTGAAGCCGGTGGTGGCAACGTTGAACTGGGCTCCTTGAGTACCAATGGGAGCGGCGCTTGACCAGCCATTTGCTGCTCCATTGGTGCCAGCCACTCCACGCACACGCCATGTTAATGTGGTATTTGTAACGCCACTTGAGCCAGTATCATTTGCCTTTCCTAACGTTACATCAGCTCCGTTGACACCAACGTTTGGAGTTGCATAAATATCCATACCGAGCGAAGTGGCGGTGCCGCTACCAGTTGAGGGCGCAGGGGAATTATTTATTCCTGAAGTTAGGGGTTCGAAATTCCACAGGGTGATGGTTGAAGCTGACTGAGCCTTGGCACCAGTCAGCGTAAGAATCGTGAGGCAGATTGCTGCCGCACTGAAGGATAGTTTTTTCATGGAGTTGGCTTTCTTGATTTTGGTTTAGATGTGACGGTTTGAAAAAAAGCCCTTCACGAATAACCATTAGCTAAAAACCTGCAACAACTCTTTTGTTACAATTTTGCCTTATGGCAATTCTGTAACATTTCAACGCAATGCACGGGGATGCAAGGTGATGCACAAGGATGGGGCTCCCTGCCTTTTTGTTCCCCCTACTGGTTCATGGGGAATAACCTGAGGAATGGTTCTTGTCGCCGGGATGAGGCTACTGAAGAGTCCATGAGTATGGATTCCTTCTTTAAAAAACTCGGTGAGTTAGTGTACGCGCAGTGGAAGATGCAGAACTTCGACCTTACTCTGTTCCCAGAAATCGCCCGCAAGGCACTCGAGAAATGCAATCCCTCGAAGCATGTCGATCTGCACGACGTCATCCATGAATTCCTGCTCCAGGATGATCAACCCTTCCAGAGCTCATCAGGCTTTGGTCAACCCGAGCTGATCCTTTACGACAACCCGAAGTTCTACATTCAGGCGCTATTTTGGCTGGATGGGACGACCGATATCCACCAGCACGAGTTCTCGGGAGCATTCCATGTCATGGCCGGATCCAGCATTCATTCGACCTATGACTTCGACGCCCCCAAGGCAATCACTGCCCATTTCCGCCTTGGGAACCTCAAACTACGGGACGTTGCGTTGCTGAAAACCGGCAGCACAGTGCCAATCACCTCGGGACGAGCCTGCATCCACTCGCTCTTTCATCTGGAAACTCCCTCGGTAACGATTGTCATTCGTACCCATTCCGATCCAGGTACGGGCCCTCAGTTTACGTATCTCCCGCCTCATGTCGCGCTTGATCCAGTCCAACAAGACACTCTGACGACAAGGCGCAAGCAGTTGCTCGATGTGCTGGAGCAAACGCAGTCTCCGGATTACACTGATCTGGTTGCTGCGATGCTTGGCGAGCTCGATTTTGAACGCGGTTTTTTCATTCTTCAGAATTGCATAGGCTATCTTCGTAATCTTGAAACTTGGGAGCAGGTCTGGGGCGTCTTCGTTAAGAAACATGGGAATCTCGCCGCGCCGGTGAAGGTAACGCTTGAGGAGATCATCAGACGGGATGCTCTCACCGCAATGCGTTCTAGGATCGAGGATGTTGAGCACCGATTTTTTCTGGTGGTGTTGATCAATCTGGAACGTAGGGAGGACATTCTGCGATTGGTTGCCAAGCAGGGCCATGGGGATGCATTGGCAACGATCATAAGTTGGGCGGAGGAACTGATCCAGATAACCGACTCGGGTCTTTGGATGCTCGACGCTAAGTTGCCGTGGATAACTGGATTAGAAGAAGAGGATCATCCATTGATCTTCCTGAAGGCCCTCCATTACTTGATCAAGGGAGAGAGCAGTCGCGGAAAAATCCCGACTGAACTCAAGTCCCTGGGAGCACGAAACTTTGCGCAGATCAAAGAGATCTTTTTCCGATCGAGTTGGCGCGTACTCATTCGATGATTCGCCGGACGAGTCCCTGTTGACCGTTGTAGAGTGAACGATAAGAATCACAGTATGCGTCGTTCACTACCCTTTCTTCCCATCTTTCTTCTCATTCTCTTGGGATCATGGAGCTTGATGGCGGCAGCATTGGCCGAGGGAGAACTCTGGAATGCTTTGCCACATTCGGAGCAAAGGGAGCTACTTGAAGGTAAAGTGGTCAAACTGGAGGAGGATGTGGATGGGAGCGCATGGCCCCGGTTCATCATTTATCATTTGGTCAAATCCCCACCGGCTGCGGTTGCCGCAGTCTTCTGGAACTGCGAGTTGGATCCCAAATACATCCCCTCCTGCACCTCCGTCAAAATCCTAAACTCCCCGGAACCAGGAGTGGTCAATGCGCAATACACGCTGAGCATGCCCTTTTTTCTTCCAGACGAGGTCTACGTCTCCCGAAACAAGTTGAGGAAACTTTCACCCTCAGGTTACGAGATTTCGTGGAGAGTACCCCCGTCTCGGTACTCGAAATCCTCGGTCGGAAGCCTCCGGGTCGAGGAACATGGCGACAGAACCCTGATCCGCTACACGAATTTAGTGATACCCTCAAGTCGCTTTGCGAGCCTGCTTCGCTCGACGGCGGCCACTCAGGTAGTGGAGAGTGTGAAGGCCCTAGTAGCACAAGTCATCTCGGAGATCGAACAGACACCCACGCTTTTGGAGAAACAACTTCAGGCACTCGAACAATCGAGCGGAAAATCCCAGTAAGGCTTCCGTTCTGTGTCTGGAGTTCTTACTCACTTCAGCGTTGCTGCATGGGCGATAGCCTGTATAGCCGCCCTCTGTATCGGGTTAACCAAAGCCGGCTTCAGTGGGTGCGGTTTGATTGCCGTTCTGCTGATGGCGGAGGTCCTGCCTGCCAAAGAGTCGACGGGCGCTGTCCTACCGATGCTCATCGCCGCTGATCTCATGGCGATCGGGATTTATCGGAAACATGTGAACTGGAGAGTCCTTTTTGGACTTCTTCCGACGACGGTCATCGGACTTTTAATAGGTTGGTTTCTCATGCAAAGAATCCCCGATCATCTTTTCGGCCATTTCTTGGGATGGATGATTCTGGCCATGATGATCCTGGTCCTCTGGCAAAGGTTTGATCGGCGAATCCTCTCGGGGATTATGCATCATCCCGCGCTGGCTACCTTATCGGGATTCGCGGCGGGAGTCACCACGATGATGGCGAATGCAGGAGGACCCGCCATGACCTTCTACCTGCTTGCAAAGAATTTTGACAAAATGGCCTTTGTCGGAACCTGCGCTTGGTTTTTCTTTCTGACAAACCTGACCAAGGTTCCCCTCAGTTGGAATCTGGGCCTGATTACCACATCGTCGTTGATGTTGAATCTGGAACTTCTCCCCCCCGTGATTGCGGGAATGGTTCTGGGACGATATTTGCTGGGAAAGATTGCCCAAGCCACCTTTGAGTGGCTGCTACTTGCTATGTCGACTGCCGCTGCCGTACGGATGATCCTAGCGTGATAGTGGGGTAATCCTTTTTACATTTTCACCTTTTACCTTTTACCTTTTTTCATGCCTCGTATCGCCGAAGAGAGTGTTCAGAAGGTCGCCGAGGCCAGCGATATCGTAGAGATCATCGGCGGTTATTTCCCGTTGAAACGTGCGGGGACTAGCTTTCGGTGCCTCTGTCCCTTTCACAAGGAGAAGAGCCCCTCCTTTCATGTGAATCCATCTCGACAGACTTTCCACTGCTTCGGTTGTGGTGCCGGAGGTGGCGTCTTCCGATTTGTAATGGACTATGAGCACATCGATTTCCCCAGTGCTGTCCGCAAGCTTGCCCAGCGTGCGGGCATCGCGCTGATCGAGAACGATGATCCCGCCGAGCAATCAAGGCGTGATCATAGGAGTCGCCTTCTCCAACTCCACAAGGAGGCAGCGGAGTGGTTCCATCGTAACCTTCTGCGCAGTCGTGACGCCGAACACGCCCGCGCTTACTTAAAGAAGCGAGGGCTCACCAAGGAGATTGCCGTTGAGTGGCTGATTGGATTTGCGCCCAGCGGATGGGAGGCCCTACGCAATTGGGCCATGTCCAAGGGCTTCAGCCGTGAGGAATTGCTGACGAGTGGACTCCTCACCTCCAAGGAGGGCGATACCCTGGGAGGGTATGACCGGTTCCGTGATCGGTTGATGTTCCCCATCCGCAACGACTATGGGGAAGTGGTCGCCTTCAGCGGTCGCATCCTCAGCGACAGTGACCGAGAAGCGAAATACGTGAACTCGCCGGAGACGCCGATCTTCTCCAAGGGACGAGTCCTCTTCGGCCTCGACAAGAGCAAACGACCGCTGATCGAGGCAGGGAGCGCCATTGTTCTGGAGGGACAGATCGATCTGATCTCCGCCTTTGAGCATGGGGTGAAGAATGTTGTGGCCCCTCAGGGAACAGCCTTCACACCCGAACAAGCACGCCTCCTAAGGCGCTTCGTGGATAAGGTAATTCTCTGCTTCGATTCGGACAATGCCGGCCAGAATGCCGTGGAGAAATCCCTTCCAGCCCTCCTGAACGCGGGACTTGCCGCTCTGGTCGCGAAGCTTCCACCCGGAGAAGATCCCGACTCTCTCATCCGTGGAAAAGGAGTGGAGATTTTCACGGAGAAAATCTCGGGAGCCAAGGACTTCTTCGATCATACAATCGATCGGGCAGAGGAATCGGCTGGAGGAAGTCTAGGCCCAAGAGAGAAGGCCATGGTGGCTCAGCGCCTTGGGGGATTCCTGGCCCTTTTAACCGACACGGCCCTCAGAGAGACCACGACGACTCATGTCGCCGTCAGATTAGGAATTTCCGAGTCGGCCCTCCGTGAAGCCGCTCTTCGCAATGCCATTTCATTACCTGAACACGAGGCATCGGGCGTAACGGCAATTTCTCAGCGAGGCTACTCACCAGTTTCGGCGTCCACAGAGCTCATCTGCGGGCTGGCACTGCTTTCCAAAGAGGCTCGGGAGTGGATCTCTTCGGAGAGTTCCTTCCGTGTGGAGGAGTTGGATCCGGAACTGGCTCTTTTACATGAACTTCTTCCTCCACTTCAGGGGGTCGAGAACCTTTCCCCCTCCATCGTGCTGGCCTTGATCCCCACCTCGCTTCAACCCCTTGTCAGTGGATGGGAATTGGAGAAGTTGCCCTCTTCGCCTCTGTTGGCGATCCAGGATGCAATCCGCAACCTGCGGATGATCGATCTAAAGAAAAAACAACAAACCGCGACGCTCTTACTGAGAAAGCCAAGCCTTGAAACCGCTCAAATGATCTCTGTCCAGAAAGAGATACTTGACCTTCAGCTTAAGATAAACGATCTTTCCGCGCCCCGAGCGACATCGGTACCAACTGTTCTACGTTGAAAAAAAACTCCAAATCTTCCCCGTCCCGGAAACCCTCCGGAAAGCCCGTAAAGTCATCCCCTGCAGCCAAGAAGGCAACGGCGACAAAGCCAGCGCCTAAATTGACTAAGCCGGCCAAAACAGCTCCGAAAGCAGCTGTCAAACACCCACTTCCCGCAACACAGGTGGCTAAAACCCTTTCCAAAAAGCCAGTTTCCAAGAAGCCCCTTCCGAAAGCGGCACCTTCCCCTGCAGCCAAGAAGGCAACGGCGACAAAGCCAGCGCCTAAATTGACTAAGCCAACCGCTCCAGCAAAACCTGTTTCAAAAACAACTCCCGCTGCCAAGGCCCCCTCTCCAAAAGCAGTTCCCGTAGCCGCTGGGAAGGGAACTGCCAAAAAAACTGCCGACACCAAGGCCGAAAAGGGTAACAACGGAGGCAAGAGCGGCCTCTCCCTCTCTCTTTCCGGTCAGGCTCCCACAAACGCCGTTGAAGCCCAAAAGCTTCTTCAGGAAAAGATCCGAGAGCTTCTGAAACTTGCCAAGGAGCAGGGCTATATCACTTTCGAGGATCTTGACGAGCATCTCCCCGAGGGGATGAACGATCCGGAGACAATCGATGCAATTCTGGCCCAACTCCGGGCTGTGGAGATAGATATTATCGACGCCTCCGATGTCGACAGGGTCAAGGAACCCAAGCGTCCTGATGACGAGGAAAAGGATGACAAGGAGAAGGACGAAAAGGAGGAAAAGGTTGATGGCCGTCTTGATATTCTCGACGATCCTGTCCGTATGTACCTCAAGCAGATGGGTCAGGTTCCCCTCCTCACCCGCGAGCAGGAGGTGGAGATCTCCAAACGCATCGAGGAATCAGAGATCAAGATGCAGGATGTGCTCTACCGATTCGGATTCATCGCGCATGCATACCTCGACATGTCCCAGCGCCTGCTTGATTCCCGCGAGCGCTTTGACCGCGTCATTCAGGACAAGAAGATCGAAAGCCGCGAACGTTACCTCAAAGTTCTTCCGCGCCTGAGCCAGCAACTCCAACGCTTGGCCGATGTCGTCTCGGATCATTACGTCAATAAGATCGCTCCAGCCAAGAAAAGCCCCGCTCCTAACGATGTGGTGGTATTCGAGAAGCAGATCGACGAAGTCGTGAAGATCTATCCCAAGTTTTTCTTCAAGTCGAAGATCGTCGAAGATTTCGTTACCCATGCCGACGATAACCTGAAGACCCTTCTGTCACTCCGGAGCGAGCATCAAAAACATGCTTCTAAAAAGGAACAGGATGCTCAGCACAAGCGCCATGTCGGCTCTCTGGAGACGCAGATCGACGAGGCTCATCGCCGGAACTGGATGACGATCGAGAACTACCACGAGCGTCACCGTGAGCTGAAACGTCATTTCCGCGAGGCACTCCGAGCTAAGACTGAGATGGTCGAGGCCAACCTGCGTCTCGTGATCTCAATCGCCAAGAAATACACCAACAGGGGACTTTCATTCCTTGATCTTATTCAAGAGGGAAACATGGGCCTCATGAAGGCCGTAGAGAAGTTCGAGTACCGCAGGGGTTACAAGTTCTCAACCTACGCCACCTGGTGGATTCGCCAGGCGATCACCCGTTCGATCGCCGACCAGGCCCGCACCATCCGTATTCCGGTGCACATGATCGAGACGATCAACAAGCTCATCCGCGTGCAGAAGCAGCTCGTGCAGGAGTATGGTCGCGAGCCTACCGCAGAGGAGATTGCCGACGAAATCCAGCTTCCCGTGGGTCGCGTTCAAGCCGTGCTCAAAATGGCTCAGCAGCCAATCTCGCTCCAGGCTCCCGTCGGTGACAGCGATGACACAAGTTTTGGTGACTTCATCGAGGACAAATCGGCTGATAATCCCTCCGACATGGCTGCGATCGTCCTGCTGAAGGAAAAGATCAAGGATGTGTTGGAATCCCTCACCGAGCGTGAGCGTCAGGTTCTCGAACAGCGCTTCGGACTTGTTGACGGCTACTCCAGAACCCTCGAGGAAGTTGGCAAGCAGTTCAAGGTCACACGCGAACGCATCCGACAGATCGAGGCCAAAGCTCTGCGCAAGATGCGTCACCCCACACGTCTCCGTCAGCTGGAGGGATTCCTCGAGCCAAAGGATATGTAAGGCGGCCATTCAGTAAATTCCGTCAAATGGAGGGCGTTTCTAACGCACTCTTTTTCTTTTGCAACCACCGGGCAGTTTCGGTGTTAATCTTACGAAGCTATCTATGGATATGAACTCTAACAGCCAGCCAGACAATCTGAACGAACGAGATCGACTGGAAGAAGTTCTCCTAAACGTTTCTCTTGAAGATCCTCTCTGGAAACTTCTCTCAGCTGATGCGAAAGCTCATCCTGTAGCACCTTCACCCTGGTTTGCCGCGCAAACGGTTGCTAAGGCCAAAAAGCGTGGACAATGGAACATCAAAGCATTGCTTTTCCGCTGGCTCCTTCCCATTCCTCTTGCAGGATTGGCATCAGCTGCACTGCTGCTTTTTCACGGAACCGGGTCTCAAGGTCTTCTGAGCTCTGATAAGGCACGGGCCTATTCCTATGTGTCCTCGGATTCGGATTTTGAGCTGCACATGGATCTTCTCTCCTCAAGGGATTAGGAATTTTCTACCAGAAATAAGAATCTCTTATCCTTTCTACTTAATCCCCCACGGTCACAGGGGTGTTAAGTCCAACGTTGGAGTAGATGATCTGAGCCATCTCCACAGGCAGACGAATGCATCCGTGAGAGGCCGGGTATCCCGGCAGGATGCCGGCATGCATGCCGACTCCTTGTGGGGTTAGCCTTAGAAAGAACTTCATCGGCGCACCGCTGAAGCGGGTGCCGCTGGGAGCAGCATCATGCTTACTGCTGACACCGGAGCGAATGACCTGTCCAGAACCATTAACAAAGCTGCCATAGAGGGAGGAATGATGATTAGGATCCTTTTCGAGCACGGAGAAACTTCCTTTCGGCGTCCAGCCGTTGCGCCGTCCCGAGGAGATGGGGGAATCAATAGCCACCTTCCCCCCGACCAGCAAATAGGCACGCTGTTTGGAGAGAGAGATCACAATGGCCAGAGGCTGAGTCGACGCATTCAAGAGTGTCGCTTTGTTGACCTTCCCCGGCTCTTGGATTGAGATGAGTTCCGAAGCCGGCTTCATGGCTCTGTATTCCATCTTTCTGGGTTCTGATCCAGAGAGGTTGGCACAGAGTATTCCGGCAAACATCATTGCCGTGCAATGAATCAATCGGATGGCATTCATGGATTGAGAAGTTGCAAGGGGAAGGAGTAAACAGTGCCAACAAGGCGTACTCTTAAGTTAACATCAGGATGCACTGGACGCGATTACTTCCTGATCAACCCACAGATCCTTGAGGTAATCTCATGAATCCGTTTCAATCCTAGGAGCCGCATGATCGAGCATCTCTACATCCACATCCCCTTCTGTCCGAACATCTGCCCTTACTGTGCGTTTTACAAGGAATCGGCTGGACGGGAGCGGGTCGAAACTTTCCTGGATGCCTTGTTACTGGAGACGGAGCACTGGTCATTACGATTGAAACCCAAGACTGTTTTTTTTGGTGGAGGGACGCCGAGCGCTCTTTCGATTTCACAATTCGAGAAGCTTCTGGGAGGCCTCAGGTCCCAGCTCGACCTGAGCAATCTCGAGGAATGGACCATTGAGATGAATCCCGCAACCGTTGCTGCGGACAAAGCCGCCCTGTTGAAGGATTTCGGGATCAACCGCATCAGCATGGGCGTTCAGTCTTGGGATGATGCTGTGCTGAAGTCGCTCGGACGAACGCACGACGCAGACAAGGCGGAGGAATCGTTTCAGGTTCTACGGGATGCTGGTTTCGATAATGTCTCCATCGACCTCATCTTCGGGGTGCCGGGGCAATCCTTGAAATCATGGAGAGAGACCTTGGAAAGAAGCCTCAGCCTAGCCCCGGAACATCTCTCCGCCTACGGCCTCACCTACGAAGAGGATACCGAGTTTTTCCAGAAGCTGGGACGAGGGGAAATGGCTCCCGACGAGGGGTTGGAGGCTGACCAGTTCGAACTGACTGCCGAGCTCTTGGGCAACGCAGGATACGCGCAGTATGAGGTCTCCAATTACGCCCTCGCAGGGCAGGAATCGATACATAATTCTGCTTACTGGAGAGGTTACGATTACATAGGCTTGGGCCCGAGTGCCTTCTCCACGGTGGGATCAAAGCGTTGGCGCAACATCCGGGATACAGGAGTCTATAGCGAAAGCACCATGACTGGTAGGACGGCAGTGGATTTCGAGGAGGAGGTTTCCGACAGAATAAAGGCTGGAGAGAGGGCTGCTTTCGGGATGAGAACCAATACTGGATTACCATTTTCGGAATCCTCATCTTGGGAAAACGAACTCAGGAAAGCTGCCGGAGAAGGACTTGTGATCGTTGAAAGGGACCGGTGGTTGCTCACAGCCAAAGGACGACTTCTTGCTGATATGGTAGCGGAGATCTTCGTATGAAAATCTTCGACCTCATCGTCATCGGGGCGGGTCCCGCTGGCAGCACCTGCGCGACACTCTGTGCCGATGCCGGCCAACGAGTGCTCCTTCTGGAGGCTTCCCGTTTTCCAAGGGACAAGGTCTGTGGAGATTGTCTGAATCCAGCTTCGTGGCCGGTTTTAGAGCGTCTGGCCCTTACGGAGCGAGTCCGGGGACTCCCCTCCACGTCTCCGGAGAAGATCCGGTTTTCGGTTGCCTCTGCCGGATCAAGGGAAATTCCGATCCCTGCATCGAAGATCGCTTCTTCCGAACTGGTGGTTCGGCGCCGTGATCTGGATGAGCTACTGGCTGATCGTGCCGTCGAGGCGGGAGCCCTCTTCCAGGACGGATCACCGGTTACCGCCTTGCACCGTACCGCAGGTTTCCCCGGGACCCCGGCTGGATGGGAGGTCATTACCTCCTCTGGAGATCGCCTCCTTGGCAAGCACATCGTTGCGGCTGATGGTCGAAACTCGGTAACGGCCCGCTTCTTGGGGATGCACGCCGCAAGAAGTCACAATGGAAGAATAGGTATCCAGAACCATATCCCCCACCCCGCAGGATATGATGGGTCATTGGAAATGAGGATCTATCGGCATGGCTACGGAGGACTGGCTGATCTTGGAAATGGACTGGCTAATCTTTGCTTAGTAGCCAATGCAGGAGAGATGAAGGAGCTTCGGAAGGAAGCCGAGATTCATTATGGCCTTTCTCCCGCATGCGCTTGGCGAAGCATCACCCCGATTTCCAGGGCAACAGCTCGTCATGTCGCCCGTGATGGCGTTTTTCTTTGTGGTGATGCGGCCCGTGTCGTGGAGCCCTTCACGGGAGAAGGAATCTCCTATGCGTTGAGGAGTGGGGCTCTTCTAGCCGACATCCTGAACTCCTGCAAATTCGGCTCCAAAATGGAACTGAAGCCTCGGGAGGAGCTTTATAGAAAGGCTCATCGGGATCTTTATCGGAATGGACTTTTCGTGAATCGTTTAACCTGCCTCCTCTCCGAACACCCTAAGTTAGCCCACACATTGAGTCCCATACTGCTTAAGTACCCTTGGGCGCTTTCCTTTCTAACCAGTAAAGTAATTACAATGTAGTACAATAGCGCTTCTTGTTCTTGATTTCTTTATTGAACAGCCAAGTGTTTACCCTTTTGATATCAAAGCACTACTTCATCCATGTCCGTAGAAATCCTCTCCCGCATCCAGTTCGCCCTGACGGTCTCCTTCCATTTCCTCTATCCACCGATGACCATCGGCTTGGGAATGCTTCTGGTGATCATGGAGGGTCTTTACCTGAAGACCAAGGATCCCCTCTTCCATCAACTTGCCCATTTCTGGACAAGAATCTTCGGACTGATTTTTGCCATTGGCGTCGCCACAGGAATCGTCATGGAGTTTGAGTTCGGGACGAATTGGGCCGCCTACTCACGCTTTGTCGGTGATATTTTCGGGAGTGCTCTTGCTGCTGAGGGCATCTTTGCCTTTTTCCTCGAGTCAGGCTTCCTGGCCCTGCTTCTCTTTGGCTGGGACAAAGTTGGGCCGAAAATGCACTTCTTCGCGACCTGCATGGTTTGTCTCGGTTCCCATTTCAGTGCGGTCTGGATCTTGATCGCCAACTCCTGGATGCAGACACCTGCCGGATTCCATCTTGAGAGGATCACCGGCACGCTCCACACACGTCTTCCCGATAGCTACATCGTTCAGACCTCTGACTTGGGTCATGTTCGAGCGGTCGTTGATAATTTCTGGGCCATGATTGGCAATCCATCCTCCCTGAATCGCATCCTTCACGTGGTCTTCGGCTCTTGGCTTGTCGGTGCATTCCTTGTCATGAGTATCTGTGCTTGGTACCTTCTCAAAGGGCGCTTTACGACCTTTGCCCGCACCTCGATGACAGTGGCGGTTTGCTTCGCTGCATTCACGACGGTTCTCCAGTCGATTAGCGCCGATGCCACCGCCCGCGGCGTCGTTCGCAGCCAACCGATCAAACTCGCTTCCATGGAAGGTGTCTACCAGACCCATGATTACACACCCATGACTCTTTTTGGATGGGTCGACACCAAGAACCAGACCGTCCATGGCCCTCAAATCCCGGCACTCCTGAGCTTCCTTTGCTTCCATAATTTTAAGCAACCTGTGCAGGGACTCCTTTCGATGCCGAGCGATGAGTTCCTTGCCGCACGCCATCCCGGACTTTCGACCGAAAAGCTCGCCGAGATTAGGCCAACTTACTGGCCTATCGTCGGGGCTGTCTTCCAGACCTACCATCTCATGATCGGCCTCGGATCGGCAGTCTTCGGCCTCTCCTTCCTCGCACTGACTCTTCTCTGGAGGGGCTGGCTCTTCAAGGCCGATAATCCCCTTATTCGGCCGCTTCTATGGATCTATGTTTTTGCAGTAGCTGCACCTCAGATCTGCATGCAGTCAGGCTGGTTCACTGCCGAAATGGGACGTCAGCCCTGGATCGTCTACAACATGCTCAAGACCTCCGATGGCATCTCACGAGCTGTCCATGCCAACCAAGTGGTCTTCTCGATCATCCTCTTTGCCCTGATTTACATCCTTCTCTTCATCACCTTCATTTATTTGCTAAACCGAAAGATTCAGCATGGTCCAGATGACGATCAGGATCATCACACCAAGGCTCCCGGAGTGAACGAAGCAATCGCTGCGGGCCTCTTTAGCAAGAAAGGCCGCGCATCCAGTCAGGAGTAAACGCTTCCCCCTCCAAGCCATGCATCATCTCTCCCAAATTCTGAACCTAAATATTATCTGGTTCATCCTTGTCGGCATTCTCTTCACTGGATACGCGATTCTGGATGGATTTGATTTTGGAGTTGGAATCCTCCATCTCTTTGTCAAGAAAGACGAGGATCGACGCATTCTCCTGAACTCCATCGGCCCCGTCTGGGATGGAAACGAAGTCTGGCTCGTGACTGGAGGCGGTGCACTTTTCGCCGCATTCCCCGGTGCCTATGCCACCGTCTTCTCAGGTTTCTATGACGCGTTCATGCTCCTGCTGGTGGCTCTTATCTTTCGTGCTGTGGCGATCGAGTTCCGCAGCAAGGAACCTGGGCGCACATGGAGGAATACCTGGGATATCGCCTTCAGTATCGCCAGCTTTCTAGCCGCCCTCCTGATCGGTGTCGCCTTGGGAAATATCACCCGCGGCATTCCTCTCGATAAGCAGGGAGATTTCACCGGCACATTCCTCGGACTGCTCAACCCCTACTCCCTTCTCTTGGGAGTCACGGTGGTTGTCCTCTTTGCGATGCATGGAGCCATCTTCCTTGTTCTCAAGACCGAAGGTGAACTCCAGGCCATGATCAAGGGATGGGTACCACGCCTGATTGCTCTCTTTCTTACGCTCTTCCTAACCTTTAATATAGCTACTTTCTTCGAATGTCCTGATCTTGTGGCTGTCATGCTGACCCGACCCTACGGATTCATTATCCTTGGACTGGATATCCTAGCGGCTATTTCCATCGGTCTCATGACGGCCAAGGGTTACGAGTTCGGCTCCTTCCTCATGTCCTCTCTTACCATGATCCTGCTCATGGCCGTTCTGGGCATCTCCTACTTCCCTCACATCGTCATGTCGGCACCCAATCCGGGCAACAGTCTCACGATTTACAACTGCGCTTCATCCCACAAGACGTTAGGCTATATGTTCATCATTGCCTGCATCGGCGTCCCTATTGTCCTAGCCTATACTGTCAGCATTTACTGGATCTTCCGAGGCAAGACCCGTCTAGGCCACGTAAGCTATTAAAGTAAAAGGTGCAAAAGTGAGATGATGGAAAAGTTGAATTCATTGACAGTGGCTCAACCTTTTTACTGTTTACATTTTTTCTCGGCGGTGTAGTCCAATGGCAGAGACAAGCGACTTAAAATCGCTCCAGTGTGGGTTCGAGTCCCACCACCGCTAGTTGTTTTCTTCCTTTCCGATTGAAGATTGTATGAGAAGCGGCGAATTATCTTGTGAGATATTTTACTTCGCATACTGGGTAGTCGTAGTACACTTATCGCATTGCTTATGAAAAAAACTTCAAAAGCTTCCCCCTCATCCACCCGAGAGCGTATCGCGATCGTCGACAGCCAGGCATCCAGTCGGATTGGACTTTCCCATTTCATCAAAAAGATAGGCCGCTGGGATGTAGCCTGGGCCAGTGCAACAGCCGAAGAAGCCTTGGAAAAAATAGCCAGGGACTTCCCAGAACTCATGATTCTGGAAATTCAACTTCCAGGAAAAGACGGACTTGAACTCATTAAGCACCTGATGCCGCTTTATCCCGATCTAAAGATTCTTGTGCATTCAGCTCACAGTGAGGAGTTCTATGCCGAGCGGTGCCTTCGGGCAGGAGCGATGGGGTACATGCACAAGATGGATCCCATAGGGAATTTTGAGAATGCTGTGAAGAAGGTGCTCCGTGGAGAACTCTATTTCAATCCCCGCCTTGCATCTCAGGCTCTTCACTCACTGATCCAGCATGCTGAAACGATGAAGGGGAATGATCATAACCTTCATAATCTCACTGACCGGGAACTTGAGGTCATGATCCTCATGGCCCAAGGTCACTCCTGCCAGGACAGTGCGGACAAACTTCACATCAGTCCCAGGACGGTTCAGGTGCACCGCAATAACATCAGGTTGAAGATCGGCTTGGAGAGCGCCCTACAACTCCATGCTTACGCCGTGCGTTTTTATGGAGAGAACTCCATTAATCAAGGTCATGGCATCGAGACAGTGAGCATCAATCCGGCAGAGACTAATCAAGGAGTATTCAAAGATTCTGCTCCTCAGAAAAAATCCACCGCGAAAGCCCCCTCTACCTTGACCATGAAGTTGTCAAAGCATCGATTCGGCGTGTCGTAGAGCGATTCACTTAAAGGGAAAAGGGAATTATTGGGCGCGAGAACCGCTGACTCTGTTCAGAGTTACCATGCGGGAAAATATGCTATGACTAAGAAGTTTACTTAGTCTTATCTAAGCAATACCACATCTATCGAAAACACTCCTTAAGGGACATTATTAGGGGTGATGAACCCCAGCTCCTCCACACAACTCACCAACCTAAAAGATCGGGCTAGTCGGGCAATGCCACCCGAAGTAAACAACGGACAGCTGCACGATCACCAACTCCAAAACGTTTTAGACAAAGCGTTTCGTTCCGCAGAAGGCCTCTTCCCGATCGGTTACCAGATCAGCGTTATCTGCATCTACCCCTCCGTCGAGGGAGGAAAGCTTGCAAAGCATTGGCTGGAGACCGCCTTCGATAATTTAGCCCCTCACACGAGCACCTGTATTGAGTATTACAATGTATCTATTTTAGGCCATGATGGCATCTGCTGGGAGCATGTCATCGAGCGTATTCGGCTTGATGTGATCCTACTGGTGAGTGATGGAACTGGCCAACTCATCGCCGGATTACGAAATTCGCTGAAGGATCTTATCGCCAAGTCGTGTAACGGCAAGAAACCCCTCGTGATCTTCCGCGACATCGAGCTTCAGCCAAGCATCAACACGAGTGTTCTGCTCGACTACATTTCGTCCCTCACGAACCGGAATCAATGTCAGCTTAATGCAATGACCGGTGATGGGGCCCCGATCCCGAGCTTCCGTCATCCCCGTTACCTTCTCAAGGGGCGCAGGCATCACGAGTAACTATTACTCATTTCTTCATGAATATTTTCATCACCGGGGGGGCAGGGTTCATCGGATCTCACCTTGCGGAACATCACCTGGCAAAGGGAGATTCCGTCACAGCCGTTGATGACCTGAGCACAGGCAGCTTAGAGGTTTTTTCAGGCTTCGATTGCTCGCGTCTTTTCTTCGAGAAAGGCGATATCCTGACATGGCAGGGATTGGAGTCTGCCGTGGCCCAAGCCGACCGCATTTACCACATGGCGGCCGTGGTGGGGATGTTCCGCGTTCTCAAAGAACCGGTGGAAGTGACGCGGGTGAATGTCCTCGGCACGGAGCGGCTTCTGGACTCTGTTTCCAAAAGGGATCACCTCCCCGAGTTGGTCGTAACCTCTAGTTCTTCGGTTTATGGCCATACCCGTGCTGAGGAACTTATCGAAGGAATCGATCTGGTCTATTCGCCAGAGAAGGGTGGCCTCACCGCCTATGCTCTCAGCAAACTGACAAACGAAGTTCAGGCGATGGCCTACCGCCAGATCCATGGACTTCCGGTTTCCATTCCCCGCCTCTTCAATGCCGTCGGTCCCAGGCAGTCTGGCAACTACGGCTTTGTCCTTCCCCGATTCATCAAACAGGCCCTCTCTGGAGTTCCCCTCACCGTCTATGGAGACGGCACCCAGACGCGCTCCTTCTGCGACGTTCGTGACACGGTCGCGGCCCTCGACATGCTTGCGGGGGAACCGGAGGCATGGGGCACGCCCGTCAATATCGGCAATCCCAGGGAGATTACGATCCTTGATCTTGCCAGAATGGTGATCGAGCGCTCCGGTAGCAACTCATCGATCCAATTCATTCCCTTCGAGCAAGGATACGGTTCCCAATTCTGGCAGATCACACAGAGGCGACCATCCGTCGATCTCCTGCAAAAACTCACTCCATTCAAGCATGTCTGGACACTTGAAAAAACAATCGACGACTTGATCACCCGAAACCGGGTCAACGTGGTCCCCGACGGAAGACTTCTATGATAACGACACGCCCATTTCGTATTCCATCTATTCACCTTTTATTCGCTCTTCTCCTGCTCATAACAGTGCCTGCGGGGCTGCATGGCGAAGGTAACACTCCGCTCTGGAGTGTCGGAGAGACCCTCCCCATGGAGGACGAGTACCCGAATGCGAATTTAAGCAACTACCAACAGGGACAGCTGGCCGAGGGACAGCAGCAGATTCTCCAGGCCCGCGAGGATTACCGTAAGGCGCTTGCGAGCAATCCCGAACAGAAGGACCTCCGAGAACACTATTCCTGGTTCCTCTATGCCAACGGCTACCATGATAAGGAATGCCTTCACCTGCTGGAGCAGTCACTTCCCGATGCCACCGATCCGACCAGGATCTTCAATGCCATTGTCGAAGTGAGGAACGAACTCCGCCTGCCTGCCACCCCTCTCAGAAAGCCTCCGGGTGTACTTCAGAAAAAAACTATAACACCACATCGTACTGTCATTGCCGAGACCTCCACCGGTGAATCCTTGAAGAAGGTCGAGAAGGAGGAGATCGAAACAGTCGAGAGTTTCCGCCACTGGATCTTCATCCCTTACTACGATTACAGCTTCTTCAACGATGGTCGTCAGGGATGGCAGGAGGAAGACGCAACCCTCATCTATCGTGTCAACCAGCGCCTGGCACTCGGAGCCGAGATCGACATCATGCAGCGCCCCCCCTCGGGAACGAATACCTACTATAGCGCTCTCGCCTCCTACTACCTCTGGAAATGGCTCGAGGTTCACGGAAAGATCTCCATCTGTCCCGATCCAACCTTCCTTGCACTGCAGGTCTACACAGGAGGATTCATCTACCAGGCCGCTCCGCGCCTCGGACTCCTGCTCGACTACCAGCGTTACAACTTTGTCCAAGGACCCCTCGACCAGATCAATCCTGGCATAGCGTATAACTTCACGGACACAACCTCACTGGTGCTGCGTTATGTCCGCGGATGGGCCTTCAACAATCTCGAGTACAACTACTACTCGGCAGCTCTGAATCTTGGTCTTCCCGGCAACCGTAGGCTCTCGATGGCTTTTGCCTATGGCACGGATCCTGATACCCAAGTCGGGGCGGACGGCAGCAATGTCAGCAGTCTGAGTCCCGCCTACACCTATTCCCTCTTCTTCACCCAGCCTATCACACGCGATCTGAGTCTCTTCACCGGCGTGCAGTACATCTACCGCCTCACCCAGAACAACTCCCCACTATACCAGCAACTCACTCCGACCCTGGGCCTTTCGATGAAATTCTAATCATGAACCTGCTCACCATTGTCACCATTACGGCTACGATCCTCACGCTGCTCAGCCTTCTCCTGCTGATTTTCATCGTTGGGATGAGAGTTTTCACCGATCGGAGCATTGACCATCAGGCTGACTTTCTAAAGCGAGCTATCCCTCTGATCAAGGCGTACCTTCGAGGAGAAGCTACCTTCGAGATCGTCGCCCCGATCCTGCTCAAAGATCAGCACCTAGCACTGCTGATCCTGATGGAGCTGGCGGATTCCCTTGATGAAAGAGAGCGAGAAAAACTCCATCCCCTCTTCATTTCATTACCCAAGTTTAGGAATGAATCGCATTCGCTGAAAAGCCGCCGTTGGCAAACACGCCTCCATGCTGCCGAGCACCTTGGTTATCTCGGCGACGACGCCGCACTTCCTGCGCTGATGACAGCTCTCCGGGATGATGTGGTTGGAGTTCGTTTTGCAGCTTCGCGATCCTTGGTCCAACTTGGCTGTGATAAGGCAGTCGAACCGATACTCAGATCTCTAGACATCCCTGGGGAGGTCTCTCAGAGGCGCGTTGCCGAGATCATCTCCGCACTCGGCCCACGGGCGATCGATCCCATTCAGAATGTGATGAATGGCCCCGACTATGACGATTCTGTGCTCTCCATTGCCGCCCGAATCGCTGGAATCCTCCGTTCCGAGAAGGCCATCCCCTCTCTCCGCCATCTGCTGAATCATCAGGTGGCGAATGTCCGCCTTAATGCCGTTCGTTCACTCTCCTCCATCGGCGATCCTAGCGTGATTGAGGACATTGCGTCTCTCGGCGAAGATCCCTCCTGGGAAGTCCGCAGTACCGTCATGAGGGCGCTGGGAAAACTGCACGCTTCCGAGCATATCCCCCTCTTGCTCCAGGGACTTTCCGATCAGGAATGGTGGGTCCGCCACAATGCTGGATCCGCTCTCATTGCTATCGGTACTCAGGGGATCACCGCACTCAAGGAGGCCGTCGATCATCACACGGATGCCTACGGGCGCGACATGAGTCGCCAGATTCTTCAACAAAACGGTCTTCTCAAACCGATCTCAGAGGTACTTCCATGAATACAATCCACATCCTTCTCTGGCTGATTCTGGCCTACTACATCACCCTGCACGCGATCTACCTCCTACTCGTGCTTCTCGGGGCAACGCAGGTGCGGCGCTACCATCGCGGGATCACCTTCGCAGAGTTCCGGAGGATCGGGGAATCCCCGCTCAGCATGCCGGTATCACTCATCATCCCATGTTACAACGAGTCGGCGATCATCGTTGAGACGATTAGCAATGCCCTTCGCTTGAACTATCCACAGTTCGAGGTGATCGTTGTCAGCGACGGATCAACAGACGGAAGCATCGATATTCTCAAGAAGAGCTTCCATCTCCGCAGAGTGGACCGCTTTGGCAGGAGACAGATCGAGACAAGGGAAATTCAGGGCGTCTATGAATCCTCAGATCATTCTAATCTCGTCGTTATCGAGAAAGTGAACGGACGCAGGGCAGATGCCATCAACGCCGCCGTGACATTATCACGCTATCCTCTTCTCTGTATCATTGATGCCGACTGTGTGCTGGAAACAGACGCTCTACTTCACATGGCGCGACCCTTCCTGAGCGACGTCAGTATTGCCGCCGTGGCAGGTATCGTCCGTCCCTCCAATGGTCTCAGCATCGTCGATGGGGAGATTCTTCACAATGCCCTGCCCAAGACCCTGCTGGGAATGAATCAGGAGGTCGAGTACGCGCGGAGTTTCCAGTGGGCGAGGATCGGTCTTTGCAGGTTGAAAAGCATGCTCTGCATTTCCGGTGCCCTCCTTCTGATCAAGAAGACTCTCTTCGAGGAGGTCGGCGGCCCATGGCCCCAGGCAATCACCGATGACATTGAGTTCACGATGAGGCTCAATCGCCACATCCACGACAGAGAGAGGAAAGAGCATGCACGTCTCGTCTTTGTGCCTGATGCCGTTTGCTACACGGAGATCCCCGAGAAAATCGGCCAGTATGCCTCCCAGAGGAATCGCTGGCAGCGAGGCACCATCCAAGCGCTCCTTCGCAATGCCAGCATGATCTTCAATCCCCGCTACGGCATGACCGGTCTCTTCGGCATGCCCTTCTTTGTCGTCTTCGAAGCGCTCGCTGCCATCGTCGAACTCTCTGCTTGGATCCTGATGGTAGTCTGTTTGGTGCTCGGGATCGCCAGCGGCTTTGAAATCATCGCAATGATCTTTCTGGCCTATATCCTAGGAGTCTTCCTATCTCTTACGGCCGTCCTGCTGACCGAATCAACCCGCCTTCGTGCGGTAAACTGGCGCGACTTCTGGCGCCTCATCCTTGCCATCCTTCTCGATAACCTCGGGTTCCATCAGTTCCACCTCATTATCCGGGTCATCGGCACCTTCCAATACCTGTTTGGTCGCAAGGATCTCGGTGCAGTCATGTCCAGAAATGGCATTAATTCATCCCTAACGACACAAGCCCCATGATCCCCAAACCCTCAGATTCTCTTTATGAAGTCGCAGTCGTTGGTCTCGGCTATGTCGGCATTCCACTTGCAGTTGGCTTTGCCGAGGCCGGATGCCGCACATTGGGTTTCGACCTCAATCAGGAGCGTGTACGGGAACTTCAGTCCGGACTCTCTCCATTGACGACAGTCCCGTCCGATAGGATCAATGCAGTCACTGGAAAACAGCTCCTCACCTTTACGGGGAACAAAGAGGACCTTGCCCGGAGTGAAGCAATCATCATCTGCGTTCCCACTCCTCTTAGGGAGCATCTTGATCCTGACATCACATTCATCCTCTCGGCTGGTGAGGAGATCGCTCCAGTGCTCAGAAAAGGCATGCTTGTCTCACTGGAATCCAGCACCTATCCCGGAACAACCCGCGAGGACCTTCGTCAAGTCCTTGAGAAGAAATCAGGCCTCAAGGCCGGCGTTGACTTCGCGCTATGCTTCTCACCCGAGCGTGAGGATCCGGGCAATGAGAAGAGTGTTCTCAAGCAGATGCCCAAGGTTGTGGGTGGGCTCACTCCCGATTGTCTCGAGCGAGCCGTGGAACTCTACTCGCATGCCGTCAGCAAAGTGGTCCCCGTCAGCAGTTGCGACACAGCCGAGGCAGTGAAGCTCACGGAGAATATTTTCCGCTTCATCAACATCGCCCTTGTGAACGAGCTCAAGCGCATCTACACCCCCATGGGAATCGACATCTGGGAGGTCATCGATGCGGCGAAGACAAAGCCCTTTGGATTCATGCCATTCTATCCCGGTCCGGGAGTCGGAGGTCACTGCATCCCGCTTGATCCCTACTACCTGACCTGGAAGGCCCGTGAGTTCAATCTCGATACACGCTTTATCCAGATTGCTGGCCAGATCAACCGGGGAATGCCCTACTATGTGGTCAGTCACTTGGCGGAGGGACTCAATTCACTTTCCCTGCCGATTCAGGGCGTTCGGATCCTGATCCTTGGGCTCTCCTACAAACCGAATATCCCGGATGACAGAGAGTCACCCTCTTATGACATCATGAATATTCTCAAGGAGAAGGGGGCTGAGTTGGACTACTACGATCCCTTCATCCCGGTCATCGAACATCATCCCGGTCCTCAATGGGCAGGCCGTCACTCCATCACTTGGAATCCAGAAACACTCGCTAGCTATACTGCGGCCGTCGTCTGCACCCCTCACAAAGGAGTCAATTATTCCGAACTCGCCGAGCATATCCCCCTCATCGTCGACGCATGTAATATTGTCCCCAAGAACAGCAAAGCCCACGTCATCGCTGCCTAGACTATTTGGAAAAGATGGAACAATCTCCTGCCCTTGAATTCTTTCCGTTCCTGAGTTCCATAGTAATCTCTTGCTCCTGATTTCCTAAAAATGGGGAACCTAGCGAATAAAGAACTCAGGAACTCAAGAAATGAATGCCGATGAAACAATGGAGACTCATCATTCTGTTTCTTTTCATGATTTCTTCATCACTCATGTCGGGTGAGTACTTCGAGGGGTTTGATAACCCAGGGAAGCCCCCTGAGCGTGATGGTATTCGCTGGGGATACACCGACGAACTGACTCCTGTCTCTGGTTGGACATCCATCATCCCCGGAGACGGATTTGCCCACCTTTCCGTCACGAGTCATTCGCTGGGCAAGAAAATCAAACGCCTCCCCGACGGTGGCGATTTCCTTCCATTTCAGACGCTCTCGCTAGGTCCGATCGGGAGTAACCACCGGATAAGCATCCGGGCAAAGAATATGGTTGTTCCTGGTGTCGCAGGCGTCCTCTTCACTTATCGGGAGAAAGCCAAGGTCGATGAGATCGACATCGAGATTACGGCGGACGATACCCAATCACCGATGACAGGACATCCCACCGGCACCAATGGGGGTTGGACAGACATCAGACTCAACACATGGGCAAACGCCATCGGTGACGCTGGCAATAGCGGCGAATCACTCAGCCCCTCGCGAAGCATTCGCATTGCGATCCATGATGCTGAAGGGAAGAAAATCACCCATCGCGATGATCGTTTCCATATTTACTCGATCGAGTGGCGGCAGAAATCGGTGGTGTTCTACATCGACGGGATCCAGCAGGGGGCTATCGATGATGTGGTACCCGATTACCCCTCCATGGTTATCTTTGGAATGAGACGCATGCCTTGGGCGGGAAGACCCGATTGGTCTGGAAAAAAGACGATCTTGGTTGACTGGATCGACATCGAACCACTGGAAAAGGATTGATTTTATTTTCCCCTCCCCTCTTTGCTTTTCCACGTTGCGGGAAAATATTTTTCATCTCTCCTTTTTCATCCTTATCACCCCTGAGAATAAGCGTTTTGCTTATGCCTAATTCTTCTACCTCTCATGATGTTAGGGGTAATGTAGACTCATGACCGAAATGGTACAGGCCACTCTCTCCGGATCAGTACCTCCTCCGCCCCATCCCCGTGAAGAGGAGCGCATCGCCCGACTGCTTGGCTACGACATTCTCGACACGGAGCGCGATGAACTCTTCGACCGTATCACCGCAATGGCCGCCGAGATCACAGGATCGCCGATTTCCCTTGTCTCGTTGGTCGACAGGAATCGGCAGTGGGTGAAGTCCAACTACGGCATCGATTTGAAGCAGAGTTCCCGTGATGACTCTTTCTGCGGTCACACCATCATGGATGCTGATAAGCTCATGATCATTCCGGATTCGATGAAGGATCCCCGCTTTGTTCATAATCCCTTTGTCACTGGGGAGCCTCATATCCGCTTCTACGCGGGGGTCCCTCTTCAGAATGGGGATGGGCTCGCGATCGGGAGCCTCTGCGTCATCGACAGGAAGCCTCGGGAGCTAACGCCTGATCAGATCGTCTCGTTGAAGAGTCTGGCTAGGATCGTAGTGGATTACCTGGACATTCATCGTTCCAATCGTGAACTCACACGTCTTCTTCTGAGGGAGAAAGAAATCTACAGCCGCCTTCTTAACCTCTCCTCAGAGATGGCATCTTCATCGTTCACTCTGGAGCAGGCACTCCAGAGGATCATGGATCACCTTGATCCCACGCTAGGATGGCTTTCATGCCGCATCACAAACCTCATGACCCATGGGTCAGGGGGTATCCGGTTGAATCCCCTCCTCCCCCCCGACCCTGAAATCGATCAGATCTGGAGGCAGATTGATTCCCATCCCACAAAACCACTCCATGATGGAAAGAAGACGGCCTTTATCTCCACCGGCATCACGGCCCCCCAGTATGCCTATCTTGCGATACCAATTAGGAACCGAGGCAAGCTTCAGGCCAAGATTGAAATGATCTATCCTGATCACCGCAAGATGGACTCGCGGATCAAGGAAGTGTTCGACATCATGGCATCGAATCTCGCGATTGTTGCTGAGAGAGAGATTGCCAACATGGAACTCCAGCACCGCGCCGTCCATGACGCCCTGACCGGAGCGGTGAGCAGGACGCTCTTCCTAGAGGAGCTTCAGAAGACCATCTCAAAAACCGATTCGTTCCATCCCGATACCGCACTTCTCTTTCTTGATCTTGATGGGTTCAAGGATGTGAATGACAACTTCGGCCACCAGATCGGCGATCGTCTTCTTATCGAGGTCACAGAAAGACTCCGACACCTCAGCCGTGAAGAGGATATTCTCGGACGGCTGAGTGGCGACGAGTTTGTCCTTCTGGTACGTCACCTTGATATCCAACAAGATCTGGAATCGCTGCTCAAACGGATCCAGAGACATATCTCCCATCCCTACATGCTCGGTGATCTGGAGATCAGGATCACCTGCAGCATCGGTGCGGCGATTCTGGACCGAAACGATCTCACCACACCCGAACTCCTTCGACGCGCCGAGGAGTCAATGTATCTAGTCAAGCATGGGGTGAGGAACGGGTACTGCATCGCCACACCGGACATCATTCGGGATTTCAAGAACCGCCTCGATCTCGACCGCAATATCCACGAAGCTGTCTATCAAAAACGCCTACTGCTCCATTTTCAGCCCATTGTGGAGATCGAAACCGGAAGAATCTGCTCTGCGGAGGCACTCCTCAGGGTGATAAACAAGGATGGTTCCGTTCTCGCAGCCTTTAACATCATCCCCTCAATGCAGCGCATCCGCCTCATGGCTGAAGTTGATGAATGGGTCTTCGCTGAGTCCGTCAGGCTCCTCCAGCAACACATGAGAATATTCGAGACGATTCCCGGATTCCGACTTTCTCTTAATGTGAGCCCAAGCATCCTCATGACCCATGGATTCGCCACCCTCTCCTTGAATCGCCTGAAGACAGCGGGTGTCTCACCCACAATGTTTCGATTTGAGATCATCGAGAACCATCTGGATATGGGCAACGCCTCATTGTTTGAAAATATTACTTTCTTCCGAGAAGCCGGTGTGGAGATCGCAATCGATGACTTCGGGACAGGCTATAGCAATCTTCAGCACCTGATCTCCATCCCCTGCGACACGCTCAAGATCGATCGCATGTTTATTAAAGTAATTCCTTCGGGAGAGGCAAAAAAGATCCAGCTCCTGACCGCAATGATTAAATTGGGAAAAAACCTCGGTTACTCCTTGATCGCCGAGGGGATCGAGCATCAGGAACAAGCCGATCAACTTCTCTCACTCGGTTGTGAGTACGGGCAGGGATACCTCTACGGGAGGCCGATGGAGATAGAGCGCTTCCTTGAGCACATCGTGATGCATACCCCAAACATCCTCCCTCTTTCCAAGCAGCACTCCAGTATTCAGGAATTTGAAGTAACACCAACATACGCCCTGCCATCTAAGACTTGATTGCCAAACCTTCTGCATTGGATGAGCAATGATCTAGCCCCCCTATCGTCCCATGACAAATCAGGCGATGATATTGAAATCCTCATCAAGGAGCTAACTTACGAGAATGAGGAAAAGGCCAAGCGTGCCGCTGAACTCGAGATCGCCAACAAAGAACTCACCTTCCAGAACGAGGAAAAAGCCAAGCGTGCCGCTGAACTCGAGATCGCCAACAAGATTATCAGCATGGCAATAGAGGCCGCGAAGATTGGAATTTGGAATTGGGATGTTACGAACAATCAAATCTCTTGGGACAAACTGATGTTCTCGATCCACGGGATGCCGGAACGCAGCAACGGCCTTATCTGTTACGAGGATTGGAGGCGCCACGTCCATCCGGAGGACTTGGCAGCTCAGGAAGCCTCCCTCCGCCAGACCGTCGAGAGCGGAGTGCAAAAACAGCGTCAGTTTCGGATTATCCGGGATTCTGACCATGAAGTTCGGAACATCCAGGCCTCGGATGCAGCGATCGCGGGAAAGGATGGCAAGACGAGGTATGTGGTGGGCATCAACCTCGACATCACAGAAACCAACCTGAGATTGGAGGAGATCCGCATTCTGAACGCCATTCTTAAAACGCGAGCCACCGAGTTGGAAGAATCGGTGAAGGAGCTCGACAGCTTCTCGTACTCGGTCTCTCACGATCTCAGGGCCCCGTTGCGAGCCGTCGATGGATTTTCCAGGATCCTCGAGGAAGACTACGCCACCAAGCTCGATGACGAGGGGCGGCGTGTGATCGGTGTCATCCGTAGCGAGGCCCAGCGGATGGGACGCCTTATCGACGATCTCCTCTCCTTCTCCCGACTCGGTCGCCAGCGGATCGAGCCGGTGATGATCGACATGCATACGATGGCCCGGAGAGTTTTCGATGAGCTGGTGGCTCTGGAGCCGGGTCGCACGATCCACCTCGACCTGCAGACCATCCCGCCAGCCTTCGGCACGGAGGCGATGATCAGGCAGCTCTGGACCAACCTTATCGGAAATGCCATCAAATTCACTGGGAAACGCGAAGTGGCCGAGATCGAGATTGGCTGTGGGACAGGAGAGCCTGGAACCGCAGGAGAGCCCGTGGAGAAGGTCTATTTCGTGAAGGACAACGGAGCGGGCTTTGACATGCGCTATATTGACAAGCTCTTCGGTGTTTTCCAGCGACTCCACAGCACCGAGGAGTTCCCGGGAACGGGCGTCGGACTCTCCCTTGTCCTGCGGATTATCAATCGTCATGGAGGGCGGGTCTGGGGTGAGGGTGAGGTAGGAAAGGGAGCGACGTTTCACTTCACCCTCCCGAATCCAGAAATGCTTAGCAGTGCCACCCATCAGCCATCCACCCAACAAACACAATGAACTCCGACACCACCGAAATTCTGATCGTCGAGGACAATCCGAACGATGCCCAACTCACCATGCGGAGCCTCAAAAAAAACAATCTGGCCAATAAAATCATGCATGTGTCCAACGGGCAGGCCGCTGTCGATTACCTTTTCGGAGAGGGTGAGTATCAGGGACGCAATGTGCTGGATCAGCCCAAGGTCGTTCTTCTTGATCTGAAACTTCCCAAACTGAATGGCCTCCAGGTACTCGCCCGGATCCGGGGTGATGCTCGGACAAAGATGCTCCCTGTCGTGATCCTCACCTCCTCTCAGCAGGAAAGCGACCTGATTGAGTCCTACAAGCTCGGTGCCAACAGCTACATCGTGAAGCCGGTCGAGTTCGAGAACTTTGCCAAGTCTGTTCAGGAGGTCGGACTCTACTGGCTCCTGCTAAACAAGCCGGCCACCCCTAAGAATATGCTATGAGTAGAATCGGCAAGACCATACGGATCCTTATGCTGGAGGATTCCGACTTCGACTCAGAACTGATCATCAGGGAACTGCGGAAGGGAAACCTCGACTTTGTCTGGCATAGAGTCCAGGCCCGAGAGGAGTACCGGCAGGCGCTCATGAACTATCTGCCCGATCTTATCCTAGTCGACTACAAGTTGCCCGACTTCGACGGAGACCAGGCCATCGTCATGGCCAAGGAAATCTGTCCGGAGGTACCGGCAATCATCGTGACAGGAGCAATCGGCGAAGATACCGCCGTGGAGCTCTTTAAGAAAGGGGCCACCGACTTCGTGCTCAAGGACCGGATGGAGGGTCGCTTGGGTGCCGTCGTCGAGAGGGCACTTACGGAGTCCGCCAACCGGTTGGCAAGCCGACAGGCGGAGGAGCAACAGCAACAGCTCAATGCAGAACTCCGGCGACTTGCCACGCACAACCCCCTAACGGGGCTCGCTTCTCGATCTCTTCTGATGGAGAAGTTGCAGGAAGCGATCTCAAAGGTCGACACGGCGGCGATTGATACGGCCTTTTTCTCGATTGATCTCGACCACTTCAAGCAGCTCAACGCCACCTACGGCATTCCCTTTTCTGACCAAGTCCTCGTGGAGACCGCACGGAGGCTCTGTACCCTCTGCGGCGATGGGGATCTGGTTGGAAATCTGACGGGGGACAAGTTCTACCTGCTCCTGCGGCGACTCGGCCTGGAAGGGGATCTGCCCGTACTCCTAAAACAGATCAGGTCTTGCTTCCATCGGCCTTTCCATATTCGAAATCTCGACATCACCGTCGAGGCCTCCATCGGGGGAGTGATCCTGAGGAACCCCGAGGACACAACGAGCGATGTCATGGCCCAGTGCGAGGAGGCCATGCGACAGGTCAAAAAAAGGAAAAAACAGGACATCTATATGGTGGATGAAAGCGTCATCAAGGAATTGAAACGACGAAGCCTTCTGGACAACGAAATCCTCGATGCCGTGAGGAAAAAAAGTCTCTTCCTTCTTTTTCAGCCAATCGTCAGCCTTCGAACGGGGAAGATTCATGGAGCGGAAGGGTTGCTAAGGTTCCGTCAGAGAGATGGCACCATCCTGCCAGCGGTAGAATTCATGGATGCCCTGATACGAACATCCTCCCTCTCCCTAATCGACGAAGCTGTTGTCTCCGACTTCCTCGCCTCGAGCAAACCCCTCATCGAGACACTTCTCCAAAGAGAGGGTTTTCGTTTTTCCTTCAACATCTCGCCTGGGATCCTTGCCAATGTGGGATATGCTGGGAAGATTCTTGCCCAGATCGCAAATGCGGGAGCCAACCCGGAATCCTTCACACTAGAAATCCTCGAAGAGGGACTCATGCCGACAAACGGGACGGTGCGTGAAAACCTGACCATCTTGAAAAAAGCGGGTGTCCAGATCGCCGTGGATGATTTCGGCATCGGCTATAGTAATCTGATGCGACTCTCGGAGCTGCCGATCAATGAGCTGAAAATTCCGCGTGAACTGATCGGGGGGATCAGGTCGGGGGACGCGAGGCTGAAAGCTGTTCTGGAGACCATCGTCGGCATCGCAAAAAATCTAGGTCTCTTCATTGTCGCCGAGGGGGTAGAGACACAGGCTGAGGCAGAGCATCTCCGCATTCTTGGTTGCGAATACGGGCAAGGATACCTCTATGGAAAAGCGATGCCGTTGGAGGAACTCCTGACCCTCATCGTGAAACAAGAAACCAAGGGAAACGCTGATTAAATCGCATAGAAGCCGTTGCGTGTAGAATTGGTCGCGGGCAAGGAGGCTTGGCGCGAGCATCCCCGCAGAGCTAAAGCCATTTGTCGATTTTGCGGCGCTGCTCTCTCGGGCAAGACCGCTGCGGGTATTAACTCACTCACTCCCTCGAGGATCGCCCTATCGGGTTTGCCTCCTGCAAATCTACCCGGGCTGTTTCCACAGCCACGTTTTGCCCAGCGCTCGCGCCTTCAAAAATCAGCAAATGCTCTTCAGTGTCCTTCATTGGATTAAATCAGCGTTTCCCTAACCAACCAACCACTATGCTCTACACAATTGCCATCGTTCTTCTCGTCCTCTGGGCTGTCGGACTCGTCAGCGCCTACACAATGGGCGGATTCATCCACATCCTACTTGTATTCGCCCTCGTGGTTCTTCTGATCCAGATCATCCAGGGACGCAAGATCCTCTGATACATCAGTTCGGCACTACAGCTGGGGTAAAGATCAGTCGGCGTCAGGATTCTTCCTTGGAAAAAGAAAGGAGCAGAGACCCGATACAAGAAGTGCCCCAGCTATAACCGCGAGCGACCAAATTGTAGGGAAGTGACCGTGGAAGTGAGGATCTAACCACGACATTTTCAGGCCCACAAAGCAGAGGATAAATCCGAGGCCGTACTTGAGGTAATGGAACTTGGAGGCCATTCCGGACAGGATAAAGAACAGAGCTCTCAGACCTAGAATCGCGAAGATATTTGACGTGAACACGATGAAGGGTTCCTTGGTGATCGCAAAGATCGCAGGGACACTGTCGACAGCGAAAATGATATCGGTGAACTCGATGAAGATAAGCGTCAGGAAGAGCGGTGTCCCCATGAGGATGCCCGCTTCCCTGATCAGGAACTTCCCATCGTGAAGCCCCGGTGATATCGGCAGGAACTTCTTCAGGAGGCGAAGGAGAAAGTTTTGGCCCGGATCGGGATGAGACTCTGGACCGAAGGCGACCTTGAGACCCGTGATAGCCAGAAAGACTCCAAAAACGAGCGGCACCCAGGAGATCTGCATCAGCACTGAGCCGAGGGCGATGAAGAGGGCGCGGAAGACGATGGCTCCGAGGATGCCGTAGAAGAGGATCTTATGCCGGTACTTCGGCGGGATCGCAAAGAAGTCGAAGACCACAAGGAAGATGAAGAGATTGTCGATTGAGAGGCTCTTCTCAACCAACCAACCGGAGAGAAACTCAAGACTGCACTGCTTGGCGAGAACCTTGGGGTCGTATCCGGCCAACCTCGGATCCTGAGGAAAGATATGCAGTCCGTAGAAGTAGAGGCCTAGGCAAAAAAGAAGAGCCAAGGAAACCCAAAGAAGCAGATTAAAGAGGGCCTCACGGTGACCTATCTCATGCTCATTCCCATTCCTGCGACGCATGTCCAGAAACAGGCTTCCTAGAATCATGAGGAGAAAGATTCCGTAGAGCCACCAGACGCGCTCCATCGGAAAAAGCTCGGGATGATAAGCGGCGGCGATCATTGGGAAGGAGCCTCTTCGTTCAACGAGAGCTTCAGGTCACGACTGACAAGCAGCTTGTCGATGCGCTGACGATCCATATCGACGACCTCGAAGTGGAAGCCGTTCTGCTTAAATCTTTCACCCTCTTCAGGGATATGACCGAGATGATGGAGTACGAATCCTCCGATCGTCTGGTACCGGTTGGTCTCCAGCTCCTCATCGGACAACTCCAGGGAGATAGCCTGGGCTGTCTCCTCGAAATCGAGCTGGGCATCGATCAGCCAACTCCCATCCTCGCGCGTGATGATCTCGGGATAGTTCTGGCGGACACCACGCTCGGGCAATCTGCCGACGATGGCCTCGACCACATCTTTGAGCGTGACCATCCCTTCGACCACACCGAACTCATCGACTACCAGGGCCACATGACGGCGGGTGTTCCTAAACTCCTCGATGAGGCGTGGGGCCATCATAGTGGAAGGGACAAAGAGCGGTGGATTCAGTACGTCCCCAAGTTTTACTGAGCCTGTGAGAGAGAGGTTGGCCCATAGGGATTTCACAGAAACGATGCCTCGGATATTGTCAGGAGTCCCCTGAAAGACAGGGTAATCGGAGTGACCTGCCCCGGCGATCCGGCGCCAGTTGGCTTCGTTCGTGTCGTCAAGATCGAGCCATGTCACCCTGGAGCGGGGGGTCATGAGTTCAGCCGCAGACTGCTCGTCGAGATCTAGTACCCCCTCGACCATCTCCTTCTCGGCAGGGTCAAAGGCACCGCTCTCCAAACCCTCATCCATCATCTGCAGAACATCTTCCTCGGTCTGTTCGGCAGTGCGACGGGGATCAAGACGGAGTAGCTTCAGGGTCGACGCGACAAAGGCCCAACCCAACTCAGCCAGCGGATCGATCCAAATAGTCAACCAACGAGCCAGACGGGAGAGGGCCCTAATCGGGAGGGAGGTGTGAAGCGATTCCCCGATGGCCCTCGGAAGAAGAATCCCGAAGAGCAGAATCAGGAAAGCAATAACTGTCGTGAGAATCCCGATCCAGGCGGGGAGAAGCATCACCCTCCCCTCATGATCGAGGATCAGAAGATCACGCGACGAAAGCACAGAGGCCAAGGTAAAAAGAAACACGGAGGCGAGGCGCAACCCTGGACGGGGACGCGATTTTGCATCCACGTAAGAGGCCACTGAGTCAGCATCGCCACGGCGCTTCAGAAGGACCACATCGGCCATCACGCAGATCCCGCCCAGAAGGATGAGGAGAAGCGGCAACAAGCACATCAGCAAGTAATCAACGGTCTGGACAGTATTCATCCAAAAATCAGTTCAGCAATGACTCCAGCTTGGAGGGGGAGACCTCCAGCAGTGTCTCAACCGCCAGATCGCACTCTCCCAAGGAGGAGAGAGGGTTCGTCGTGGCTACGCCAACGACCTTCATTCCTCCCCTCCTTGCCGCCTCGATCCCTGCAAAGGCATCCTCAATGACAACGCAACACTGTGGCGAAAGACCGAGCAACTCGGCTCCCTTCAAGAAGACCTCGGGGTCAGGCTTTCCATGGAGAACATCGGTGCCGCAGACAACCTCATCGAAGAGGGCATCCAGGCCGGTCGCAGCAAAAAGCGCATCCAGATTACCCCTCGGAGTGGAGGATCCAACCGCACGAGGAATACCGGCCTCCTTCAGGGCAATCAGCAATTCGCGGGCACCAGGCAGTACGATAACACCCTCGGCAGCAACAAGCTCTCGGTAGAGTTCCTCTTTCCGATTAGCCAACTCACGGACAACATCCAGATCAGCACCCCAGCCCAGAGCAGGGATGATCACCTCGTTTTTCTTGCCGAATCCAGCCTTGAAATGTCCTTCAGGCAGGACGAGTCCCCGTTCGTCGGCCAACAGCTCCCAAGACCTTTCATGCTGGGAGGAGGAGTCGATCACGACTCCATCCCAGTCAAACAGAACACCCCACGATTTGGTCATTGCCGGAATAATGGGGAAATCAAGAGGGTGCGGCAACGTCATTCTTCAAGGGGTTGCACTACCCCGATACTTAGGCGAAACTCCCCCATCACATGACCTGCACGAAACTCCTTCC
>CANKWU010000003.1 GCA_947487385.1 Spartobacteria bacterium
CCTGGCAAGATCACGCAGATGACCCGGAAGGGACACACGCTGTTCGTCTTCTCAAACCCTCGTAAGAACCTCCTGCTTGTTGGTGGCAATCCCCAGTTCGAGCGCTACCAGCACATCCTCTATTCCAAGGTCGTCATTCCTGATCAGGCCGCCGACAAGGAGGATAAACTGCTGGAGGACGACTATGCTGGATGGGGTGGCATGATGGATCCCTTCTTCGGCGGCCCCATGATGATGTATTGATCTCGTAGCATGAGCGCGCCCCACGTCCTTGGCTTCGGCAGTAGTGTGCGCCGTAATTTTGACGAAAGAACGTAATCTAAAAAGAGAACGTCCGCCCGTTGACATCTGATCATTTGAGACTATTAATAGTTTCATATGAGCACTCTCCTCACCCCTCGTAAAGCCTCCACGAAATCTTCGCGCGCGCGCGTTAGCAAGAAACTCAGATCTTCTGGGGGCCCGACCGGCGGAGTTGTGAGGTTCTGCATCTCTGGATCGAAGGGACCTAAAACACGCTTTTCTCCCGATACGCTGATTCATGAGCTGGAGAAAGGCCTCCCCTTTGCTGAGTTGGACATGCTGCGCACAAGCCTCGGCATCCCAATGGAATCGCTTGCAGTCCGTGTCGGGATCTCCCGGCCAACCCTCCACCGCCGAAAAGGACAGGGACGCCTGACCAGCGATGAATCTGACCGCCTCGTCCGTTTTGCGCGACTGATGGGTATGGCTGTTCAGGCTCTTGGCACCGAACAGGACGCCCGTGTTTGGCTGGGGTCTCCCCAGCATGGCCTAGGAGGTGCCATCCCCCTTGATTATGCACGCACCGAAATCGGAGCCCGCGAGGTCGAGGATTTGCTCGGCCGTATCGAATACGGCGTCTTCTCATGATGATCAGGGCTTGGCGTATCGTTCAGGAGCGCCATGCCGAAGGGGCCTTTTCGGGCGAGGGGGCCAGAAAATACGGCGGCAGATGGAACTCCCGAGGTCGTCTTGCCGTCTATACTAGTGGCAGCCTCTCTCTCGCAGCGCTGGAAACACTTGTCCATTTGAACCCACCGATTGTCTTGCCCTATCTAGTCTACCCAGTCGAGTTCGACACAAAGCTTGTGCACCATCTTGATCCCGGGGCGCTTCCCGCGAGATGGCGTTCCGAGCCCGTGCCGTCGGCGGTTCAGCACGTTGGAGACCATTGGCACGAAAAAATGAAGTCCGCCATTCTTGCCGTCCCGAGCGCCATCATTACACAGGAAACCAACTACATCCTAAATCCCTCTCATCAGGACTTCCAAAAGATACGAATCCGGAAGCCTGATCGTTTCATTCTGGATCCGCGACTTTTGCCGTCGAAAGCTTCACGAAAGAAATAAGAGCCTAGGACACTTGGTGTCTGGTTGCGGTGCTAGGATGGTGCTCCTATGAAAGCACTATTCCTTCTTGGCTTATTAACCGCCGCTCCCCTGCAAGCTGGAGATCTCACGACCACTGTTGCCATTAATCAGGCACTCGCAACACCCGCCGATGGGATTCCACGCCAGCAGATGATCAGGAACAATTCGCAACTAGCGACTGTCTCAACAGATGGTCGTGGCAGCGCAGTCATCTTCACCGACCGTGAAGTCATCCACGTCCAACCCAACCCGCTCGGGGGCGTCTCCATGTTCAGCACTGGACCAAATCGCCCTGCATGCAACGTGGAGAGGTAGAAGATCCGTCCCGGAGATGACCGCTGGACGGATCAAGGATTTAAGCTGAACCAAGCTTCTGGGAAGGAGCGCGGTAGATCCCGCGCATGCGGGACCCAAAGGGCGACACAGCTTCCCGGGAGGGAAGTGGCGTCAATACTGTTAGGAACAAATCACCATGAAGAGGATGAAGCAAATTGCGGAAAGATTGAGGAGGCCGGCGATCTGGATCACGGGGATTCAGAAGCGGTTCGGGTTGCCGGTGCTGGAGAGTTATTCCGAAGAGTACGAGGCATTCCTGCGAAAGATCCTGCACCTCCGCGTGCTTGGCGTAAGTGAGGAATCTCTTCGTGAGTTCTGGGCCGTCGAGCGGAAGCTCATCGAGGTGCTCCATCTCGATCCGCAGAGCTCTCCGACCTGGATGGTGGATGCCTGCGCCGTAGCCGCCGATCCCGATCGTCGCCTGCTCCTCTCCAACATCGACCTCGGATTCATCCTGCCGGCGACAGAACTCCAGATCGGCTTGAACTTCGCAACCTCCTCCCAAGAACTCTTCGCCGGAAAGGACATGGGCGAGGACGCCCTCAACCTCCTCCAAGACTACCGCGTCCGCCTTGCCGCGATCCGTTTGGCTGTGGGATCAGACCTCGCTGTTCTGAGAGGAGCTATCAAATGGGGAAAGGGATTGGTTCAGGGGGTTGTTGCAGCTCGCTTGCAGTAGTTCACTACAGCTTTTGAACGTCACTTTGCTCCCGCAAAGCGGTGCCGGCTTGCAGGTTTGCCTTCGGCAACTTCTCCGCGCCTCTTCCCAGAGTCTTGGTTCTCTCTCGCCTAGCCCCGCATCCAAACTTCCAAGCCTTAGACTGATGAATAGGTCCTCCCCGCTTCCTCCTCGCCACCTGCCTCTTTGAGCGTTATCTGTCAGACACCGTTTTTCCTATCCCCATGGCATCCTCTACTGAAAAATCCCTTGAGTCCTGGATCTGGGATGCGGCCTCTTCCATTCGAGGGGCTAAGGATGCCCCTAAATACAAGGACTACATCCTCCCCCTCATTTTCACGAAGCGCCTCTGCGATGTCTTCGATGACGAGGTGAACCGTATCGCCAAGGAGGTTGGTTCCCGCAAGAAGGCCTTCCAGCTTGCCAAGGCCGACCACAAGCTCGTCCGCTTCTACCTCCCCTTGGTTCCCGAGGATCCCGATCAGCCCGTTTGGTCAGTGATCCGAAAGCTCTCCGACAAGATCGGCGAAGACGTCACTACTCAAATGCGGGCCATTGCCCGGGAGAACCCAACCTTGGAGGGCATCATCAACCGCGTCGACTTCAACGCCACCACACACGGGCAGCGCGACATCGACGACGACCGCCTCTCCAATCTTATCGAAGCGATTAGTACCAAGCGCCTCGGTCTGGACGATGTAGAGGCCGACATCATCGGCAAAAGCTACGAATACCTCATTCGCAAGTTTGCCGAAGGGGGTGGTCAGAGCGCCGGTGAGTTCTATACGCCACCTGCGGTTGGCACCATCATGTCCCGCGTGCTCCAGCCAGAGCCCGGCATGGATATCTACGACCCCACCTGCGGATCTGGCGGCCTCCTGATCAAGTGCGAAATCGCTATGGAGGAAGCGTCCAAGGGAAAGAAACGCACCGTCGCCCCCCTCAAGCTCTACGGCCAGGAATCCACCGCCGACACATGGGCCATGGCCTGCATGAACATGATCATCCATGACATGGAGGGTCAGATTGAGATTGGTGACACCTTCAAGAACCCCAAGTTAAGGGACAGCCGGGGGAAGCTCCGCACCTTCGACCGCGTCGTGGCTAATCCTATGTGGAATCAGGACTGGTTCACCGAGGCCGACTACGACAACGACGAGCTCGAGCGCTTCCCATCTGGCGCGGGATTCCCGGGGAAATCCTCCGCCGACTGGGGCTGGGTTCAGCACATCCACGCCAGTATGAATGAGACCGGCCGCGCCGCCATCATCTTAGACACTGGAGCCGCCTCCCGTGGCTCGGGGAATGCCGGGATCAATAAGGAAAAGAGCGTCCGCCAGTGGTTCGTCGACCATGACCTCGTAGAGAGCGTTCTCTACCTCCCCGAGAACCTCTTCTACAACACCACCGCCCCCGGCATCGTCCTCTTCCTGAACAAGGCCAAGCCCAAGGATCGCCAGGGCAAGGTCTTCCTTGTCAATGCCAGCCAGATCTTCGAGAAAGGCGATCCGAAGAACTTCATTCCCGATGCAGGTATTACCCACATCGCCGAGACCCTCATCGGCTGGAAGGAAGAGGAAAAGCTCAGCCGCATCGTCGATCACGCCGAGCTGAAGAAGAACGACTACAACATCTCCCCCAGCCGTTACATCCATACCAGCGACGCCGAGACCTACCGGCCTATCGCCGAGATCGTCGAGGAGCTTAACGTCATCGAGACCGAGGCCAAGGAAACGGACAAAGCCCTCAGGGAGATCCTCAAGCAGCTTGGCGTATGAAGAGCGACCTCACCATTCTCAAAACCTCCTCCGGACTCGCCGCAGATGTCCGCGGCATGATTGAGCAGGCCCGGGGCCAAGTCGCCCGTATCGTCAACGCAGGCATGACCCTCCTCTTCTGGCGAGTCGGCAAGCGCATCCAGATCGAAATTCTTGGCAACCAGAGGGCCGAGTATGGAAAGGAGATTCTTGCCACACTTTCGCAAGAATTGAGCCGGGAATATAGCTCAGGTTTCAGCTACTCGGCTCTCACGCGGATAGCCGTCATGGTGACAGTGCTAAGGGGGATTGGAATATGAGCAACCTCATCCTCTACACCTCCCCTGATGGGAGTACCCGGCTTGATCTCCGAATCGAAGGACAGACCGTTTGGCTCACCCAGCTGGAAATCGCCGAACTCTTCCAGACCACGAAGCAAAACATCAGTCTCCATGCTGGTAATATCTTTGAAGAGGGGGAGCTGGCTGAGGTTTCAGTTGTCAAGGAATCCTTGACAACTGCCGCCGACGGAAAGCGCTACAGAACAAAGCTTTACCACCTCGATCTCATCCTGGCTATTGGCTACCGGGTTCGCTCCCCGAGGGGGGTGCAATTCCGCCAGTGGGCTACCACCCATCTGAAGGAGTTCCTCGTCAAAGGCTTCGTCATCAACGACGAGCGTCTCAAGAACCCCGGGGGCTGGGACTACTTTGACGAGCTACTGGCCCGCATTCGTGACATCCGGGCCTCCGAGAAGCGCTTCTACCAGAAAGTCCGTGACCTCTTCGCCCTTAGCAGCGACTACAAGACCCGCGAACAGGAGACCCAGCTCTTCTTTGCCGAAGTTCAGAACAAGCTCCTCTACGCCGCCACCAAACGAACCGCTGCCGAGCTTATCGTCGATCGCGCTGACCCCACACAGCCAAACATGGCCCTCACCACCTGGAGCGGCAACCGAGTGAGGAAACAGGATATCCTCATCGCCAAGAACTACCTCACCGCCGACGAAGTCGACACGCTCAACCGCCTCGTCGTCATCTTTCTGGAGCAGGCCGAACTCCGCGTCAAACAGCAGCAAGACCTCACCCTCGACTACTGGAGATCCAGCGTCGACCGGATGCTCACCTCCAACGACCAGCCCCTCTTGGGAGGGGCCGGCAGGATCAGCAACGAGAGCATGAAGACCATCGTGGCGGCCCGCTACGAGACCTTTGACGCACAGCGCCGGGAGAGCGAAGCCCTGGCCGCCGATGCCGAAGACCTCAAGGCGATTGAAGACCTAGAGAAGGATCTCAAGCGGAAAGGGAAGGGGAAATGATCAGGAAGATCATCATGATGACAACGACGATGACGATCGCCATGGTGACGACGGTAATGGGGAGGATTGTGGAATGAGCTGGGATGCCGCAGAGGTTTCGATAACGGGGGTTTCAGTTATTCGAATTTATCGAATAACTGCCGAGGTCGCAGACCTAGAGAAAGATCTGAAACGGAAGGGGAAAGGGAAATGAAAGCCTTTATCTCTTACTCTCACGACGATGCTGAGTTTCTGGAGAAGCTGCATGAGCACTTAGCTGCGTTGAGGCGGCAGACTCTTATCGAAACATGGACTGATCGAGAAATTGATGCTGGTGGCGTAATTGATGAAGAAATCTCCGCTGCGATAGAAGCTGCCGACATCTTCATCCTTCTCGTCAGTTCCTCGTTTATTAACTCCGATTACTGCTTCAAAAAAGAGTTTCAGAGAGCGCTAGATAAGCAGAAGGCAGGAAAGGCTCTTATTGTTCCAGTTGTCATCCGTCCCTGCGACTGGAAGATCCCTGAACTCCGGCAATTCAAAGCCCTTCCGAAAGACGGTATGGCAGTTGATAGCAGGCACTGGCACAATACCGATGAAGCTTTTGCTGATATTGCCAAGGGGCTCCGGAGTCTTCTGGAGAAGAACCAAAACGAGCCAAAATCCGAGCAAATAAAGCCATCAGGAGATTCCCAATTTGCAGAACCTAGTCTACCGCTAGCAAAGGAGCTCCTTGATCTTATTCTAAAACATCCAACCCAAGAGGAGCAGGGCCTCACTGAGATTCTGAGAGACAGCCCAGAGGGAGTGCTTTTTCGTGCATTTATTCCCAATACTACGGCGCGAGGTGAAGCCCCATCGGTAAAGAAGTCACTCTTTGCCCCGGCGGTGGCGGAGCTTATTCGCCTTGGTTGGCTGCTTCAACCCGAAGGAAATCATGCATTTCGGATTTACGAGCTGAATTCGGAATCACGTAGACCTGCACAATGATGAACGGAAAACCATATCCGATTCCCGAGACATGGACAGAATCGTCCATTGGGAAAACGGTCATCAAAACCAAGCAGCGCGACCCACGAAAGAAGCCCGACGAAGTTTTTAAATATGTCGATGTCTCGGCTGTCTCCAACACATCTTTCAAAATTACAGACGCTGCGCCTACGCTAGGATCCGACGCCCCAAGCCGAGCACGAAAAGCAATTCAGACTAACGATGTTCTATTCGCAACAGTTCGACCGACTTTGAAGCGAATTGCATTGGTCCCTCCAGAATGCAATGGAGCAATAGCCAGCACCGGATATTGTGTTTTGCGTTGTGATAAAACGAAGGTAGAGCCAGGTTTTCTCTACTCGTTCCTAATTACTGATCACTTCAATGCTCGTATGGCTGGGTTGGAGCGCGGAGCAAGCTACCCAGCAGTTCGAGATTCTGATGTGACCGCATCATGGATTCCTCTCCCCCCACTCCCCGAGCAGAAGAAGATCGCGGAGATTCTTTCGACGGTGCAGCGGGCGATCGAGGAGCAGGAGCGGATCATTCAGACCACCACCGAGCTGAAAAAGGCCCTCATGCACAAGCTCTTCACCGAAGGCCTCCGAGGAGAACCCCAGAAACAAACCGAAATCGGCCCCGTCCCCGAAAGCTGGTCCCCAATCACACTCGGAGAATTGTGTGGAAAGCCTAATGGTGCATTGCAGACAGGCCCGTTCGGTAGCCAGCTTCACAAAAACGAATATCAGGAAGACGGCATCGCGGTGGTCAACCCGACTCATCTCGCCGGGAACCGTATCAATCACGAAAACGTTCCTCGCGTCAGCGAGCAAGTTGCGCAGCGACTTGGCAAACACCGCCTTCGGAAGTTTGACATACTGTTCGCCCGCCGGGGAGAGATTGGACGCCAAGGCTTGGTGACCGAAGCAGAGGAAAAGTGGCTTTGTGGAACGGGCTGCTTTCTTGTCCGAGCGAGCAAGCCATTCATCGACAATCGTTTCTTGGCGCTCTATTTCGCTACGGATCGACTCGTGAAGTGGCTCTATTCACACGCTGCGGGTGCAATCATGCCCAACCTCAACAACGCCGTGATGCAACGCTTGCCGGTGTTCTATCCGGATCTGGACAGCCAAACCACGATCATCGAAACGTTCGCGACGATTGACCAAAAGTTGAGCGCTGCCGAACGGAGACAAACCGCCCTCCAAGACCTCTTCCGCACCCTCCTTCACGAACTAATGACCGCAAAGACCCGCGTTCACGAATGAGCGCTACCCATTAAAAAATGAGCGCGAACTTCCAGAACCCGCCTTCCGGAGCGACAAGGATTAAGGTCCGAAAAACAGCGGGCGGCATTCATCTATTCAATCGTGCAACAGGCACAAACGTTCTGATCGATGAGATCCGTCCGTCTCCGGCAAATTTCTCGCGAGCACCTCGCCAAGTCTCAATCGCTCTGACCAACACCTGCGACCTATCCTGCGAATACTGCTATGCCCCAAAATCCCCAGCCAATCTTCCTCTGGAGGACCTCAAGAGATGGCTTTGGGATCTCGATGAACACGGCTCAATCGGCATCGGTTTTGGCGGCGGAGAACCAACACTCTACCCAGCTCTACCCGAAGTCTGCGAATTCGCGACCCGATACACCAATCTTGCGGTAACGATTACCACCCACGCACACCGTCTGTCGGCCAAACTCCTTCGAACCCTCGAAGGAAACATCAATTTTGCCCGAGTCAGCATGGATGGTGTCGGATCTACCTATGAAGCAAATCGAGGTCGAAGCTTCGACAACCTCATTGGGAGAATTAAGGACCTAAGCAGCCTTGTGCCGTTTGGAATCAACTTCGTGGTCAATTCAGACACGATCTCGGATCTCGACACGGCAATTGACTTAGCTTCGAAGATGGATGCGCGTGAGTTCCTCCTTCTTCCGGAGCAAGCGACATCATCCCGCCGCGGAATGGACGAGGACACTCGACGAATGTTGACCACTTGGGTTGAAGGATACACGGGAACAGTCCCTCTCTCGGTCAGCGAGGGCGACACTGATGGTCTTCCAACCTGCAACCCGCTGCCACTCGAAACGGGATTAGCTGCCTTTGTGCACATCGACGCCGCCGGGAACCTCAAGCGGACATCCTATGATCGATTAGGCGTTGAAATCTCCCAGACCGGAATCATTGCCGCCTTGGAACAACTTAAGAAGGAGTCTGAAATTTAAACATTATGAAAATCTGGAACGGATACGGATCAGAGCACTCGATGAATCTGGTAATGATTGGCCACTTCAAAAGTGAAGATGATGCTAAGAAGACCCAGGAAATCATCGAGAAGCTCTCAGTTGAGTTGAGCGGAAAGATTGATATCGGCACCAATCAAGAGAATTTCGGAAGTGAAATCCGAGACATTCTGAAAGCCGCGGATTGTTACTTTCTGAGTCCCGGCGAACTCGAGCATTTTCTTTATGACACTCACACTCGCGTGGAAGGTGACAAGATCATTCTCGAGACTGACGAGACAGAGGTATCTGCGTTCTTCAAACTGATGATGTATAAGGGTGCAAAGGTCGAAGTGTATTCCGCTCATCACTACCCAGACGAGCAACAAGATCCTCAAACATAAAAAGATCCCTCCGATGCCGGCACTAGATTGGACAGAATTTGACGCACTCGCGGGGAGTCGAAGCCAAAACTTCGAGAATCTTTGCCGCGGATTGATGCACCTACACGTGGGGAGCTTTGGCGAGTTTCGTGCACTGAGGAATCAGCCCGGCGTCGAGTTCCACCTGAAGCTAGCTCGAGACTGCTCCAGTCTCGGTTCTCCCCCTCGGTGGTGGGGATGGCAGTGCAAGGTCTACAAACGCACGGATGCCGGAGACCTATATGCCGCGGGGAAGAAGAATATCGCGGAATCACTTCAAAAAACAAAAACGCACCTCCCAAAACTCACGGACTGGGTCTTGTGGACTCCGTTTACGCTCAGCAAGGCTGACCAAAAGTGGTTCAATGAATTGGAAACTGAAATGGAGTTGCACCTCTGGGCGGAAGAGGAGGTTGATACCTACCTAGCCGGACCTGGCATCATTCTTCGAAGCACCTATTTCGGCGACTTGGTCGCCTCTCCCGAGGAACTCGCGCAACGTCACCATGAGGCAGTCCAACCGATCAAGGAGAAATGGTTAGAGCAGGTTCACCAAACAACTGAATCTGAACGAACTCTGAGGCGTATGCTTGGCGAGCCTGGATCGTGGAATCACTTGATCGAAACCGGCACGCGCCTTCAAAAGGCTGGCGAGACAATTTCAGAGTTCGCAGCCTCCGCGCACTACGTCTCACAGGAGGTCGTGCAGAAGTTCGTTCACTCGTGCGTGGCCTTCGCTGAGACGCTACTTCAATTTCACAGAACGCTTGAGGAAGGAGATCTCGATATAATTCGACAACAACTCACCGAGCGCCAGTCATTGCTCGGTGACGAAGTGAAAGCTACGCCAAGATACCTGCGTAAGCTTGCAGTTCCGATCGCTCTCGACGCGACCAATGCGTTGCACGACATGCGCATAGCCCAAAGCCTCTTGGATGAAGTCGAGGAATTCTTGGGGGTTGGACTGATTGCTGTTTTGGCTGATGCTGGTGGCGGGAAGACCCAACTCGCTGCATCAATCACAGCCCCCCAAAGTGCAAGGCCTTCAGGCGTGCTTCTCCTCGGCGGAAAACTTCACCATGGTGGGGACCTCAATGACCTGGCACGAAGTTACACTCTCAACGGTAAGCCCCTTGGCGGTTTTGAGCTGCTACTAGCAGCGCTCGATGCTGCGGGGAAGCGATCGAGGTGTCGCCTCCCTCTTGTTATTGATGGATTGAATGAAGCTGAGAATCCAAAGAATTGGAAAGCTCCTCTCGCGTCCCTCGCTGAAACCGTAAAGGCTTACCCCAATGTTCTTATAGTGTGTACCTTGCGCACTGGAGAACGCGGACGCGAGCATTCCATGTGGGACAAGACGCCAGCCACAAATGCACGAGAGTCATTCGCTGTAATGTCACTTCCTGAAGGCATAAGGCGCATTGAAGGCGAGGGATTTGGGGCCGACACCAAGGAAGCGATTAGTAAATACTTTGAGTATTTCAGAATTGATCCGGGAGACGCGGAGATCCCTCTCGAGTTTCTGCAACATCCGCTTACCCTCCGGATCTTTTGTGAAGTCACCAATTCCGAGCGCCTCGAGATGGTCAATATCGATTATTTTCCCGCAGCTCTCGCGCCACTATTCACAGAATATGTCGAGCGCTCCGCAACCAGAATCTCTGAGTTGCAGAACTTGAGTTACTCTTACTCCGCAGATGAGGTTAGGGTGGCAATATACAAACTTGGGTTGTTGTTGTGGGAGCAACAATCGAGGGAAATTGAAGAAAAGAGCTACCGAGATGCAGTTGGGGATGCTGCAAGGGGATGGAATAGCAGCATTGTCAATCTACTCGCCCAAGAAGGCATCATCTTCCGCAACCCAGGCGATACTCTCGGTGAGTATGTGCTAACCCCGACCTACGACGCTCTCGGCGGCTTTATCATTGCAAGTTCTCTGATTGCCAAAAACTCTCAAGACAGATCTTTCACATGGCTGAGTGAGTCGGGTGTTATTGATTCATTTGGAGGTGAGAACAGCCACGAATTGGCATCCGACATCTTTCGTTCGTTAGTGGCGCTTGCGCCGAGTGAAATGGGCGGCGTGCAGCTATGGAAAGTCGCACCTGAACCGTTCAAAAACAGTGCTCTCCGATTTGCAACTGCGCTCGCGCCTGAGTTCCTAGATGGAGAGACGGTCGGTGCTCTACTGAAACTGTTTGAAGAGAACTCAGAAGAACGGGCGCGGTTCTACTCGCGTCTATACGGAACCAGATCCGCTGTAGCGCATCCGCTAAATGCAGAATTCCTCGACAAGGTTCTCCGGACTCTTACCCCGGTTGGCGAGAGAGATCTATCGTGGACTGAATGGATCCGCCAAACCAGAAGCGAGCGATTTGCCGATATTCTCGCCTTGGAGAAGAAGTGGAAATCGCGCCCTACCGATCGAGGAGATTCCGACCAACTACGGCTACAGTGGTTGATGTGGCATCTCACTAGCACCGACCGCGAGCTCAGGGATGTTGCTACGCGGGCGATCTATTGGTTTGGACGCGGCGACCCTCCAGCTCTGTTTAAAAAAGCGATTAACTCACTGGAAATCAATGATCCTTATGTTCCCGAGCGAATGATGGCTGCCAGCTATGGAGTGGCTATGTCGCACCAAGTAGGTGTTGAACGCGAGTTATTCGCTTCAGAAGAGTTGCCTAGATTTGCTCGGGAGGTATATGGCGCAATTTTTGCGGAGGGCGCCCCTTACTGGACCACTCACATCTTGCTTCGGGAGTATGCGGCCCGGGTAATTGAGATGACCAACCTGCATAGCCCAGCTCATTTCTCGGCTGAGGAGCTCACAAGATCGACTGCACCTTTCTCAATGTCAGATTTGTCCAATTGGGGGTTGAAGAAGGGTTCGGAGGAAGGGACTTGGGCTTCTTTAGGGCCTTCACCATTACGGATGGATTTCGAAAATTATACCCTTGGTCGATTGACCCCAAATCGAGCGAACTATGACTATGAGCATGAAGGTTACAAGAATACGAAAGCCCGCATTTTGTGGCGTATTGACCAGCTCGGCTGGTTTTCGGGCAGCTTTGACGAAATTGATAGCCGAATCGCAAGTGATCAGAATTGGAGGAGATCGTCCAATGATCCGAAGAAGACCGATCGTTATGGAAAGAAGTATTCGTGGATCGCTTACTTCGAAATGGCCGGACTGCTCCACGATCTGGGGGTAATTGATCGCACCTATGGGCGTGAGCGAACTTCGGATGTTGATATTGATCCTAGCTTTCCTGAGCGAGTTCTCAAATATAAGCTGTTTGATTCTGACCTTCTAGGCTCTCCAGACACGGGTATGGCTGACTGGATTGCAAATGGCGAGCAACCGGATATGGCTCCCTATCTCATGGTTCATTGCATTGGAGAACATGAAGGTCCGTGGGTAGCCTTGGACGGATTTGTTGTTCAGGAGGATGAACGGCGAGGACGCAGATCTTTCTGCTTTGCCAGGAGTTTCATCGTTGCGAACGCGAGTTCGGAAGCCTTTCTTGAGAAATTGGCGACTCAAGAGCTTGGAGGGCGATGGCTGCCCGAGAAGCCATCTGTCATATACACCTTCGAAGGGGAGATCCCTTGGTGTGCAACTTATCCAGCGAATGGCCCAACTGGTTTCTCATTTATCGAAAATGAACGAACCGTAAAGGTTCAGAAATCGCGCACGGAGTTGTTTCTCGACGACCAGCTGTTGACTGAATCCCAAATGGAATTCCTGAGGCGCAAACTAGTCAACAAAGAGCTTTCTACAGATGTGGGTGGACTTATTGACGCTGAAATCGAGAGGATCGAGGCTCGAGAGATTCCGTTCATAGCCAATGAAATCGAACGGGATTTCGCAGAATTTCAGGCGCTTATTCCAGTCTGCGACTTCGGATGGGAAGGATATCAAACCTCGGCAAGCGACTCCGGACATGCAGTTACCCTTGCTAGAGAAATAGCTGATGCTCTCGACTTAGTTCAACACCCACAAGAGTTCGATCTATTTACCAGAAACGGGGTAAGAGCTTCGTTGAACATTTCTGACCACAGTACCGATTATAACAATAATCAGTCATTCTTCTTCATCAACGAAGGTCTCTTGAAGCGTTATCTTGAACAAAAAGACTCCACGCTCATCTGGGCGGTCTGGGGTGAGCGTGAATACTCGTCAAAGCAAGCTAGCGCACTATTCCATGGGCCGAATCGGCCTGAGCAAACTCGCGGAGACATCAAATATGTCCGCCGCTTTGACCCATGAAACCCACCGAACACAAAACCGTCCAAGCCAGGATCCTTGCGTATGCGCAAGAGATCGGATGGACCGTTGTGTCACGGGATGAGTCTGAGAGGCGGCGTAGATTTGACCCAGAGTTACCTCCTGCCGACAGGGCCAAAAACCGAACCCTCTTCTTCGACGACCTGCTTGATGCCAAGGTGCGGGAGTTCAATCCCCGCTATGCCGAGGCGGAGGGTGCCCTCCTCGGTCAGCTCCGCCATCTCCACTCTGACATCTACGGCAACCAGGAATTCCTCGACTACCTGCGGAACCGAGGGAAGTTCTACGACCATGAGGAGAAGCGCGAGCGGGACCTGATCCTGATCGATTACGAGCATCCCGCCCGCAACACCTACGAGGTCACGGAGGAGTGGGCCTATCACAACGGCCACTACGGGACGCGGGAGGATGTGGTCTTCCTCATCAACGGCATCCCGGTGCTGGTGATCGAGTGCAAGAACGCCAACAAGGACGAGGCGATTGCCCTGGGGGTGGATCAGATCCGTCGTTACCACCGCGAGACACCGGAGCTTTTCATCCCTCAGCAGCTCTTCACGGCCACGGATGCCATCGGCTTCTCCTACGGGGTGAGCTGGAATACGGTGCGGCGGAATATCTTCAACTGGAAGCACGAGGAGGTAGGGAAGCTGGAGGAGAAGGTGAAGAGCTTCTGTGCGATCCCGCAGGTGCTGGCCTTCCTGAAGGACTTCATCGTCTTTGCCGAGAAGGATGAGGAGCTGAACAAATATATCCTCCGCCAGCATCAGACCGGTGCCGTGGAGGCTACCGTAACCCGAGCGCTCGATCCGAAGCGTACCCGGGGACTGATCTGGCACACGCAGGGGAGTGGGAAGACCTTCACGATGATCAAGGCGGCGGAGCGCCTCTTCCGCGATCCCAGTGCCGATAAGCCGACGATCTTACTCATGATCGACCGGAATGAGCTGGAGGACCAGATGCTCAAGAACCTCTCGGCGCTCGGCCTGGGTAATCTGGAACACGCCGACAGCATCACCCGGCTCAATCAGCTCCTGCGCGACGACTACCGAGGCATCATCGTGACGATGATCCACAAGTTCCGCGATATGCCGGTGGATCTGAATCTCCGGAAGAATATCTATGTCCTCATCGATGAGGCCCATCGGACGACAGCTGGTGATCTCGGGAACTTCCTGATGGCAGGTCTGCCGAATGCCACCTTCATTGGCTTCACCGGGACCCCGGTCGACAAGACGGTCTATGGGAGGGGGACCTTCAAGACCTTCGGCTGTGAGGATGATCAGGGCTACCTTCACAAATACTCGATCGCCGACAGTATCGAGGATGGGACCACACTTCCGCTCTATTACCAGCTAGCGCCCAATGAACTGCTCGTCCCCCACGAAACGCTGGAGAAGGAGTTCCTCTCCCTCGCTGAGGCCGAGGGGGTGGCGGACATCGAGGAGCTGAACAAGATTCTGGACCGGGCGGTGAACCTGAAGAACTTCCTGAAGGGGAAGGAACGCATCCAGCAGGTGGCAGGGTTCGTTGCCAAGCACTACACCGAGAATGTGGAGCCGCTGGGATACAAGGCCTTCCTGGTCGGTGTGGATCGCGAGGCCTGCGCCCTCTACAAGCATGCCCTCGATCAGATCCTCCCGGCGGAATACTCCGAGGTGGTCTATACGGGGAATAACAACGACTCGGCGCTGCTCAAGGAATTCCACCTCGATCTGAAGAAGGAGCGGCAAATCCGCAAGAGCTTCGGGAAGCTCGACCAGCAGCCGAAGATCCTGATCGTCACGGAGAAGCTGCTCACGGGATTCGACGCACCCGTTCTCTACGCCATGTATCTCGACAAGCCGATGCGGGATCACACGCTGCTCCAGGCGATCGCCCGGGTGAACCGCCCCTACGAGAATGAGGCGCAGGTGATGGTGAAGCCTCACGGCTTCGTCCTCGATTTCGTCGGAATCTTCGACAAACTGGAAAAGGCCCTCGCCTTCGATAGCAAGGAGATCAATGCGATCGTCAAGGATCTGAAGCTCCTGAAGGTGCTCTTCCAAGAGAAGATGGAGACGAAGGCTCCGGCCTACCTCGGATTGATCGAGCGGAACTTCAATGACAAGGACATCGATACCCTGATCGAGCACTTCCGCGATCCCGAGCGGCGGAAGGAATTCTTCAAGGAATACAAAGAGATCGAGATGCTCTATGAGATCATCTCGCCGGACGCCTTCCTGCGGCCCTTCATCGATGATTTCACCACGCTCTCGGCGATCTACGACATCGTCCGCAAGGCCTACACCAAGCGGGTGATGGTAGACCGGGATTTCCAGAAGAAGACCAATGCCCTAGTGCAAGAGCATGTAGGGGGTTACACCTCCGACGGACCGCTCGACCCGGTGAAGATCGACGCCACCACGCTGGAGCTCATTAGGAAGAAGCGCGGAGGCGAGGGAACCAAGGTCATCAACCTGATTAAGAGCATCCAGAAGACGGCTGAGGAGGAGAGCGAGGATCCATTCCTAATCGCTATGGCCCAGCGAGCCCAAGCAGTGCAGGAGAGCTTCGAGCACCGCCAGACGGAAACTGCAGAGGCCCTGGAGTTACTCCTGAAGGAGGTCAGCCTCAACGAGGAGAGGAAAAAGGAGCAAGCCGAGAAGGGATTCGATGGACTGACCTTTTTTGTCTACCGAACCCTACTGGATGCCAAGATTGGCAATGCCGAAGGCGTGAGCCGCAAAATCAAGGAGGCCTTCGTCGCCAACCCCAACTGGAAGCGCAGCGAGGCCTCACTCCGGGAACTGCGAAACAAGGTGACCTTTGCCATCTTCGCAGAGATGGATGATCTGGATGGAGTGACGAGGATCGTGGATGAACTCTTCACCCTGCTGGCCAAGGCGGATCGGATCTGATGAGTGCCTCGGCCAGAGAGAAGTTCCGCGCCCGTATTCTCGAATGGGCCGCCAAGCTCGATGTCAAAGCCACAGCAATTTACATCCGCCCAATGAAACGAAAGTGGGCCTCCTGCTCCACAGCCGGGACACTGAGCTTCAACGATGAACTGGTGGGGATGCCTCCCGAGCTGGGGGACTATGTGATCGTCCACGAGCTCCTGCACTTCTCAGTCCCCAATCACGGCAAACTCTGGAAAAGTCTCATGAGAGCCCATCTGGGTGACTATGAAGTGCTGGAGACCAGATTGAAAAATTTAGCGGCGTAATAGTACCGCAAGGCTTAGCAAGTTTGGATGCAGGGGAAGGCGCGAGGGGGAAGGCGTAGTAGTCCCACGCCGACCAAGCGGCAACACTGCCCTGCGCCAATACCGATCCGTGGGAACGGCTGGGATAGCCTAACGCATTGCGTTAGCCCGCGAGGGCGAGACGCGTGGGAACGCGCGAGGCAAAATCCCTAGCCTTCCCGCTAGGCAGTCCGCCCACAACAGGACTTGTATTTTTTTCCACTCCCACACGGGCAAGGATCATTCCTGCCCGCCGTCTTCTGCGGCCTCGGGGCCGGAGCCTTCTGCATGGCTTGATCAAAAACCGCTTGGGCTGCCGTTGCAGCTGGTGACTGGGTGCTGTCGGCCTCTCCCTCGTTCGCGTTGAGGCGTCCTTCAGATCCAAGCAAATCCTTCTGCATGAGGTGGCGGGGGAGGGAAGCGAGCAACTGCTCAAAGGCCTGGAGGTTTGTGGTGGAGCGGAAGAGGTTGTTCAAGACCTCGTTCTTGATGCTCTCCATGAGCTCGACGAACATGGCGTAGGCCTCGGTCTTGTACTCGGTGAGTGGGTCCTTCTGGCCGTAGGCGCGGAGGTAGACGGCCTCGCGGAGTCCGTCCATGGCGTAGAGGTGCTCCTGCCAGAGTCGATCGACGGCATTGAGGATGACGTACTTCTCAAGGCCCGAGCGAGCGGCCTCGTCCTCGATGGCGGCCTTGCGGTCGTAGGCTTCCACAAGGGTCTTGGCGAGGAAGGTGCCGTTGGCCTCGATGTCGCGGGTCTCGAAGGCACACTTTGCTGAGGTGAGTCCGACGGGGAAGGTGGAGTTCACCCACTGAAGGAGTCCGGCGACATCGGGTTCGGAGTCGCTGCTCTCGGTGGTGAGGAAGGCGGCGACCTTCTTCGGCACGACTTCGTTGATCACTTCGTGGATGAGGACGCGGGGATTCTCGGCATCCATGACCTCGTTGCGGTAGCCGTAGATGACTTCACGCTGCTGGTTCATGACGTCGTCGAACTCAAGCGTCCGGCGGCGCATGAGGTAGTTCCTCTGCTCGACGCGCTTCTGGGCGGTCTCGACGCTCTTGTTGAGCCAGGGATGCTCGAGCTCCTCGCCCTCCTGCATGCCGAAGGTCTCCATGATCTTGGTCATGCGGTCGGCGGCACCGAAGTTCCTCATGAGGTCATCCTCGAAGCTGATGTAGAAGCGGGAGCGGCCAGGATCTCCCTGACGGGCGCAGCGTCCGCGCAGCTGGCGGTCGATACGGCGTGACTCGTGGCGCTCGGTGCCGAGGACAAAGAGTCCGCCAAGCTCGGAGACTCCTTCTCCTAGCTTAATGTCGGTGCCACGGCCGGCCATGTTGGTGGAGATGGTGACGGCTCCACGCATGCCGGCACGCGAGATGATCTCGGCCTCCTGCATGTGGAACTTGGCGTTCAGCACGGTATGGGGAATGTGTTCGCGCTTGAGCATCCGGCTCAAGACTTCGGATGCCTCGACGCTGGCAGTTCCAACAAGGATCGGCTGGCCACGACCATGGGAGGCTTTGATCTCCTCGATGGCGGCAGCCATCTTCTCGCGGCGTGTCTTGTAGATGCGGTCGTTCTCGTCAAGCCGAGCGACTGGCCGGTTCGTTGGAATGACGTTCACGGCGAGGCCGTAGATGTCATGAAATTCGTTGGCCTCGGTCTCGGCCGTTCCGGTCATGCCGGCGAGCTTCTCGTAGAGGCGGAAGTAGTTCTGGATGGTGATTGTGGCCATCGTCTGGGTCTCCCGATCGATCTGCACTCCTTCCTTGGCCTCGACGGCCTGGTGGAGTCCGTCGCTCCAGCGGCGGCCCGCCATCTTGCGACCAGTGAAGGTGTCGACGATGACGACCTTGTTCTCCTCGACGACGTACTCGACGTCCTTCTCGTAAAGGCAGTAGGCCTTGAGGAGCTGGGCGATGTTGTGCATCCGCTCAGCGGAGTGGTCGCAGTGCTGCTGCGCGGCGGCTTTCTTGGCGGCCTTCTCGGAATCGGAAAGCGTGGCGTCCGTCTCGATGTCGGCGAACTCTGTGAGGAGATCGGGGAGAACGAAGGCGTTCGGATCGTCGGGATTCAGGAAGCTCCGGCCCATCTCCGTAAGGTCAGCCTCCTGCTGCTTCTCCTCGATGGTGAAGTAGAGCTCTTCCTTGAGTGCGACGAGCGCATCCTTGGAGGTGTCTTGGTAGAAGGAGAGCTCGGCCTTGTCGGTGAGACGACGAAGTTCGGGATCCTCCATGGCGCGGAGCAGTCCTTTGTTGCGCGGTTGACCGAGCTTCACCTTGAAGAGGGCCATGCCGGCGGCTTCCTTTTCACCCTTGGCGAGGAGGTCCTTGGCGTCTGCCACGAGCTTGTTGATGAGGGCGGTCTGCTTGCGGACGAGCTGCTCGACGAGTGGCTTGAAGCGGTCGTACTGATGGGTGGAGACGGTGGCAGGACCGCTGATGATGAGCGGTGTGCGGGCCTCATCGACCAGGATGGAGTCGACTTCATCGACGATGGCAAAGTAGTGGCCTCGCTGAACCTGCTGCTCACGACTAGTGGCCATGCCGTTGTCGCGGAGGTAATCGAAGCCAAACTCGCTGTTGGTGCCATAAGCGATGTCGCACTCGTACTGGGCACGCCTCTCCTCGGGGGACTGATCATGCTGGAGAATCCCGGTGCTCAGGCCGAGGAATCCGTAGAGCTGTCCCATGCACTCGGCATCGCGGCGCGCGAGGTAGTCGTTCACCGTGACCAAGTGGACACCGCGTCCGGTGAGGGCGTTCAGGTAGACGGGAAGTGTCGCGACCAGTGTCTTGCCCTCGCCTGTCGCCATCTCGGAGATGCGTCCTTTGTGGAGCACCATGCCGCCGACAAGCTGGACGTCGAAGTGAACCATGTTCCAGGTGTACTCGTAGTCGCAGACCATGAACTGCATCCCGACCATACGGCGGGCCGCGTTCTTCACGACCGCGAAGGCCTCGGGGAGGATCTCGTTGAGCCTCTTCTGGAGTAGCACTGGATCTTGGATCTCGGAAAGCTCGTTCTTCCAAGCGGCGGTCTTTTCACGAAGTGCTTCGTCGGGAAGTGCCTGCAGGCTGACCTCGATCTCGTTGATCTTGGCGACAAGGGGGAGCATCCGGCGCACTTCGCGCTGGTTCTTCGATCCGACGATTTTTTTTAAGATCCAGTTAAACATGAAAAGAGGTCCCTTTTTTGGAAGGAATCACTAAACCCGAAGGTGATGGCGGGGGCAAGAGAAGCCGAACAGATAAAATATGGAACTCAGAAACTCAGGAACATTGCAGGCTGGGCATGGAGGTGGCTGCGCAGCTTCAAAGAAGTGTCCCAGTGATGAGTGGGAGATAAGCCTGCCAAATCCCTTCTGGATTTTTTTTCCTGAGTTCCTGAGTTCCAAATTATTAATCTTCAGCTTTCTGTATTTCTTCGGCGTTCGCCGAAGAAGGTCTTGAGAAGCTGTCCGCTCTGCTCACCAAGCACCCCGCCAGTGATTTCGCACCTGTGACTGAGTCCCTCCATCTGAAGGATATTAATGCTGCCACCTGCCGCTCCGCCCTTGAGATCATGGCATCCAAAGATGACTCTTCTGACCCGTGAGTTCACCAGTGCCCCAGCACACATCGGACAAGGCTCCTTGGTCACATAGAGGTCACATTCATTCAGACGCCAATCGCCGATCGCGTTCTCCGCTTGCGTGATAGCGAGCATCTCGGCATGGGCGGTGGCGTCCTTGAGGGTCTCCACCAGATTTGAGGCGCGCGCGATGATCTTCCCCTCGCGAACGACTACGGCACCGATCGGCACCTCCTCAGACTCATAAGCCTTGAGCGCCTGCCGCAGCGCCTGACCCATGAAATAGTCGTCGCTGGTCAGATCAATAATCGGATCCTCATCGGCAGGCCCGTCGTGAAAAACGATTTCCATGGAATTATCCCTATTCCCTTATTCTACCCATCAACGATTCTCTATCCCCGCAGGGCGTGGATCTCGGCGGCGCGGTCGGCGGCCTTGAAGATCGAGGTGCCTGCCACCATAACATCGGCGCCGGCTTCACGACAAAGGGCTGCGGTCTTTGCATCGATCCCTCCATCCACCTCGATCAGGAATCCGAGTCCCAACTCCGCGCGTATACGGTTGGCCTCCCTGATTTTACCAAGCATGTCTGTCATGAAGGGTTGTCCTCCAAATCCCGGCTCGACGGTCATGATGAGCAGGATATCAAAGCGGCCAAAAAGCTCGCGGGCCTGATTGAGCGGGGTTCCGGGCTTGATCGAGAGACCGGCTTTCTTCCCGGCAGCTCTCACCGTATCGAGGGTAATACCAGCATCGTGATTGGCCTCAAGGTGGGAGGTGACAGAGGCAACTCCTGGGATATCCATAAATTGTCCGATGTATCGGTCGGGGCGCTGAATCATGAGATGAACATCGAGCGGAAGCTCCGTGTGACGCCCTGCGGCTTTAACGATCGGTTCGCCAAAGGAGATGTTCGGCACGAAATCCCCATCCATCACGTCGCAGTGAATCCAATCCGCTCCAGCGGCCGTCACGCTGGCAACCTCGTCGCCAAGGCAAGCGAAGTTACCAGCAAGGATCGAGGGTGCGATGAGAGAGCCCATATGTATATCTGCTTGTACTGTGGTGAGGTCTAGGCCCTGAACTAAATGTGGATGGCGTGACCGAGTGCCGCCTCGGTCGCCTCGAAGACAGCCTCGCTGAGCGTGGGATGCGCGTGGATCGTGGAGGCGATGTCGTCGTAGGTGGCTTCCAGCGTGATCGCGAGTCCCATTTCGGCGATCATCTCGGTTGCATCAGCTCCGATAATGTGTGCACCGACGAGCTCTCCGTGCGGCTCGTTGAAAAGGAGCTTCACGAAGCCGTCCGTATCTCCCACGGCCATGGCCTTACCGCTGGCCTGGAACGGGAATTTGCCGATCTTGAGCTTGAGTCCCTTCTCTTTGGCGGCACGCTCGGTGAGTCCGACGCTAGCGACCTGCGGGTGACAGTAGGTGCATCCGGGGAAGGTGCGTTTGCGGGCAGGTATGCGCTTGCCGAACATTCCTTCAACTGCCTGTACAGCCTCCCAGCTAGCAACGTGGGCAAGCCATGGAGGGCCAATGATATCTCCAGCCGCATAGACGCCGGGAATGCTGGTTTCGTAACGGTCGTTGACGTCGATATATCCCCGATCATCCAATTTGATCGGCGCAGCCCCTCCGGGAAGGAGCGGGGAGACGCCGATTGCAACGAGTGCTACATCAGCGGTGAGGGTTTCATTAGCTTTCCCGGATACGGTGATCTTTACTCCCTCCTTGGTGGTCTCGGCTTTCTCGACCTTGGTTGCGGTGAGTAGTCGGATGCCCTGCTTGGTGAGGGATTTCTCCAAGGCGACGGAGACTTCCGTATCTTCTACAGGGAGGATGTTGGGCATCATCTCGACGACCGTCACCTTGGTGCCGAACGCATTGAAGAAGTAGGCAAACTCAATGCCAATCGCTCCTGCCCCGATGACGATGATCTCCTTGGGCTGCTTAGGCATGACGAGTGCGTGACGGCTACCGATGACGCTCGAGCCGTTAAAGGCGAAGCCTGGCATCTCGCGTGTCACAACACCGGTTGCTATCAGGATCTTGGCTGCTGTTAGGCTCTGCTCCTTACCATCCGCTCCCTTGACTTCGACTATGCCACTCTTGGGAACGCTGGCGTCGCCCGTGATGTAATCGACCTTGTTTTTCTTGAGGAGGAACTCGATGCCACCCGCGAGCTTATCGGCAACTTTGCGCGAGCGGCCAATGACTTTGTCCCAATCATACTTAAGACCCGTCACCTCCAATCCGAAGTCAGCGGCATGGTGGCCGATGAGGGAATAGAGCTCGGCATTCTTCAGGAGTGCCTTGGTCGGGATGCAGCCCCAATTAAGGCAGGTGCCTCCGGCGCGCTCTTTCTCGACGACGGCAACACGTTTGCCGAGTTGTGAGGCGCGGATCGCGCCAACATATCCGGCGGGGCCGCCGCCGATAACGATGAGGTCGTAGGGTGTCGTGGACATAAGTGGATAGAGATTCCTTGCGTCGAGGCCTTGCGTCAAAAAGATTCTTGTTCGAAGTCTTCGTGGGCCGATTTGGAAGGAGACTTTTTCCGCACCTTAGTTATCGTAAGTTCATGGAAGTAACCCTGTCTTTGAACGGTGATATTCCTGTCTTCCATCTGAACGGCAGGCTCGACATGACCACGAGCCCGCTGCTCGAGGAGCGACTCAAGCCCCTGCTGACGGAACCTGGACAGAAGCTAGTCTTCGACTGTGCGGAGCTTACCTACATCAGCAGTGCGGGACTACGGGTTTTTCTTTCCACGATGCGTCATCTCACAGCCGAGAAGGGGGGCGTCGTGTTTGCTCGCCTCAGTCCTCCTGTTGCAGATCTTTTCCGGTTGGCGGGCTTGGAGAATCTCTTTCTGATTACCCCAACCCTCGAAGAGGCTGCTAGCAGACTCCTGCCGAGTCGAGCAGGCTGAGTAAAAGATCAGTCGTTAGCCTGTGGCCGTGCCATAGCGGCTTCTGTTCTCATCCAGACCGAGAGAACCGAGATGTCGGCCGGCGTGATACCGCTGATCCGCGCGGCTTGTCCCAACGTTCCCGGAGTGAAATCAGCAAGCTTTTGGCGTGCCTCCAGGCGGAGGCTGGGAATGCTATCGTAAACAAGTGTCCGCGGAATCTCTGTCTCCTCCTGATTTCGCTGTTTTTCGATATGGTCTTCTTCCCGGCGCAGGTACCCCTCGTACTTGAGATCTATTTCCATCAAACTCCAGATTTCGGCGGCATAGCGACTGAAGAGTTCACCGGGAAGCTTTTCCGGCGTGTTCTCGGAACGCTTCATCCACTGAGCTAGCGGGATTCCCTCGTGAGTAATGGAAGAGGTTTCCTTGCACAGAGAGGCGAGGGAGTTGATCTTGGTCGTGAAGGCCTGCTGTCTGTAATCACAGGCCATTCCTATCTCTAAAGCCTTGTTGGTCAATCTGATATCACAATTATCTTGCCGGAGACGCAGGCGGTATTCTGCGCGGCTGGTGAACATACGGTAGGGTTCCGGAGTTCCCCTGGTCACGAGATCATCGATCATGACACCGATGTATGCTTCATCGCGTCTAAGTATCAAAGGCGCTTTTTTCTGAACTTTCAGAGCGGCATTGATTCCGGCCATCAGTCCCTGGGCTGCCGCCTCCTCGTATCCGGATGTTCCGTTGATCTGACCTGCAAAATAAAGCCCCTCTATCTTCTTGGTCTCCAGAGTTGAATGAAGCTGATGTGGTGGACAATAATCGTATTCCACTGCATATCCTGGTCGCAGAATCTCGGCCTTTTCCAGCGCTGGTATGGACCTGATGAACTCGTACTGAATTTCGTAGGGAAGACTAGTAGAAACTCCGTTTACATAAATCTCCCCAGTATGCCGTCCCTCAGGTTCCAAAAATATCTGGTGCCGGCTCTTATCGGCAAACTTCACCACCTTATCTTCAATGGAGGGACAATATCGTGGCCCCACTCCCTCGATCGCTCCTGCGTAAAGAGGTGACTGATGGAGATTGGCACGGATGATTTCGTGCGTTTGTTCGGTGGTATAGGTGATCCAACAGGGCGTTTGTTCCACATGGAACATTCCTTCATGAAAATGATTCAGCGTATGGAGATCATCTTTGTTCCGGCGGATGCTCTCAGAAATATAAGAAAATCGTGGCGTCGGTATTTCTCCGTCTTGACGACTGCACTTTTCAAAATCGATCGATTTGGCCAGGAGACGACAGGGAGTTCCTGTCTTAAATCTCCCCACTTCAAACCCAAGTTCCTTAAGATGGTCGCTCAGCGTGGACATGGTATCGCCCATCCGCCCTCCTACTTGAGTCTGCATACCAACATGGAGAAGGCCTCTCATGAAAGTTCCAGTCGTCACGACTACAGCATTTCCTAGAAAACGTAGCCCTAGATTCGTTTCCACTCCCGTCACTCGATCTCCCTCGACGATCAATCGTGTGATGTTGGCTTGTTTTAGAGAGAGGTTGGGGAGATCTTCCAAGATCGCCTTCATGCGAAACTGATAGGCCTTCTTATCACACTGGGCACGAGGAGCACGGACGCTTGGCCCCTTAGAAGCATTCAACATTCGGAACTGAATCCCTGTGGCATCTGTGTTCAATGCCATCAGTCCCCCTAAGGCATCAATCTCACGAACCATATGCCCTTTAGCCAATCCTCCAATGGCGGGATTACAGGACATCTGCCCAATCGTGTCTGCGTTCTGTGTCAGCAGGAGTGTTTGTGCACCAATTCGCGCAGAGGCATGCGCCGCCTCGATTCCTGCATGACCGGCACCAATAACAATGACATCAAAGACGTTTGGATAAGTGAACATACTTTTTGTTCCACATGGAACATTTTATAAAATTATTATTATAAGTATCTTATAACTTTTTCTCGAGATTTATTAATTGAGGATCCTTTTGGGAACAGTTTGAGGATGAATGGTTCGTTCTGTGGCTTCATTGTTCCATGAAACAGGATTTCATCTCTTCGTCCTCAGAGGTTCATTTCTCGTTCACACGCGGAGACCATAGGTTAGAATGGTGAAATAGAATGGTTTAAATGAGATCCATACCTCTTGTTCACACAATTATTATTATGAAGAGATTGGAAAAAAGAATTATTTACCAATCCATCCTGTGAACAACCACGAGATGGGGATGATTGTGAAAAGGATTTTGAAGAAATCTTTTAGAGTAGGCTTGAAGCAAATAGAAAAGAACATCTCATGGAAAGTGTATCGTTGAAAAGACCTCAGACGGGAACAAGATCTCTTTTCGTATGGATCTTTGTTGCCTGCTTCCTTTGCTCCCTCTTGGTGCACCTTCTTTTTCTTGATGAATCAAGGGGCTGGGTTCTTTCAGGATTTTCGGCTGCCAATTACGATACTATCGTTCCGAGAACTTTCCGCATGAAACGTGTGGAGATTGATCCCAAAACGCTGAGCGATGTCGATCCAGTCTTGGAGAAAAAGAGTGACCGCACGCCGGTCAAGCTCTCTCAGGATCACCCGATAAACGACGGGAAGTTTGAAAACCAGGAACAGCTACACGTTATGCAACGGCCCAAAGAAATCGTTGCGGAGATGGGAATGGATAAGATTGTTGGAAAACTTACGGAAACGGAAAGCTTCACCTCCAGTATGCTTTCGAAATCATCATCTCTTCCTGAGACGCTACTGGAAACGACGACAAAAGGTGAGAACCCCCGGCTTCTCCCGAGGAAAGAGGAAGAACGGAAAGAGATTTCTGGAACCATGGAAAAATCCGGACTAGCAGGGCTAGCTAGGGGTAATGGAACAGCAACCAATTTCAGTAATATCGATGAACTATTGGCCGGAACGGGGACGCTCTCTACGAAAACAGCCCCCATTCTGATGCCTACAGACCTGCTGTTTGAATACGACTCCGACTCCTTGAGAAAGGAAGCGGCCCTGGCGCTCTCAAAACTCGGTGATCTCATCAGAAAAAATGGACAGGCATCATTTCGTATCGAAGGCCACACCGACTCCTTCGGAAGCGACAATTACAACGATCAACTCAGCCTCAGGCGGGCTGAAGCGGTAAAAGCTTGGCTGATTCAGAACTCCGGATTGGATGCATATCAAATTACAACGGCAGGACTCGGAAAGAAACATCTCCTGGCTCCGTCATCCGGGAGCGTCGCAGAGCAACAGCTCAACAGACGCGTTGAGATAGTCATCACCACGGACTAAAGGAGAATCTATCCATGGAAGGCATCATCCCTCTGTCAGAACATCGTGCGCGGATTCAGAAGGAAGTCGCACGAAAGCTTGCGGATGTCATCGCATGCGAGAAGGAATTGCCCTTTGCAAAACTCCAGTCGTTTCGCAAAAAGGAAGAGCATCGCCTGAAGATTTGGCACCGCGGAGGAGAAGGAGGAAAAGAGATTGCGGGACGAAGAACAGAAATAGTAGACATCCTCATCAGGGAGATTTTTCAATTCGCGACAATCAAAGAATGCGGAGAAAAAGAAATCGCGGGATTTCTGGTCAGTGCCTTCGGAGGATATGGACGGAGAGAGCTCAATCCCTTTAGCGACGTGGACATCACGTTTCTTCATGCCGGGAACAAGCCTACCGATGCCATGGAGAGGGTCATCTCCACATGCCTCATGGCTCTTTGGGACTTAGGGTTCAAAGTAGGTCACGCCACGAGATCGGTGAAGGATGCGCTGAATAAAGCAAACACTGATATGATGACCAAGACGGCAATGCTGGAAAGTCGCTGGCTGGCTGGAGATAAAAAACTGTTCCAAGAGTTCCGAAGTCGGTTCGAGATCACCTGTGTCACTGGTAAAGAGAAAGATTACATCGCTTTCCGAATGGATAACCTCAAAGAACTGCGAACGAAGTATGGGACGAGCGTGTTCATGCAGGAACCCAATATCAAGTCAGGTTGCGGTGGCCTCCGGGACTATCAAAACCTCCAATGGACAGGGATGTTCCATTCCGGAGCCTATACGACAAAGAAGCTCGTGGAGGAAAAAATCCTCCGTGAGAAGGAGAGAAAGTTACTGGAAGAAGCTCATGACTTCCTCCTGCGTGTCCGTACGGAAATGCATTACCAGACCGGACGTGCCTCAGAGCAACTGACTCTCCAACTGCAGGGAAAGGTAGCCACAGCACTGGGCTATCCGGAAAAAAACATCCTCCGTCGCTGCGAGGCCTTCATGAAGGACTACTACGGCCATACTCGAGCGATTCACCTCATCAGCACCTTGGCCCTCGGGAGAATTCGAGAACAGCAGGGGAGCCGTCAGAGTCTACTAACCAAACTCCTCGGCCGGGGAGAGAGCATGGACGAACTGGTGATCAGGAACGGGGAACTCTTTCCGAAAGACAGAGATATTTTCAACCGGGATCCAGCGCGCCTCATGCGAGCTTTCCAGATCGCTCAGACTCGTAACGTCAATTTTTCTGCGGAGCTCGAGGATCTTGTGAAACGGAGACTGAAACTCGTGGATCGCACCTTTCAATACAACAAGGAGAACCGCACCGTCTTCCTTTCCATCCTTTCGCGAAAAGGGGAGGTCGGCCGCATCCTCAGGCTCATGCACAATCTCGGATTCCTCGGCAAATACTTGCCGGAGTTTGAGCCGCTCACCTGCCTCGTGCAGCATGAGTTCTTCCACCGTTACACCGCTGACGAACACACTTTGGTTTGCGTCGAAAAAATCGACGCCCTACTTTTCACCAAGGATCAAAAACTCTCCCGGTATCGTAAACTCTTCCGGAACTTCGAAGATCCCGCGGTTCTTTACCTTGCCATGCTACTACATGACACGGGCAAGGCGGCCAATTCACAGCGTCACGAGGAGGCCAGCGCCGTGGCTGCCCAGCGGGTGGCGAGGAGGCTGCAGCTCAATCCAGCGAGGAAAAAAATGCTGATCTCACTCGTCGACAATCATGGTGAGATGAGTGGGCTCGCACGCACTAGGAATGTCGAGGATCCTGCAACGGTGGAGGAGTTTGCAGAAATTATCCGCGACCCCATCATCCTGGACGCGATCATGGTGATTACGCTAGCCGACGGCATGGGAACGAGCGACGAGGGTTGGAGCGACTGGAAGGAGCAGATGGTCTGGACGCTCTATCACCAGACACGAGCGATGCTGGCTAGTAGCGAAGATTACCGAAAAGAGAAGCAAAAGCGCATGGAAGAGATGAGACGGAAGGTCGCCACCGCGCTACCAGAAACTTTTGAAGAGGAGACGGCCGCGCAGATTGACCGCATGCCAGATCGCTACTTCCTCACAAAGGATGCCGAGGAAATCTATCGGCACATCCGACTCTTCCGGCGTTTCTTCGAGCAGGGGCTAAACACCGAAGGACAGAATTTGTCCCCCGTCATTGAGTGGGTCGATCATCCCGAGGTGGGTTATGCTGAAGTCCTCGTCTGCAGCTGGGATCGCGAGCGACTGCTGGAGCGGATCGCAGCGGCCTTCCTGGAGACAGGGATCAATGTACTCGGCGCCGACATCTTTACGCGAAGTGACGATCTGGCACTCGACATCTTCAAGGTTAGCAACCATCGCAACGAACCTCTTCCCAGGGAGAGAGAGCGCAAGATCTTTGAGCAAAAACTCAGCGACTCCCTCCAGGCACCGGGCAAAAGGCCCGTCCCTTTGCCCAAAACAAAACCGGGGATCCTGACTGATGGGACGACGGGGACAGACGATGAGGAATTGCCTGTATGGGTCGTAGTCAACAACAACGCTCATCCTTCCTGCACCATTCTCGAGGTCCAAGCGCCAGACCGTTTGGGACTACTCTATTATTTGCTGAGGGCAATCTCATATGGCGGCATCACCATCGATTCCGCGCGAATCGCCACGGAGCAGAAAGCTGCGCTGGATGTCTTTTATCTCCGCACCAAGGAAGGAGGCAAGATCGAGAATCACACGCAGCTTATGCGCCTAGAACGCCGCCTCCGCGCCGCTTCAGCCCGCGCCGGCAATCACAGCAGATGATCCAACACCCGCAAGGAAGGATCTTTTGGAGGGGAAGCATCCGGCCTCTTCTGCTCCACCCGCGTTCGGCAATGCTCAGCATCTTGAGCATCGCGCTTGGAGTGGCCGTCTTCCTAGCGATCACGATCGCAAATCGCGGAGCGGTTGAGAGTTTTCACCGGGCGTTTGCGATGATCACGGGAAGCGCCGATCTGGAAATCCGTGGGCATGTCCCTGAAACCCTTCTCCCCGAGGTGATGAAGATTAAGGGAGTGAAGGCAGCGACACCGCTGATCGAGGCGATGGTGACCCTACCTGATTATCCCGGCGAGTCGCTCCACCTCGTCGGGCTCGATCCATTCACAGCAGCAGGCTTGCTCTTGCTCTCACCATCTTTCGGATCACCATCTAAAGCCCCAGAAGGAGAAGAGGGGGGGGGCCTCGTGGAATGGCTGGGGGACGATTCAGGAATAGCAGTGCTACGGGATTTTCCCGAACGGCACCATCTCAAGCAGGGTGATCAGATAGGTCTTCAGGGAGCAGGACCATCCCGTCGCCTCATCATGCGCCACATTATCCGCACGGATGACGCGACTGCAGAAGGTCGCGGAGGAGTCGCTGCGCTCGATCTGGCAGCGGCGCAGGAGTGGGTGGGAGAGCCTGGTTATCTGAGCGCCATCCTGATCAAGCTGCGCTCTCCGGGTGAGAAACAGGGTGTCATGACACTGCTTCAGCGGCTTGTTCCCGCAGATGTGACGGTGCAGTCGCCTGCACGAAGAACCCAGCAGGTCGACATCATGCTCGCGGCATTCCGTCTGAACCTCACTGCGCTAAGTCTTGTCTCTCTGATGGTCGGTATGTTCTTTGTAGGCAATTCCGCCGCCGCGTCCGTGGTTCGCCGCCGCGTGTCGCTTGGGATTCTTCGAGCTCTCGGGACCAGCAGGCCGATGATTCTTGCAATGGTGCTTGTGGAAGCCGCGCTCAGCGGCTTGATCGGATCCCTCATCGGCATTCTGGTTTCACCACTGATCGCCGGGATTCTGGCTGCACCGGTTGCGCAGACCGTGACGGCTCTTTATCTTCCGGTCGATGCCCACGGTGGCTGGCCCTCCCTGATGGAAGCTATAGCGGGAATGGTTGCAGGAATTCTGGCCGCTTTGGTGGCGGCATGGATACCAGCCCGACAGGCGGCTTCGGTCGACCCCACGAAGGTCCTCCATCCGGGAACAGCACCGGAGATTTTCCCCATGCCCGCACTACCGCTGGCACTCTGCGGGGTGGGGGTTCTTCTGCTCGGCTTATTCTGCTCACTCGGCGCACTCTTCGGAGGGTTGGCACTGCTTGGATTTGGCGCTGCGTTTTTTGTCCTGGCAGGGTTTTCGCTGATGGTCCCGATGGTGGCCGTAGCAGCGGCTGGGCTTTTACGAAGGCTCTTAGCCCGACCCCTCTTGACACGAGGAGCCATCCTGAGGATTGCCCTCGAACAGACCATGCGCTCTCTTCATCGGACGGCCCCGACGATTTCAGCCCTTGCCGCTGCCGCCGCAATGACGGTGGGGATCAGTGTCATGATCCATTCCTTCCGCGGGAGCGTGATTGCCTGGACGGGGCGGACATTGACGGCCGACCTGTTCATCGCACCTGCTGCCAATGAGCTGTTGGGACTTGAGCACACGATGCCCGAAACCGCGGCTGCGTGGTGGAGGAAACAGACTGCTGTTTCTGCCGTGGGAACTTTCCGCGAGGTGGAGGCCCGCAGTGTTGAGGGAGCGCAGGTGACGCTTGGCGTGGTCTCGGGGCCAGCACGTGGATCCATCGACTTTCTTCATGGCCATGGGGCAGAGAAAACGAGGGTGCTGGAGCGAGGTGAGGGAGTGGCGCTTTCCGAGAGCCTGGGACGCCGCCTGAAACTCGGCCCCGGCGACAAGCTGGTTCTTTCCGCACCAAACGGGCCCCTGACGCTTCCCGTGATCGACCTCTACCGAGATTACACACGCGATCGAGGCATCGCGATGATTGGCGCGGATTATTTTGCCAAGGTCTGGGGGGCCAAAGGGGTGCACTCCCTCGCGATCGAGTTTACTCCCGGAACTCCGGAAAAGATGCGTGATGAAACCAGTGCCACCTTTTTCTCCGTCTTTGGAGGCAAGGAGGCATTCATCTGCTACAGCAACCAGGCACTGAAGAGCCGCATCATCGATATCTTCAACCAGACCTTTGCGGTGACGGCTGTGCTCAAAACCATTTCGATAGCCGTCGCTATCGGTGGGGTAATGCTCACGCTCGGCATTCTGGTCATGGAAAGGACACGCGAGTTGGGGGTGCTCAAGGCCATAGGCGCTTCACGAGGGCAGATTGTCCGTGCCATGCTAGCCGAGGCTTCGCTGATCGGTTTGCTGGCGAGTCTCGTGGGGATTCTAAGTGGGGCAGCCCTTGCCTTGGTGCTGACTTGGGTAATCAACAAGGCCTTCTTCGGATGGAGCATTGATCTTGCTTACCCGTGGCGCGATATCGCGCTTCTTCCTCTATGGATGACGGCGGCAGCTCTCGTGGCTGGATTGGTACCCGCCCTCCGTGCGGCAACTCTACCACCAGCATCGTCGCTCAGAATGGAATGATAGAGAAGAGTGTAAAAGGGGATCTCAAGGGTATTTCTGGCAGTAGCAGGAAAAAATGCAGAAAAACCAAGCTTTCGCAGAAAAAACAGAAAAACTTTTAAAGAAATCCCTTGCCGAAGGGTGAAAAGCTTATAAGTTTGACTTATCGAAAGATTGTTCTGGGGGGAACAGCAGGCCGTCGTACTTAATGGTGCGGCGGCCTGTATTTTTTAGAGCGATAGCATTCTCTCGCATCATTTTCACGGGCCAACCGGGCCAGGAGCAGGCATACTCTGTTAAACACCGCTCCGATCCACTATGCCGCCCCGATATAAAAATCCCGAGGACTCGGAGCACCCACCAGCCATGTCGGGAACGCCCACGGCATGGCGAACGCTGGCCTTACTTGCTCTAGTACTCTCCTGCTGGTTTTTCTTCAAGCCGTTGTTCTGTGGAGTATTACGGGTCGGTCTGGCGGTGGCTACATGGGGATCCGGAGGGGTGTTGCACATGGAACAGCTATCACTCTCAGAGGAAGGATGGATCGAAGCCCGGGGTGTTACATGGCTTTTAGGCCCCCCCGATCACCGAAGCAGCATCAAGTCTGACTGGGTCGGTGTGCACCTCGTCTCATTGATACAACTCCTTCATTTCTCGGAGCGTGAATCGCACGGGATCGTGCAGGAGATTATGACAGGCAAGACCAAGGTGCTGCTTGATACCCGATCGAGCATGCAGGCCGGAAAGATGCCCAAGAATCACCCCTTGTGGGGGATGAAGTCGTTTCTGCGCCCCACTCTGTTTTTGCCATCGTCCTCCTGTACCATCGGATCCACCGATGTGGTCATGATCGGAGATCATTATCGGTTGGCCTTGAATGGACTGATTCTTCGATTGCCCGATCGGTGGGCCGGAAGGATTTCTTATGCCGCCGGATCGTTGGATATAGGCACCTGGCACCACATTCTTCCAAAGGCCTCGGCGCCGGCATCATGGGAGGCTGGTGTCGTTCGTCTTGGCGAACTGGATCTGGGACAGGAGCTCCTCCTCAAGGAGGGGTCTCTCCGACCCATGGGCGATAGCCTCGACTTTGGCATCCAGGGAACTGTTGGCCAAGGTATTCTAAGGGGTGACGGCACCTTCGGAACAGCCATGGATCCCTATCATCTCGAACTGACACTTGTCGGTGAAGATCTGGCACTGAAGGCCTTCCACGAATGGATTAAGGATGAAAAAAAGGCAACCGGTGTCATCAGCCAAGCCCGCTTTACGTTCCGAGGTGATCCCTCCAACCCAGTGGATGCTGATAGCTCTTTGCGCCTGATCGCCCGCGACTTCCATTGGGAGGGGAAGGGGTGGGAGTCGCTCCGGTTGGCAGCGACGCTGACGGGTCGCAATCTCACCCTTTCGGAACTCCTTCTACAGCAGAAGGAGAATCAAGTCACGGCATCGGGACAAAGCCATCTTCCGGCAGATTGGCGTGCAGCGCTTCGGGCTCCGTTTACCGCGAAATTTCACGCTGAGTTGGAGGATGCCAGTGCACTAGCGGCACTAGCGGGTCCCCAATTTACACAATTAGGTGGTGGATTAATTGTTGAGGGAGAGGTTCAGGGTTCCGAGAACAAGGCGGAGGGTTACTGCAATCTCATCGGTACTGGCATGACTATTCGGAAGTTGCCGCTAGACTGGGTTAAAGGGCGCATGATCTTTGCCGGCGATCAGACCAAGGTGCAATCTCTGGAAGCATGGAGCGGGCGAGATCATCTGATACTCAGCGGGAATGTCGCCAACAACCGCCCCCATGCCTACAAAGCCGAAGCCGAAGCCGAAGTCCGAGACCTGACCAAGCGGCTCTCCCAATTGGGAATTACCACAGCATCGGTTATAGGAGCTGGAGGAGTGAAATTCCACTGGCAGGGAGAGGGCGACGCAGGCACTCACACCGGATCATTTCAGGCCCAGGTTAACGGATGGGTGAGCAAGTGGACGACCACCGGCATGTCCGGAGCCTTTGAGGGAATTTATGCGCCGGGGAAAGTCGAGCTCTCCAAGGCTGACTTCAAGCAGGAAGATCTGACGTTGGCGCTGAAGCTTTCGGCAACGACCAACGCCTTTCGAGCCACGGCTATCTCGGCAACACGGCCAGGCAAGTCATTGCCTTTGGTAAAGGGAGATCTTCTGCTCCCGATCAATACACCGGAATTCTGGCAGAGCGGTGACGCGCTCAAGACCATCGCGATGGACGGGCCGCTGGAGATCAACCTTGCCCTTCAGGGGATAAAGGCCGAAGAAATCGCGGGGCTGTTTGGACAGCAAATTCCTTTTGTGGGAACTCTGGAGGGATCGATCGCAGCGAAGGGAACGCCCGCAAAACCTATCCTCCACGCCGCGTTGGGAATCCGCAGATTTTCACCAAAGCTGGGCGGGCCTACGGCGGATCTTTCCGTCTCCATGGAAGCCGGGCAAGGGAAAGCCAAGGCGACGCTCGTTCAGGAACCAGCATCATCTTCCCCATTGGACGTGGAGTTGGAGATGCCGCTTTCGTTGATCAACGATCAAGGGAACCTACGATTCGGGGATACTGATCAGCCAATCCGAGGATCTGCATCCTTTCAGCATGTCCCCCTGGATGGGTGGGCCAGCCTACTGAGGCTGGAGGCATGGCCTCTTAAGAAGGCCCGCCTAGATGGGAAAATCCGTCTCTCCGGAACTTGCCGACAGCCTGTCTCTGAAGGCGCCTTACTTCTTGAGGCGGATGAGGGGTATCTCTTCGGTCCACACCTGTTAGAACATGTTTCCTTACCCATGACGCTTTCCTCATCGAAGGTAATGCTCGGCCCCGGAAGCGCCGTTTACCGTGAAAAGCCGATAACGCTTTCCGGAGAAGCTACCTGGGAAAAATCTCCTTGGAAAGGTGGTATCCATCTGACAGGGAAGGATCTACCCATGACGTTTGACGGCGGCTTTGGTGCGCTTGCGGATGCGGACCTACTCCTGGGAGTCACCAGCGCTCAAACGCCCGTGTTGAGTGGATTGCTAAGGCTCCATGGGCTCGTTGGAGCACTGCGTGCCAAGCTGACACCCGCCTTTGCACCCCCTGGATGTAATTTATCCCCTCCAGTGGGAAAGATCGCACAAGAGCAAAAGACTGAAAACGGTTTTAAAAATCTACAGATCGACCTTTCACTTAAAACCGACGGCTTGGTCATGCTTGATCATGGATCAGACGCCAGCCTAGCCGTTGATGTGAAAGCAGGGGGTCCAGCTCGTGCGCCTGCATTTACAGGGACAATTGACATGCGGAATCTAGACCTCATGCTTCCCAGCGGCAACTTTGTCGTTCCGCAAGGTCGCGTGGTCTTGGAGACCTCTCGTGCCCTGCTTTCGAGGGACACGGCGTATGGACTGACCGAAGAAGGCTTCTGCGCGCTCTCCTTCGGTGGAACGCTCTCTAACCCGGCGATAGCTTTTGAAGGGGGTCCTTTGGTTTGTGCCCCGGATCTCGTGATGACCATGGCCAGCGCCCCAAAGCAGAAAACGAGTCTCTTTGTCCAGGCAGCATCGTGGAGCCGGCAGACGCTTCTGTTTCCCCTTCCTGCGGCGAAATGGGCTACCTCGCGTCTGGGGGACTTCGAATCGGCCGCCCTTGGGTTTTATGGCTCGCCCTGGATATGGAACCTCTCGTGGAGAGGAAGCACCCAATAAAAAATCTTATGGAAAGCATGACAGGACATGGCCGTGGAAGCGCTCAGGCGGAAGGGTGGCTAATCACCGCGGAGTGTGCCTCGGTAAACCGGAAAGGGATCGAGATCGCCATCTCTCTCCCAAAGCCCCTTTCAACGCTTGAGCCAAAACTGCGGGAATTGATTCAGAAAAGAATCGGCAGAGGGCGCATCAACGTCTCAGTTTCCCTCGAGAATGCCGCAGGGCCCGATAATTCCCAAGGCGTCGTTGACTGGCAAGCTGCACGCCGAATTCTTCAGGAGCTCCAGGTCCTTCAGACAGAGCTCAATCTTCCTGGTCAGATCTCCCTGGAACTCTTGCTCCAGTCCCCCGGAGTTTTTAGAAACGGGATGGAGCAGACGCCTGACCATGATGCGCTCTTGCCTGCTCTGCAGATCGCACTCAACCAAGCGCTGGATCGGATGATCATGATGAGAAAGAAGGAAGGAGCGCACCTCGTCGCAGACTTACTCAAGCGCATCAAGCTGCTCGAGGGCTCAGCAAAGGCTATCCGCGCCCGCGTTCCTGCCGTATTGCGCCTTCGACGCGATCATCTGAAGACGCGCATGGAAGAGTTGGGAGTACCATTGCCAGCAAATGATCCTGCGCTCGCAAGGGAGCTGGCCTTCATGGCCGAGCGCAGCGACATCACTGAGGAGTTGACGCGACTGGAGAGTCATTTCATTCAGTGCAGAGAATCGCTGAACGGCACCGAGCAGGCCGGCAGGACGCTCGAGTACCTGGCCCAGGAGATGTTCCGGGAATTCAACACACTCGGAAACAAAGCGGGGGATGCCTCCATCTCCCAACGGGTCGTGCAATCCAAGGCGGAACTTGATAGGATCCGCGAACAGGTAGCCAACCTCGAGTAATCCGCGTGAATCATCCTTCCCATCACTTTCTTCGCTCCGGCATCCTGTTTGTCATTTCAGCACCTTCGGGTGCCGGAAAGACCACACTTTGCACGGCCCTTCGGCAGAAGCCCGATTTTGTTTGGTCCGTTTCCTGCACGACGCGCGCACCGAGATCCGGGGAAGTCGAAGGGGAAGATTATCATTTTCTTTCCCGCGAAGAATTTACGAGGAGGCTCGAGGCGAACGAATTTCTCGAACATGCCGAGGTTCATGGTAACCACTACGGAACGCTGAAGGGACCTGTGATCGAGAATCTCAAGAACGGCATCGATGTCCTCCTCGACATCGACACTCACGGCGTTGACAACATCCGCGCCTGTGGAGATCCGATCATCCTCCAGGCACTGGCCGATGTCTTCATCATGCCGCCCGCGCTCGATGAGCTTCGCCGGCGGCTCTTGCGCCGTGGCACGGAGACGGCCGAGCAGGTCGAGCTTCGGATGAGCAATGCAGCCCGCGAGATGGAATGCTGGCGTGATTACCGCTACACGATCATCAGTGGGTCGATGGAAGAGAATATTGAGAAGTTCAGGGCTGTCATGCGAGCAGAGCGCTATCTCAGCCGCCGCATGAGCGTTGTGAAGGGAGAAAAAGCATGAGCAGTCTAGCGCCGACATCCAAGATTGCGGGGAAAACAATCGTCCTTGGCGTGACCGGATCGATCGCCGCTTACAAGTCAGCAGAGATCGTGAGTCAGCTCCTCAAGGCGGGCCACGAAGTCTTTGTCGTGATGACTCGCAGAGCAACGGAATTCGTCACACCCCTCACGCTTGCGACGCTCTCACGCAATCCCGTGCTCTGCGATCTTTCTGAGGAAAATTCAACAACTTGGAAGCCCGGCCACATCGAGTTAGCGGATCGTGCCGATCTCCTCATGATTGCCCCAGCAAGCGCGAACACGATCGCACGACTAGCGCATGGATTTGCAGATGATGCGTTGGGAGCCGTTGCATTAGCGACGCGTGCAGCACTTCTCATCGCGCCGGCTATGAACGGAAAGATGTGGGATCATCCGGCGACGCAGGAGAACGTGGAAACATTGAGAAGACGTGGAGCCTCACTTGTGGGGCCTGCGGAAGGCATACTTGCCTGCGGCTATGAAGGCCCGGGAAGGCTGGCTGAGGTGACAGAAATACTAAAGAGCGCGGAGAATATTCTCTCAGCCGGCAGATCATCGGAAAGTTTTCCGAGGTAGCAGAAAATATTCCGCGAGAATTTTTCAGAAAAGCGGTTGACGCACAACATCGGGCGACTTATTCACATTCATCAGTGACTTATTCACAAACCTTTCACAAGACCCGCGCCTGCGGAACAAAGGAGGTGGATTGAAATGCCTATTAAGAAAAAAGCACCCGCTAAGAAAGTGGAAAAGAAGGCCCCAGCAAAAAAAGCCGTCGCAAAGAAGGCTCCGGTAAAGAAGGCCGTTGAAAAGAAGGCCCCAGCAAAAAAAGCCGTCACAAAGAAGGCTCCGGTAAAGAAGGCCGTTGAAAAGAAGGCCCCAGCAAAAAAAGCCGTCGCAAAGAAGGCCCCAGTAAAGAAGGCTGTTGAAAAGAAAGCCGTCGCAAAGAAAAAGTAAGTCCCTCCCGCCGGAGCAATATTTCGGCGACGAGCTAGAACTTGGGGGAAGCGCCATAAACGCTTCCCCCAATTTTTTCCTTCATCAGAGTCTTGAGCTCCATCGTTCCCTCCTCGACCACATTCTATTACTCCGCTAAATTTTGTTGATGGAAGAACTTCTAATTACGACCGCGCGCGATGCGGCACTCGCCGCCGGGGGAATGATCCGAGGCCACTTTGAGAGGGAACTAAATGTCGACTCCGCCGAGGCGCACGATATAAAGCTCGAACTCGACCGCCGCTCCCAGGCCCTCATCGAGTCGCTCATCTTAGGCATTTTCCCGGACCATGCGATCTATGGGGAAGAGGGAATCCATGGAGACCAGAGCGCACCGGACCAATGGATCATCGACCCGATCGACGGAACGGTGAACTTTTTCTACGGCATCCCACATTTTGCCGTTTCGATCGCCCATCGACGGAACGGGGTCATCACGACAGGTGTTATTTACCAACCGATGACCGACGAGCTCTGGATCGCCTCCCGTGCCACGGGTTCTGTCACGCTGAATGGTCGTCCTATCAAGGTGAGTGGCCGTACCAAGCTCTCCGATGCGATCGTTGCTGTCGGAGTCTCAAAGACGGAAGCCGCCATCGAGAAAGGTCTCCCCATTCTCGGAGAGATGATGCGCTCCGCGCGAAAGACCCGCATGATGGGCAGCGCCGCACTCGATATTGCCTATGTGGCGAGTGGCCGTCTCGACGCCTACATTGAGAGTCAAATAAGCCTCTGGGACATTGCGGCGGGCATGCTGATGGTCGAACTCGCCGGAGGGAAGGTCGACCTCAGGCCCCATGACACCGTCCCGGACAAATACTCCTGCGTCGCCTGCGGCGGTGGAATTTCGTTCGACCATCTTTAAATCTTGCGCAAAGGCGCAGAGACGCAGAGAACCCCAGCATCAAGCTCCAATCAACCAATGCCCAAACCTAAGATCACCCGCAGCGGCATCGGATATGATGTGCACAGGCTTGAGCAGGGTCCACATGGACGCTTGCTGGTGCTCGGAGGAGTGCCCTTCCATCATGATCAGGGACTGACGCTCGCCGGTCATTCCGATGCCGATGTGCTCTGTCATGCGATTGCGGATGCCCTCCTTGGTGCGGCGGGCCTGCAGGATATCGGTCACTATTTTCCAAATACCGACGCCTCCATCAAGGACATCTCCAGCTTGGAAATCTTGCGCCGTGTCTCAGCCATCATTGCTGATAACGGAGGCACGATCATCAATGTTGATTCCACATTGGTTGCCGAGGAGCCTAAGATCAGTCCCTATGTTCTGGAGATGAGAGAGAAGATTGCCGGAGCCCTGGGACTCGACACATCGCGAGTGGGTGTTAAGGCAACCACCAACGAGTGTTTGGGATTCTTGGGACGCGGCGAAGGGATCGCCGCGCTTGCGACGTCTTCCGTGGAGACGCCTTCCGATTAGTCCTTTAATCGAATCGTGTCGATGGCAAGCGTTCATATACTCAACACCCTCTCCCGGTCACTCGAGGAGATCACTCCCCAGGAGCGAGAGGGGAAGACCCTTTCCCTCTACACCTGTGGTCCGACGGTTTACGCCTACGCCCATATCGGGAACTTCCGGGCCTACGTGTTTGAAGATTTGCTCCAGCGTCATCTCCAGGAACGCGGGTTCCTCGTTCGCCGCGTGATGAATCTCACCGACGTCGATGACAAGACGATCCGTGGTGCCCATGCGGCCGGGATCGCGCTAGCGGATTACACAAAGCCTTTCAAGGAGGCCTTCTTCGAGGACTTCCGTACCCTCCGCCTGCAGGAAGCTGAGGCCTATCCCTGTGCAACCGCTCCCGATCAGATCGCACGGATGATCGCAATGATCGGGACGCTCCTGGAGAAGGGGCATGCTTACCAAGTCGAAGATGGGTCGGTTTATTTTCGCATCGCCTCTTTTCCGAATTACGGAAGGCTCGCCCACGTCGATCTTGAGAACCAGCGACCGGGCCAACGCGTCGCCAGCGACGAATACGACAAGGAGGCAGTCGCCGACTTCGCTCTTTGGAAGTCATGGGTCGCTGAAGATGGATCTGTCGGCTGGGAGAGTCCTTGGGGCAAAGGTCGTCCCGGATGGCACATCGAGTGCAGTGCCATGGCGACCGGCCTGCTCGGCGAGACCATCGACATCCACTGCGGCGGAGTCGACAACATCTTCCCCCACCACGAAGCCGAGATCGCGCAGTGCGAGTGCGCGGGAGGCAAGCCCTTTGTCCGGTACTGGATGCACTGCGCTCACCTGATGGTTGAGGGTTCCAAGATGGCGAAATCATCGGGGAATTTCTTCACCCTCCGTGATCTCTTGGAGAAGGGATGGACCGGTCGTGAAGTCCGCTATGCCTTGATCTCCGTCCATTATCGGGGTGCGCTTAACTTCACCTTTGACGGCCTCGCGGCTGCACGCACTGCACTCGGGCGTCTTGATGCCTGGCGTGAACGCCTGATTGAGACTGCCGGATTAGAAAACACTGCCGAGTCAACGGATCCCTCAACCGAAGGATTCTTTGCCGCGCTTGATGATGATCTGAATATTTCCAGTGCGCTGGGCGTTCTCTTCGAGACCCTCCGTGAGAGCAATCGGCGGATGGACCAGACGGGTGAAGGTGCCCTGACGCCGTCACAAGCCCGTGGATTACTGAACTGGCTTGCCCGCGTCGACGGAGTCCTGGCCTTGGAACCTGACGCGGTCGCCATAATCCCATCAGAAGTAGAAGAGCTGGTCGCCGCCCGAGCTGCCGCCCGTAATGCGAAGGAATGGCAGAAGAGCGACGAGATCCGCGATCAAATCACCGGACTCGGCTGGACAGTCAAAGATACGAAAGAAGGGCAGAAAATAATCAAAGCATGATTCACAGGGATGAAGGGGATTAAGGAGATGAGAAGATAATTTTTCCTATCCCTTTTATCCCCTTCATCCCTGTAAGGTTTTACACATGTTTGCCCCTGAAGATTTCCTCGATCTCGACCGTACCGAGCATAGTGTCATCTTCGAGAATGTCACTCATGTCTGGGAGGCACTGGCCAAGATCTCGACCTATCTCCAGTTCCGCCTTAAGCCCGGCATTTATGGCAAGCTAATAGGCAAGCCGTTCATCAGCGGAGCGGTCTATATCGGAGCCGGTACCATCATTGAGCAAGGAGCCATGATCAAAGGTCCCGCATGGATCGGCGAGGGGTGCGAAATCCGCAATGGCGCCTACATCCGTGAGAATGTCGTCGTTGGCAACGGCGTCGTTCTCGGCAACTCCTGCGAGTTCAAGAACTGCCTCATCTTCGACGAGGCACAGATCCCACACTTCAACTACGTCGGGGACTCTATCCTGGGTCACAAGGCGCATCTCGGTGCCGGAGCCATCCTCTCCAATGTCCGCCTCGACCATCAGCTGGTCACCGTGAAAACCGCCGAAGGAATCATTCCGACGGGCCTTCGGAAGTTCGGTGCCATCGTCGGAGACCGTGCCGAAATCGGTTGTAATTCTGTGCTCAGCCCGGGATCGATTATTGGACGAGATACGATTCTTTATCCGAATACGTCCTGGAGGGGAGTGCTGCCGGAGAATTCCATCGGCAAAATGGAGCCGCAGTCTTTGCGTATCGTCCCCCGCCAGTCTCGCGACTAGGGAGCGCTTTTCTTTAAGCGCTGTGCGTTGTTGCCGTTCGGTCGGCGTAGGATTACGACGCCTTCTTTTCCGCGCCTAGGTGCAACCATGGGGTGGTTAAATAAATTAGACACAAATATTTTTGAACAACTCAGGTGAGAGCAGAGAGATCTAGCGGCGCTTCGAGGAACTGAGCTAGAAGCTGATTTGCCTAAAAGTCTACAGCCTAAGAGCCTTGCGTTGCACAATACTTCCACACTGAGAAGTCGTTGGTTTCCAGAACTTTAGTTCCTGAATCGAACTGTGATTCGAATTCGGGGAAGCGGGTGTCGCCATCGATCGTTCTGGGGACTTTGGTGACGAAGAGTTCCTGCACTCTGGGGAGGAGGAGCCGGTAGATCTCCTCACCGCCAATGACAAAGAGGTCCCGTCCATCGGTGGGTTCTTTCAGATCATCGAGGGAGCGGATGACGGTGACGCCGGAAGTGTCAGGCATGGTGCGGGAGAGGACGATATTTTCCCGCCCGGGGAGCGGTTTGCCGATCGACTCGTAAGTCTTCCGCCCCATGAGGATCGCATGCCCCATGGTGGTCGCCTTGAAGAACTTGAAATCCTCGGGGAGATGCCACGGAATCGTGCCGGCATTTCCGATCACTCTATTTTCCGCCATGGCGACGATAGCTTTGATCATCTGGGAAAAAGGAAAACTGCAGATTCTCGCGCAGAGACGCAGAGACGCAGAGATGGAGAAAAAGAAGGAGATTCAAAGGCTTGCCCGAAAACCCTGCGCCTCTGCGCCTCTGCGGGGAATATTTTTGGACCGCGCATTCTAAACAGCGATCGGAGCCTTGATCGCGGGGTGGGGGTCGTATCCTTCCAAAGTGAAGTCCTCGTAGCGGAAATCCTCTAAGTTCTTCACCCCGGGATTAAGTAGCATCTGCGGGAGAGCTCGAGGTTCGCGGGAGAGTTGTTCGCGGGCCTGATCCAGATGGTTTACGTAGAGGTGAAGGTCGCCGAAGGTGTGGATGAATTCCTTCGGTTTAAGACCACAGACTTGTGCGATCATAAGCGTCAGCAAGGCGTAAGAGGCGATGTTGAAGGGGACGCCGAGGAAGAGATCGGCACTGCGCTGGTAGAGCTGGCAGCTGAGTTCGCCGTTCGCGACGTAGAACTGCACGAGGGCATGGCAGGGGGCCAGAGCCATTTTGTCAATTTCCCCGGGATTCCAGGCGCTGATGATGTGGCGGCGGCTGTCAGGATTCTTTTTCAGATCCTCGATGAGACGCGTGATCTGATCCACGGTTGCTCCCTCAGGGGTGCGCCATCGACGCCACTGGGCGCCGTAGACGGGACCGAGGTCGCCGTTCGCATCAGCCCATTCGTCCCAGATGGTGACGCCGTTTTCCTTGAGGTAGGCGATGTTGGTATCACCCTTGAGGAACCAGAGCAGCTCGTGGATGATCGAGCGAAGGTGGAGTTTCTTGGTGGTGAGCAGGGGAAATCCCTTGGTCAGGTCGAAGCGTTCCTGCGCGCCGAAAATGGAGAGCGTTCCCGTGCCGGTTCGGTCTTCTTTCCGTGTCCCGTGGTCGAGGACGAGGTGGAGAAGGCGGTGGTACTGGATCATCGGGACGGGTGATCGACTACGCTTTGTAAACGCTGTCGGGACTGAAGAGAGGCTCTTCCTGCGGTGGAAGGTCGTTCCCGGTCTTGTCGAGCTCGACATAGAAGCAGCTCGCAAATCCGGTGTGGCAGGCACCGCCGTGCTGCTCCACCTCGAAGAGGAGGGTGTCGCGGTCGCAATCGACGAACCAACGCAGGATCCTCTGCGTGTGGCCGCTCGACTCTCCTTTCTTCCAGAGCTTCCTGCGGGAGCGGCTCCAGTAGTGCATGTAGCCGGTCTCAACGGAATGCTTGAGCGAGTCCTCGTTCATCCAGGCCATCATGAGCACGCGCCCGCCTTTCTCGGCGCTCTCCTGAACAATGGCTGGAATCAGGCCGCGGTCATCGAATTTGAGATTCAAGTCCATCAGCTCATTTCGGAGAGACGGCGCTTCCGGGGCAAGAAGATTCTCGATTGCAGATTCTCGGTTGCGGAGTGGCGTTAGTTTCAGGAGGATCATTCCGTGGTTATCACATCCAACAAACCCACGGCACCCATCCTTCCCTCCCATCGTTTCTATGAGGAAGCACCGGAAATGATCTCCCTACCCTTGGTGGAGTTGCTAAACCATCTTCCGGCTTCATTCCGCAAGGAAACATCTGCCGAAGAATTGAACGGCCGTACGGTTGCCCTGCCTTGCCGTGATTTGCTAGCAGGAAATACGCCGCGTCTCTCTCTCGGCCAGCTCAACGATCTTCTGCCCGAGTTTGTGATGGTGCCCGAGGGTGGAGACCATTCGCAAAAGCTGAATCTACCTGCGGGATGGGTGGCGCTTTACTACCAACTGGTGACGCGGTTTGAGGAAATCGTTCTGGAAAAGCAGCATGCCCCGGTGCCTGCCACCTCGGTGAGTGAACCCCTGGCCTCCGAGGAGAGTGACAAAAAACCAGAGCTGGGCCTGGTGATCGAAGGCGAAGTAATCACCACAAAACCTGCCGAAGACTTTTCAATGATGGAAAGGCAGAGCGCTGAGGCATCTGCGAAAACTGAGGCTGCGCAGAACGAGGCTCCGGCAGTGGTCCTGGAAGAGTCTCCGAAAGGGGCCCCGGAAGCACTTCTGGCAGCGGTTCCGGAAGAGCCCCCAGTTCCTCCGCTAAAACGAGGCTTCTTTGCTTCGTTGCCGATCTTTCAACGGAATGCACCCGTGAAGCCGGTGGCCGAAGAGGATCGCCTTGCTCTCAGCACAACTTCTGCGCCCGCACCTGAGGATTCCAAAAATCTGGCTCTTGAGCCCCTTTGGAAGCTCGATCCCCTAGATCAGATTGCCGATCCCTTGGCGCTACAGGCCCTCTTCATGACCGAGGAGAAACTGACCATGGATCGTGTAATCTCTATGGCTGGCCAGCTTCCGGGACTGCGGGCCTGTATCCTTGCTCATGGGGATAAGGTGGTTTGCGCCTCAAACACTTCTCCCGGAAGCGATCTTCAAACCCTGAGCGGGCAGGCGATGACCATGCTGACCCAGATCCGGGAGTCCTCTTCCAAGATGGGTCTTGGGAATGTGTCCGGGGTAACGCTCCACGCAGAGCAGGGAGCGCTGAGTTTTCTTCACAACAACGAGCTCTGCCTGCTCGTCCTCCATGCAGATCGGGGCTTCATTCCAGGGGTAAGCGAACGCCTCCAGCAAATGCTGTATCACCTCTCCCGCGCCGAGGCCTTGCCAAGTGGTTCCTCCGCACAACAGAGCCTGCCCATTTGAGAGCCGGAAGCAGGTCCACCCTATAAACCTACAACCTTTAACCTTTTGAATGCTTTCAACCTGCAACTAGTATTTTTCCATGCTTGAACTCTTGCAAAAAGGCGGACCCCTCATGTGGATCATCCTGCTCTGCAGCGTGGTAGCGCTGGGGGTCTTCTTCGAAAGGCTGATCTTTCTCCACAAAGCTTCGATCAGGGTTGGAGAACTGCTCGGCGGACTTGCGCTGTTGATTCATAATGGCCGCGTCGACGAGGCGCTCGCAGAGTCCTCTGCGAGTCATGGCCCGGTGGCCCGCGTTCTGCAGGCTGCGCTGCTGAGACCAAGCGCCGAGCGGAGCGTTCTGCAGTCGTTGACCACCGACGCGGCTATCTTGGAGATTCCGAAGCTAGAGCGGAATTTACCGATTCTTGCGACATTGACTTATGTCGCGCCGCTTTTCGGCCTTCTCGGTACGATCCTCGGCCTATTGGATGCTTTCTTGATTCTTTCCTCACACGGCGGCTATGCAACGGCCGCCGAACTTGCTCAAGGTGTCTACCAGAGCATGCTCGACGCGGCGGCCGGCCTTGGCGTGGCCATCCCCGCTCATATCGGACACAGTTATCTGACCGCAAGGGTGAATGACATCATTCATGACATGGAGAGAGCCGGAATAGAGATCGTGAACCTGCTTGTGGATGCCGCCGAAGGGCAGGATCCCCCCGCCAACGAATGAGGCTTCCTCGCAGCAAAGGAGCGGGAGATGCGCTGCTGCTGATGGCCCCAGCCCTCAGCACGTTGTTGAGCCTGGTTTTTTTCGTACTGCTGGGAGGTTATTTTATGCTCCAGCCGGGAATCGCGCTGAAGGTCCCCGACTCACCGTTTCTACTTCTCCCCCAGCAGGATCCCCAGGTGGTCAGCGTGACGGGGGCCCCGCTGCCGCAGATCTATTATGACCGTCAGGTGGTCACCGCGGAGGAATTGGAGACATCGCTTCGTAAGGCAGCAAGAACCCGAAGTTTGATCATCAAGGCTGACCGGCTAGCCCCCTATGATCTCTTACTGCAAATAATGACGATTGGTGCACGCTGTGGTTTCACCATTGTCCTTGCCACCGGCTCAGGACCTTCATGACGCGACGGATCCCCTTGTTACCTAAGGGCCCCCTTGCCTCTAGGGAGCTGAGAGAGTTGGCCCACTTAGCCCAACTTGCCTTTGAATGGCCGATCCGTCAGGCACCACGGCTGATGCTTCCCCTATGCATTCTGGGCGCGGGCATCCTGCAGACCCTCATGGTGGTTCTCTTCTCGATCAGCTATCGGGTACCTTCCGAGAAAATACCTGATGCCCCGCTGTTCTACTTCCTGCCGCCTGACAGTAAAGCCGCACATCAGTTGGCTCCTTGGCTTGAGGGTAATGATCCAAGGATATTTTCTCCCCTCCGTGCCATACGGGGGGCTGCCCCTTCACTCCCACCGCTGAAATACAGGCCAAGTTACGAAGAACCGCCCCCCGCCCTGCTTCCTCTCCGCAAGGAGTCCTCCCGCGTGCTGGAGCCGCCTCTGCCACCGCTGTCAGCACCAATCCAGCGAGTGACCTATGGGGAGATGAAGTCAGCGTCATCGTTCACGGCGGGCGTGACCGGCGCGCACACCTCCACCGTCGTCCAGTGGGAAGACGAGCTTTCAAAACTGCAACCGCTGGAAAGCACTCCTCTCTCTTCTGGTCCAGTCGCTGCGGCGGGGGCGGTCCATCCCACACTCTATGAAGTCGGCGTCAATCCCGAGGGGATACCCTTGCACTGCGTTTTGATGGAATCCTCTGGTGACCCGGCCAGCGACGAGGTCGCGCGGATCTGGATCATGGGACGTCGCTTTCGGCCCCGGCAAAGCTCCTTATCTGCCGAGGCCATGACCTGGGGACGCGTCCTTGTACTCTGGGGTGCATCTGCTAACTCTCCTAAGCCATGATCCCCATCACGCTTTCGTGGTTTGTCTGCGTCTATCTTGCCCTTTTTCTTGCGGGTGTTTTGATCCTCTGGATAGGTTACGAAATTATCCGCAAGCGCCATGCCAACATCATTGCGCGCGGCCGCATTTTTTGCAGGATCTGCGGTTCGCGGTACACAGACCAATCCAGAGCCGATCTTCTCCGCTGCCCCGTCTGCGACAGCTTGAACGAGCGTTCAGGCCCGAAGTATTTCTAGCCAGAAGCCTGACGCCTCAATAGGGAACAAGAGGAAAACATGGCTCGTTCTCAGAAAGGATCCCGCCACTGGTACTGGCTCACCCCACTGATTCTCGTTTCGGCTGCGGTGATGGTGCTGTTGGCGCTGGTTGTAAGTTGGCTGGAGGGAGAAAAATTTCGCTCTATGGTTGAACAGAAGACGACTGACAAGCTTCACGCAAAGGCAGAACTGGCTCCTGTCCACTGGGCTTGGATGGCCCTTACTTCGGGGAGCCTTCGGGTTCTTGGATCCGCTGAGACAACGCTCAAGAGCATCGAGTCGAGCGGCGTGCGTGCACGACTGCGCCCCTCAGCCCTTCTTCAGGGAAGCATAGTTGTTGAGGAGATTGCCCTCGAGCGAACCGTGATCCATCTCGGTGCTGTGACCGCAGTCGAAAGCGAGGTTATTCCCGCGGTCGTGGAGAAGGACGACGCGCTTCCCAAATGGCTCCCCGTGCAGTTCGTGGTTGAGAAAATTCATAGTGCCACGGCCGATGTGCTGATCGAGCAACCCAACGGTGGATCGGTTGACATTCTGGAAACCAGCTTGGACTCGGAGCCTGAGGGCGAGCAGATCCGCTTCGAAGCCCATGGGGGGCGATTGGTGAGTGAGCGCTTTCCTGACCTGAAGATCTCCATCGAAACAATCCGATGCCGATTCTCCCCCGAAGGGCTCGATCTCACGGGCGCCGATCTTTCCTTTCCGGGCGGGGGGACCCTTCGTCTGCGGGGAAGCTTTCCCAGCAACGGAACGGAATCACGTCTGAAAGGTCATTGGGAGAACGTCAACTTGGTTACCTTGATGCCGGCACTCGAGGGAAAAGTCGTGGGCACGCTGGAAGGGCAAGGAGAGGCAGCTTGGGGTCGTGATGGGATCAAAAGCATTGCCGGCACTGTCAGCGCTCACGATGTCACCAGTGACAAGATTCCGACCTTGGATAGGTTGGCGCTGTTAACAGGCATGGATCAATTCCGTCACCTTCCGCTTCAAGAGGCACACGCAACTTTTTCGGGAAATTCAGAACGGACCATCTGGAGTAATGTGGTTCTTGAATCCAAAGGCCTGCTGAAATTCACCGGAGATGCAGAGGTGAGCCGAGAGGGATCACTCCGGGGGACTTTTCAGGTCGGGATAACCAAGCGGATTGTCGATATGATCCCCTTTGCCGGCCAGATTCTAGGCGTCAACGAGCATGATGGCTATCTTTGGACCCCGATGATTGTCGGGGGGAGTCTTTCCAATCCCACGGAGGATCTCTCCCCACGACTCGCCATGGCGCTCGTCAGCCGCGCCGAAGGAGTCGTTAAGGAGGGAGTCAAAGAAGGGTTGAACATCCTGGGCATCAAGGAGCTGTCGGCAACCAATATGCCGTCAACGAATGCCATCGAAACGCTCGAACAGGGTGCTGGGAAAGTTCTCGATACCCTGGGCGGTTTTCTTAAGTAGGGGTGTCGCCCCCGCGTTCCGAGTCGGATGATTTGAGGAGACGCAAGGCTTCCTGAAACGACGTTTCGGAATTGATAAAAAGACTCAGGTTCAACTCTGGAAAATCATGTTGGCCGTTGAACCAGGTCATCTGCCGCTTGGCGTAGCGCCGAGTTGCAGAGCTGATGGCAGTGATCGCATCATCTCGGCTGATCTCGGCACGAAGGAGCGCTCGGATCTCGCGCAGACCGAGCGTCATTGAGGCTGTCGGTCCAACGGTTTCCTCCGGAAGCGAGGCGACTTCGTCTTCGACACCGCGATCGAACATCGCCCGGACATTCGCCTCAATACGCGTGTTCAACTCCTCCCGATCACGCGTGATGAGCAGCGAGGTGATGCCAATTGGCTGGGGTGTTTTTCCCGTGCGCGAGGCAGCAAGTGGCTTGCCGGTCATGAGGACAATTTCCAGAGCACGCGCGACGCGGCGACGGTTCGCCAGATCCAGAGAACTCGTGGCGGCAGGGTCGAGGGCTTGTAGACGAGCGACCAGTTCCGGGAGCGGGAGGGCTTGGAGTTCCGCGCGCAGCACGTGGTCGCCAGTGGGGAGTTCCTGAAGGCCGCCAAGTAGAGCCTTGAAATAAAGTCCTGTTCCGCCAACCACGATCGGCCGTTTGCCACGTGCGACAATATCATGGATGGCGGGCATCGCCTCACCCAGATAGCGTCCAGTATCATAAGCCTCTGACGGATCGACTGATCCGATCAGGTGATGGGGAATGAGCTTCCGGGCTGCATCCAAGGGCTGGGCTGTCAGGATGGGGAGGCCTGCGTAGATTTGAAATGCATCAGCGCCAACAATCTCAGCATCAAGAACCTCGGCAAGCCGAAGAGAAAGATCGGTTTTGCCGGCCCCGCTAGGGCCGGCAATAAGAATGGTTTCCGCAGGAAGCAAGGAAACAGAGACCGATGAGAACCGAAAAACTAACTAGGCTGCTGCTGCCTCGGACGGCGTGGAAGTTCCCGAAGTTTCCGAAGCTTCCGCCGTGTCGCGTCGCTCGGAGCGCTCGCTGCGGCTCTCGGCCACGGCCTTGGCGCCGCTGACCACGAGCTTACGGGTCATGTATTCCTTGTCATGAAGCTCGGCAACGGCCCTCTTAGCCTCCTCGATGGAAGAGAGGGTGACGAATCCGAATCCCTTGGAGCGTTGCGTTTCGCGATTGCACACCACTTCGACGTTCTGAACGGAGCCAACGCCACTGAAGAGCTCGAGCAGGTCGCTCTCACTTGCATCGAACGAGAGGTTGCCGACATAGACGCGCGGGGTGGTCACCTCAATGCGCTCAGGCTTCCGAGATTGACGGGGAGATGAACTCTCGCGGCGCTCGGATTGCGCGCCACGTGGCGTGCGTTGGGGTTGGCCGGTGGCTGCGGGCTTCTTTTTGCCACTCAGACCGAGGAAAGAAAGAAGCTTTGCAAAGAAACCCTTCTTTTGGACGGATGGACGGTTTGACGCGTGACTGCGCAGGCGTTCCTCGCCACGAGGACTACCCTGAGCGGTTTTGCTGTAGCTGGATTTGGATCCGGATGAGCGGCGGCGACCGCCACCGCCACTGCGGGAACGACCACCGGTAGGTGAATAATTTGAGGACATGATATGTGTTGTGATAAGGGATCCCTGCGATTCGCGGCCCGGGACACGTGACCGGGGGTGACGGGGATCAGGACTGTGATGTATCGTTGCGTTTTGTGTTGGTGCCCGGGCGACTCGTTGATCGTAGCCTCCAGTGTGTCCCGTCCCCTGACTCTTGCGAAAAGGGGCGTGGAGGAGGCTGTTCCGGCCGTTCAATGCCGGGGGAGGTAGCGGAAAATCCGCACCACCTTGCGACGGTCGCCGAAATCGGACAACACTCTCTCTCGCACCGAAGAGGCTCCTAGACAAGGCAAATCGGTGGCAAGGGAAGCGCTGAATAAATCCCATGAGGGCCGCTGCAGAGGATGGGTTGTTTTCCAAGCCGGTGATTTTAGATGCAACTATTTAGCCAATGGGGTGTTTATAAATATGAATGATCTCTCTTCTCGTCGCCTTACCCAGACGGCAGCTTTATCTGGGGATCATCGCCCTGCTGCTGGCCTTCATCCTGATCGCCCGATGGATTGGCAATTGGGGACTGGTGACAATCCATGCAAAGGATCAACCTCTTGCCAAGGTGATCGCCTCGATCGCCCGTCAAGGGGGCGTCCGCATCGAAAGCTCGCTCGACCCTTCTAGTCCGGTGACCATAAACGTAGTCAAGGTAACGCCCGTCGAGGCATTGGACAAACTAACAATGGTGACCGAATCCGGGTGGCGTGTCGTCTACCTGGCCGCGCCTACCAAATCAGCAATCAATGAAGCTCTCCTTTCGCTTAACGGTACGGGCAAGATCGAAAACTGGACCACCAACTATTACCCGGGGCAAGTGGGATTCTGGGGAGCTGATTATGGGCATGTTATTGATCCCCGGTTTCTCTCCATTACCTTGGAGGGGCCGGATCCCGATCTAGGAAAACTGCTCGATGAGGCCGCGCAAAAAAGCGGGGTGATGACGGCTCTTCCCAAAGATTGGAGACCTGCCGTCGCAACGCTTCCGAAGTCGGGCGCGCTTGGCAAGGTGATTCCCTCCCTGATCAAGAGTGAACATGGCAAAGTCGCTGCCTTCCTCTATCTTGCGGAGCGTCCCCGTCGATTGGGCGACGACCAAAACCAGCAGGCAGAGTCCTCACGCGGTTGGGAGAGGATGAACCCGGAGTGGTGGGAGCAACGCCAGAGGGCTCAGATTGGGCTCCTTCCTGCACCCGAACAGGAAGAAGCTAAGAAAAAAATGGCTGAAAGGAATACGCTTTTTGCCGAAATGCAGGGGCTCACGCGCGAACAACGAAGAGCAAAATGGCAGCAGATGATGTCCAATCCCGACACACTCCTTCAGATGCAGGATCAACTGCTTCTACGCCAGACAAAGCGGACACCTGAGCAGCAAATCAGCCGTGCGGTTGACTACATCAATCGCAAAGCTGCGGCCCAAGCCGCGCAAGGACACTGATCATGAAGGGCTGCACCGCATTCACCATCATCGAGCTACTGGTCGTCATTGCCATCATCGGCATGCTGGCGACACTAATGCTTCCTGCCATTGAAAACTCCCTTCAGAAAGGGAAACAGGCGAAATGCATCAGCAACCTTCGCCAGATCGGGGTCTCTGTGCAGCAATATGTCGCTGACCCGGACAATAACCAACAGTTCCCTCCGATCTACTACGTGAGCAACTCAACGACAGCTCAAGCAGCTACTAGCGGTACTCAGGGTACAAATACACTGCAACCCCTTGCCTGCCTCTCCAACTATGGTGTGACGCTGGCGCTCCTCACGTGCCCAGGAGATGCATCACCCGATCCGAACTACGGTAGCTATATATGGTCTCCCGTGGCTCAGGGAGACACGCCTCAAAACTTCGTTTACTATGGACGGGGTCAGGTCTTCACAATTAACAATCTGAGCCGGGTGGCTATTTGCTACGACAAAGGCTATCTACATCCCGGCGGATCGATGGGCACGGGCAGCTTCGATGTGCTTCGCGCTGACGGCCATGTGGATACCAAGCCGTAAGTTGCTGATGGGGTGAGAGGGGCGTGGTTACAATATACCAAGCCCCTCGCCTCTTTATGGCTTCGCGGTTTGAATCGCTTCCCTAGACTTCTTCCTCTCCGCGCAGATTGCGGCCCATAAGGGATTTCATCCCTGCCGCCGGAGTTTTCAGACCCTGAAGAAGGGCTGAGACCTCGTCGATGATCGGAGTCTCCACGGAGAGACGTCCGGCGGCAGCTTGTGCGCTGAACGTTGTCGGGACTCCTTCCGCCACCATGCTACCCATTGATGAGATAATCGATTCGAGAGACTCTCCCTGACCGAGGCGGAATCCCACCTGATGGTTACGGCTGCGCGGACTGAAGCAGGTGACCATCAGATCGCCAATCCCACTGAGTCCACCGAAGGTCTCGCGGCTCCCTCCCATGACCATGCCGAGTCGGGTCATCTCAGTAAGCGATCGGGTCACCAGACCAGTCCGCGCGTTTTCACCCAGACCGAGGCCGTCGGAGACACCAGCTGCGATTGCGAAGATATTCTTGAGTGCGCCACCGAGCTGGATTCCCCGGACATCACTGCTCGTGTAGGCGCGGAAACTCGTCCCAACGAACAGCTCCTGCACGCTCAGAAGCTTAGCGGCATCATCACATCCGATGACTCCAGCCGCTGGAATGCCACGGGCGATCTCACCAGCGAGATTCGGCCCGGAGAGAACGGCGATCGTGGCCGAGGGCATCCCTTCAGCAATGACCTGACTCATGAGAAGTCCTCTTTCCAATTCGATACCCTTGGTGCAGGAAACAAGAAGCGGGTTGCGGTCTCCGCAGACTGCCGCGAGTTGCGAGGCGATCACCTCCAGATATCTCGAGGGAATTGCCAGAAAGAGAATATCGGATTGCGCCGCCGACAAGAGATCCGCTGTGGGCTTGATCGTGGAGGGCAACACCACCCCGGGGAGATACTTTGTATTGATTCCCTCACGGACCATGTTTTCCACATGAACCGGATCATGACCCCAGAGTCGGATTTCTCTGTCTGAACGAGCTAGGAGAAGGGCCAAAGCCGTTCCCCATCCCCCTGCACCGAGAACGCTAACGGTAGGATTGATCATGGGTTTGTGGGTCCCATCTTCTTCTCAAAGCGGGGCTCGGTTCCTGCCCGCAGACGGGAGATGTTCGAGCGGTGACGCCAGATGGCCAGCACGCACATAAGAAAGGCCACGAGCAGCGTCAGCCAGTCAGAACAATGCATGAAATAAAGGATGGAGACGGAGAGCGGGACGGCAATGGCCGCTGCGATAGAGGCCACGGAAACATAGCGGGTGATGCGGAAGAAAAGAAGCCACGAGCCAAGGCAAAATAGAAAGGCCCCGATTCCGAAGAGCCCGACGATCACGCCTGCAGAGGAGGCAATCCCCTTCCCCCCCTTGAACCCCAGCCAGACAGGAAAGCTATGACCGAAGAGTGCGCAGAGTGCCGCCAAAGCTCCTGGTAAGGAGGCGGGGTTCACCCCGATGGAGCGACCCCACGCAAGCGCCAGCAGGACGGGAAGCAAACCTTTCAGAAAATCGAGGAAGAAGACCGCATAGCCCCATTTCTTGCCAAGCACGCGAAGCACATTGGTCGCCCCGATATTGCCACTTCCCTTGGTACGGATATCGATACCGCAGATCCGTCCGGCGATGAACCCGAACGGGATCGAGCCGAGCAAGTAGGAACAGTTTGCAATCAAGAACCAGGGAGCAAGCGTGGAAAGCACCCATGGATCTCATCATCCGAGGCGAACGGAACAAGAATAAAAAGGTGCGTGGGAACGCAGCTTAGTCATGCCGCAGGCAGTCCGAGACCTCAGCGAGGATGGTTGACCCGGGAGGATCGCCAAAGAAAAGGGCTCTACTCGGAGGGACATCGTTCCCTCCCCGTGCTATGATCTAAGCATGATCCTTCGTCATCTCTTGCCCGTGGCCCTCCTGCTTTCTATGGTTCCATTCATGTCTGCACAGTCGCCTTCCAAAGATATCAACACAGTCGCCGTCCGTCTGATCGGCTCAGATGGCACTCCCGGACCAGTCGTCCAGAGTCCCCGCGTTGTAAAGACCGATGCCGAGTGGGAGAAGCAGCTTGGACCTGCCGTCTACCGCGTTCTCAGGGCCAAGGGGACCGAGGCTCCCTTCTGCGGCAACCTGCTCGATAATCACAAGGATGGCGTCTACTTCTGCGCCGGGTGCAGATTGCCTCTCTTTGCCTCCAGTTCCAAGTTCAACTCCGGCACTGGCTGGCCGAGTTTCTACCGGCCTTTTGCCAAGGAAAACATCACCGAGATCCGCGATGGAACACTCGGCATGGTCCGCACCGAGATCGTCTGTGCACGCTGCGGCGGCCACCTCGGCCATGTCTTTGACGATGGTCCGGCTCCGACCGGCCTGCGCTACTGCCTCAACTCTGCTGCCCTGACCTTCAAGGACGAAGCCGAGGTGAAGAAGATGGGTGCTGAAGCTGCCCGCTGACCCCTCAATGAGGCACGCCGAGTTCCACCTCACTCATCGTGTTGGATGGCTTCGAGCTGCCGTGCTAGGTGCAAACGACGGGCTGCTTTCTACGGCCAGTCTGATTGTCGGCGTTGCAGCAGCAGAGGCGAGCCGAGGCAGTGTGCTAGTCGCCGGGGTTGCCGGACTTGTAGCAGGCGCCATGTCGATGGCAGCCGGAGAGTATGTCTCCGTGAGTTCGCAGTCCGACACGGAACAGGCCGATCTGGAGCGAGAACGGACCGAACTTGCCAGCGATTTCGAACATGAACTTGCGGAGTTGGCTTCGATCTACGTGGAGCGGGGACTTGATCAGGGCCTTGCGGATCAAGTGGCCAAGCAGCTGATGGCAAAAGATGCCTTGGGAGCACATGCTCGTGACGAACTCGGGATTTCTGAAGCCTTTAGTGCCCGTCCTTTGCAGGCAGCATTAGCCTCCGCTGCGACCTTTGCAGCGGGTGCAGCGATGCCGTTGCTGGTTGTGCTTATTGTGCCTCACAATTGGATTGCCTGGTCGGTGTCGGGTAGCTCCATGATTTTCCTTGCCATCCTTGGCGCGCTCTCGGCCTACGCGGGGGGTGCTCCGCTTCTCGGTTCCATTATACGTGTTACCTTCTGGGGCGCGCTAGCCATGGCCCTGACTGCCGGGGTGGGAGCACTAGTCGGCAAGCCTTTGTAAATTATTGAGGGAGGTGTCGTGGTGCCTGTATCCTGTAGCCCCTCCCAAGTTACACTCTTAGGCTGAGAGCCACTCCAGATGGCATGATAGCATCACATCCTGGTTAAAATGGAAATACCCCTTGAAGGTTTTGCCCTCGAGCATTCCAGGCAGCCAATACTGATCATCCTGCCACATGTCGAGGTAGGGAATCGCTGAAGTTTCCATCCAATGAGGGATGGCTTCGTCTGTCTCGACGGGCTCTCCGATGCAATCTTCGGCGGTAAAAACGACACAATGAAGCGCTAGTCCGTCGACAAACTGGAAGTGAAGCTCTCCGCGCTCCGAGAGATTCAGAGGCGTGATACAGAGTTCCTCCTGAGTCTCGCGGATTGCGGCTTCAAGGGGGGTTTCGCCGGGTTCTAGGCGACCACCGGGTCCATTGATCTTTCCCGCACCGAGACCGCGCTTTTTCCTGATCATGAGGATCTGCTTATCCCTTAGTACAAAGCAGAGCGCGGCCTGCATCGTTGGCTGCCAGTTCTGCCAGAAGGAGGGGTCGTGGGGGTCCATGGGGTGGGTGGAGAGTTGAAGCGGTGAAAATCTACCGCACAAGATTGAGCGGATGAAATAATACTTTCTAACGCTTCATGGTGCTAACTTTTTTAACCCATGCAGGTGCCGAATGTCGCTGCATTGTCACAAATCCTCCCTTGACCTCGCCATTAGACATCGCACCATAGAGTCTTCATGGAAAAAGGGCATCACACTCACTTTATCAACCGCGGTCTGAGCTGGCTGGAGTTCAATCAGCGTGTGCTTGAACAGGCTCTCGACAAAGAGAATCCGCTTCTGGAGCGGCTGAAGTTCCTCTGCATCGTGAGTTCAAACCTCGATGAGTTCTTCGAGGTTCGCGTGGCTGGTCTGAAGCAGCAGGTGCAGATGAACACGGTCGCCCTTGCCCCGGACGGCATGTCACCGAAGTCCGAACTGGCCGCGATCGCGAAGCGTGCCCGCAAACAGGTCGACGATCAATACCGTTGCTGGAATGAGGAGATCGAGCCTGGTCTCGCGGCCGAGAACATCAAATTTCACAATTTCCCGGATGTTCCCGAATCGGAGTATGCGCATTTCGAGAAGTTCTTCCATGACCGGATTTTTCCAGTGCTCACGCCGCTGGCGATTGACCCCTCCCATCCCTTTCCACAACTCCTCAACAAGAGCCTGAACATCATCGTTCATCTCGAGGGAGAGGAGCTAAATACCGACCTGGCTGTCGTGCAGGTGCCAAGAATCCTGCCGCGCGTTGTTCCCTTTGCCAACCAGACCGACGAGCAGGGACACGACTTTGTCCTCCTGGGTAGCATCATCAAGCACTACGTGGGAACCCTCTTCCATGGGGTCAAGGTACTCGGGGCCCATCTCTTCCGTGTCACCCGTAACAGCAATCTCTACATCGACGAGGAGGAGGCCGAGAATCTCCTGCACGCGATCGAGGAGGAGCTACGCCACGTGAACCGTGGTGCTGCCGTGCGGCTCGAGGTGCAGGATGACTGCCCGGACGAGGTGGCCAATCGTCTGCTGGAGATCTTTAATCTCAGTCACGGCGATCTCTACCGGCACGAGGGACCCATTAATCTCACCCGCCTGATGCCGCTGGCCATCTCGATCGACCGGCCCGATCTCCGCGACAAGCGCTTCACCCCCGCGACTGTTGTTTCCTTGAACGAAGAGGCCGACATCTTCTGGCATATCCGCAAGGGCGATATCCTGATGCAGCACCCCTACGACAGCTTCCAGACTGTCCTTGATTTTCTCGGGCAGGCCGCCGAGGACCCGCATGTCCTGGCCATTAAGCAGACTCTCTACCGTACCAGCTCTGACTCCCCGCTCGTCGCCTCGCTGATCCAGGCAGCGCAGAATGGCAAGCAGGTGACGGTCATCATCGAGCTGAAGGCCCGCTTTGATGAGGCAGCCAATATCAAATGGGCCCGACTTATGCGCGAGGCCGGCGTCAATGTCATCTACGGCATCGCAGGGCTCAAGACCCATGCGAAGGCCATGCTGGTCGTCCGTCAGGAGGGGGAGATCATCCGCCGCTACGCTCATCTCGGAACTGGCAACTACCACCCCTCCACCGCTCGACTCTACACAGACCTTGGTTTACTCACCGCGCGCGAGGAACTCACTTCGGACGTGGCGACCATGTTCAACATCCTCACAGGTGTCTCCAAGTTCCCGGGCATGAGGGAGCTCCTGATGGCCCCCTACGACTTGAGGGAAGGGATGATCCACCTCATCGATCTTGAGATCGAACACGCGAGGGCGGGGCGCCCCGCCGCGATCTTTGTGAAGATGAATGCACTCGTGGAGGAGAGCATGATTGAAGCGCTTTACCGCGCTTCCCAGGCGGGTATCAAAGTGCAGCTCTTCATCCGTGGCATCTGCTGCCTGCGTCCCGGCATCCCAGGGGTCAGCGAGAACATTGAAGTGCGGAGTCTGGTCGGGCGTTTTCTGGAGCACAGCCGCATCATTCGCTTTGAGAACGGAGGTGCTCCCGAGATCTACCTCGGCAGCGCCGACTGGATGCCTCGCAATCTCTTCCGCCGGGTCGAGACCGGCTTCCCGATTCGCAACCCACGCGTTCACGAACACATCGAGGAGATTATATCCTGGTTCTGGAAGGATAACGTGAAGGCTCGCGTCATGGACTCAGAGGGCCACTATCACCTGCGTCCCGTGGGGGGAGAGAGGTTCAACGCTCAGGAAGAATTCGTTGCCGACTCCCAGCGCCGCCGCAAGGCAAAGCCACCCGTGGTATAGTAATAAGAACGCTCCCTCAACGAGAAGGAGTGGAGCGGGTAGAGGGAACACCGAGTGCCGGGAGGCACGGTGTAGATTGACCGAAGGTCAACCCGTTAGGGCGAGGGTCGTGGGAACGACCAAGTCAATCGAACCGATCGTGTTTAGAAAACGATTAACCCTCCTAAAACGAAAGGTGGAGTGGAGCGGGTAGAGGGAATCGAACCCTCATGGCCTGCTTGGAAGGCAGGAACTTTACCACTAAGCTATACCCGCATGAACTAAAGAATTTTTACCACAGACCCAAAGAGGGGTCAACCCACGACATGCCTCCCTACTTGGAAGCCTCTGCCTGGGTCTGAATACCAGCCCGCTCCAGCGCCTCGCCGAACTGCTCCGAGGCCTGGGTATTTAACGCGGATTGGTGGCCCTTTGATCGCAGAAAGACGACTTCTGCGATTAATGCGCCTAGCAAAAGCAAGCCCGCCACAATAAGCACCTCGGGTTTTAGGAAGTACCGCTTCATGGTGTGCGACCATTTGGGAAGGCGGGCACAAAATCTACGATTGGCATGGAAACTCTTTTAAGGAGTCCTTCGGGCTTATCCAAGCAAGCAATTGGCGCGGGATGTCCGACTCCCTCAAGGGCGAAGCTAAGAAGATGTCCAGAAACCACAATATATAGTGGTTTCTGGCAGCTATAGCCCCAAGCTGTTGTGTTTTTTATTGTGATTCGGTACCAATTAAGGATAGGTTTGAATGCCCCCATCCACCTCTTTTTCCATGTATCTTCAATCACTCGAACTGATCGGATTCAAGTCCTTTGCCCCCAAGACAACCCTGCGCTTTCATCGAGGTGTCACGGCAATTGTCGGCCCGAACGGCTGTGGCAAATCAAACGTGCTGGATGCCATCCGATGGGTGCTTGGAGAACAGTCGGCCAAGGCTCTGCGTGGCGGAGAGATGGCAGATGTCATTTTCAACGGAACCGACACACGCCAGCCCCACAACATGGCCGAGGTATCCATGACCTTCGCGGAGTGCGAGCAGGAACTAGGGGTCGAGTGGAACGAAGTCCGCATCACCCGCCGCGTCTTTCGTGACGGCAAGTCTGAGTATCTGATCAACGGCACCCCCTGCCGGCTCAAGGACATCCACAATCTCTTCATGGACACCGGCATCGGCCGGAGCGCCTACTCCATCATGGAGCAGGGGCGCACGGCGCAGCTGCTCAACAGCCGCCCCGAAGACCGACGCGCCATCTTCGAAGAGGCTGCCGGCATCACGAAGTACAAGGCGCAGAAGAAGGAGGCACTCCGCAAGCTGGAGTACACCGAGTCGAACCTTCTCCGTGTCTCCGATATCATCAAGGAGGTGAAGAGGCAGATCGGCTCTCTTCAGCGCCAGGCCGGCAAGGCACGACGCTACCAGTCCCTCATGGAGGACCTGCGCGTTCTCGACACCCATCTATCCCACCGCACCTACCTCGACCTTGAGCGCTCGATCACCGAGGTCGCCGAGCAGGTGGAGAAGAGCGCCGATGCTCGTGCTCTCTATGAGCGTGAGATCGGCGAGCAGGAACTCGAGGTTGCCGGGGCCAGGGAGCAAGTCACCACACTCGATGCCGAGAACGCGGGTGCACGAGACAGCCTGCAGACCCTGCGCAACAGAATCTTCTCCGGTGAGAACCGCATCGAGACGAACGCGGAGCGTTGCGGAGAGTTCCGCGAGATGGGGATACGCGCCCGTGCCGATATCGAGGCCACGCATTTACGCATCCGCGAGCAGGAAAACGAGATTGAGCAGACGGATGCGCAGATCACCTCGTTACTCGAGGTTCTCCGTGGAGAGGAAGAGCTTCTTCAGGCAGGTGCCGCACGCCTCCAGCAGGCGCAGCAGGAGCGTCAATCAGCCGAGCAGGAGACCGAGTCGCTCACCGGGCGTCTTCACAGTCTTGAGAACCGCCTCACTGATGTTCGCGGTGAGCTATCCACCGCCAGCGCCCGACGCGATGCCGAGAGGTCGCGCTCCCTACAGCTCCAGGAGCAAGTTTCCGTCGCCGGCCTTGCCGTGACGACTGCTGCAACCCGTGCGGAACAGACGGGAACGGCACAGGCCTCTACCCGCGCCTCCCTGGATGCGGCCGAGCAGGAGCTTCTCGCCGCGCAGCAGGGGCACGACGACTCGCAGAGTGCCCGCCAGATCGCAGAGACCGAATGGAACACTGCGGTCAAGCAGCTCTCCGAGCGTGAGCACCGGCTGGAAATACTCCTCCAGCTCGAGCGCGAGGGCGAAGGTCTCGGCGAGGGAGCGCAGGCCATCCTGCGCGGCCTAGACCGACCCGAGTTCTATCAAGCCGGCATTCTCGGCACATTGGCCTCGTTGGTCGAGGTGCCTCCCGTTGAAATTCCCGCGATCGAGGCTGCTCTGGGAGCCGCCAGCCGAGCCATCGTCTTCGCAGATGCGGGGATGGCAGAATCCGCACTCCAGACGCTGCGAGAGGCCGTCCAAGGACGTGCATCCGTGGTTGCCAGTGACCTGCTTCCGATTCCTCCAACGCACGGGCAAGAGCTTCCTGAAGGAGCCATTTCCTGGGCTGCGGATGTCGTCCGCGCCACCGGATCCGCACACGGACTGATCGCACGCCTTCTTGAGGGAGTGGCCATCGTGCCCGATCTCCAGACTGCCTTCCGCCTCAAGCGGGTGTATCCCGGCATTGCTTTCGCGGCACGCACGGGAGAATTCATTGCACGCGATGGCGTTGCCCATGGCGGTGCCACAGGTGAGGCGACCGGATCCGCACTGCTTCGCCGCTCCCAGATTGCCACGCTCGAAAGGGAGGTATCGGTGATGCGCGAGAACGTGAATCATTTGTCGCTTGTCCGGGAGGGGGCTCTGGCCTCCCTCGAAGCAGCTGTCACCCGTCTGCGCGACGCCCGAGAAGTTCTTGGCAATACTCAGGGTCTTCTCGCTGCCGCCCAGGCTGACAACCTCCTTGCAACCCGGGAGCTGGAGAATGCGCGTCACCGCCATGAGTCTCTCGACGGGGAAATTTCCTCCTTGCAGGAACATATCCAGCTTCTTGAAGCGCAGATTGCCGATCGGGAACAGCAGCTCGAGACAGCCACGCTGGAGCTCAATGCCGCACGCGAAGAGCGGTCTGCTGCCAGCTCCAGGATTTCTTTCCTTCGGGATGCCGAGACGGCTGCTGCAAGCGATCTTGCCGAGGCGCGCCTGCGCGTGGCCACCGAGCGTCAGCGCCAGCAGTCGCTTGCAAACCAGCGCGCACCCATGGAGGCCCGTATCCGGGAGCTTGCCGAGACGATCTCGGCCCGTGAACGCGACACCATGACGCACGAGGAAAAAATCAAGACGCTGGAAGCCGAGTCGACCGGACTTGCCGAGAGCGTGGAGACCTGGAAAATCGAAAGCGCCGAAGTCGAGGCCCGTGTGCTGGAGTTAGGTGTACGCCGTGCCGAACTGCAATCCGGCGTCGAGGCGTTGGAAATCGCCCTGCGTGGGGCTCGTAAAAACCTCTCTGATTTACAGGATAACCGCTCCAAGAACGAGGTTCGCCTTGCCGAGCTAAGGCTCCGCGCCGAGTCGATCCGCGACCATGTCTCCCGCCGCTACCAGCTCGATCTTGCTGGATTTGAGCCTGACCGCTACGCCCTGCTCAAGGCCGTGGCCCAGCAGAGGGAAAAGGAGCGCCGCGCCGCCCTTCCCGAGTCACGAGATCCGACGACCGAAGGGGAGGTTCCTTCCAATGAAAATCCCGAAGAGGTCACGGTTGAGGTGGTTCAGGCGACTTACCCAATGAGCGGTCCCATCCCTGCGGAAATCCCGTGGGAGCGGATCGAGATGGTTGTTGCCGAGCTGACCGAACGCGCTGACTCGATGGGGCCCGTGAACCTAGATGCCATCCAGGAATACGATGAGCTGGAGGAACGCTACAAATTCCTTGAACAGCAGAACAACGATCTGATCAACGGCAAGGCTGAGCTGATGGAGGCGATCGCCCGAATCAATAAAACGACCAAGGAGCTCTTCTCGGAGACTTTCGAGAAGATCCGCGTGAACTTTTTGGAGATGTTCACCCAGCTCTTCGGCGGCGGTAAGGCGAACCTCCTCCTCATGGATGAGAGCGATCCGCTTGAAAGTGGCATTGAGATCATCGCAAGTCCTCCTGGCAAGAAGCTCCAGAGCATTTCTCTCCTCTCTGGCGGCGAGCGCACAATGACGGCGGTGGCCCTGCTCTTCGCGATCTACATGGTGAAGCCCTCACCCTTCTGTGTGCTCGACGAGATGGACGCTCCTCTCGACGAATCCAACATCGGGCGCTTCATCAAGCTGCTCGACCGTTTCATCGGCCAAAGTCAATTCATGGTCATCACTCACAATAAGCGCACCATGTCGCGCGCCGACTCCCTCTACGGCGTCACCATGGAGGAGCGCGGCATCAGCAAGCTCCTGAGCGTCAAGTTCACCGGCCGGGACGAGCAACTACCGCCAGCCGCCGCTACGAACAGCACCCTGCGCGACGAGACTCTGGAAACGGCTCCCGTTGGTGTAACGGAGGAGATTGAAGGATAATTAATTTGGAAATCAGAAAGACAGGTCCTGAGAAAAAACTTTCCCCCCACCCCAAGGAAGCGGCACAGGATTGATTTCCTGCGCCGCTTCTTCATTCTGGGAACTCATGATTATCGAAGGCTCCGCCCAGTGGCAGCAGTACATCTTTATCGCCGCAACGATTTTCCTGATCTGGGAACTCTGGCGCGGCTGGCGACTCGGAGCTGTACGCGGTCTCCTGAGGTTGGCGGCCTTGTTCTGTGCCTGGATCGGAGGTACGACGGCTGCGGGAGCCACGGGGACGGTGGTCGCATTTTTCTCAAAGGTTCCGCCACTAATTGCCCCGGGCGTCGCCGGGCTGACTGTAGGAATCGGTATCTATGTCGGCATCTCGATCGTCGCCGGTATTCTTTTTAAGAGAACGGAGGATCATTCGGGAGTGATCCGGCTCGGCTTTGGTCTGGGTGGCGCCGTTTGCGGAGTGATCTTCGGCATCCTCTTTCTCTGGGCTGGGATCACATTGATTAGGGGCATGGGTGCCCTCGGGGAACTCCGTGTCGTCCAAGCTCGGAATGAGGGGCGGTCACTCGCCACGGAAAACACGGCGCTTTTCCTGATCAAACTGAAGGAATCACTGGAAATCGGCGTTACTGGCCAGACGTTGAAGAAGGCAGATCCGCTGCCGACGGCCTTCTACGATAATATTGTGAAGATCTCCATGGTGGCAGGGTCGCAAGAGGCCATCGAGCGCTTCGTGCAGTATCCCGGGACACTGAAGATCATCGCCAATCCCAACATCACAGCGCTGATCCAAGATCCCGCCCTGGAAAAAGCCGCCGAGAAAAAAAACATCCTGCCTCTCTTGCACAACAAGCATGTGCAGGCGGCAGCCAATGATCCTCAGTTACTTGCTCAACTCAAAGAGTTCGACCTGACTGGAGCGCTCAATTACGCCCTGGAACCCCCTGTCCCCGTCCGGCATAGCCTGCCGATCCAACCCATCAAGCGGGCCCATTCCGGCGATTCTCCGAACTCGCATCACCGCAAATCACACGCTACAAACACCTCTTCACAGACCATCACGACTCCCGGCATCGCCAACTGAAAAAGACTACAACCCTATGAGCACGGAATACAGCGTAACGATCGGACTTGAAGTCCATGCCCAGTTAAAAACCAAGAGCAAGATGTTCTGCGGATGCAAGGTCGAGTATGGCGCTGAACCCAACACGCACACCTGCCCTACGTGCCTCGGCCTGCCCGGTGCGCTTCCGGTGATGAATGGCGAGGCACTGCGCCTCACCGCCCGCGCCGGACTGATGCTTGGCTGTGACATTCCCGAGGTCTGCAAGTTCGACCGCAAGAACTACTACTACCCGGACATGCCAAAGAACTACCAGATCTCCCAGTACGACCAGCCGCTTTGCCTTGGCGGTGGCGTTCCGCTGCACGAGACGGCCTATCCGAAGGATGCGCAGAAAACGATCGCAACTCCCGGCAAGACAATCCGCCTGACCCGCATCCATCTGGAGGAGGATGTGGCCAAGAGCTTCCATCTGGAGACAGCCAGCGGCATTGATTTTAACCGCGCCGGCACCCCCCTCATGGAGATCGTTTCCGAGGCCGATATCACCTCGCCCGAAGAGGCCTTTGCCTACCTCACCGCACTTCGTCAGATCCTTATCTACGGAGATATCAGTGATGCTGACATGGAGAAGGGGCAGATGCGTTGTGATGTGAATGTCTCCGTCCGCCCCGTCGGCCAGAAAGAATACGGCACCAAGATCGAGTTGAAGAACCTCAACTCCATTAGTGGTGTTCGCCGGGCTCTCGCCTTTGAGATCGAACGCCAGATCGCTTTCGTGAAGGCTGGTGGCAAGCTTGATCAGGAGACACGCCGTTGGGATGACGACCGCGGGGAAACCACACTCATGCGAATCAAGGAGTCGGCGCATGATTACCGCTACTTCCCCGATCCCGATCTCCTCCCTGTCCGCACGGCCAAGCTAGTCGAGTCGGCCAAGGTGGGAATGCCCGAGCTCCCGCAGGCCAAGCGCGACCGATTCGTGGCTGACTACGGTATCAGCGAATACGACGCAGCGGTTCTTGCCGATGATGCCTCGCTTGCCGATTACTTTGAAAAGGCCGCCATGGGTTCGCCTAAACCTAAGAGCGTCGCCAACTGGATTATCAACGATCTTCTCAGCGCGCTTTCCGCCGCATCGCTCGAGCTCTCGGAGTGTCCCATCCAGGCAGCATTCATTGGTGAACTTACGATTCTTATCGAGGGAGGAACCATCAGCGGACGCCAGGGCAAGGAGGTCTTTGCCGAGATGATGGTAAGCGGAAAACAACCTGCTGTGATCGTTGAGGAAAAGGGACTCAAGCAGGTCAGCGACACCGGAGCTATCGAAGCCTTCTGCGACGAGGTGATCGCTACCAATCCAGTTTCTGTTGCAGACTTCAAGTCGGGTAAGGAAGCCGCGCTTAACTTCCTCAAGGGCCAGGTCATGAAGCTCTCCAAGGGGAAGGCCAACCCTGCCCTCGCAGGAGAAATCCTCGCGAAGAAGCTCCAATCGTAGGCCCCACGATACGACGACTTATTCTCGTAATCCGGATTCTTTCAGGACGGCGGCAAGTCTCATGATCTGCTCCGGGAGATGAGCGCTGCTGAGCGTGATCCGAAGCCGTGCAGTATTCCTCGGAACGGTTGGATAGCGAATTGCGGGGATAAAGAATCCCTCGCTCTGAAGGCGTGCTGTTTCTTGCAGGACGCGCGCCTCGCTTCCGAGGATTAGTGGGACGATAGCACTCGGAGGTTCCGGGATCTTCATTTCTGAGGCAAAGAGCTGAAGATTTTCCCGAAGTCGGTTCCGAAGGAGATCTCCCTCCGGGGACTGCACAATCCGTAGGGATGCACGGCAGGCTGCAGCCACGGCAGGTGAGGGAGCCGTGGAGAAAATAAAACTCCGGGCACGATTGATCAGGAAGTCGATCAGTTGGCGCGATCCGGCGATATAGCCGCCGGAGACACCGAGAGCCTTGCCTAGAGTCCCCATCTGAATCTCAATCCGGCCATTAAGTCCGAGTTCCCCCGCAAGGCCCTGAGCCCAAGCTCCGCGGACACCGACTGCGTGGGCCTCATCCAGGAACAGGACGGCCCTGTATTTCTCCTTCAGCTCCACGATTCCGTGCAACGGAGCCAGATCGCCATCCATACTGAAAACCGACTCGGTGACGATAAGTATCCTGCCGCCGGAATGAGTCTTGCTGGCCCACCGCAGATGGGACTCCAGTTTGTCCAAGTTGTTATGGGGGAAGACACGGAGAGTTGCTCCACTCGCATGAGCGCCGTCGATAAGGCACGCGTGAGCCAGCTTGTCCATGATGATGACATCTCCTTTTCCTGCCAGCGCAGGGATGGTCCCGGCAGCTGCGGCGACACCCGTTGAGAAAACCAGCGCTGCCTGAGTTCCCTTGGCCAAGGACAGCTCCTCCTCCAGTGCGGCATGCTCCTCCGTAGTTCCGCAGATCAGGCGCGACGCCGTGGAGCCGACACCCCAACGACGAGCCCCCTCTCCCATCGCTTCGGCGATGGCGGGGTGAGAGGCGAGACCCAGATAGTCATTGGAGGAAAAGTTGATCAGCTCACGAGAGCCGATCGTGAGGCGTATGCCGTGGATGAATTCAACCACCCGCTGGGTGCGAAGAAGCCCCTGATGTTCCAGCAAGGATAGATGCTCCTGCAATTGAGAGTCAAAGCGTTCCAAAGCAGAAAAGTCTAAGCAGTTGCCCTTTCTCTTCAGCGGCTACTCAGTTATCTACAGGCGTCTTGTGGGGCTTCACCCCGTGCTTCGGAGAGGGTGAGGGAGTCGGAGTAGGTGTTACCGTCGGCGTGGGGATGGGTGTCGGTTCAGGGGTCGGAGCAGGTGTTGCCGTCGGTGTGGGGATGGGTGTCGGTTCAGGGGTCGGAGTAGGTGTTGCCAAGGGTGTGGATGCTGGTTCCCCGTCACTTACTCGATGCAACAATCCGCCGAGAAGGTTTCCACCTAAGAGAAGGAACCCAATCACCATAGCGGCTACGAGGACACCACCCAGGATTTTTGTCAGAACGGATCGTTGCTCAGCCAACGTGTTTTTGCCATCGAGATAATTCCTTCCGTTGAGCGTGACATAGCGGACCTGTACTTTATTGGGCTTGCCATCGACGCCTTTCAGAACATTCGCCTCGATCAACCCAACGGATTTTAACCGGAGGATCTCTTCAAAAACCTCGTCCAAAGGGATCTCGCCATGGGGGACGGGACATTGTTCCAAATCAAAAACCGCAGGCAGCTTATGGGCGGGCTGGGAGAGAACATACTCTAGGACATCAATCGAGAAACTCTTCATGGTGGGCATGACTTACTCTTTCCAGACCTTGTGGTCGGGTCGATCACTTTTCCACGCAAGTTTCCAAGCACTTGCCGAAAAGTGAAAGAGGGGTGTTGTTAGTGATGGGATTTTGTTCGCGAAGGCTTTGGCACCATCTTTGGAGCGGAGCGGACTGCATCGAGCTTACTCATCAGCGGAGCATCGCGCTCCGTCACGAGGTTCACCACAAGTCCAGGCCGTCCGGCCCGCGCCGTGCGTCCCACCCGATGCAGATAATTCTCCATCTGTTGCGGCAAATGGTAGTTGATGACACGGCCGACATGCTCCACGTCGAGTCCGCGGGAGGCTAGATCGGTTGAGATCAGCAGGGCGACTTTACCTTCCCGGAAGGCCTTGAGGTTCCTGCGACGTTCTGTCTTGTCCATTTCCCCACGGTAGACCACGCAGGGCCATCCGGCTTCTTCCAGCTCCTCGGCTAGCTTGTCACATTGCTCGCGGGTGTTGGCGAAGAGGATCGTCCCTCCCTCCACTTTCTTGTCGAGCAGACGCTCAAGCAGGGGAAAGCGCTTTCCGCCCACTACCAGCAGATGGGAGGTCGTTAGTGTCGGGACGACCTTGTGGCTTCCTTGGCTGCGAATGACTTCCGCGTCGGTGAAGAGATCCGCGATGAGCTTCTCCACGGCTGGCGGCACGGTGGCGGAGAATAGCGCCAGTTGACGCTCTGCCGGACACTCCTTCGCGATCTTTCGGACATCGGGAAGGAATCCATGATCCAGCATTTGATCCGCCTCATCGAGCACAAGTGTGCGGATATCGCCCAGAGTCACGAGCCCTCCCTCCATCATCTTGATCAGACGCCCCGGCGTGGCAACCAAGACCTCGAAGGGGCCCTGAAGACTGCGCTTTGCCTGTTCCATGGTGGTGCCGCCCAAGAGCGAACGCACGCGGAGACGCGTCGTATGAGTAAAGGGCTTGAAGGCCTTGGCGACTTGCTCACCCAGCTCCCGGGTGGGAACCACCACGATGGCCCGAGGCTCGCCATAAACCTTAACCGGCTTGCCTTCAAGTTCGAGAGTCTTAAGACGATGGAGGATAGGAAGAACGTAGGCCAGGGTTTTTCCACTTCCTGTCTCAGCAACCCCCACCACCGAGCGTCCAGCAAGGAGTGCCGGCACGGTCTGGGCCTGGATATCCGTGGGGATGGTCAGGTTTTTTTCAACAAGCGTCTCCCAAAGGGTGGGGAGCAATACGAGATCAGCAAAGGAGTTCATGGAGCAGAAGCCCGGATGGGGAGGGATTCGAACCCTCGTTACCGATAAAGGTAAACACGCTTTCCAAGCGTGCGCGATCGACCACTCTGCCACCCATCCTAGGATAATCTGAACTTCTAAGCCTAGGGGTGAACTTGTTGGGGTGCAAGCCATGAGAGAAAAAAGAGATACGTCGGACTTCTCCAGAACGCTAAAAAGTGGGGAGAGATGTCCTCTCAAGTCGCAGAGGTACACCAAAGCGTGCCGCAATACGTGGCTTTTGGGAAAGGCCCGGATAGATCTGAGAACCAAGGGGCTCGTCAGGAGAGCTAAGCCGCAAGGCGTTTTTTTGGAACCATAATCAGGAAATCAGGGCTTCTTCCTTGCTCATCAAGGGCCCTGAGGTCATAAATGCTCTCTCTGTTCCAACACAGGAAACTTATTTCTTACATACCGATGAGCGCCACCGCCACCATAGCAGAGTCAAAAGCAGAAAATATTGCGCCGGCCACCCCGATGATCAATGTCCAAGTGGACGGTGAGTGGAAGCAGTTCCCCAAGGGAACCCGACTGATTGAGGCCTGCATGAAGGCAGGCAGCTACGTCCCCCATTACTGCTACCACCCCGCGCTGAGTTCGCCCGGAAACTGCCGCATGTGCTTGATCGAGATGGGCACTCCCAAGATGAGCCCCGACCGCAAGCCGGAGCTTGGTGAAGATGGTCACCCTCTTATCAACTGGAGCCCCAAGCCCGCCATCTGCTGCGCTATCGAGATATCCGAGGGGCTTGCCGTCCGCACGAACTCCCCGCTTGTCGAGGAGTGCCGCAAGGGCGTCATGGAGTTCCTCCTGATCAATCACCCGCTCGATTGCCCCATCTGCGACAAGGCCGGAGAGTGCCGCTTGCAGGAGTTCTCCGTGGAGTACGGCAATGACTCTTCCCGATTCGAGGATAACAAGGTCAAGAAGCCGAAGCATGTCGACATCGGTGAGCGTATCGTCCTCGATGACGAGCGCTGCATTCTCTGCTCCCGCTGCATCCGCTTCATGGACGAAGTAGCCAAGGACGACTGCCTCGGCTTTGTCGATCGTGGTGGTCACACCACGCTGACCGTCCATCCCGGCAAGCGACTCGACAGCAACTACTCTCTCAACACCGTCGACATCTGCCCTGTCGGCGCGCTGACCTCCAAGGACTTCCGCTTCAAGATGCGCGTCTGGTTCCTCAAGGAGACCAAGACGATCGACACGAACTGCGGCACCGGCAGCAATATCCTGATCGGCAGCCGTGAGAACAAGATCCACCGTATCACCCCGCGTGAGAACGAGGCCGTGAATGCCTATTGGCTCCCCGACTCGCACCGCCTGAACTACACCTACATCCACCGTGAGGATCGCCTGAAGGAGCCCCTTGTCAGCGGGGGATCCGTTCGTTGGAAGGATGCGATTTCCGCAGCTGCGGAATCACTCAAGGCCCACGTCGAAACCGCCACGGCCATCATTGCTTCGGGGCGCATGACCAACGAGGAGCTTTTCCTGGCAAGCCGCCTTGCCAAGACTCTTGGAACCGAACTGATCGACATCCGCCCCCGTGCTCAGAGGGGTGATGGCTTCCTCGTCTCCGATGATGGCAATCCAAACACCCGCGGCGCCCAGCTGCTAGGGGTCGCCTCCGCGACACCGGGTTCCCGTCTTGCCGAGATCGCTGCGGGCATCAACTCCGGCAAGATCACCTCGCTTGTCGTGCTAGGGGAGAATCCTCTTCACTGTGGCCTGAGCGAGGCTGATCTCAGCAACCTTTCCTCGCTGGTGACGCTTGATATTCTGCCTAATGAGTCGCTCAAGTTCTCCACGGTCGTCCTCCCCGGCAGTGCCTCCGCCGAGAAGCGCGGCTCGATGGTGAATGTCAACGGTCGCCTCCAGCGTCTCAACCGTGCCCTTACGGCTCCCGGCCATGCCCGAGATGATTGGGAAATTCTCAGCGACCTGCTGAAGGGGCTTGGTGCCGAAGGGGCCTCCTCACTCGAGGATCTCTTCAAGCAGATGGCAGCCGCCACGCCCGCCCTCGCCGGACTCAACCTCGGTAAGGTCGGCGATCTCGGCGTCACGCTGTAAAGCGCGCTTATTTCACAGATGGATCCGCTGGAAGAGTTAAGGTCCTTCCTGCGCTTTCCCAGTGTCTCCACCCAGCTGGAGCATGCGCCGGACCTCGATTCCTGCGCCGAGTGGCTTCAAGAAAAGCTTTCGCTCATCGGACTGACCGCGGCCATCCACTCCACGCCAGGCTCACCCGTGGTCGTCGCGGCAAGCCAGCACGACCCTCAGAAGCGAACAGTGCTCATCTACGGCCATTATGACGTGCAGCCGCCCGATCCGCTGGCGGGGTGGACCACTCCTCCCTTTCAGCCTCGGATTGAGGGAGGTCGCATCTACGCGCGCGGTGCTGCCGACAACAAGGGGCAGATCCTTGCCCACATTCTCGGCGTTGCGGAGACACTGCGTGAAAAGGGTTCTCTTCCGGTCAATGTCATCTTCCTGATCGAGGGGGAGGAAGAGATTGGCAGTCCGAATCTTGCTGACTTCCTGCGGGAGCACCGGGAAGAACTCGCCTGTGATGTGGTGGCGATCTCAGACACCGCAATGGCACCCGATAACAAACCGGCCCTGACCTATGCCCTGCGAGGCATCACCGCAATGGAACTCATCGTCCGCGGCCCGGCCCGCGACCTGCACAGCGGACTCTTCGGAGGCGCCGTGGCAAATCCCGTTACGGCGCTCGCCCGACTGCTCGCGTCGCTCCATGACGATGAGGGGCGAGTTTTGATTCCCGGCTTCTACGATGCTGTGCGACCGCTTGAGCCTTGGGAAAGCGAAGCTATAGACAAGTTAGAAAAAACCTTGGGCGGGGATGCTGCGATCAAGGAACTGGCCGGGGTTACTGAGCTCTGTGGAGAGAAGGGCTTCACCACGATCGAGCGGATCGGAGCGAGACCCACAGCCGAGTTGAACGGCATCGGAGGCGGCTACCAGGGAGTCGGAACCAAAACGGTCCTTCCAAAAGAAGCCTTTGCCAAGCTTACCTTCCGTCTGGTCGCCGATCAGGATCCCGCCATGATTCTCGCAGCTGCCGAGGAATATCTCCGCAATCAAACACCTGCCGGAGTTCTACTAGAAATCATCACCGGACACTCCGGCGCCGCCTACCAGTCCGATCCGAATTCCCATGACGGACTGGCTGCCCGCAAGGCCCTTGCCGGGGCCTTTGGAGCCGAACCCCTCCTCCTGCGCGATGGAGGTAGCATCCCGATCCTGGCCACGCTCAAGGAGATCCTCGGGGTCGACTCCTACCTGCTCGGCCTTGCCAATCCCGATTGCCGCATCCACTCACCGGACGAGAACATGCTGATCGAGAACTTTTTGGGAGGGATCAGGATGAATAAGATCCTCCTCGAAGAATTAGCTCATTAAAGACTTGGGGTTTTCGTGCCCGGCGGCGTTCTGCGGTGCTCGCATCATAAGATAGACAGCTTCGCTGGCAGGCCTAGCAGTGCATCGAAACTTCCAAGTGTAACCCGGCAAAAAGGGTGAAGAGGTGCGATCTCCTTGGATTTGGTTGAAGATGCAAATAGATCAGGCACTTAGAAAGTTCACCAGGCCGTGACACCGCGACGGCCATTTCGCTCGATGCCCAATGATTGAAAAGGGTCTTTGAAAAAGGTCTTTGAAAAGGGTTCCTAAAAAAGGTCAGCGCACAAAAACTCTCCATCCTTTTTCAAGGCGCAAGCTCGAACAAGGTAGGAAGTCATGAGCTCCCCCGTTTTCGATTGCAGTCGTGCCGCATTCCGTTCTCCTGCCTTCCTGAGTTCCATATTCAACATGCTGTTTCTGCTTCCGCGCAGATAAATGTAGGGGGCAATTTGTCCCAAGCCCCACCTACGAGAAGCGAATGGGAGTAGATATCTCCTCCTGAAGAGCGCAGAAGAGGTTGATCGCGCTCGGCCCCAGCATCCGGTTCATGGCGCCGAGAGCCAGTTCCTCGCTGTTGCAGTCACGGCTGAGGTGCCCGAGCAGCAGATGGCCAAGACCATCATGGCGAATGCCGGAGACGGTTTCCGCCGCAGCGGTGTTCGAGAGATGGCCGTGGCGGGACTGGATGCGTTGCTTGATCGACCAGGGGCGCTTCGTGTCGTTCTGAAGCAGCTCCTCATCATAGTTTGCCTCGATCAGGAGACCATCCACCCCGCGTAGTGATTCGGCAACGAGCGTTGTGGCATGACCAAGGTCGGTGAGGAATCCGAAGGAATGTGCCCGCTCTCGGATCACGAAACCGACTGGCTCCACGGCATCATGGGGAATGAGAAAGGAGCGGATGGTGGTCCCTTCCAAGACAAACTCGGCTCCGCTTTCAAAGATCTTCCATCCGTTGAAATCGAGGACTTTGTCCCGGAGAACTGCTGCTGTCTGGCGGTTACAATAGATCGGTGTGGCATGTTTCTTGGACCACTGGGCGAGGCCCTTGGTATGGTCGCCGTGCTCGTGGGTCACCAGAATCGCGCAGAGGTCGCGCGGCTCCACGGCGCAAGAGCTCAACCGGAGAGTCAGTTCTTTGGTGCTCAGGCCAGCATCGACCAGGAAAGCGGCTGTTTCCGTCCGAACCAGTGCGGCATTGCCATTGCTCCCGCTGGCCAGAATCGTGATCTCAAGCATGGCAAAAAGGATGAATCCGTTGGTGCAGATTCCCTAGCTCTTACGAATGAGATCCAGAAATGCGGTAGAGACTTCCTCGACGGAGATATCGGTGACGTCGCGACTGGGGGGATGTAGGACGACATGTGGCACCTTCCAGGGGCCCCAATGTTCTGGGTCAGAATCGCCAAAGAGGCAGACCATCGGTTTGCCAAGAGCGGCGGCTAGATGCATGGCACCGCCATCGCTGCAGATGATGGAGTCGCAAAGAGAGAGAGCCGCAATCAGGTCTTCTAGTCGTTCTGTGGGAAGGGGGTACAATGGTAGTCCTGCCGTGGAAGTCAGCACATCACGGGCCTTCTCATCGTCTCCGGGATGGAGGGGATTATTGCTGGAACCAGGCGACCAGAGCAGGAGAAGCTTGGCATCAAGCTTCTCGTGGAGGATACGGGCGAGTTCGGCAAATCGCTCGGCAGGCCACCGCTGGGAAATCTTTCGCGAGCTAAGATGCAGGGCGATTACGGGGCCAGAATGCCGACTCCACTCCCTGGGCAACGAGGTCTTGAGCTTTGTAAGCCGGGCTTTGTCCGGGGTCAGGCGGGCCTCCGGTGCTGCGAACGCCAACCCCATCCGGACAAGCTGGTGGCAACATTGCTCGACATGATGTTCGCCGCCCGCCGTATCCTCTGTGTCGCGGACCAGAATTTTCTTGGCGCCGATCCATTTGGCGAAACGGAGAGAGCTGCGTTGCGGGCCGCCCGGCAGGAGAATCCAGTCGAAGTGTTGCTTGCGAAGTTTCCAGATGGTCTTGAGACGGCTCCAGAAGATGCCGATGCGGCTCTCCCCATGCTCCAGATGCTTCGCCTTCGTGTAGGAAAAGAGTGCGTCAATATCGGGATTCCCTGCCATCACGGCCAAATTATATTTTGTCACGAGTGCGGCGATGTAGGCATCTGGAAGCTGTGCTCTGAGAGCGCGGATCAGAGGGGTCGTACAGACCAAGTCCCCGATGTTATCCCGGCGAATGATCAGGATGCGGGGTGATTTTTCTGGGAAGTCCATGGTGAGGCAATCGTGGTGCGCCCGGCAGGAATCGAACCTGCTACCAAGGGTTTAGAAAACCCCTGCTCTATCCGATGAGCTACGAGCGCAAAATCTCAGACCGCCGCAGGCACTACCTGCTCCATGGGAGCAAGGTCGATGGCGCGAAGCAGGTCAAGATCTTCATTGGTCCCGGGGTTGGCCGCCGTCAAGAGTTTGTCACCGTAGAACACCGAGTTCGCGCCGGCGAAGAAACAGAGGGCCTGGCCCTCCCGGGTGAGGCGTGTGCGTCCGGCGGAGAGTCGGATACGGGCCTTTGGCAGCATGATGCGGGTGGTGGCGATCAGGCGTACGAGCTCGAAGACATCAACGACAGGCTGATCCTCCAGCGGGGTGCCTGGCATCGACATGAGGCAGTTGATAGGCACGCTCTCGGGCGGCGGATTGAATCCGCAGAGGACCTCTAGCATCCGCAAGCGGTCACGCTCGGTCTCGCCCATCCCAATAATGCCGCCGCAGCAGACGGCCATGCCGGCCTTCTGGACAGAAGCGATGGTATTCAGCCGGTCGTCAAAGGTATGGCTGGAAACAATCTGAGGGTAGAACTCGGGAGAGGTGTCGATATTGTGATTGTAAGCGGTGACTCCTGCCTCCTTGAGCTGGCGAGCTTCTTCATCTCCAAGCTGACCGAGTGTGACACAGACCTCCATACCAAGCTTGCTGACCTCGCGGACAGTCTCGAGCATCGACTCGAAGCGGCTGTCGCCTGACTTGACCCCTTTCCAGGCGGCTCCCATGCAGAAGCGGGTCGTGCCGCTTTCCCGTGCCTGCTTGGCAAGGGGAAGGATCTCGTCGCAGCCCATCAGCTTTCCGGCCTTCACGCCGGTATTGTAACGGGAGCTCTGGGCGCAGTAGGAACAATCCTCACTGCAGCCGCCGGTCTTGACGCTCAGCAAGGTGCAGAGCTGGACATTGTCCTCATCCCAGTTCTGGAGCTGGACGGAGCGCGAGCGCTGAATCAGGTCGAAGAACGGAGAACGGTAGATTTCCTCCAGCTGGGCGATGGAGACGGGGTGGGAGAGTTGGGATGTGCTGCTCACGATCCAGTCAGTTTAAGACAGGAGAGCTCGTCAGTAGAAGTGTTTTGCGTTCGGAAAATATCACCAGCTAAGCCCTTCCATAAAGTCGGCTTTGCCTCCATGGGTTCCACGGAGGGCCTCTGGTTTCTTGGTTTTGCCTGCACGAGGCTCCTTGGCGATCTTGAAGTCGATCTGCTGTTTGAAGTTATCGACGCGTGCTACCTGGACGCGGAACTCATCACCAGCCTTGAGGATTTTCCGGGAATTCTTACCGACAAGGCGGGAGCGGGGCCCGTCGAAGATGTAGAAATCGTCGTCCATCGAGGAGACGGGAACGAGGCCCGTCATCATTGCCTCGGGCAGTTCGACGAGCAGGCCGTAGTTACGGGCCTCGATCACCCTGGCATCGAAGGAGGGGGCGACGCCTCCCTCGGTGGTCGCCTCGGCTAGTTTGCTAAAGTACTCGAGCTTCTTGAGCCGTACTGATTCCTTCTCGGCATCGGCGGCTGTGCGCTCGGTCGTGGAGAGGTGCTCGCTGACCGGGCCTAGATCGGTGGAGTTAGGTCCATGCTGCTTCGGGTCGAGGTCGCGGGCTAGCGAGCGATGAGTCAGCAAATCAGCGTAGCGGCGGATGGGGCTAGTGAAGTGACTATAGTCAGACTTCGAGAGTCCGAAATGACCCAGAGGATCCGGGGAATAGCGGGCGCGCTTGAGGCTCTTGAGCAGGCCGATCTTTAGGGCGCTGGCGTAAGGCTTCCCTTTCAGACTATCGAGCAGCTTTTGCAGCTCCGCCCGGTTGCTCAGATCACCAGCTTTCACGCCGTAGGTGGCGGCTAGCTCCCGGTACTCGTCGAGCTTTTCGGGCTCGGGTTTCTCGTGGACGCGGTAGATGTTGGGTTGACGCTTATTCTTCAGATGGCGCGCGACCTGCTCGTTGGCCAGCAGCATGAGCTCCTCAATGAGCTGGTGGGAGATATCGTTCTCAACAAGTTCAAGCTTTACGGGATGGCCTGCCTTATCCAGCCAGACCTTCACTTCCGGCATCTCCAGATCGAGTGCTCCGGCGGCGAAGCGTTTCTTCCGAAGGGTGGAGGAGCAGTCCCAGGCCGCATGAACGCGTCGGCTCACTTCGTCGGTCGCGGGGGATTCGAGCATGGCAAGCGCCTGTCGGTAGGTGAGGCGCGCGCAGCTACGGATGACGGAGCGTCCGAAGCGGACCTTGCGCACGCTGCCATCTCGGTTGATATGCGCGAAGACGCTGAAGGCGAGGCGATCCTCGTCGGGGCGGAGGCTGCAGAGGCCGTTGGAAAGATTTTCCGGGAGCATCGGGATGACGCGGTCAGCGAGGTAGACGCTGTTGCCCCGCGAGCGGGCCTCCTTATCTAGGCCCGTCCCGTGTTTCACATAATGGGAGACGTCGGCAATGTGAACGGAAACATCCCAGCCGTCATCCGTGGGCTGAACTTCGATGGCATCATCGAAGTCTCGGGCTGTGTCCGGATCGATCGTGATGATGCTGCGGTCCCGAAGGTCCTCGCGGCCCTCGAGATCGCGTGGTGTGATAACGCTCCCGAACTTTTCCGCCTCGATGCTGACGGGTGCGGGGAACTCGCGTGGCAGGCCGTGCTTATGAATGACGGAGAGCATGTCGACGCCTGGAGCATCTGCCTCGCCAAGCACCTCAACGATGTGTCCCTCGGGGTTGACCTGGCTGTTCTCCCAGCGATCGAGCAAGGCGACCACTTTCTCCCCAACCTTCGCCCCCTCGGGTGTAGGGACATAGAGGGTGCGGGGGAAGCGCGGATCATCAGCGACGACATGATAGAAATTCGTCGTCTTCTGGAGCGTGCCAACGATGGGAGCGCCGCCCCTCTTGACGACTCGGATGATGCGTCCTTCCTGCCTGACATCGCGGCGGGGGCGGCCATGAAAACGTGGCTGCTGGATGAGGCGGGCCACAACGCTGTCGCCATTAAGTGCGGTGCCGAGATTGTCCGCGGAGATGAAGAGATCCTTGCCACCTTCCTGATTTGCCAGCACGTGGCCGGATCCGCCGGCGTGGATCTGAAGTTTACCGGTGAACAGATCGGCGGTCTGCGGCACGAGGTAGTGATCTTGCCGCACTCGAACGATCCGACCCTCCCTCTCCAAAACCGCTAAGGTGCGATCGAGAAGGGGGAGATCGTCGTGATCCATCCGAAGAGCGCTGGCAATTTTCGGAGCCTGAAGCGGCTCACCTGCCCCTTCCAGGAGACGGATCAGATCGTTCACAAGACGCTCATTCAAGCGCTCGCCTCCCCTGGGTGATCGCGATGGAGGGGATGATCGGGATGCAGGTGACTGCTTCGCTCCGTCCTGGTTCCTAGGCTTGCCAGACTTTCTAGGTTTTTCACTGGAACGCTGGAGAGTCGATCCCTGCTTTGTTCGGGCCTTTTCCTGTTGAGGGGCGGGGGGGCGTTCGCTCCGTGGCTTCTTAGGAGAAGGTTTGACGGAAAGTTGCGGATGTTTCGCTTTCTTGGGACTGCGAGGGCTGTTCTTGGGCACGCATCACCATCCGATGCTTTCTTAACGGAGCAAACAAGAAAATGCTTGTACCGGAAGAGAGACGGCAGAAAGTAATGGGATGAACTTCCGCCAGTCAGCTGCCACAAGATCCCGCACAGGTGCCTCCGCCTTCACCTTGGTCGAGCTGCTTGTGGTCATCGCTATCATTGCGATCCTGATGGGCCTCCTTTTCCCTGCGACTCAATCGGCATTCAATTCTTCCAAGAAAACCACTGCCAAAAATCAGACAGTCCAGATCGCCACTGCGATTACCGCTTATGAGGCCGAGTATGGCAGACTGCCCAGCAATACCACCGGAAAAGTTGACTCAGCACTGGTCAATATTCTCTGCAGCACAACAGCAGATACCAACAATAATCCTCGCGGAGTTCTCTTTCTCGATTCCAGCGCATGGAAAAGCGGCAAGGGGGGGACCAACAGCTACGGTTTCTGCGATCCCTTCAACGCAACGAACGTCTACTTGGTTGCCCTCGATACGAATTACAATAACCAAATCACTGTTCCTACAAATGCCAGTGGAGCAACGGCCACGATCACCAAGCATGTCGGGGTTTGGTCAATTCCTAAAGTCGGCTCCACAGACGTGCTGATCAATTCTTGGGATTAAGTTTTGCGGGTGTGGTTCAATGGTAGAATGTGGCCTTCCCAAGGCTGAGACGAGGGTTCGATTCCCTTCACCCGCTCCAAGTTGAGCTTTTAATGCCTGTAAGGCCTATTTCTGAAACGAGTTGCCATGATCCTTCTCGGAGCCGAGCGAGGTTGACTCTGGCATATCAAAAAGCGCCAATCCCGTCAGGGAAGGCGCTTTAGATAATAATGGAGAGTTTTTTTTCGGAGGATTGCTCTGTCCGCACAGCGGCCGACGTTCGTCATTCAGCCACAGTGGGATTTCTCTCTCCCCAGTTGGCAGCATTGGCTGTTACCCCAATGCATTCCCGATCTCTCTTCTTAAACAAACGAAACGAACACTGATTGCAAGCCGCTGGCTGGCAATCAGTGTGTCGTAAATAGCTAAGTCTGCCGGTTATCGTTTCGACAGTGTGTCGCGCTCGTAGGCCTCGACAGCGCTGTACCATTCCCCGTCGCGAGGACGATCGTGGCGTTTGCAATGCTCGTCCCAGACAGCTCCCCAAGGAAGGCTGCGCGAGTCCTCGAAGAGGGCGAGTCGCTTCCCGTCGTTCCTGGAATTCTCGGCTTCTACGAGATGGGACTGCGGAGCAAGGAGGGCGAGAAGAAGGGCCTTCTGAGTATTGCGGGTGCCGATTGTCCATGCGGCGATGCGGTTGATGGAGGCGTCGAAGAAGTCGAGGCCGATGTGGGTGCGGGGGAGGAATCCTCCGACCACCACCTCGTGGAGCATTTCGCGTGTGGAATCATCAAGTGTGACGACGTGATCGCTGTCCCAGCGTACACCGCGGGAGACATGGAGCAGGAGACGAGGGACGTGGAGCAGGACCGAGGAGATCTTGTCGGCGACTGATTCCGTTGGGTGGAAATGACCGGCATCAAGGCAGAGGGCGAGCGCTTTCTTGGCGGCGTAGCCAAGGTAGAACTCGTGGGAACCCACGGTGTAGCTCTCCACACCGATTCCGAAGAGCTTGCTCTCGACAGCATCGATATTCCAGCGGGACTGTTCGCCAAGGTCGGCGGATAGGATGGCGTCGAGCGATTCCGCAAGTCGTGCGCGGGGCGAGAGGCGGTCGGCTGGGCGATCCTTGGTGCCGTCTGGAATCCAGATGTTGGTGACCACCGGATTGTCTAGGGCTTCCCCGAAACCCGCTGCAATGCGTCGGCTGGCGATGCAATGGTCGATCCAGAAGCGGCGGATCGCTGGGTCGCGGTGAGAGAGCGTGAATCCGTCAGCTGCAAGGCGATGTCCAAAGCAAGTGGGATTGAAATCGATGCCCCATCCGCGCTCCTTAGCCCAGTCGCGCCAGGAGGCGAAATGATCGATCGTCAACGAGTCGCGGTCAACCCCACCCGGGTTATCGGTGACATAGATGGCATGAAGATTGAGGCGGAGAGGTCCGGGGATGAGTGCGGCCGCTTGTGCCAGATCCTTAGTGAGTTCACCAAAATTCCGCGCTTTTCCGGGATAGTTTCCGGTGGCAAGGCAACCCGAACCGGGAGCCCCTTCGGATGATTCGAATCCGGCGACATCATCCCCCTGCCAGCAGTGGAGGGAGATGGGTGTAGCGGCCAGAGTGGAGAGGGCGGCTTCAGTGTCAACGCCCCAGGAGGCGAAGCGTTCGAGGGCGTCATTGTAGGGAGTCATCGGAGAATTATGCAGGATTTGATGCCGACTGATCAATCGCAGAGTTCGGGCGAGACGCGGAAGATGACCTTGTTATGGTAGGCCTTGCGTTCGCGGATACTTGTGAAGATGGCGGGGCCCTCCTCGAGTGTAGGAGTGTCGGTGACGAGCGGCGCGATTTGAAGTTCGCGATCCATGTACTTGAGGACGGTGGACCAGTCGTCGGTCCCGCGCGGGACGACCTTGCTGTTCCATGTGCCATGGAGGGTGAGTTCGCGGCGCAGGATCGTGGAGAAGGCCTTCTCGCCGAGGCGGAACTCGCCGTGGAGGTTACCCATGAAAACGACCTCTCCGAACGTGGCGGCGCAGGCGATGGCCTGAGCGAAGGTGACGGGCAGGCCGCATGCCTCGACCACGCGGTGCGCACCCGCCCCGTTGGTTATTTCCATCAAACGAGCGACCGGATCGCCTACTGCGGAATTGATGGTCTCGAACCCCATCTCTGCCGCGAGTGCAAGCTTGCGGGGATCGACATCGGCGACGATCACTCTGGAACAGCCGTGGATGCGTAGCCACTGGGCAGTCATGTTGCCGATGGGACCGGCGCCGATGACCAGGCCGGTGTCGCCAGCTGCGATGTGCAGCTTTCGGACGCCGTGCAGCGCCACGGCTGCGGGCTCCGTGCAGGCGGCGTGGAGCAGTTTCACATGATTCGGAAGGGGGAAGAGATTGGCAGCGGGAACCCTCAGCAGCTCCTGCATTCCACCGTCACGGCGGGATCCGAAGTAGTCGTAGTTCGTGGTTTGGGCGAAGTCCCCGGTATCGAAGCCGGGCTGGCCCGGCTTGGGAATCAACGGGAACACCGCGACGCGGTCACCGGCCTTGAACCCATGCCCTGATTCCTCCAATACGGCGCTGAATTCATGGCCGAGAACCAACGGGTAGTGATAGGCGCCCCCGGCATCGAATCCACGTGGCAGGTCGCTTCCGCAAATTCCACAGGCAACGACACGGACTAGCAGAGAATCGGCTCCGGGATCCTCCGTCGGGGCGGAACGTTCCGCGTGGAAGACAAAATTACCGGGGGATTCCAGAACAAGGGATTTCATAATCTAAGATGATTCAAAGCACCTTACTCCCAGTCAATGATGACCTTGAGACTGTCGGGATCAGCAGCGCGTCGGATGGCATCATGGATGCTGGTATGAGGAAAGCGCTCCGTGGCGTCGGTCATCTTACCGATGAGGGGAAGCTTTTTGCCCGCAAGGAGTTCGCGGGCGAGGTTGATCCCGTGGGGGCCCGATCCATGGGTGGCCTGGTAGCACTGAAGCTTGTAGTGGATGTCGTTGTTGAGATCGACTTCGTGGGCGATGCGCGGCTTGCCGCCTGCTCCCTTCACTCCGGCATGTCCATCCATGACGGTCCCGTAACCCATGAGTTGGACGGCGAGCCGGTAACCCGGTTCGGCTGGCGCGTTGACCATCACGAAGTGGGGTTCGTTGAATGGACGGCATTCCGCGAGAACGTTTTCGACGACCTTTTCGTCCCATGTGATTCCGACCACCCGCTCGTTTCCGAAATCGCGTAGAACGCGCTCGAGACGCTCGGCACCGCGGTTCACGAGGATGACTTTCCGAGCCCCCATGGCAAGCGCGCACTGGAGGGCGTAGGTGCTCTGGGAACCAGCTCCAATAAGAACGACGATGCGGTTGTCGATGCATCGGTTCACCCTCGTCATTCCCTCAAGACAGCAAGCGAGAGGTTCCAACTGGCAGGCGTGGTCCGCGTCGAAGCCGGCTTCGAATTTTGCGATCGGTCCGAGTTCGACAAACCAGTCTGGCAGAATGGCGTGGGAACGCGCAAAGCCTGCAAACTCGTGGCCGGTGGCCTGTGTGTTCGGGCAGCTTGTCCAGTCGCCCGTTCCCTCTCTTCCGCAGTAGATGCAGGAGAGGTCGCCGCATGGAATGTCGCACCCGATGCCGATGAGGTCGCCGGGAGAGAATTTCGTGACTCCCTCGCCGACGGCTTCCACCTTGGCGCTGACTTCATGCAGGATGACTGCGGGCCATGCTTTGATACGGGGAAGGCCCTGCCGGTAGATAACGACATCCGACTGGCAGACGGAGGTTCGCAGGATCTTGATGCGGATTTCGCCAGGAGCAGGCTCGGGCAAGGTCTCCTCAACCGGAGTGAAGGTTCCGCCCGGCTTGTCCAGATAGTAAACGGTGTTTTTCATAAAAATCAGGCGGTTTGCTTCGCGGCCAAGGCCAGACCCTCGTCGATTGCGGTTCGCATCCGTTGGAGGTTGGCACTCCAGCTTGCCGAGGAATGGAAGATGCTACTTGTTCCGGCGACCAGATTACTTGCCCCAGCGGCGACCATGCGCGGAATGTTCTCGAAGCTCACGTTCCCGTCGACTTGGATCGGGATATGTGAATATCCGGCCCGATCGAGCATCGTGCGGCAATCGGCGATCTTTCGGAAGGAGGCTGGAGCGAGTTGCTGGCCAGCGAACCCGGGATTTACCGTCATGATCAGCACGTAGTCGAGTCGTTCGAGGATAAACTCCAGGGCACTGAGTGGCGTTCCGGGATTAAGGGCCACGCCTGCCTTTGCCCCCTGCTCCCGGATGCGTGCCAGCGTGCGGTCGAGGTGGGTGCAAGCCTCGGCATGGACCGAGATGCGGTCAACCCCGCTCCCCTCGAGAAGAGTCACGAATGCATCGCTTCCCGAGACCATCAGGTGGACATCGAGGGGGAGAGCTGTCTTCTTCCGCAGAGCGGTGATCAGACCGAGTCCGAGAGGCATGTTATGAACGAAGTGACCATCCATGACGTCGAGGTGGAGCATTTCAACGCCGAGAGCTTCGACGCGACGTAGCTCAGATTCGAAATTGAGGGGATCAACGCACATCATCGAGGGAGCGATTTCCACGCGTTCCGGCACGGGGGGCGTCGAGATGATCTCGCTGGCAATGGTTGAGCCCTCTTGCGGGGAGGATGGTTTGGCAAGGAACACCTCCTTCAGGTGACGGAGCGATTGGCGAAGCTGCTCCTCAAGGTGACAGTCGGTGTAATCACGACCCAGCTTAGGGCCGCCGATCTCAAGATAACCGGTCAGGCTTTTCATCGGGATTCGGTCGGCGTTAGCGAGAAGCCTGTCTCGGAACAAAGCGACATCGACGATTCCCTTCTCCAATTCGGCGGGTCCGAATCCGAACGTGGAATGGAACCGGTCGTCGGTGTTTTTCAGGTGGACCTCATGGAGCCATGGGAGCGTGGCATCGAAAAGGGCGATATGATCAAATTTCGTCTCCCCCTGCATAGTGATATAGCCGTGGGCGATGTCAGTGCAGTATCCGATCTGCGAGGTGACCGAGGGATTGGCTTCATGGTAGGCTGTAAGTTCCTCTCCCATGGCAACGACTTCTTCGGGCAGGGTGGGAGGCTCAGCGAGGCAGGACATCGGCTCTATAGTCAGCCATTCGACTCCGCGTGCCTTGGCGAAGTGCATCAGCTCCTTCATGTGGCGCACGTAGTTGCGAATCCCTTCCCCCTTGAGCCCCATCAGGTCACGGGGAACGGCGCCGGGGTTCGATCCGACAGCTGTCGCCCCGAGCAGGGCGCCCACTTCAATGAAGCGCTCGAAGTTACAACGGGCGACCCCCTCCCATTCGGGATCCTCGCGGAAGAAGCCGCCGAGTTCGCGGTGGGCGGTAAACAGGCTGGGAATCTCTATTCCGAAATCATCGGCCTGTTTTTTCAACCGGTGAAAGTAACTGTCGGGCAGCTGGTAGGCCTCGAAAAACGATCCCAATTGGAGCTTGGTCACTCCCTCCTCAGCCATGAGGCGAAAGAGCCATGGGAAGGAATAACGGTATTCGATGGGGTCGGATTTGATACCTAGGTGCAGTTGCATGAGAGAAAACCTAAATGAAAAATCAATTTAATCAAGCAATGAATCATAAAATCAATCAAATCAATCATCAGATGATCATTTACTTGAGTTTTTGTTATCTCTTCGCTTAGAAATGACTGGATGCATCCTACAGCTCGACAACGACATATTCTGGATCTGCTGGAGGAAGTGGGTGAGCTCAGCGTGCAGGAGGTCTGTCGGGGGTTTTCTCTCTCCCCGGCAACTGTTCGGCGAGATTTCTCGACACTCAGTCGGCAAGGCAGGGTGCTGAAATCATGGGGAGGAATCAGGTCAGCCGCAGCTGTGGGGTATGCGCGGAATGAGATGTTGCCAAGTTTCCTGCGCAACACCAAGAACCCTGAGGCCAAGGAGGCGATCGCACGGGAAGCAGCCTCTCTGGTGGCCGATGGCGACGTTGTCGCCGTGGATGGTGGGACTACCACCCTGCGCCTCGCGCGGTATCTGGCTAATCGCCCCGTGCGCATCGTGACAAACTCGATCCTCATCGCCCATCGAATCGAGGCGTTGAGAAGCGGGGCGGGAGGCGCCGAAATCTTTCTTACAGGCGGCTTGGTCTACCCCTCCTCCGGACTTCTGGTCGGTCCGCAGGCCGTCGCCAACCTGCAGCAGTATCACAGCAACTGGGCCTTCCTCTCGGCCGGAGGGCTTGATGCCGGAGGGGCGACGAACACGAACCAACTGGTCGTGGAGTGCGAGCGAGCCATGATCCAAAACTGCCGTCACGCCGTATTGCTTGCCGACAGGACCAAGTGGAAATGCCGGGATATGGTGCGACTCTGTTCGTGGCAGGAACTCGATATCCTGGTCACCGATGCGGAACCTGAGAGCCCTCCGCCAGGCCCCAGGGTGCTTGTTGCGGGCGCTCCCTAACAAAGAGGCCAGGGAGAGAGTTAGTTTTTCAACGGAATCTCCGCGGCCTTTTCTTTGGACTCCAGTAAGTTCAGGCCTTGTTTGGAATACATGATGACATACATCTTCCGGAGGTCCGCATTGCTGGTTAGGACAACTTCTTTGGCGGTGAGATGCGGGTGCGATGGCCGAAGGTCATGAAGGATTCGCTGAACGATAGGGTCTTTTGTAGGATCGGGTGTTGGTTTAGATGTGGGACTGGAGGTCTTGGATTTCGACCCGGCATGAGCAGGTATCGCCATCAACAAAATCGTAACCAAGAATGGCAATGGCAATGGCAAGTGGCGGTTCATCACGAGGAGCAGGAGGTGAAAGCTACTTTTTCAAGGAGTCACGGATCTCGGTGAGGAGCTCCTCGGTTTTCGACAGCTTGGCTTCAGCAGCCTCGCTTCTTTTGAGCGTATTGATCGCCTTGACCAGTGCGAAGACGCAGGCGCTGATGATCACGAACTCAATGACCGTATTAATGAAACTACCGTAGGCCAGAATGGCAGCTCCATCCTTCTGGGCATCGGCAAATGTGGCGTAGTGTTTTCCATTGAGGGGAAGGTAGAGGTCCTTAAAGTCGATGCCTTTAAGAATCAGCCCGATCGGGGGCATGATGATAAAACTGACCAAGGCTGAGACAATCTTGCCGAATGCGGCTCCCATGATCACGCCGATTGCCAGATCAACGACATTTCCACGGCTGATGAATTCCTTAAACTCCACGAGGAATTTCGTGGAGTTTTCGACAACGTTTTTAGGTTCTGGGATCATGGGGGGACTTATAAGTTGAAGAGTTAAATTGTTGAAGAGTTAAAAAGAGGTTGCGCGTAAGACGTCACAAGTTGAAGGACAAAAGGCTCGACGCCCCTTTGTAACGTTTCACTCTTTAACGTTTCACCGCCCCGAAGGCGCATGCTGGATAAGCTCCACTTCATAACCCTCCGGAGCATCGATGAAGGCGATGATCGAGCCTGAAGAGGTGTGATGCGGGCCGTCGCTGAGGGGATAGCCCTTGGCTGCGGCCACCTTGGCAAAATCCTCCAGATCCGTGACCTCGAAAGCGAGATGGGTCAGATCAGTCCCCACCACCACGGGACCGCTGGCGTTGTACTCGCAGAGCTCGATCTCCTCGTCACTTCCGGGAGCCTTCAAAAAGACCAGCTTGGAACCCCGTCCGCTCTCGCTTCGGCGGATTTCCTGCAGGCCAAGAACGTCCCGGTAAAAGGAAACGGACTTTTCGAGATCCTGAACGCGATAACGGGTGTGTAAAAGTTTAGTGATCATCTTGTTTGAAGGATGAGACCTGACACTTGAAAGCTGAAAGAAAATAATTACCGAGCCCGCGGACGCTCTGTCGGCTGGGAACTTCCTTGTCTAACAGGCAGATCTTTTCCAACCTTATGGATAAATGTCGTTTCTCCAATCCGTTTACGCAAAACTTCGCCGTCATCCTAAGAGGATCGTTTTTCCGGACGGAAACGATCTGAGAGTCATTCAGGCAGCGCGAATGTTCAATGATCAGGGACTTGGGGTGGCTGTCCTCATTGGCAAGCGAGACGAGATCCAGCAGTTAGCATCCGCCAATAACGTCTCGCTGGAAAAGGTGGCCATTGTTGATCCGGAGACTTCCTCAGAAATGCTGCGTTTCTTGAAAATGGCAACGGTGCTTGAGCGGTACAAGGGAATGCCAAAAGGGGATCTGCGCAATCTCTTAATCACCCCGAATTACTTCGCCTGCATGATGTTGCAGCATGGGCTTGTGGACGGACTCGTCGGTGGCGTCGGCGCCTATGCGTCAGCATTGTTTCGACCTCTTCTGCAGCTCATCAAACCATTGTCTCATGCACCGGTTGTTTCCAGCGCGATGATTATGGAGACTCAGAAGCGCGAGTTCGGTGATGATGGAGTGCTCTTCTTTGCCGACTGCGGCGTGGTGCCCGAACCGACGGTGGAACAACTCGCCTCGATCGGTGTGCAGACGGGACTTCTTGCACGTCAGGTATTTGGAAAAACACCGCGCATTGCTTTCCTTAGCTTCTCCACTCATGGCAGCTCGGCCCACGTCGCCACAACCAAGATGTCAGCCGCGGCGGTGATGGCCAAGGAGCTAGCTGTGAGGATCGGAGGCGCTGATGGTTTGGATTATCCGATGGAAATCGACGGAGAGTTGCAGGGTGATACAGCGATCGTTCCGTCGGTGGCTAAGATCAAACTTCCCGACAGCTTGGTGGCAGGAAAAGCAAATGTGCTGATTTTCCCTGATCTGAATTCGGGTAATATTGCGCTTAAACTGGTGCAGACTCTTTCTGGAGCACGTGTTTATGGTCATGTTTTGAATGGCCTCTCCCGCCCAGCCGCTAGGATTTCCAGGGGAACGCTCAGCGAAGATATCGCCGCCGTTGCCGCGATCGTTGGCCTACAAGCCGTCGAGTACCGCAAGCTCTATCCCCTGGAGGGTCACGGGCTATGAACCTCTCAATGCGTCGAGTCCACTTCCTGGGTATCTGCGGCACCGCGATGGGTGCTGTTGCCGTAGGGATGAAGGAGCAGGGTTGGAGCGTGACGGGTTCTGACAACCAGGCCTACCCACCGATGAGCGACTTTCTCGCCGCGCGCGGGATCGAAGTCTGTTCCGGCTTCCGTCCTGAAAACCTTCCCAAAGAAGAGGCGCTCATCGTTGTCGGCAACGCCATCTCCCGAGGCAATCCCGAGGTGGAGGCTGTCCTCAACCGCAAGTTGAACTACGTCTCCTTGCCCGAAGTGCTTCGCTCTCATTTCCTCCGCGGTCGCCATAATATCGTTGTCACCGGCACTCACGGAAAGACCACCACGACCTCGATCACCGCCTGGATTATGGAGCATGCCGGCCTGAATCCCTCCTATCTGATCGGCGGTTTGCCCGCCAATCTTGGTCAGGGGGCCTGCCTCCGCGATCCCTCAAACTCCCGGCATTTCGTCATCGAGGGAGATGAATACGACACAGCCTTTTTCGACAAGCGATCAAAATTCCTTCACTATCTCCCGGAGCTGGTCGTGGTGAACAACATCGAGTTCGACCACGCCGACATCTTCGACAATCTGGAAGCGATCAAGCTGAGCTTCCGCAGGCTTCTCAATGTGGTCCCCTCTGAAGGCATGGTCTTGATCAACGGCGATGACCAGAACTGCATCGATGTGTCGCAGAATTGCCAGGCACCGATCGTCGAGGTCGGGTTTTCAGAAAACGCCGGAAACCGCATCCTGCATCCGTGGCAGAAGGATGGACGCAGCGGCTTCGAACTCTTCGGCGAGAAGTTCGAGATCCCCATGTCAGGGGAGTTCAATATCCGCAATGCCGCGATGGCTGTCTCTGCGGCACACTTTTACGGAGTTCCCACGAAAGTGATCGGTGAAGCCCTACTGTCATTTCAGGGGATTAAGCGACGTCAGGAAGTGCGTGGCGTGGTAGGGGGCATCACCATCATCGATGACTTCGGCCATCATCCCACGGCCATTCGTCAGACCCTTGAGGGACTCGCTCACCAGTATGCTGGTTCGCGCCTGTGGGCTCTCTTCGAGCCACGCTCGAACACGACACGACGTTCCATCTTTCAGGAGGAGTTCCCTAAGGCTTTTGCCGCCGCGCATGGCGTGGTCATCGGCGAGGTGAACCGTGCGGCTGATTTGGCTTCCACGGAGCGCCTTGATGCCGAGCGATTGGTCACCGATCTGCAGCGACTCGGGAAACCCTCCTTCCATGAGCCTTCAGCAGACCGGATTATTGAGAAACTCCGTCCCCAGCTCCAGAAAGGGGATGTGCTTGTGGTTTTGAGCAATGGCGCGTTCGATGGCCTGCAAACAAAGCTGTTGGCAGCTCTCGCTTAAAAGGGCCCTTTTCAGATTCTTGATCGGATCCAGCAGGTTATTCACACAGGATTTACTTGCTATCTTTGGACGAGATAGCTCCTAGAACTTGAGTGGATGGGATGTTACGAAATCGTCATGAAAGAACCCCTGTTCTGGCGGTGATTAGAGAATGTTCCACGACGAGAAGAGTGATTCCAAGAGAGGGAAGCCCTCCCCCCGATCTGATCAATAGAGTCTGTTCCACGGATTTTCCTATTCTGCGCGTAGAGGCTACACACAACTTATTCACAAAACACCCCCATCGAGAGAGATCAGCGCTGAAGTGCAAAAGTGAAGACTTCTGGCTTGGCGGACGATGCCCTCTGAGAAAACATTACCTATGGCCAAGAAACGATCCAAACCGCAGTCGGACACCCGGAACCTGACCCTTCTGGGTGGCGGCCCACTTCAGCAGCTCTCTTCACCCGAGGAGGCCGTTCTGGAAACCTTTGAAAGCCCTTCCAAGCGGGATTACGAGGTGACGTTCTCCACTCAGGAATTCACCTCCCATTGTCCAGTTACTGGCCAGCCTGATTTTGCCGAAATCATCATCCGCTACACTCCGGATCGTCGCTGCATCGAAAGCAAATCGCTCAAGCAGTACCTCGGCTCCTATCGTAACCAGGCGGTCTTTGCGGAAGGAATCACTAACAGGATTCTGGATGACATCGTCCGGGCGATCTCGCCCCGTCGGGCCAAGGTGATCGGGGATTTCTTTCCACGCGGCGGCATCGGCATCTGCGTCGAGGCTAGCTACGAAGGCCCGAAAGTTAAGACACGGCGCCGGTGAAGGTCGTCGTTCTGCTGAGTGGCGGGCTTGATTCCGTCACAGCACTGCATGACGCGCTTCGCGCTCACGAGGTGGTGGCTGCGCTTAGTTTTGACTACGGGGCAAAACATCACGCCCGGGAGCTCCCGATGGCGGCTTGGCAGTGTGCTCTGTTAGGTATCCCTCATAGCGTCGCGCCGCTCGGATTCGTTGGCAATGAGTTCCAATCCGATCTCCTAAACAGCGGCGGTGCCATTCCGGATGGCCACTACGAGGAAGAATCGATGAAGAGGACGGTCGTCCCTTTCCGCAACGGCATTATGCTATCGATCGCCGCCGGATTTGCTGAGAGTCGGGGAGCTGAGGGGCTCTTGATTGCGGCCCATTCCGGAGACCATGCCATCTACCCAGACTGCCGGGAGTCGTTCATGGAGCCGATGGCGCGGGCGATACGCGAGGGAACCTACGCGCGGATAGAGCTGTTCAGGCCCTTCATCGAAATGGACAAGGCGGGGATCGTGAGACGTGGCGCGGAGCTCGGCGTCGACTTCTCCCGCACCTGGTCGTGTTACAAAGGGAACGATGTTCACTGCGGCACCTGTGGCACCTGCGTAGAACGGCGCGAGGCTTTCCTGCTCGCCGGAGTACCGGACCCCACGGCGTATGCCTCTACCGCCCCCCTGCCCTCCAAACCACGATGAGAATTTCGGAGATCTTCCATTCGATCCAGGGCGAGGGCCTCCTGCTGGGTGTCCCCTCCGTCTTTGTGCGTACCTCTGGTTGCAATCTGCGCTGCCGTTGGTGTGATACCCCGTATGCCTCGTGGAATCCTGAGGGAGAGGAGATGAGTGTGTCCCTGATTATGGAACGAATCCGCAGCTATGACTGCCAACATGTCGTACTCACCGGCGGTGAGCCGATGGTGGCCTCCGGCATCCGGGAGCTGGCATCTGCACTACGTACAGAGGGAAAACATATCACCATAGAGACCGCTGCGACCGTGCCTCCCCATGGCGACGGAATAGTGATCCCCTTCGATCTTGGATCATTGAGTCCGAAGCTGGCGAATTCGACGCCTGATGCGGATGTCGCCGGTCCTTGGCAAGAACGCCATGAGAAAACCCGACTCCAGCCGGAGGTAATCCGACAGTGGCTTGAGGCAGGCCCCTGCCAGTTGAAATTCGTCGTTTCTCAAGTCGAGGACCTTCCGGAAATCGAGGAGTTGCTCAATGAGGTGGGTGCTGTTGACGGCTTCACTCGAGATCGTGTCTTGCTCATGCCTGAAGGAACGGATGTCGAGACCCTGCGTCAGAAAGGGCCTTTGCTTGCCGAAATATGTCTCGAGCATGGGTTCCGTTTTGCGCCGAGGATTCATATTGAACTCTTCGGCAACACCCGCGGAACTTAAGGAATTCGTTAGACCGCCTCATGACATCGGGGTTTGAAAATTTCTCCGACCTGCTACACTTCTAATTTTATGCAAGTGCTTCGACTCATTCTCGTCATGGCCATGATGGTCGGCGTTCTCCGCGCCGAGAGCTCGATTATCGTTGATAATCAGACCGGTCGGGTCCTCGAGGGGATCGGTGAGAACAGGAAGCTGCCCATCGCTAGTTTGACAAAACTGGCGCTTGCGATGGTGATCATCGACTGGTCCCAGATCAAGCAAGGGAACCTAGATGAAACCGCCATTGTTCCCGAGCAGGCAATCACTTCTACCGGCGGGATTAACCCACTCGGTCTTCAGGCCGGAGACGTGCTGACGCTCCGCGATCTGCTCTATTCCTGCTTACTGGCTTCTGACAATGTAGCAGCCGTCACGCTGGCCGATCATATCGGACGTATCCTTCCTAATCGCACCGGACTTGATCCTGCGGGCAACACGGTGGCCAACATGAATGCACTCGCGCGTCAGCTCGGGATGCGGCACACCCTCTTCCTGAATCCTCATGGTCTGGACACCCCCGAAGGCCAAGCACGTCCTTACTCTAGCGCCGCCGATCTGGCGCGGCTCACCCGCTATGGCTATTCCAAATCGGGTCTCGCGTTTTATGCCGCCCAGACCTCACGCGAGATCCATATCCAGCGCGGCGCAACAAATCTCGCCTTTCAGATCATTAACACCAACAAGCTCCTTGGTATCGACCACATCGATGGGGTGAAGACCGGCCGCACCTCGAGTGCCGGCGACTGCATTATACTGACTTCCGAGCATACACCTGACGTGGTTCATCAGGGTGACACCATCCTGACGACTCCCCGCCGTATCATCATCGTTTTGCTTGGTGGGACAGACCGCGAGCATGAAGGGCTGGGCCTTATCCAGCACGGCTGGGCACTCTATAACGACTGGGCCGTTAAGGGCCGTCCGGCCAAGTCTTCCAACTGCCTCTAACTCTGATGTCTCCCAAGCGAATCGGCGTTCTCACCAGCGGGGGCGACTGTCCCGGCCTGAACGCGGTCCTGCGCGGAGTCTATTCCACAGCCACGGAGTTGGGTTGGGAGGTTCTCGGTTTTCGTGATGGTTTCGAGGGGATGCTGTCCGAAGGAGGAGATATCATGGTGCTGAATCGGGAGAATACTTCAGGAATCATGCAGATCGGTGGAACGATCCTTGGAACCACCAACAAGGGCCATTTCACTTCCAAAATTGCCGCGGGCGAGCGCTCCATGATTCCCGAGGAGGTTATCGCCAAGGCTTCCAAGACCTGCCGCGAGCTGGATCTCTCGGCCATCATTGCCATCGGCGGAGATGGATCGATGAGTACTGCCCTGCAGCTCTACCGTGCCGGTTTCCCCATGATCGGCGTACCGAAGACGATCGATAACGATCTCGAGGCCACGGCGATGACTTTCGGCTTCGATTCCGCAGTGGCTTGCGTGACCGACGCGCTTGACAGGCTGCACACCACGGCGGCGAGTCACAAGCGCGCCATCGTCGTCCAGGTGATGGGGCGTCATGCCGGATGGATCGCTCTCTGGGGAGGCCTCGCTGGAGCCGCTGATGTCATCCTGATCCCTGAGATCCCCTTCTCTCTGGAAAAAGTCGCCGAGGTGGTCAAAAAACGTGATGAAGCGGGATTCAAGAGCACCATGATCGTGGTGGCGGAAGGGGCGCGCACCTATCATGGGCAGCAGTTTCGCAAGCTTTCAGCGAGTGGGGAGTGGAGACTCGGCGGTATCGGAGAAATGCTTGCTCAGGAAGTCGAGGCGCGCAGCAACAAGGAGACTCGCGTCTGCGTGCTCGGCCATCTGCAGCGTGGTGGCGACCCGACGACATTGGACCGCATTCTGGGCATTAGCTTTGGAGTGAAGGCTGTCCAGCTAGCCCAAGAGGAACGTTTCGGAACCATGGTGAGTTATCAAAATTACGAGGTGCTCGACGTGCCGATCGCTGAGGCCGTCCATCATCTGAAAAAGGTTTCTCCCGACTGCCAGCTCGTGGGCACGAGCCGCGCCTTGGGAATCAGTTTCGGAGACTAGGGAACCCATCAATCCGAGAATGCAAGCCGACGATCTCCGAGGTGCAATCCGCTCGATCCCCGATTTTCCAAAGCCGGGCATTCTCTTTCGGGACATCTCGCCGCTCCTGGAGGGTGGGGGACTCTTTCATCGCACGATCGACTTGCTGGCGGCGGAGTGTGTCGGAAGCACTCCCTCGAAAATCGTCGGGCTGGACGCGAGGGGATTCATCTTTGGCGGCGCCTTGGCCTACAAACTGGGGATCGGTTTTGTGCCGATTCGAAAGAAAGGGAAGCTCCCCTTCCGAACCCTCTCTCAGTCGTATGAGCTGGAGTATGGCGCAGCGGAATTCGAGATTCATGAGGACAGCCTCACGCCCGGTGATTCCGTGATCATTGTCGATGATCTTCTCGCGACCGGCGGCACCGCCGGGGCGGCGATTCAGCTCGTGGAAAAGCTAGGGGCCCGCGTGTTGAAAGTGCTCTTTGTCTTGGAGCTTACCGGTCTTGGCGGCCGCGATCGTCTGGCGCCTGCGGAGTTGAGCTCACTGATGACCTTTCCTGCTTGATTGAGATCCTTGGTTGACGGATCGCTCCATCTACGCGGCCCCGGCGGCCGAGGAATTCCCAGACCAGCCAGGCAATCCCGAGGGCCACTGTCGCGGCAGTGATCACATCCGACGGGTGGTGGGCGCCGAGCAGAATGCGGGAGATCGCAATGGCAGATGCCAACGCAATGGCCAGCAAGCCCCACCCCGGGGCAGCAAAAAGGAAAACTCCCGCGAAGCCGAAGGCCGTCGCCGTGTGACCCGAGGGAAAGCTGTTGAAGTCGGCTACGCCGATCAGCCATTTTTCACCGTTTTTAGGTCCATACCATCCCTGTTCCGCCACTGCCCTAGGGCGGGTCCTACCGGTGGTCAGGCGAGAGAGATTTACCGTCATGCCCGCTAGCGTGGAGGCGATCATTGCGGAAAGCAGAATGCGCTGCCACCTGACATTGCGCAGACGCCAGGCCATTAGGAAACCAATGCCTCCAAGCACCATCAGCTCGGGCCAGTCACCATAGTGACTCAGCAGCCCCGCTACGGGTTTGTGTTTCCAGTGCCCGTGATTGGAAGCCTGAACAAATTTGAAGACTGGATCATCCAGCAGGAAAGACCCGGCAATCGCAGCAATCGCGATCAGAAGGAAGAATGAGACCTTCAGGAAAGAATCTTTCGGAATTGGAGATTTCATGAATGAAAAGGAAAGGAAAAACAAGCAGCAGTTCGGTCTGTGCCGGGCTTCTGGTCAAGTCCGGAAGAGTAGGAAAGGGATAGTTTTGATAGTTTGACTTGCCCGGGGCGTTTTTGCAGTTACGGAAGAGGGATGTCACGACGCCGATTTTTGCCCCTGCTTTTCATTCTGCTTTCCGGATGTGCCCTGGACGAGTCTCAACAACCCCAACAATCCGAGCAATCAGAGCGCAGGTCTGCTTCGAGCCAACCTGTTGTGGTCGCCCCTGATGCCGCCCGATCAGTCTGGCCCGCAGATGCCCCGCCGATCCATGCCGTCTCGGCGATTCTCATCGACGCCCGGACCGGCCGGACGCTCTACCAGAAGAATGCCGATGAACCGCGTCAGGTCGCCAGCACTCAGAAGCTGGTGACGGCCCTGATTGTCGCAGAACAGGATTCGCTCGACGCACCGGTTCGCATCGCCCGAGAGGATGCGGCGGTAGAGCCGACAAAGGTCGGGATCCGCGCTGGTGAGAGCTATCCCCGCCGCCAGCTCCTGAGTGCTATGCTGGTCCATAGCGCGAATGATTGCGCCGCCGCGCTCGCCCGTTCTCATGCCGGAAGCCTTGGTGGCTTTGCCGGGGAGATGAATGGCTTGGCCATGCGTTGCGGGGCCACCTGTTCCCATTTCGTGAATCCTCACGGACTGCCGGCCTCACAGCACTCGACCGCGCGAGACATGGCGCGCATCGCCTTCCGGGCCTATCGCAATCCAGATCTTCGCGATGCCATGGCGTTGAGATCCTACTGCTTCCGCTATGCTAGTGGCCGGCTCTGCAATCTCGACCCCACGAACAGGCTCCTTCTGCGCGATCCGTACTGCAATGGGATGAAGACCGGATTTACCGAATCAGCAGGCAAGTGTCTGATCACCAGCTATAGCAAAGGGGGCCGCGACTTCATTCTGGTCCAACTCGGAAGCCGTGCGCGGTATATCTTCGATGATGCGGAACGGGTGATGCAGTGGGCGCAAAGTCATTGAGAAAGCCCTTCCCTCCCTTGCGGTACCGCACATTCCTCGTGACCATCCAGCCTTGCAGGGCATAAAGTAACAATCAATGCCATCTCGGAAAAAGACCCCCGCCACCCCCTCCGGAAAGGAGATCTCTATCGGTAATGTCACCCTTGGGGGGAAAGATCCCCTCTTCATTCTTGGGCCCTGCGTCATCGAGGGGGAGAAGCCGCTTCTACGCTCAGCCCACACAATCAAGGCGATCTGTGATGACCTCGGCGTGCAGTTTATCTTCAAGGCCTCCTATGATAAGGCTAACCGCACCTCCGGCACTTCTTACCGTGGGGTCGGGGTCCTTGATGGCTGCCGGATGCTTGCCGAGGCTGGAGATGCCATCGGAGTGCCGGTAACCACAGATATCCATACTCCCGAGGAGGCTGAGATCGCCGCTGACTTCATCGACCTCCTTCAGATTCCCGCATTTCTCTGCCGACAGACTGATCTGATCGAGGCGGCTGCTAGTGCGGCAGTTTCTGCAGGACGAGCCGTGAATGTAAAGAAAGGGCAGTTTCTTGCTCCATGGGATCTGGCCCCGATTGCCGGCAAGCTGAAGGCCGCTGGATGCAAGCGCTTTTGTTTCACCGAGCGCGGCACCACCTTCGGCTATAATAACCTGGTCGCCGACATGCGCTCTCTCTATTGGATCCGCGAGCAGGGATTCCCCGTCATCTTCGATGCCACGCACTCTGTCCAGCGACCGGGTGGTGGCGGTGGCCACACAACGGGTGACGGTCATCTTGCTCCCGTGCTGGCACGCGCCGCCATGGCCGCCGGGGTGGATGGGATCTTCCTGGAGACCCATGAGAATCCCTCCAAGGCTCCTTCCGATGGGCCGAACCAAATTCCCCACGCGCATCTTTCCGGGCTTCTCAAATCTCTCCTCGCGATCCGTCATGCGCTTGCCTAATCCCAAGTTTTTTCGCTTTATGTCGGCCGTCCTGCTCCTTTCGGCAGAAGGCATCGTTGGCGCCACGCCTGATGCTGCATTTTTAGGCAGCAAGAATCCTTCACCTTCACCCAGTGCCTCTCAGGTCAAGGGAAACGGAAGTGTTCAGGTCCAAGCACAAAACCAGGGTCAGGGTCAGAAAATGGATCTGCCAATTCCGGTTGGCGAACCGGTCAAGGGGATCAAGATTCCCCAGTACGATGAGAATGGAAAGCTGACCATGAACCTGATAGCGGAGACGGCTCGTAAACTTGATGAGAAGCAGGTCGAGTTTGGGAAGCTCAAGATCGAGTTCAGTGAAAAGGATGAGAAGACCATCATTGTGGAAATTCCCCATAGCATCCTCGACATGGAGTCCAAGGTGCTGATTGCCGACAGCGAGACACAGATCCACAGGGAGGATTTTGAGATCATCGGTCAGGGCGCGGAGTTTGACACCATCGCACGATCTGGCACTTTCAAGGGAAGGGTCCATGCCTCTTTCCGCAATGGAGAAACAGCTGACTTGCCATGAACTTCCTATACCCACATATCCGGACATCCGTGGCTCTCATGGGCTTGGGATTCCTTGCGTTAGGGCCGGCGTCGCTTTTGCAGGGGCAGAATGCAGGGTCCGGCCCTTTTGCCCCACCTATCGGACCTGTCTCAGGTTCTCAGTTCGGCCCCATGGGCCCCATGAGTTCTTTGGGCATGGCTGGGAATGATGAACGCCCTAAGAATGCACGAACGATCATCGAGAGCGATGCGGGTGCCAATTTCGAGAACGCTAGTAGCTCCGCCGATTTCCTCGGTCATGTCGTGGTGCGCGACCCCCAGTTCGACCTCACCTGCGAGAGGTTGCATGTAGTGCTCAGGCCTGACCGCAAGGGACTTCAAGAAGTCATCGCCCTCGGCAATGTGATCATTACCCAGCAGAAGAAAAATGACAGCGGAGACCTCGTGAAGTCGGTCGGCAAGTGTGGAAAGGCAACCTACACCCCCGCCACGGGCGACGTGACCATGGAGGGGTGGCCGCAGATCCAGCAAGGCATCAATAACCAAATGGCCACCCAGAGCACCACGGTGATGATCCTCAATGCCAAGGGCCGCTCGCGCACGATCGGCTCCAGCCGTACCATGATCGTCGATCAGGGTCAGGGTGATAAGCCTGCCACGCCCTGATTTTTTAAGAACTTACATGAGCCAAGAATCCAACCCCAATCCGAATGGAGCCATCCCGGAAGACGCGCCCATCCTGCGCACCGAGGGATTGGTCAAGATCTATGGGGGACGTTCCGTCGTGAACGGTGTCGATATTCACGTTCGTAAGGGCGAGATTGTCGGCCTGCTCGGCCCCAACGGAGCCGGCAAGACAACAACCTTTTACATGATCGTCGGCTTGGTACGCCCCGACGGTGGCCGGGCCTTCTTTCACGGAAAGGATGTGACGCATCAGCCAATGTACAAGCGTGCCCGTCTTGGCATGGGCTATCTTCCCCAAGAGGAGTCCATCTTCCGCAAGCTCACCGTGAGGCAGAACATCATGGCAATCCTTGAGACCACATCGCTCTCCAAGAAGGAGCGGGATGAACGGTGTGACGAGTTGCTCGAGCGGTTTGGTATCGCCCATATCGCCAAGAATGAGGCGCTCACCCTCTCCGGTGGAGAGAAGCGCCGTCTCACCATCGCCCGCTCCCTGGTCACCAACCCGAAGCTCCTCATGCTCGACGAGCCTTTCAGCGGAGTGGATCCCATCGCCGTCTACGACGTTCAGCAGATCATCTCCGACCTTCGTGACATGGGGTTGGCTATTTTAATCACGGATCATAACGTTCGAGAGACCTTGGCGATCACCGATCGCGCTTACCTTATTTACGAGGGGCGTGTCGAGAGCCAGGGCGACAAAGACTTCCTGCTGCGCGATCCCATCAGCCGCAAGCTCTACCTCGGCGAATCCTTCGCGATGTAGCAATGGCCCGGACCAAGAATCTATTGCTCAAGTCCCTCACGGTCGGCAAGTTCTTTGCCGATCACGGACAGGCGCTCGAGCTCGAACTTATTGGAGACTCCGCCGGCATGGAGCGACCCATCGCCGAGCCCACCATCAACCGGCCCGGCCTGGCCCTCGCCGGGTTCTTTAGATATTTTGCCTCAAAGCGAGTTCAGGTAGCCGGTCACGCCGAACTCAGCTATCTCCGCAGCCTGCCCGCAGAGGAGCGCGCGACCAGGATCGAGTCTCTCTTCGAGCAGCGGATCCCCTGCCTCGTGATCGCCCGGGGACTTCCTCTCCCGACCGGCCTGCTCGAGGTCGCAGCGAAATCCGAAACACCCGTCTTACGAACACCACTGGTGACTATGAAGTTCATCAACTCAGCCACCATCGCCCTAGAGGACGAATTCGCCCCTGTGGCTTCCGAGCATGGCAGCATGGTAGACATCATGGGAATGGGAGTCCTGATCCGGGGCGCAAGCGGGATCGGCAAGAGCGAGTGCGTCCTCGGTCTCATCGAACGTGGATACAGCCTGGTGAGTGACGACATCACCCGCTTCCGCAATCTCGAGGGGCGCGAACTCATTGGCAACAGCAAGGAGCTTACCCGCTTCCATATGGAGGTGCGGGGCATTGGCATTATCAATGTGGCTGCCATCTTCGGCGCCGGATCCGTCCGGCCCGAGAAACGGCTCGACCTGATCGTCACGCTAAAGGATTGGCACGACGTCGAGGAGATTGATAGATTGGGACTCGACCGGGATACCTATGAGATCCTCGGCATTCCAATCCCACATGTCACCATTCCCGTCAGAACAGGCCGTGATCTTGCCCGACTCGTCGAAGTCGCGGCCCTCAATCAAAAGCTCAGGGGCATGGGCCATGACACGGCACAGGAATTCAACGACCGCCTCCTGCGTGCGATGAAACCCGCCAAGGATAATTAAGATATTTTCACGAAACTCTTTTCAAGACATGACCACTTCATCCGACGACTCCAAGGCCTCCAAGGATCTCACCATCGAGAACAGGAATGGTCTCCATGCGCGACCCGCCGCTCTCTTCGTGAAGACCTCCAGCCGTTTCCGCTCCGAGGTCTGGGTCGAGAAGGATGGAGAGTGCGTGAATGGCAAGAGCATCATGGGGCTCATGATGCTGGCCGCCGGCAAGGGATCCGTTCTGCGTGTCACTGCCGAGGGGGACGATGCAGCGAGCGTGATGACGGAGCTGGAGCAGCTGATACGCACCCGCTTCGGCGAGGAATAGGGCTTCAGCCTCTCTTCAACATTACCGCGGCCCACTTGCCGCGGTTAAGGGTTTTCATGTGGTGGAGTGATGAGAAGGTTTGGAGAATAGCTTTTTCTTCGACGGCCAGGATTCCGGAGAGGATCAGAATGCCGTCGGGTTTGATGGCTTTGATGATCATCGGGGCGGCTGCCGTGAGGATGGTGGAGTAAAGGTTTGCCGTGACGATGTCGTAGGGGGTTTTTCCGGGAGGTTTCCACTTGAGGACGTCGGCCTTGATAAAGCGTGTGACGGGTAGCTTATTGAGTTTGGCATTCTCCTTGGAGATGCGGATGCAGGCTGCGTCGAAGTCACAGCCAAGCACCTTTCGTGCACCGAGTGTTTCGGAGGCAAGAGCGAGGATGCCGGAGCCGCAACCGAGGTCGAGGAGTGACCAGGCTTTAGCCGATGAACTCAGAGGAGCTGCAGCCTCCACGAGAAGCTGAAGGCAGCGTGCCGTGGTGGCATGGTCTCCTGTGCCGAAGGCCATGCCGCTGGGAATGAGCAGGGGCAACCCTTTGCCGGTTCTCCTTTCCTTAGTAAAGCGAGCCTTGTCGCGATAGATGCGCAGGACACCGCTAATGCGGAGAGGATCAACGATCTTGGAGGCAGGAGGTTGCCATCCCGCAGCATCAAAGGAGCGCAAGGAACCTCCAAATGCCTTACTTAGTTTCTTCCCGGTAGAGGCATCTGTGTAGAGATCGAGCTTGATAGAGCGGGAGGCGGGAAACTTCTTGATGACCAGATTCTGCTCGCCGGCAAAACGAAGCCGCTCGACCCAGGTATCCTCCCATTTGATGGAGGAGAGACGCGACCAGAGATGGGTGATAGGGAGCATGAATCGGGTAGGATGAATTATGAACCAAGCATGCGGGTACATGCGCGGAAGACAACCACGGAGTCGATGCCCGAAGGGTGGCACCGTCCGCCGGGCGGGGGATACCATTGAACCTGAATCCGGAAACTTGAAAGCAGAATCTAGCCGCATGTCTTTTTGTGCTTCTTGTGCCTTTTATGGCAAATGCCTTTACCCCGTTAGGTGATTTCCTGCGTTCCTGATTTTTGAAATGCTGATAAACGTAATTTCTAGATGGATTTCTACCAACGCTTCCTTCGCCCAATCTTCTTTGCCTTGGATGCCGAGCAGGCTCATGACGCCGTGATGAGTCTTCTGGGGGCTGGATCGCAGTATCCCGGTCTGCTCCGCTTGACTACTGGAAAGCCGATGCCAAAGAGTCCCCAATGCCACCGCTTGGTGGCCGGCATCGAGTTTCGGCAACCCATCGGTCTTGCGGCCGGGATGGACAAGAACGGGATCGCTCTTCCCGCTTGGGAAGCGTTGGGATTTGGATTTATGGAGATCGGCACGATCACTGCACTTCCCCAGCCGGGCAATCCGAAGCCCCGACTCTTCCGCTATCCCGAACAACAGGCCCTGATCAATCGGCTGGGATTTAACAACGAGGGGGTTGAATCGGTGGCAACGCGTCTGGAGGGCCTTCGCTCTGAGGGTCGCTGGCCGCGCATTCCCGTCGGTCTCAACATTGGCAAGTCGAAGGTGACACCATCGGAGAAGGCCCATCAGGATTACCTGGATTCCTTCAAGCGCCTGCACGCCCTCGGGGATTACTATGTCATCAACGTGAGTTCTCCCAACACTCCCGGGCTCCGTGACCTACAATCCACCGAAGCCCTAAGTCGAATCATCCGAACTCTCCGCGATTGGGAAGGAACTCCTCGCCGGCCGCTTTTTGTGAAGGTCTCCCCAGATCTCGCCGAGGAGGATCTGATCGCGATCGTCCAGCTTGCCGAGGAGGAGCAGCTTGCTGGCCTCATTGCCACCAATACCACGCTCGATCACTTGAGCATTCCGACGGGACGCGATCAAACAGGTGGACTGAGCGGAGTTCCTGTCCGCCCCCGCTCGCTGGAGGCATTGCGCACGATTCGTCAGCAGACACAACTTCCCGTGATCGCCTGTGGCGGCATCAGTGATGCCAACTCTGCCAAGGAGCGCCTCAATGCCGGAGCTGACCTATTGCAAGTCTACACCGCCTTTATCTATCAAGGCCCCGGCTTGCTTCGGGATCTGGCTACCAGCTTTTAATCTTTTTTCTGGCAGTTGTCCCCCCGGAGACACCTTTTATCTTTTAGCCTTTAGACTTCAGCCTTCATACTTTTCATCCATGTCCCACGCGCCCGAAACCACTCTTCTCCTCGGTCACTCTCCTGATCCTGACGATGCCTTCATGTTCTATGCCATGGCCGCTGATAAGATCGACCTGATGGGCTACCGCTTCCAGCACATCCTTCAGGATATTCAGACATTGAATGAGCGTGCGATGCGTGGCGAACTTCACCTCTCCGCCGTTTCGATCCATGCCTATTCCCATCTGCTCGACAAGTACGCCCTGCTCCCTTGCGGCGCCAGCATGGGTGACGGCTATGGGCCGATGTTCGTGGCCCTCAAGGGACAAGGGCCTGCCGCCGATGCCTCGCTTGAGGAGAAGAAGGCCTGGCTCCGATCCAAGAAGATCGCCATCCCCGGCCTCATGACCAGCGCTTACCTGAGCGCGCAGCTTTTCTTAGGCAAGGAGTTCAACCACGCTGTTGTCCCGTTCGATGAGATCTTCGACGCGATCCGCTCGGGCTCAGTGGATGCAGGGCTGATCATCCATGAGGGTCAACTCACTTATGACAACGAGGGCTTCGAGAAAATCGCCGACATGGGCGAGTGGTTTAAGGCTGAGACCGGCCTCCCGCTTCCTCTTGGCGGCAACGTCATCCGCAAGGATTTCGATTCCGAGCAACGCCGAGAACTCAATATCATCATGAAGGAGAGCATCCGGTATGGGCTGGAGCACCGCCGGGCCGCCGTCGACCACAGCATGGCTCATGCTCGAGGGATGGAGGTGCCCCTTGCGGACGAATTCATCGGGATGTATGTGAACGACTACACGCTCGATTATGGAGAAAGTGGACGCGCCGCGATTCGGGAATTCCTAGGCCGTGCCGCCGACCAAGGTCTCGTTCCGCGCCTCGATAAACTCGAATTCGTCAGCTGAAGCATCATTGATCTTTAGTATAAAGTGCCAGGGAATGAGCGATTCCCTAGACACCAGAAGCTTTCATTTCTGAAAGAAAACGGCTGAGTGTTTCATTGACTGTTGAGAAAGGTGACGCGCCTGCTAGTTTGGGATTAGCAATCCCTCCGCCGATCCCTAAAACCCCCCCTGATTAAAAAACAATGAAATCCCAGCAGAAGGTGCTTGAAGAGATCGAAAGGTTTCTCACCTTTCAACTTGAACATGCCGACAGGCACAATCTACCGAGCTTTCCCATCTCAGTGGATAAAGCCTCCCAGTTGTCCAATAGCATTCTGGAAGTAAGGAAAAGCGATCCCCATCAGTTATCCGACAAATCTTGGTACTTGCAGGAAATTCAACTGCTCCGTCAGGAACTCACCTGCAACGTCGAGAAGAATGGGCAGGGGCTCCTTGAGGAAATGGGCACGTTCTTGAACTTTCAGCTCCAGCATTGCACCCGACACAAGCTGCCCAGTTTTCCTGTCACCGTTGAGAAGGCCACACGGTTCGTAAAAAACATTCTTCAGGTGAGATATTTCTATCAGGCAAACTACAACGAATGGTTGCTGCAGGAAATTCGATCACTCCGTCAGGAGCTCGATGACCTAAAGAAGAGATTATAGGACCTGCATCTTATCAAAACGGGCAAGGCGGTTGATGTAACGGTCAGAGCAAGGAGTTCATGAGATTGGCGATGATCGTTAATTTTATTGTTGCCAACTGGTCCTCTCTCTGAAATCTTCCACCCCCCATGCCAAAAGCAATCGCACGCAGCAAAACCAAGAGGTCCGTGGCAAAACGGTTTAAGATCACTGCCACGGGCAAGGTCGTTCGTTCGAAGGCCGGTCGGCGCCACTTGCTCGAGTGCAAAAGCTCCAAGAGCAAGCGGAAGCTTGGCAAACAGGTCGTGGTTGAAGACTGCGATGTGAGCCGGGTGAAGCTGAATCTTCCCTTCGGTCTGCGATAAAAGGTTAAAACAACACGATCCGAGGATCTGGCCGGAAGATTTCCGGCCTTCCCGGGCGGGTGAGATCCCGGATCGAACAACACAAACAGCCAGCCCGACGAGGTCCACTGTGTCACAGCAGTGGAAATAAGAGATGCCAAGAGCCACCAATTCACCCGCCAGTCGCGCACGTCGCAAGCGGGTCATCGTAGAAGCCAGCGGATACCGCGGCCGCCGTTCCAAACTTTACCGTTACGCGAAGGATGCACGGATGAAGGCCAAGTACTGGGCCTACCGTGATCGCAAAACACGCAAGCGCAACGTCCGTTCCCTGTGGATCGTCCGTCTGAATGCAGCCGTCCGCGCTCAGGGACTAAGCTACAACCGCTTCATCGAGGGCCTGAAGGCCGCCAACATCCTGCTCGATCGCAAGGTCCTCTCGGACATCGCGATCAAGGATGAGGGTTCCTTCACCCAGATCGTCGCCAAGGCCAAGGCTGCCCTCGAGGCAAAGCCCAAAGTCAAGGCGCCGCAGGCTGTCGCAGCCTAAGCGCTCGAGGCAAGGCAACCGGGATTTCCCTAAGTGGAGACCCAAACACCAGCGCTTAGCAGCCAGATCGACCAGCTTCGCATCGAGGCGCTCTCCGCTATTGCGGAGGCGTCCGATGCCTTAGCTCTGAAAGAAGCGCGCGTCCGCTACCTCGGCAAGACCGGATCGGTCTCCCTGCTGAGCGAAGGGATGCGCACGCTCTCCAAGGAAGAGCGCCCTGTCATGGGTAAGCTTCTCAATGACTTGAGGACTACTGTCACAGCCGCACTTGATGAAAAAGAATCAGTTCTCACCATCCAGGCGGATGCAGCCGCTCTGGCCTCGATTGACACCTCGCTTCCCGGGACGGCTCCTGGGGCCGGATCACTCCACCCCCTCACTCTGCTGGTGGACCGTGCTGTGCAGATTTTTCGCAGGCTCGGCTTCGCGATCGCCGACGGTCCTGACATTGAGTCCGAGTGGCACTGCTTCGACGCGCTGAACACGCCTGCCGACCATCCGGCTCGGAACGAGCAGGATACCTTCTATCTCCCAGACGGACGCTTGCTACGGACGCACACCTCCTCGATTCAGATCCGGACCATGGTGGCGAATCCGCCTCCGATCCGTATCATCGCCCCTGGTGCCGCATACCGCCGCGACGAGGTTGATGCTACACACCTCGCTCAGTTCACCCAGATGGAGGGACTCTATGTCGCCCCTAGTGTGAGTCTCGCCGATCTCAAGGGAACCATCGAATTCTTCTTTCGCGAGCTTTTCGGTGCCGGCACCGAGATTCGTTTTCGCCCTCACTTCTTCCCCTTTACTGAGCCGAGCTACGAGATCGATCTCCGCACCGAGGCCCTGGGTGGGAAGTGGATGGAGCTCGCCGGCTGCGGCATGGTCGACCCCGCCGTGTTCGAGGAAGTAAACAAAAAGCGCGGCGACAATGCCTATGATCCCGAGAAGGTGAGCGGCTTTGCCTTCGGTTTCGGTCTCGACCGCCTCGCTATGAATCTCACGGGTGTTTCCGACATCCGGATGCTGACCGAGAACGACCTCCGCTTCCTTTCTCGATTCACCGCCTGATTCCGCATGAAGATTTCCCTCTCCTGGCTCCGGGACTATCTCCGCACCGACAAGCCGGCTGCCGAGATCGCGCGTATTCTAACTGATGCGGGCCTCGAGGTCGGCGCGATTGAGGCGACTGGCGTCGCCATTCCAAAGGTAGTCGCCGCCCAGATCCTCGAGTCAGTCCAGCACCCGAATGCCGACCGCCTGAGTGTCTGCAAGGTCAATGATGGCAGCGGCACGCCACGCCAGATCGTCTGCGGAGCCAAGAATTACAAGGTCGGTGACAAGGTGCCGCTCGCGCAACCCGGCGCCGTCATGCCCGGTGATTTCAAGATTAAGGTCGGCAAGCTGCGCGGCGTCGAGAGCGAGGGGATGATGTGCAGTTCCAAGGAGCTCGGCCTCGGGGAGGGCACGGATGGGCTTTTAATTTTACCGCCCGAGACCGCAATCGGCACGCCCCTGAGCGAACTCTTTCCAGCGGAGGAAGTCTTCGAGATCGAGATCACTCCGAACCGTCCCGACTGGCTCGGTCACCTCGGGGTGGCCCGCGAAGCGGCCGCTTTCGGCTGTGGTGAGCTTATCGCCGAGGAGCCGTCTCTTCCCTCCACTAACGAGGATAGTTCCGTCGCCGCGATAGCTGCACCCGTGGCGGCTTCGTTCTACAGCATCCGCCGCATCGACGGTGTGAAAGTCGGGCCAAGCCCCGAGTGGCTCCGCAAGCGTCTCGAGTCGGTCGGTCTCCGTTCTATTAACAACATCGTGGATGTCACCAATTTCGTGATGTTCGAGACGGCTCAGCCTCTTCACGCCTTTGATGCCGGTAAGATCGATGGGGCTCTGACCGTGCGCTTTGCGACCGAAGGGGAAGCCTTCACCGCCCTCGATGGAAAGGAACACAAGCTCACCGCGCATGATCTTGTGATCGCCGATGCCAAGGGCCCCCAAGCCATTGCCGGCATCACCGGAGGTGTTGCAAGCGGAGTATCGGAAGCGACCACGTCGATTCTGCTGGAGAGCGCCCTCTTCGAGCCGACAGTGATCCGTCGTTCCAGCCGCGCCCTTGGAATTTCAACTGACTCCAGCTACCGCTTCGAGCGGGGAATCGATGCCCAGGGTGTGCTGACGGCTTCGGCTCGTGCTGCAGCCCTGATTGTTGAGCTAGCTGGAGGAACTTCTTCTGCGGAACTCGTTGTTGCTGGATCGTTGCCACCCTCACATGTCGTTTCACTCCGTGGTGATCGTGCCCGCTCGATTCTTGGCATCGATTTGGATAATTCCGCGATTACTTCACTCCTCACCAAGCTGGGGCTCAAAAAGATCACTGGTGAAGCTGCTTTGGGATTCGAGATTCCCTCCTGGCGGAATGATCTGACCCGCGAGGTCGATCTGATCGAGGAGGTCGCTCGCCTCCATGGGATCAACACTATTTCCGCTAAGTGCATGGGCATTCCCGCTGCCTCCAGCGAGGCGGACAAGGCTTATGACTTCGCGCGCGGTCTGCGACGTCGACTCTCGGGCGGAGGGTTTCACGAAGCACGCAGTGGAACTCTCACCGGCAGCCGCGATCAGGCAGCCTTTGCCCCCAAGGGATCAGGGGGCGTCGTTTCTGTCCGCAACCCGATGGGTGAGGAGCACTCGACCCTCCGAGCCAGCCTGATACCCGGACTTCTGGAGGCCGTTTCGCGTAATCTGCGTCATGGAACTGATTCGATACGGCTATTCGAAATCGGCAAAGTCTACCAGCAGGAGCAACCGGAGGAGTCGATGCGCCTCGGTCTTGTTATGACGGGCCGCAGGGCGCCGGAGAATTGGCGTGGTAAGGAGGAAGGCAAGCGGTCCCTGGATCTCTATGACCTCAAGGGGTTCATCCAACTGCTCGGCAATCGTCTGGAGCCGATCACCTTCCGCGGCACGACGCATGCTTCCTTACCACTGGCTCTCGAAATCCTGATCGCAGGCAAATCTGTAGGCATTCTCGGTGTTCTTTCACCATCTGCCACGCGCGAGTTGATGGTCGGAGGCCATCAAGGACAGATCGTTGTGGCTGAGCTCGATCTCCATGCACTGCAGGCTGCGAACGGCATTGGGTTCTCGAAGGATCCGAAGAAGCATGGCTCCCTCCCCAAGTTCCCGACGGTCCGCCGCGACCTGGCCCTCCTGATGGAGGCGGCCACTCCCTATGCTGCGGTCGAGGAGGCCGTGTTGGGAGCCAAGGAGGAACTTTTTTCTTCAGTCATCCCCTTTGACGTCTTTAGCGATCCCGAGGGAGTCAAGGTGCCTCTTGGCAAAAAATCTCTGGCGATCGCCTTGACTTTCCTGCATCCCGAAAGAACCTTAACCACAGAAGAGGTGAACGAGGCGGTCACACGCATCGTCGCCAAGCTTCGGGAAGCGGCGGGAGCCGAGGTCCGAGGCTGAATCTTTGAACCATAAAAATGGTTTTCGTTCTCTCCACATTTTGAATTTGCCCTGCGGTGTTCGGGATTCGGTCTGTATGCTCCCGATCCGATGTGATCAAACCGGAGGCTGAACGGGCGGAACAATGACAGGCCTTCACTGGAGGTCAGCGGTCCGCACGGAGGTCTCCACCCTAACCTATATTGGGAACGGGATCGCGACCTAACGGCATCGCGGGGCAATCTTCTCCCACGAGCTGCTTTCTCCTTCAAGTAGAGGAGGAGAGCCTGCCACGGGTCCGATCCTTGAAATCGGTAACACCATCAGCCGTTAACGATTCCCTGGGGGTGCACGCCGATTCATGAACGACTGGAACGCCCAAGGACCCGCCGCTGGGCAGTTGGCGTGGGTCATCTCTCGGGGAAAATCAGCAAGGCCGCACCATTGCTCGCAATCGGAATGCATTAGGTCTGACGATTAGGTCTGACAGTCACGGGAGCTGGAAATTTGCTTTCTACGTAACTCTTAATGCTGTAGAAAAATTTACCCCCCATGAGCAGCTGCAAGTTCGTCTTTTTTTGTCTTTTCCTTCTGCTGATTGCTGGTGTGCGCTCTGCCTGGAGCGAGACGACACTCACCTTCGCGAACGGATCTTCCCTCACCTTTGATTCCGTTGAGAGAGATGGCGCGAAAGTGAAATGCAAAAGCGCGGTCGGCACGATGGAATACGATGCCGACACTCTGACTCCTGCCGAGAGGGCCAAGTATTTCCCGGAAACCCAGCTTATTAACGGAGCTGCTTTGCAAGCCACCAAGGCAACGGCAAATCCTGAATCGACATCCGCTCCGACAGCCTCGGCTACCAATCCTCCTACAAATTCTTCGATGTTGGCGCAGGAGGGCGATGGTCTGGCTAATTACAATAAACACCCGCTTCTCCTAACAAAAAACGCTCATAGTTTGTCCATCTCCAGCGAGGATGGGGTATCTTTCACTCTCACTCCAACTGGTGAGGATCCTTACGTGTTTTTTGATGGTTTTGGCGATTTCTACCAAGAAAATAAACCATATGTCATTGCCTTTGAATATATTGCCGAAAAAGCAGGATCCATAAAATCCTTTTGCCTGGGTAAAGGAAAACAGGACGCAATGCAATTTGACGCGGTTTTGCCGAAGGCTACTGAATGGACCCCGTTTCTTTTAGATATCAGCCAGGAAGGCAAAGGTCTTGGCGTTTCCCTTGAATGGTTGAGGCTAAACCCGCCGTCATCCACCCTACGGATACGGAACATTCATCTTGTTGAGGCAGACTTAAAATTACAGCGCCGGGCAGTGCTTGGTGATATGGCCGAAAAACTCGATACCCTAGGGATCAGCACCAAGGGCATCAGCGGCGATCAATGCGGTACGGAAACGGTGCGTCACGGGGATCAGTCGAGCTGTACGATCGTGAAAAGCGTCTATGGACACCTTGACCTCGACGCACGCGCTAAGCAGGAATCAAAACAGGACTCTGCCCGTGCGCTCGTTCCACTAGGGCCAGCGCTAGCGGCAGGGGAAGGTGAACACCCAGATAACCACACGGTGGTCAGGATCCTAGACAAATACCAACTGCCGGAAGTCCAGTTCTTGGCTTACCCGCCAACCATAAAGGGAGGTGTTGGTATTGACTCCCTAGCTTTGAAGGATAACGAATATGGTTTTGCCTGCCATCCCCTGATGGACAAGAACACGAGCACTATTAAGCTTTTCAACAGGTATGGAGGACTGGTCAGAGAGATTCGGGTGGACGGAATTGTGCCACCATTCACCGTGGCGGTCGGGCCTTTTCTTCAGGCGAACCCTGGCCCGGAGATCGCGGTTGCCTCACGGCATGAGCCTAGCTCCGTCTGCCTTTTTTCTGTTGATGGAAAACTACTCTTAAAGACACCTGCTCCGGGGCAGAGAACGAGCACAAATTGCCATCTGGCCGTGATCAACAACGACCAATTAGTCTATCAGGATATTCAGGGCAAAAAATTATTCCGCTTCACCGACTCGTCTATCTTCAGGCGTCTTCTTAACCAGTTGACTGGAGAATCAGCCTTCACCCCTTTTCTTGATCTTGAAAAGATCCCCAATGATGCCCGGGTGTTTACGAGCGTTTATCCCGGGAAGCTGCTCAATGCCGGCAAAACCCAAGAAATCATTTCCACCTTGTATGGCATGAATAAGGATGGAAGCGGCTTTTCGCAGGATGCTGGCCTACGGGAAAACACATTTTATTATTCGGTTCTCAAGACGCACGGTGGCTCGACCGATCCATGGCCTGACATTCCCGATTCGAAGTACATCAGGAATGAAGACAGCCAACAGTATCACCAAGCACAGGACTGGGGTCCCCTTGTTCGAACAGGCAACATTAAGAACCGGTCAAGGGCTGATTGGCTGGCAGGCGTTGACTGGACCAATCGTAGCACCTATATCCGCGATAAAGGCATCCTCGCGAGAAATCGGTCAATTGAGCAGTATGATGAGGGCAGGCCCGCGGTTTGGAACGTCAATTTTTCGCACCGCTGGCATATTGGCCTACAGGGACGCTTGATCCGTCTGACCGATGAAAAAGGTCTTCCTGAATACCTCTGCCTCGACCGCAGGAACGGGACCCGCACAGACGGCTATTTTGATAAAGCCACATTTACCCTCGGATCGTATAATTTCGAACAACCGGAGCTTCAGGACTTTTACCACCTGATGCAGGGAGAGTTTCATAAGCGACTGGCCGTGCCGTATCGGAAGAATCCCGAGCAGTTGGTGGCCGTGAAGCCCAGCCATGAAAACGAAGTCAACTCAGGGCCCGGATCCTTCGGCGACTATAACCCCCACAATATTCTCGGGTTCTACCGCTATCTCCTGGCGCTCTATGGGGATCGCAACACGATCAATACGATGTTCGGGACATCTTATACCGATGAATTCTTTGATCCGCCTCGTAATTATTACCGTGGGTCGTGGGATGCCTACTCCGATGACAATCCTCTCTTTCGGGAGTGGGTGGAGTACAACAAGATCACGGTGTACCGGCGTGTGGGAGAATCACAGCTCGGCGTCCTGCTTGCCGGCATACCGCCGCAGCTCCTGCGCAGCCACCAGATCCCTGACAAATATATCGGCAAGACAGTTGCGGGCATCATGGCCAATAGCACGCGGATCACACCGATCGACTGGTTTATGACCGCAGGAACTGGCGTCGGGCATACCCGCTACGGGGTATGGTATAAATCAAAGAGGAACGCACTACAGGGAGCCTGGTCCAGCGGATTTGACGATTCCTTCATTGGTGAGTACGCATCGAAAACAGGTGATGCGAATGCTGCCTGGGAACAGCTGAAATATGCGGTCACCCATGGATTGAAAGGTGCTTATGTGATGGCGTGGCCTGACCCGCAACACCTCGGATACAACACGACGCAGATCAGTGCCCTGCAGCGCTTGCATCAAGAATGTGGCGATACTCCGCTTTCGGGACTTGCCGGAGGAATCAGCGAAGTCCGAGGTTATGCCGGTAGCGCGGGATCATTCGATATCGCTGCCCTTGGCTGTACAGAGAAGAACACGGGTCTGCTTAAAAGCGTCAAGGAAGATGGTAGCTTCGAGGGGACGGTTTACGTGGTGCCTTTTCATTCGCATGTCGATGTGAATGCCCTAGTTGAAACAGCCGCACTCCCTGTTGATGACAAACCTAAGAAGCTCTGTGAGATTGATAATATTCGCCAGGGCTGTGTCGTTGAGATCAACTTCACAGTTCCTAAAGATCAGCCCGCCGAAGAACTTGAGATTTTGTTGAGCCATAATGGCGTGAAACTGCCTGATTTCAGCTCTTCGCTGAAGCATCTGGAAGCTGGGAAAAACGTACGGATCATCTACAAGTTCCCAATCATCATGAACAAGGTTGATTTCGAAATTGTTTCCCGGAAAACGCCCATAAACCTTGAAAATGTGCATATCTATCGCCACCAGGATTTGGTTGTGAATCTCACTCGCGACATATGGGACGGCGAACGGCATAAAGGAGGTGTGACCTTTGATGTTTTCAAGGAAGCAGGCGGGACATAATTAAGAAATAAAATCTCTTATGAAACTAACCCTTATCTCCTGCAAAACATTTGTCCCCATGAGTAGTTACAAGTTGGTTGGTTGTTGTCTTTTCCTTCTGCTGATTGCTGGCTCGCGCTCTGCTTGGAGCGTGACGACGCTCACCTTCGCGAACGGTTCTTCCCTCACCTTTGATTCCGTTGAGAGGGATGGCGCGAAAGTGAAATGCAAAAGCGCGGTCGGCACTATGGAGTACAATGCCGACACGCTGACTCCTGCCGAGAGGGCCAAGTATTTTCCGGAAATCCAGCCTACCCCCGGGACTGCTACGCTACCCACTACAACGGTTACCAACGCGACGGCCTCTGTTTCCATAAATACCGCTGTCGTGACGCCTGCTCCGATGAACTCGCCGACCGCTAACCCTTCAGCGAGTGCTGTGGCCTCGGGCACCCTGCTCCCGGCACAAACCAAACAGACGCCATCAAGCATCACGAACAATGCAGACAAAAATACCAATGCCATTGCCCGTTGGCTGGCTCCCTTTTGGAAAGGGGATACAATGCACGAGGAGTCGTTGTTTTTATGGGGAAACCCAGAAGAGGAGGCCTCGGCGCCGCTCCTGTTTGACGCCGTGGAAATTCTCTCCGTCCAGGATTCTTCGCTGACCACGCAGTACCAACAGGGAACGGATTGGCGTTATGAGGGGGGAAAGTTGGTGCGCCCCAACGGTTCGCGTATGCCCTGGACCTCAACGACAGAGATGTATCCTGAAAATGCGGGTCCGAAGGGAACAACCATGGCAAAAAAAGGTGGGGGCTTCTTCCTTTTCAACGGCGGGACCTTGATCCATAAAAAGCAGGTAGTCGTTACCTACCGACATGCACCGGGAGTCTGGTCTGGCCCTGTCCCTGCTTATGATCCTTTGTCGCTGGCAAAGACTTTTAAAAAGCTCCAGGCTCGCTCCCCGCTGAAGATTGTCGCCTACGGGGACAGTATTACCGTCGGAGCCCAAGCCTCCGGCTTCATGAAGTGTGAACCTTATATGCCGACCTGGACGGAGTTGTTTCGCCAATCCTTGGAGAACGCCTACGGGACGCAGGTGGAGATGGTGAACAAAGCCGTGGGTGGCAAGGGGTGTGTATGGGGCGTGGAAAATGCGGCTACGGCTTTCAAGGACCAGCACTCGGACTTGGTCCTCATCGGCTTCGGAATGAATGATCTTGCGATGCCAGCTGATCAATTCGACGTGAACATCCGCAAGATCATGGAGGCCGCCCGAGTTGAAAATCCTGATGTGGAATTCATCCTGATCCAATCCATGGAGAGAAATCCCCAATCTCTGGGGGGCGTTGGCAACATTGCCGCTTTCGGCGAAAAACTGAAGGCCCTCAGGAGTCCCGGAGTCGCCTTTGTGGACATCATGTCGCTGCATGCGGAATTGCTCCGGAAGAAGCGATACGAGGACATGACGGGAAACATGATCAACCATCCCAACGACTTTCTGGTGCGTGTTTACGCTCAGGCTGTTAACGCGACGCTGGTTAATCCCGAGGCCAAGCCATAAACCGCGCTCATTATGAGTAAGCGCGGACGCCTGATCGAATTTTTCTTTTACAGCACCGCTCTCGGTAAATAGATACTAAGGACTCCATTGATGCACCTGAGGTGCATCTTTTTTAAATTAACTATTCCCCTCAACATGATGACCTCCACCAAAACAATCCCCTCCCTGCTCTTGTCATCCCTGCTAGCCTTCGCGCTGTTCGGATGCCAACCCAAGAACTCCGATGCAACGGTTTCCGGATTGAGATGCGAATACCGCGCCAATCCTGAAGGAATCGGCGCGGCAAAGCCCCGCTTGAGTTGGAAGGAAGTTTCCAACGGCAAGAACCAGAATCAAACGGCCTATCAGATCGAGGTCTCTAATTCCCGCGGAGAGGTTGTCTGGGATTCCGGTCGGGTCAAGTCGGATCAATCGCAGGGCATTGTCTATGCGGGTCGCCCGCTCAAAGCCGTCGAAGGTTACACCTGGAAGGTTCGTATTTGGGATGCCCATAAAGGGGTCACCGCATGGAGCGATCCGGCCACCTTCAGCACAGCGATCGCCGACTGGCATGCCAAGTGGATCGGTTCGGATGTCCCCCAAGCCCCGAACCCCTTCACGACTGACGGATTGGAGTGGGTGGCCACCAAAGGCAAAAAGCTAGGAGTTCTTAATCTCTCCAAGCAGATTGACATTCCTGCCGGACAGAAGCTTGCCAGCGCAACCCTCGTACTGTTCCCGGATAATTTCTGTACTGCTACGGTGAATAGCCAACCCGCAGGGGAGGCAGTGAGGTGGGATAAAACAACGGCGTTGGATGTGACGAAGCTTTTCCAACCCGGCACCAATTCCGTCTCGCTCACCGTCACCAATAGCGATGGACTCTTTGCGGCGGTTATCGGCCGCGTGCTTCTCAAGTTCGAGGCGGGACCCGATCTTGACGTCCCGGTTGACCCCTCATGGGGAGATGCCCAGAGCCTTGGCCACAACCAGCGCTTTAACACCGCCACGACGCCCTGGAACACGCCTCCCCTTAATGATCAGCCCCGGATCCCGGTGGACTACCTCAGGAAAGAGTTCAACTCCCCGCAAAAAGAGGTGCACCGCGCCACGGCCTCGGTCGTCGCTCTTGGAACCTATGAGCTGCGCCTGAACGGAACGAGGGTCGGCGAGGATGTTCTTGCCCCAGGATGGACCGACTTCAGCAAGAGGGTCACTTCCCAGACCTATGATGTCACGAAGCTCATTCATCCGGGAACGAATGCCATTGCCGCGATTCTGGCTGACGGATGGTATGCCGGACCCCTGGCCTTCACTGGAAAGCGTAATTATTATGGTGGAAAGCCCCGTCTGAAAGTGGAGCTTGCCATCGAATACACCGACGGAACGCAGGAGCGCGTTGTGACGGATGAGACCTGGAAGAGGGGCGAGGGTCCGATCCGGTCTGCGGAGCTCCTGCTTGGGAGCGAGGTTGACGCCAGCAAGTCCATTACGGGCTGGGACCAGCCTGGGTTCGATGCCTCCAACTGGAGTGCCGTCGTCGAGGGGATGGGACCGGTCGGCACCACTCCCCTGAAGGAGCCTCTTGTCATTCCCGATGTCTCAAGCCCTCCCCAGATCCAGGAACTATTGCCGACCGTGAAGATCACCGAGCCCTCCCCAGGGGTAGCAATCTTCGATCTCGGACAGAACATGAGCGGTTGGTCGCGTCTGAAGCTGAAGGGAAGCCCCGGACAGAAGCTCGTCGTCCGGTATGGTGAATTTCTCAACCCTGATGGCTCGCTCTACACGGCCAATCTGCGCAGCGCCACCTCGACAGATCGCTTTACGCTGGCCGGCACAGGCGAGGAGACGCTCGAACCGTTTTCCACCTTCCATGGATTCCGCTATGTCGAGGTCAGGGGCCTCACGGAGAAACCGGAACCTTCCATGGTAACAGGCGTGGTTGTCCACACTCCCATGGAAAGGACGGGATCCTTCGAGTGCTCCAGTCCCATCTTGAACCAGCTCTACCACAATATTATCTGGGGACAGAAATCAAACTACATCGACGTTCCGACGGACTGCCCTCAGCGCGACGAACGTGCAGGGTGGACAGGAGATGCTGAATTCTTCATCCCCACCGCCACCTACAACTTCAACGTCAACCCTTTCTTCACCAAGTGGCTGACAACCCTGTGCGAGGACTCCCAGCATGCCGACGGAGCCATTGCGGATGTTGCTCCCGATGTGTTGGGAAGCGGTGGAGCAACGGCATGGGCAGATTCGGCCATCATCATTCCCTATCAAATCTGGCTCTCCTACGACGACACCTCCGTGATTCGTGATCACTATCCCGCGATGGAGCGTTTCATGGATTGGCTCGCCTCCAAGACGAAGAACTCCGCCCGGAAGTTTAAAGGCGACAACTTCGGTGATTGGTTGAACAAAGGGGGCGGTGCCACCCCAGAAGTCATGGATACGGCCTATTATGCCTACGATGCGCAACTCATGGCCGAGATGGCACATGCCATCGGGAACACACAGGCCGAGGCGAAATACTCCAAGCTTCATGACGAGCTCAAGAAGACCTTCGCCGGATTCTTTGATCCCGACGGCACCCTGCGTGGTTGCAGCCAGACCGGCTATGTCCTTGCCTTCACGATGGGGCTTGTTCCTGACGACCTGAAGGAGAAGGCCGCCGCCAAATTCGCGGACGAGATCGCTCGTTTCAACGACCACCTTGCCACCGGATTCATCGGCACGCCCCGCCTCCTTCAGGCGCTGCACATCGCCGGGCGTGATGACCTGGCCTACCGCCTGCTCCAGCAGGAGACTTATCCCTCGTGGCTGTTCCCCATTAAGATGGGAGCCACCACCATGTGGGAGCG
>CANKWU010000004.1 GCA_947487385.1 Spartobacteria bacterium
GGTTGTATGGTCGCCCCCCGCGCGGGGGCGCGGATTGAAACGGCTGGGATGTTTTGACTCGCGCCATAATTAGCATGTCGCCCCCCGCGCGGGGGCGCGGATTGAAACTGCTGCTGCTGGAGTTGGAACTGAAAGGATTTAAGTCGCCCCCCGCGCGGGGGCGCGGATTGAAACAACCTAGAATCCACAATGCCAAAGGGGGAAAGTTGTCGCCCCCCGCGCGGGGGCGCGGATTGAAACCTGATCTCTTGCATCACGCCCCAAAAAAAGAGCTAGTCCCCTTGTATCGACGCCTTTTTTTAAGGCAGTGGTAATTTTCGGACTATCAGACAAAAAGGCGGTAATGCTAAGGTCAATTGTCCCTAGGATAACAAATGAATAAAACCGTTTCAGAATTTCGTCTCAATTCCCCTCAAGGGAAATCAATTTTGGCTTTGGCCCGAGGTGCAGATTTCGCGCATCCCGGTGAAGATAGTGTCCTTGAATTAATTGCAAGTGGATTACTTCCCAATATGTCCCTTCGCCTGCTTGATGTAGGTTGTGGGAGGGGAGGGACAGCTCAATGGTTCTATGAGCATGATTTCGGACATATCACTGGCATTGATAGAGATAAATCTTCAATCGATTATGCCCAAAATAAATATCCAAATGTTGATTTCAAGCACGTCGATGTGAGTCATCTAGCATCTATTCACGGCGATTGTTTTGATGTTATCTACGCATTGAATTCTTTTTATGCTTTTAATAATCAACTTCTTTCATTGCATGAGATTCGCTCGGTTGCCAAACTGGGTACGAAGTTGTTGATCTACGACTACACCAGACCTCTAGGGGGTAGGCTTCCAGAGGAATTGGGATCGGAAATTGGTCAACCTATTGTCAAAGAAGATATTAAGATTTGGCTAGAGGCTTCACGATGGAAGCTGGAGTCCATTCAAGATTTTACGAATTTATACTCTCAATCCTACATCCAACTCCTCCAAAAGTTTGAACTTAAGCGAGACGAGATTCTTAAATCATCAGATCAGGAATGGTATGATTTTATAATTCATTGGTATGGAGCTTTGCAGTTAGCCCTCTCTCAGCGCGTCCTTGGCGGAGCATTGTTTTCTGCCATTGCTGTGGAATAAATTTCTATATTCCCGCTTAGAACTCATCAGGAGAGATTAGGAGCAGGAGGGTCATAGAAATTTGTGGAGCGCGGAAAATAGGCATGATGGGAGTAATCCATTTTTCTATACTCTAATGAAAAGGACATCCTAGTGTCTTAGGGGCACTAGAATTTGCTGAAGAGGAAGCCTCTCTTTCCCATGGTTTTTTCTGATAGAAAAACCCTGGCTTTATATAGCGGTTGCCGTCAAAAGTTGTGTGGAATGTTTCTGTAAGTGAACCAGAAATAGGTGGAATCATGTAATCACGATCCGCCTGAACCTTGCGTCCACAACGATGCTCTTCGTCAATGAATTTCATAAAGGAATGAGTTAGGGTATGATGATCGAGCATCCGCACCCCACGCTGAGCATAGGATGATAGGACGGCGATATTCATCTCAATGACTGCCCTGTCTCGCCAGAGAGAACGCTCTGAGGTTCGATCCAATCCAAGTCTCTCAGCTATGAGCGGAAGCAAATCATATCGGTCCTTATCACAAAAATCACGCGCTCCAACTTCAGTCTCCATATAGAAACCATTGAACGGGGCTGCGGTGTATTGTATCCCCCCAATATCAAAAGCCATATCGGAGACAGCCGGAAGTCCGTACCATTTAAGTCCTAGTTCTGCAAACCATGGGTATTGCGGATGTGAGATCGGAACCTCCAAGATGAGTTCTCTCGGGATATCAAAAAACTTAGGAGAAGATCCAGGAATCTCGATGATTATTGGCAGGTAGTCAAAAGGGGTTCTATTGTTAGGCAACCATCCTAGCTGAATCGCGGCTTTGGTAATTTGTTGATTCATCGGATCGCCCAATACAGATCCATCCTCCTGTAGATAGCCTGCATAACCGAAATACTGAGAATTCCAAACTCTCCGACCGTCTGGCTTGAATACTGTGATGAAGGGGCGAAGGTCCCCATCGTTAGTTGCCGTGCGAATATGATCCAGTATTGCCCCGAACATTTGCTCCTCGGTTTCCAGATGACGCATGTCGCGGAGTGCGAGATTTTTCCAAAATTTGCGTCCGAGGCATCGGTTGCTATTTCGCCAAGCAAGATTGGCTCCGGTTGTGAGCTCGTCAAGGGTCTGTTTATAGGAACCCGTAGAAGCAATCTCCTTGCTCACATCAGCCCAACGGGACTCAAACACATCCGGTAATCCCAGTTCAAAATAGCATTGTCTTAAGAACGCCTTGGCCTCCTCTTGAATGGAAACTGTTGGCTGTGCCCACAGGCTCTCTTGTTCAATAAGCACGACATCTCCCGCACTGCGGAGCAACGGCGCTGGGCGCCTTTTGATCTGGCCGCGATCATTGAGCTGAGAGGCAAATGCCTCCTGCTTGATGCTCTCTTTAGGCCAACCTAGATCAACAAGAAAATCTCGAACACTCTCCATGAAGGAACAAGGACCACAGAGAAATATCTGAGTGTTTTCTTCTGGAGTGCCACAAATCCTTTCAAAATCCTCCCGCTGAAGGTGGCCCTCCTCTCCAGTTGCCCTCATTTCAAATCCCCATCCAGGGTTGGCTTTTGCCAGGCGCTCCAGTTCCTGATGAAAAACAAAGTCGCCACGGTGCCGTGATGACCAATGAAGGAAAAAGGAATCAACTTTCTGATCAGCACTGAAGGAGCGCATCATTGCGACAGCAGGGGTGACGCCTATTCCTACGGCAAAGAAATAAATGCGCTTTGTCTGTCGGTCAGGAAGAAACTCTCCTTGGGGTTCAGACACACGAAAAAGGGTTTCACTTCCGGCTTTCTCGGCAAGCCAGCTTGAAAACTCGCCAAACTCTTCTTTCTTGATGCAAATTTCATAAGTGGCCGAAGGCGTGCCCCCTGAAGTCAGAGTATAAGCCCGTGTCATCCATCGATCGCCGATCCTACCCTGAATAAGAAGAGATTGTCCTGCAGCGGAGGGGAGTGCGACCCCTGATGAGGGACGAAAGCGCATTCGGAAAATATTGGCTCCAAGTGGCTCCTTCGACTCCAATTCTGCATAGGAAAGCTTGGAGGAACCTACAAACTCCTCAAGTAGTGGTTTGCACGATCCGCATACAGTCGAAGCTCTCGTTTGATCGGCTAGTGACTTGACGGTATTGGCTCCATTGCGCACCGCCTCTAGCAATCGAGCACAAGTTGTGCGGGTACAATTACAAATTATGTCTCCAGGAGCACGGTTCTCCACTGTCTCTATTTGGAATACTCCTGTCTCTCGAAACACGAGAATCATCCAGTGAGGTAGCGACCTTCCTGTTATAAAATGGTCTTCCGCAGTCACTAATCCAGACCAATGACCACGAATGTCCATGGACTTAATGACCCCCTTGCTTAGAGCAAGAGTTCTGGTAATTCCCTGTTCGCTCCATGAAATGACTTCACAAGGCTCACTGGTAAGCCATGTCATTCGAGTCATGGTAAAATCGGTGGTTCGTTCCACGAGTGCCTCTCGACCATCGACATGCCTGAATCTGGAGATGTACGCCTTGGTTCCCTCAATTTCACCAACTGATCCACACAGGAGGCCTTCTCCTGGGATGATCTGTAAAGGCAACCAATGAGGAGCCTGTTCCCTTGCCCATTCAGCAAGACCCTTTGTTCCATGAATCTCAAACTCGGGATTGTGCGCCGGGGGTTCTGAAAAATGAACCGCGGCGTGCATCGCTGCATCACGACTGAAGCCACGGGATAGAAAGAAGTCAGGTGCATGCTGAGATGAAACGGGCACGACATGAATCCTGGTTTCTTGATTCAATAATTCTTCGGCAAGGAATCGATCCATTCCTCTGCTAAAAACCTTGGCGTCAATGCCTCCATGGATGCTCTCTCGATCGAATGCCCGCTCTGCCTCCTCAACGCTAACACCAACAGAAACAAGACTATCGACGAGCTCAGCACGAGAAATCAATTCATCCCTGTCACGATCGGCTAATTGGAACTTGCGTCGTATAAACTCGTTCGGATCAGCTATATTATGTAGTCCTTCTTCAATTGCTGTAATCACCTGATGCTTCAGAAGGCAATCAGGACCGCGAAGGTGACGCTTTCCAGCCCAAGGTTTTTTTATCCACTCAAGACAGGCCGCCGCCACATCCTCGTCTGCCAGCCATGAGAGAGGGCTTTCACCATAAGGCCAGTAAAGCGTGCGCAGATATTTTAATGAATGTGCTTGTTCGAGAAACTCTGAAAAAAGGGGGGCGTAATAGAGGACATCGCCTTCAAGTCCGTCAAGCCCCCAGGGGCTGATTGTCAGGGCGCGATGAAACTGGCGTTGCGCGGATAGAAGCTCTTTTCTTTTATCCTCATCATCTCCATAAGAAATAAAAATAAGCCCTATTTGATTCTCGCTGAAAGCTACGGGTACCTTCGAATCAACGTGAAGGTGCCGAGCTACTATTGCGGCGGACGACTTGTTTTTGTTGGTCGCTACTATTGCAAAGTCCCTAGAGATCATTTTGCGTTGTTATCCTGCTTATGAGATAAGCCGCAACTAAAACTTAAAAATGCTCTTCAGCGGCCATCATGGGATTTATTCTGCGCTTCCCTAGGAAACCTATTTCTCAATCTACAATCTAGCCGGTTGGACTTTGGTTCCTGCTGGGGTGTCAAACTGACCCATGGCGAGTGAGAGTGAGGCGAGGCTTGTGAGATAGTCGGCTTGGGCACCTGCCTGCTCGAAGCGCGCCCCAGCAAGAGCACTCTGGCTGGAAATCAGTTCGGTGATTGTGGCTAGGCCGTTTTGGAAGGCAGCCTGTGCGGCATTAAAGTTCTCGTTGGCTGAGGTCACAAGCGCGAGTGCGTAGGTGACACGCTTGCGGGCCTTGAGAGAATCGTTGTAGCTGGTCCAGACATCACGCGTTGTCTCGAGTCTCGTGGCCTCGGCACTAGAGCGTGCTTCGGACTCTTCGGCTTGACGCTTCTTCACGCGCTCGACTCGCTCGAATCCGTCGAAGAGATCCCAGCTCATGACGGCAAAGCCCCCGACATTATTGTAAGTGTTGTTGAAAGTTCCGTTCACACCACTTTGCTGTGCTTTATATCCATAAGATTCACTGTTCCAAGAGCCCTGAAGTGACACCTTGGGTAGGAAGTCAGCCTTGGCACGTTCGGTGGCTGCTCTGCTGGCCTGAATATCTGCAATGCGTGCGGCAAGATCGGGGCGCTTGGCCAGAGCGGTATCGATGAGTTGGTCTACCTTCTCTGAGAGGCCTTCAAGGGGTCCTTTCTCCTTGGAGTCCAAGGTGACTCTCAATGGGGCATTGGCCTCTAGACCTGTGGCAACCCGGAGATTTCCAAGGGTTACCTCGACATTCCTTTCGGCGGTAGCGAGATCAAATTCTGCTTGGGAGAAAGTCTTTTTCGCGGCATCCAGTTCAGGCTGTGTTCCGAGTCCGTTGGCCACCTGTGCCTCGACCATTGCTAGTAGGGTCCTTGTGAACTCTAGATTAGTTCTCGTTGCCTCACGTTGGGATAATGCAGCCGTATGGGCAAAGTAGGATTGCTGGACAGCAAAGACGGTGGTCTGGACGCGGCGGCTAAAGGTGAGATTTGCCCCCTCAAGGAGGGCGACTGTGCGACGGACATCGGCGGCCCTGCGACCAAAGTCTAGGAGGAGATACTCGAGTTGTAAGCCGGGGTTGATACTGGCTCTCTGGTAGGTTTCCGGACCGGTTTGGATGGGGTTATAACCCTGATCGTAGCCCGCTGATGCCTGAAATCTCAGCTTGGGATAGTAAGGGGACTTTGCCTCGCCAACCGCTGCAGCTGAAGCAAGGGCGTTGAACCAAGCGGAGCGGGTGTAGGGATTATTCGCCAGAGAGAGCTCGATCAGCGGTGCAAGTTCGTAGGATCTGGAAGGGTCAAAGGAACTGGTGTGTTCGGCAAGAGGGAATGCCTTTTGATGACCCAAGAGTGGGTCCATGATGTTTCGGTCATTTCCGCGACTTGCATGGGATGCAAGAGCGAGCACGACTGTAAGGAGTGCCGTCAGCTTGACTCGGGTTGCTTTGTGGATAGAAAGGCTCACGGGGTTTACTCGTCTCTCTCACGACTGTGATGATGTGAGGATGGAGTGACATTCCAGCAAACTCAACCCCTTCCTTGATTTCCAAAAATAGTCGGGGGGAATCTCTTTAGGGAGGAGAATGTATTGCGTTCATGAGTGAGTGTGGGTTTGATTTCTCCCTGTGATTACTGCAATCCGCTCTGCTGTTGGATTTGCCACGCAACTCCCTCGTTACAACGAAATCGTCACGATTCTTTTCAAGTATGGCTTCGCTGATGTCTTGAAACTCGTGGCGTGGCAGCAAGTCATGGGAGATGCGGCTATCCTGGAAACGCATGCCACGGGACCGCTCTCCAAGCCGCCTCAGGAACGCCTGCGTCTAGCGCTGGAGGAACTAGGCCCGACATTCATTAAGTTCGGACAGATCTTGAGTTCTCGCAGGGATCTCGTCGATGACATCTACTACGAGGAGCTCTGCAAGCTTCAGGATAATGTTCCGACCTTCCCGGGGAGTCTGGCAAAGGAAATTTTAGCCCGCGAGTTGGGTAAGACGATTGGAGAGACCTTTTTAGAGTTTGATGAGAAGCCGCTTGCCGGCGCCTCCATCGCCCAGGTTCACCGCGCCGTCACACGCGAGGGAGTCACGGTTGCGGTCAAAGTTCAACGTCCCGACATCCGTCCTGTCGTCGAGCAGGACCTGACGATCCTGGTCGATCTAGCTAAGTTCCTGGAACAGCGTGTTCCCGACTTTGCTTCCCTGAATCCGGTTGCCGTTGTTCAGGAATTTGCCGAGACGCTCCTCAAGGAGCTCGATTTCACGCACGAGGCTGCAAATTCGGAGCGCTTTGCCGATCAGTTCCGAGGCAATCCTGCCATCAAGGTACCCAAGCTCTTCCGAGAATTGAGCGGGGAGAAAATCCTGACAATGGAGTTTATCTCGGGCTATTCCGTGACGAAGGTCGATGAGTTGCGCGCTCAGGGAATCGACCCGGTGGCCCTCTCTGAGATCATTTCTGGGTTGATTTATGAACAGGTCTTCACCCATGGATTTTTCCATGGGGATCCGCATCCAGGGAACATGACCATCATTCCCTTCAAGGATGTATCGTGTGGTGGGGTTCTGGGACTTTATGACTATGGGATGATGGGGGCGTTCTCGCCGAGTTTCCGCTCCAATCTTGCTCAACTGATCGCCGGACTTGGTGAGAAGGACAACCGGCAGGTGATGCTGGCCTTGATCGATCTTTCCGAGGATGGCAATGTCGAGGATTTCGACCGGATGCTGCGGGATGTCGAGGAGTTCAGTGACAAGTACCTGAATAAGCCTCTCTCTGAGATCAATCTCTCCTTAGTCCTCAATAATCTCCTGGATCTCCTCAGGCTTCACAGACTGCGGATGAAGGGTGGTTTTTATATCGGGATCAAAGCTCTCTCCCAAGTGGAAGCCGTGGGGCGTGCTCTGAATCCGGGACTCAATTTCGTCGAACTTGGACGCCCCTATGCCGAGAAGCTAATCGCTGGAAAATACATGCCCGGGCACCTGCTTGAGCTTCTGAAAAAGCTCGGCACCGCCTCGGTGGACTTTCTGGAGGTTTTTCCCAGCGATTTCCGGGTTCTCTGGAACCGGATGAAGCGAGGGGAAATCACCATCCCGATTCAGCATAAAATCGATGCCAAGGGGATCGAACCGATCCGCCAGACCCTCGACTCCATCGCGAACCGCCTGGCCAATGCAATCGTTGCTGCGTCGGTCCTCATCTGCTCCGCCATTCTGATTCATTCCGGCATTCCCCCGAAAGTCTGGCATATTCCGGTGATCGGTCTGGCAGGACTTTGCTGGGGGGGATTTATGTGTCTTCGTATTGCCCTCTCTACCTGGAAGCACGGCGGACTTTGAGCAGGTGAAGGGAACCAATTAGCGTTGCCCCTCGATCAGCCGCAATCTTAAGGTAACAGTATGAATTTTCGGATCGTTCCCACAATCCTGCTCGTCCTGTTGGCGATGACGGGTTGCGATCCGCAACTCAATATTGCCGGCGCCTATTTTCCGGCTTGGCTGGCCTGCACCCTTGGTGGTTTGTTGCTTTTTTGGTTATTTCATCTGGTGTTTCTGAAGGCGGGCTTGCTGCCGTACCTTTTCCCGTTGCCTCTCGTTTATGGGGCACTGATTGCATCCCTTTCCTGCATCCTGTGGCTTCTTTTCTTTGCAGCCCCATGAGTGATCCATTATCAGGTGGCAAAACGCTTCGCAGGTCGCTCGGGATTCTGATTTCCGTTGCCAGCTTTGTGTCGGTGGCAGTTCTTGCCTGGTTGGTAGACCAAAACATCGCCAAGAACCCCCGAACCGAGGATGCGCAGGTGCGTGCCAATGTAATTGGCGTGGCCACCCAGGTAGGAGGGACGATCACGGGTATCCATGTGAAGGACAATCAACTGGTTCACAAGGGGGACCTGCTCTTTGAAATCGACTCTCGGCCTTATGCCGCGGAGGCGGAGAAAGCGAAGGCTCAGTTAGCTCTTACGGAACTTGAGATTCAGGCTTACCAAGACCAGATAGCTGCCTCGGAGGCGCAACTTAAGCAAAGCGAGGCCAAGGCTGCCTATGCGGTCGACTATGCGAAGAGGGTGCAGGCTCTTGTCGGGAATCTTTATGTCACGATTGACAAAAACCAACTCGCCCAGACGGAGGCGGTCACCGCAACCGACAAGGTCTCCCAAGACAAAGCTGCACTGGAGCGGGCTCGTAATCTTCTTGGTAATCAGGGTGATGTGAATGTACGACGAATTGCGGCTCAAGCCGCTCTGAAGGATTCCGAGCTGAAACTTTCTTACTGCAAGGTCTATGCCCCCTGCGATGGGTATGTCACCAATCTCCAGATCACGCCGGGTGCCTACGCCGCTGTGGGGGAGCAGATCTTCTCCCTTGTTGATAAGAAGATCTGGTATGTCCTCGCTAATTTTCGTGAGACCGACCTGAAGAGGATGCGCCCCGGCATGAGTGTTGATGTCTATCTGATGGCAGAATCGGGAAACAAGCTCCGAGGAGTTGTCCAAGGGGTACCCAAGGCTGTTGTTGCTCTCAATACCCCTTCAAATAATGCGCCCGGAGGCGAGGGGATTTTGTCCAGAGTCTCACCAACCATTGATTTCATCCTGCTAGCCCAGCGTTACCCCGTGCGCATCGTGCTAGATGAGCCTGAGGGGCATTCCTTCCGGATGGGAGGGACGGCCTCCGCGATTGTCCACACCGGTAGCGATATTGAGGAGGGAATGAAGGTCATCAACCGCCTCCAACAGGTACAGGATGCTGAATTTGTCTCCCCAATGGGCAGTGCGGGGCGGATTCCCCTCAATGAGTGACGCCTGGCGCCCTGCCTGTAGGTTGGCCCTGGCGGTGGCCCTCGCGCTGCTTGTCATCCTGACGCTGAAATTTCCTCATAGCTTCAGGGCGATGCTCGCGGTCTCCCTGCTTGCAAATCTCCCAACCTTCCGCAGGAACTCGATGAGGCAGCGGCTCTTGCTCGTCTGGGTCGCCGGCATCATGGGTAGTGTGGTGGAGGCATTGTTCCTCGATGCTCCTTGGTTCTATTCCCCCGCCTACCTACTCCTGATCTATATCACCATGGCGATGGCTTCCAGAAGCCGTGATGCCGCCACCATGACCTTGCTGGTCTACGGCTTGAGCGGATCACTGATTTCTGGGAAAATTGCCGATTCGGCGCCCATTATGGGAGGATTTTACCGGACCCTAGCTGTGACGATCGGGATCTTTGCCGCAGCAGTTGTCTTTTACATCATCCCATTGAGAAAGGGATACCGGCCACAGCTTCCTGAGCCGGTGCATTTCACCGGTCGTGATACCTTCTTCCTAGGAATTGTGGGTGTACTCTGTCTGGTAGGAGGTCATACCTTTGTGCCTGAAAACGGAGTCTTTGCCATCATGGGAGGGATTCCTTGGGGGATCCAGTTACTCTCGGCATCGACGTCCTCACTGAGAGTCCGACTGGTGGGGGGCGTGCTGGGTACCCTGGTTGCGATGTTCACGCTAAGTGTTCTCTCGGCCTCCACGAACAATGTTGCAATCTACATGATCGTTGTCTGCTGTATAATGGGAGTCGTTGGATATCTGGGATCTAGTATTCCTTGGGTCAAACCAGGATGTGCACAGTTCGCGGTGTGCTTTATGATCCCCACGGGAATGTTACCTGGACCGATTCAGAATTTTCACCAGGTCTTTTCGATTGTCGAGGCCATGTGGCTGGGAATTATTCTGGCCTCTCTGCTCTACTATCTTCACCAATGGCTACTCGTGGTGGAGAGAGCTGTCGAAGGGACCTCTCATGGTGTATCGTAGCGATCTTATCAGTCCTCCCACTCTGGAACTTGGGATTCGTCGGCTGGGTCAAATTCACGCTTCTGGTGGCGCTGAGCCTGACGCTCTCCCTGTGGGGTGAAGCGTGCAACAGCTCGGGCCACCTCCCAGCGTTCGGTGAGATGCTCGGGTAGCTCTTCGAGAAAGCGGGAGGGGCGCTGGAATGCCTCCCCATATGCTGCATTGAGACGCAGTTCTGGATAGGTCAGGTAGAGTTCGTCCTTGCAGCGTGTGACTCCGACATAGAAGAGCCGCCGCTCTTCTTCCAAGGCATTTTCATCCTCCATGGAGCGTGTTCCGGGGAACATTCCTTCGGTAAGCCATGCTAGGAAGACAACCTGCCACTCGAGCCCTTTGGCCTGGTGAATGCTGGAGAGGCAGACGCGGTCCTCCTCGTCATCACGACCCGTCACCTCGCTGGTCTCGGTACCTCCTAGCAGGGTGAGCTGTGCAAGGAACTCATCCGTCTGCTCAAACTGTTTCGCGTAGTTGGCCAGCGTGTTGAGGTCATCCCGGCGGGCCTCGTAGTTGGCGAATTTTGCCTGCATGTAATCGTCGTAGAGTGACTTCATGACAGAGGTGATCATGTCGAATGGAGGTGCAGGCTCTCCCTTGGGAGCCATTTCGCTTAGGGTTGTCACCAGTTGATTCCAGGAACCTTGGGCCTTGGTGGGGGGCTTGCACCCTCTATCCAGCAGAGAAAAACTTCGCCCACCCTCCAGGAGTTTCATAGCTTGTTGCCAGAGATTCTCGGCTGTCTTGTTCCCGATGCCTGGCAAGAGGCGCGCCATCCGCTTGAAAGCGACTTCATCGTTGGGATTGATGGCGAATTTCAGAAAGGCCGCCACATCCTTGATATGGGCCTGCTCGAAGAAACGGAGACCGCTTGTGATCCCGAAGGGAATGCCCCGGCGCGTGAACTCGAGCTGGATCTCCATCGAGTGATAATGGGCGCGGTAGAGCACGGCAATCTCCCGGAAATCGATTCCCTCGTCATGAAGCTCCAGCACGCGCTGGGCGATGAAGGAAGCTTGTTCGTTATTGGTGGCAAGTGGAACGAGAGCCGGCTTGGTGACGGCCTCCTTGCGGACGGCACGCAGCTCCTTTGGAAACTGGCGGGGATTGTTCAGGATGGATGCGTTCGCCAGCTCCAAAACCTGAGGAACACTCCGATAGTTCGTCTCGATCCTGTGAACCACCGAACCGGGATAGCGTTTCGGGAACTCCAGGATGTTCGCAAAATCTGCTCCCCGCCACGAGTAGATCGACTGGGCATCATCTCCGACGACCATGATGTGTTTATGAGCAGCAGCCAGGGTGTCGATGAGCCCAGCCTGAAGTCTGTTTGTGTCCTGGTACTCGTCAACTAGGATGGCGCGGAAGCGACGCTGATAGGTGGCGGCAATCTCAGGATTGGTCAGCAGAAGTTCATGGGTCTTGGAAAGCAGATCGTCGAAATCGAGTGCATTCACCTCTTTCTTGCGGCCTTCGTAGGCGGTGGCGACTTGGGCGATCTGATCCTCTAGATCGATGAAGTACCGATAACGGCGCGCGAGAAGAGTTCGAAGAGTATCCCCCGTGTTACATCCCAGGCTGATCAGTTCCGCAAGGACCTGTCCTTTGGGGAAGCGCTTGTCATTGGTTCGGAATCCAAGGCGTGCCACCACGGATTCCAACAGTTCTTCCTGATCCTCGCGATCCATGATGGTGAATCCCTGGTTGAATCCCACCGCTTCTGGATGACGCCGTAGAATCCGGTGTCCGATCGAGTGAAAAGTGCCGCTCCAGAGTCCTTCGGCTGCCCCTGGCAGGAGAATATTCACACGCTCCAGCATCTCGCGGGCTGCCTTATTGGTGAAGGTCAGCAGAAGAATCTCCCCGGGCCTGTATCCCTGCTCCAGAAGCCATGCAACCCGGTAGGTCAGGGTTCTGGTCTTGCCGGTTCCGGCACCAGCAATCACGAGGTGCGCACCCGATGGGGAGGTGACGGCGTACAGTTGCTGCTCGTTTAGTTCTTTCGCAAAGTCGATGCCCGATCCTTGGCTTGGAGAGGGGTGGAGCTGGTAGCTCCTACTCATGAAGTCTTATGGTTCAAGGGAGTGTGGTGTCGGTGATGTTTTTTCACTTTTGGCGCCACCCGATTGGCCGAGTCCTGCTGAGTCTGGGTTTTTCGGCTTGCGGATGATGCTATTGATTTCCCCTCTTGTGGAAGACCAAGAGCCCATCTGAGCATGCGCGCGGAATCGCTGAAGACCCGCTCCTTGCTGCTACCCAGAATCACCGTGATGACCTCCTTGCCGTTGTAGCTGCCGCTACTGACCAGGCAATGCTTGGATTTGTTTGTGTATCCGGTCTTCATGCCGGTGCAGAACCAGTTTTCACGCATGGTCTGGTTGGTGTTGCGCAGCATGTGGACATGGCCGTCGGCATAGCGGAAGGGAAGATATTTGGTGGCCATGATCGTTCGAAGAATTGGGTTGGCATAGGCGGCCCGTGCGACTTTCGACATATCAGCGGCCGTGGAATATTGATCCTCGGCTGGAAGTCCGTTCGGGTTGACGAAGTGGGAGGAGTACATTCCCAGGCTGCTCGCCTTGCGGTTCATCAGGTTGGCAAAATCTTCGAGGCTTCCCCCCGTATCTCGCCCGAGAGCACGGGCGACATCATTCGGGCTCTTCACAAGAAGCGCGGTGAGAAGCGTTTCCTTGGTATAGGAGGTGCCTGGTTTTAGTTGCAGGGTGGTTGGTTCAGCCAGCTCGTCGATCGGTTGGATCACCACTTCCTTGTCGAGATTTCCCTGTTCTGCAACAATGAGTGAGGTCAGGAGCTTCTGGGTGCTTCCGACTGGGCGCTTCTCGTCAGGGTTTCTCTGATACAGCACCTCTCCGGAATTCGCATCGACAACCACGACGGAAACTCCCTTCACATCGGGGGGCGGTGGGGGGGCACCAAGTATCGAAACCGAGAGAGAGAGTAGAATCAGCGGAAAACAAATGTTCTTCATGTGACTTGAATCGTTGGATTGGGAAAATGGAATTCCAAGGAAGATAGGACTTTGAGGATTAGGGAAGAATGGATTTTGTGGAATTAGAAGGCTGGCTTGCAACTGATTTGGAAAGGAGCTTTTCAATTGCCGGATCTCGTTGAGCCCCAAGATCCAAGGCGCGCTGATAATGGCGCCTGGCCAACTCGATAAGCGGTGGAGTACGTCCCAGATAGAGCACTGCCAGATTGAAGTTCGCGTCAGCATAATTCGGGTCGAGTTCGACGGCGCGACGCAGCTCTTGCTCTGAAGCCTCTCCCCATCCTTTCCTTCCCGCCGCCATCCCAAGATAGTTGTGCGCCCGGGGATTATTGTCCTCATGAAGTGTTGCTTGCGCCAAGCAGGCGAAGGCCTCGTCGTCTCTTTTCTGTTCGAGGGCATTCATGCCGAGTAACTTCCACGCGGTTGCATTATCGAGGTCAAGGGAAAGGGCTTTTCTTAGCATGATCCGAGACTCCGCGAGCTTGCCGAGCCTCGTTTTCACGGCCGAGGCACTGACGAGAAGGGAAGGGATGTTCGGGGCTATGCCAAGAGCACGGGCATAGGTGGCATCAGCCTTCTCGAAGTTTCCCTTCGCAAAAAATTGCTCCGCTTCCCTCATGAGGGGAAGAGCTGTCGGTGGGGCCGTAGGTGCCTGTGTTATGAGAGCTTCCGGAGGTTGATGAGGATTCTTGATGGAGAGATCATCATTGGCAGGGGCAGAGGCAGACTTGGAATCCGCTTTAAGAACACCATTTCCAAAGAGGCTCAGGAGTAGAACCCATCGAAGAAGCTCTCTTCTCATGAATGAATCGGTGGAATGGAGAGTTCGATGGAGCGATTTCTGGCAGCCAGTATTGAGGCGCGGACGATCTCGGGTAAGCCCTTATTTTCCAACACTTTAAGACCAGCGGCCGTGGTGCCTGCTGGACTGGTAATCTCAGCACGCAGGGCCAGGGGAGTCTGACCGGTTTCATTCACAAGAGATGCAGCCGCAGCAAGAGCTCCAGCTGCAAGGGTCTTGGCCTGCTCTGGTTCCAGTCCCCCGTCGATCCCTCCCTGTGCCATGGCTTCCAGCATGAGCAGGGCAAATGCGGGACCGCTTCCGCTCACTGCCGTGACGGTGTCGAGATCGCTCTCCCGCACGACAAGAGCCGATCCCACGGAGGAAAAGATAGCCATTGCCATCTTTAAGTCCTCCTCTGTGCTGGAGAGGTGAGGAGCCAGAGCCGTGATGCCCTTGCGGAGTCTGACTGCTGTATTGGGCATGGAACGGATGACTCTCGCTCCTCCCTTGGCCGCTTGAAAGAGGTCTTCGGAGCGGATGCCGGCAACGATCGAGATCAGAAGTTTTCCCTCAAGATCCGGACTGACTGATGAGATGACTGCGGTGGCCTGCGCCGGTTTAACACATAAAAAGACGATGCCTGCATCACGGATGGCCTCCGTATTCGAACCCGCAAACTTCACACCGAGTGAAGAAGCTGTCTTGGCCGCAGATTCAGGGGTTGTTGCCGAGACGGTAACATGATCTCCCGTGGTCAGTCCGGAAGCTAGCATTCCATGCACTAAGGCACTGCCCATTTTTCCTGCTCCCAGCACTGCGTAATTCATCTCGTAATCTTAAGGAAGAGGCGCCATGGCGCAAGGCTTGGAGCTCATTTATGAAGTAAAAACATCAATGGACTTCATTGCAGGATCGCTTGCGGAAACACCCCTTGGGCGATTAGTTTTGCGAAGTATGCTCTCCCTCGATCAACTTACCCTTACTCTTGGTAGTGAAGAGGAATCGCCGCGACTTCTATCCCGGATCTCCGCGACGTTTAAGCGGGGGGATTTCATCGCCGTGATCGGTCCCTCCGGTTGTGGCAAAAGCACTCTTCTGAAAATGATCGCCGGGATCGCGTCGGGTAGCGAGGAGGGTACGATTCATTGGGATGGCCGGAATCTCGCAGAAGAGGATTTCAACCCATCGGAATTCGGCTATGTCCCTCAGTTTAGCATCGCCTACGAGGATCTGACGGTTAGGGAGTGTGTTGAGTATTCCGCTAGACTGCGTGTCAGCGGACAGAGTGGAGAAGAGCGTGATGAAATGGTTTCCCGACGTCTCGGGGAGGTCGGCATGATAGAATTTCGTGATCGCCCGGTGAAGGTTCTTTCGGGAGGACAAAAGCGACGCTTGGCACTTGCGATGGAACTGGTGAGCGGTCCCCCGATTCTGCTTTGTGACGAGGTCACAAGTGGCTTGGACCCGCGCTCCGAGGATGAGATTGTGAATCTCCTGAGAAACGTCGCCCGTGATGGGAACCGATTGGTCATTTCTGTCACCCATAGTCTCAAGCATCTCCAATCCTATGATGCTATCGTTGTCCTCTACAGGGGGGTCCTCGCTTATGCGGGGCACCCCGATCATCTTGCCCATTATTTTCGGGTCGATGACCCCGGCCTCATCTACGCCCAGCTGGAGAGTCGTGAACCGGAAGGCTGGCAGGCTTCCTGGCTGAAGCATTCAGCATCCTTTCAGAATGCATCCAAGGCAGAAGTTGGTGAAAAGGTCTCTTTCCCTGGGATCAGCACCAGTTCTGTCGGCATCTGTCCCGAATGCCGCTTAGAATATCCAAATGGTGCAATGTATTGCAAGGAGTGTGGTGCCAGACTCCAAATTACCAAAGATGGCAAAGAGGCCAACGCTTCTGAAGTTCAGGATTCGTCCCATCCCGCCGCTCTTTCCCAGCTCGTGACCTTGATTGAACGGCGCTTGCGCATCTTTCTCCGAAGCAAGGCCCAGCTCTTGCTGCAGGCCGGACTTGTCTTTGGATTCCCCTGCTTGGTCGCCGTCTTCGGCTGGAATGGTCTTCCCCAGATTCGGAATTTGGGCATGGGTCTGGATCTGAATGTCATCCAGCAACTGACCGAGGCTCGGGACTTTCTCATTCAGGCCAGCAAGGTAGGGAGCTTGGTCTCAGGGATTGTAATGTTCGAAGTGATCCTCCTCACGCTGATGGGGGCTAATAATTCTGGTCGGGAAATCGCCTCGGAGCGTCAGATCTTCGAGAAGGAGAAGCTCTCCGGACTTAGTCCTGTTGCTTACGTCGCAAGCAAGGTCTTGTTTCTTGGTCTTCTCTCCGCCATCCAATCTCTCTGGATGGGACTCTTTATTCATTACACGTGTGCTTTTCCCGGGGATTTATCTTCACAATTGCTCTTTCTCTTCCTGGTTAACGCGTCGATGACATCCATTTGCCTTGCCATCTCCTCCTACATGAAAACCGCGGAGCAGGCCTCGATGGCCTCGATCTACCTGGTCGGTTTCCAGTTGCCCTTGTCGGGTGCCGTCCTTGCTCTGCCTTCCTGGTTGGGTTTGATAGCCCGTCCCTTTATTGCCGCCTACTGGAGTTGGTCGGGGATCCTCCAGTCCCTGAGGGGGGAGCGGTACTATGACATCGTCGTCATGGTGATCCAAACCAGCCTTTCTCTGACTCCGCTCTGTCTCCTAGTGCTTGGAATTCACATAGGTGTTGGAATCCTGCTGGCCTATCAAGGGTGTCTGAGGACAAGAATGGAGTGAGTTAAGTTAAGTCTCTCGTTTGCGATTGACTTAATTGGACTACTCTCCTATAAGTATATTATGAAGTGTGTGCCAGTATCAGTAGATGCAGGTGATCTGCTGAAGAATTCTACCCTCTACAGGGAATTTCAAGCAGAGAGGGAGGAAATTCTCCGTCATAAATGGTGCGAGAGCGAAAAGCAGGGGCGTGACATCGGATTTGAGCGGGCCCTTCTTGACTGGATGATGAAGCATCGCGCTTCCTGGCGACAGGCCCGTGCAGCAGCCAAAAACCCAACCGGCTAAACATTACTTCTTCTATTTTTCCTTTAAGGAGGCCCCGCGAGACCCCCAAGGATCATGACACGACCCGAATCACATAAGACTACCTCTCAGTTTACCCAAACGGTTGTGGAGGGAGAATTGAAGGTGCAAGGAGGACAGGGAGAGCTCTCCTTGGTCATGGAAGCTGATTCTATCCGTAAGGCGATTCGTCGAATCGCTCACGAGATCATCGAGCAGAATCAGGATCTCTCTAGGTTGGTTATTGCTGGCATCCCAACTCGGGGAAAGATTATTGCCAGTCGTATAGCTGCTCATATTGCCGAGATCGAGGGGATCTCCCCGACCCTCGGCATCGTTGATGTCTCCATGCATCGCGACGATCTCGCCACGAGGATCAGCTTGAGTGCGCTGGAACCGACAGAGCTACCCATGGATCTGGACGGGCGTCCTCTGGTCCTGATTGATGATGTCCTCTACACGGGTCGCAGTTGCCGGGCCGCAATGGATGCCATTGCTTCCTTTGGCCGTCCCTCCAGGATCCAATTGGCGGTTTTGGTTGACCGGGGACATCGCGAACTTCCCATCCGGGCAGATTTTGTCGGCAAGAATGTCCCGACGGCTTTTGATGACCGGATCAGGGTTCGCTTTGAGGAGACCGATAACGTTCCTGATTCGGTAACATTGGTTCATGAAATGGTCGATCATCCTGTTAAGCCAGCCTCTTTTTCACCTCACTCATGACTACTCATCAATGGAAGCATAAGGATCTTTGTGCCCTCGCGGATCATACCTCGGACGAGTTGATTACTATCCTCGACACGGCAAAGGCCTTCAAGGGGGTAGGGGAGCGCAATCTCAAGAAAGTGCCCGCGCTTCGCGGCAAGACCTTGGTGAATTTCTTTATCGAGCCGAGTACACGAACCCGCATTTCCTTCGAGCTTGCCGCGATGCGCCTGAGTGCCGATGTCGTGAATATCTCCGCTTCCGCCTCAAGCCTGGAGAAGGGGGAGACTCTGCTCGATACAGCCCGCAATCTGGAAGCACTCAGGGCTGATCTCATCGTGATCCGGCACAAGTCTGCCGGAAGTGCCCGCTTCCTGGCCGATCGCCTCAATGCCTCAGTCATCAATGCCGGAGACGGCGCTCACGAGCATCCTACCCAGGGCCTTCTGGATGCCTTCACAATCCGTGAGAAATTGGGCTCCATCAAAGGGGTTCGTGTGGCAATCGTCGGGGATATTCTCTTCAGTCGCGTGGCCCGCTCTAATATTCAACTCCTCACAAAACTCGGCGCCGAGGTGACCCTAGTTGGACCTTCCACGCTTGTTCCCACGACCTTTGCCTGCCTTGGGGTGAAGCTGGTGCATAGCATCGACGAGGTTCTGGAAGAGGTGGATGTCATCAATCTTCTACGCATCCAGCATGAGCGCCAGCGCAAGGAATATTTCCCGGGTCTCGGGGAGTACACGGCGCGTTTTGGCCTGACCAAGAAGCGCGCCGACAGGATCAAGCCGCAGTGCTTGATCATGCATCCCGGTCCGATGAATCGAGGTGTCGAGATCGATAGCGATGTGGCTGATGGTCGTGGAAGCGTGATTCTTGACCAAGTGACCAACGGTCTCGCCGTCCGCATGGCCGTTCTCTACCTTTGCTCCGGCGGAGCCCCCTACGCACCGGCCACACCAGTCACGTAGGCTCCTGTCGAATTACTTTCATGAACACTTCATTGCACATCAAGGGAGGCCGCATCATCGATCCGGAAAACGGAATCGACCGAATCGGGGATCTCTTCGTCAGGGATGGAATTATCGTCGATTCTCTTCCCAAGAATGACAAAGACGCCCAGGTCATCGAGGTTATTGATGCTACTGGCAAAGTGGTCTCACCGGGACTTATCGATATCCATGTCCACTTCCGCGAGCCTGGACAATCGCACAAGGAGACCATCGCGACCGGAGCCCGATGCGCGGCCGCGGGCGGATTTACCACCGTGGTTTGCATGCCGAACACTTCCCCTGTGGCCGATAGCCCTGCCACGATTGCCTGGATCCAGGAACGAGCTGCTTCCACAGCCTGTGTGAATGTCTTCTGCACGGGAGCCATCACGAGGGGCCTGGCCGGTGAAGAGATGGCTCCGATTGGGGCCTTGGCTGCCGCCGGCGTTGTGGCCCTTACTGATGACGGGCGTTGTGTCCAGAATCATGGGGTGATGCGCCGTGCCGTGGAGTATGCACGGCAGTATGGTCTACCCGTGATGGATCATTGTCAGGAGTCCACCCTGAGTGCAGACGGTGTGATGAACGAGGGGGAGTGGAGTACCCGCCTGGGGCTCCCTGGATGGCCTGCACTTGCCGAGGATCTGATTGTCGCTAGGAATATCCTGCTAGCCGAGGAGACCGGGCATCCGATTCACTGTCAGCACATCAGCTCGGCCCATAGCGTCCGACTACTCAGAGAAGCTCGCCTTCGAGGCGTTCCTATCACTGCCGAGGCCTGTCCACATCACATTGCTCTCACCGATGGCGAACTGAAGAACTTCGATACGAACTTCAAGATGAATCCTCCCCTGCGAACTCAGGCCGACATCGATGAAATCATTGCAGGGATCTCCGATGGAACGATCACTATCTTGGCCAGTGATCATGCCCCACATGCGACTTATGAGAAGGAGGTCGAGTTCGACCGTGCTCCCTTCGGTATCCTTGGACTAGAAACTGAACTGGCTCTGTTCCTGGAGATTCTTCTCCATCAGCGCAAGACGCTCACACTTCCGCAGATCCTGGCGATGCTGACGGTGAATCCGGCTAAGTTCCTGCGTCTTGATCGCGGGACTCTCTCCACGGGGGTCCCTGCGGATATTACAATCCTCGATCCTGATCACGCATGGATCGTCGACAAGAACGAGTCTGCATCGCTCTCCCGCAACACACCATTCCATGGCCACTCCCTGCGCGGCAGGGCCCTCACGACCATCGTCGGAGGGAGGGTCGTCTGGGATCTGGAAAGCGGGTTTAGGAGCTGAGGAACAGATTTTTCAGTCTCATAGTCTTCCCTCTTTTTCTATCCCTGTGAGTTTTAAACCACCCTTCAGTCTTCTTAAGACCGATTCCTCCAGTAAAGCTCGGGCCGGAGTGCTACACACACGTCGTGCCGATGTGGAGACGCCCGTCTTCATGCCTGTGGGGACTCAGGCAACCGTCAAGGCCGTCTCTCCTGATGAACTGAGATCCCTGGGTGCGAAGATCATTCTAGGCAATACCTACCACCTCCATGTGCGGCCAGGTGAGAAAGTCATCGAGGAGATGGGAGGGCTGCACCGCTTCATGGGTTGGGATCGAGCCATCCTGACCGACAGCGGTGGATTTCAAGTTTTCTCCCTTTCGAAGCTCCGCCGAATCACGGAAGAGGGCGTTCATTTTCAGAACCACCTCGACGGCACCCCAACTTTCATTGGCCCGGAGACATCGATGCAAATCCAGCGTGATCTCGGCAGCGATGTGGTGATGGCCTTTGACGAGTGCCCTCCTTTCCCCTGTAGCTACGAGGATGCGGCCAAGAGTCTTGACCTCACGACCCGTTGGGAGCGTCGTTCCCGCGAGTGGTGGCGGACTCAGCCTGAAGGGGGTCGACCGCTTCTCTTCGGGATTGTCCAGGGAAGCTCTCATCTTGACCTTCGAGAGCGGTCCGCACGTTCCTTGGTGGAGATAGGCTTCGATGGGTATGCTGTGGGTGGTGTCAGCGTCGGGGAGCCTGAGCCGGAGATGATGAAGGCTGTCGAAGCAAGCGTCCCTTTCCTGCCGGAGAACTCTCCACGCTATGCCATGGGACTTGGCACGCCCCCCCAGTTGGTCGAGATGGTGGCACGTGGGATCGATATGTTCGACTGTGTGCTCCCCACACGGATCGCCCGCAACGGCACAGCCTTCACGGCCAAGGGGACCATGAATCTCAAGAACGCCCCCTACACCCGTGATCCCCTTCCGATCGAAGAAGGATGCACCTGTCCTGCCTGCACCACCTTCTCACGAGCTTATTTACGTCACCTGGTCAAGGCAGAGGAGATCCTTGGCCTCCGCCTCATCTCGCTGCATAACCTCCACTTCTATCTTTCGCTCATGAGGAAGATCCGTGCCACGATTCTTGATGGATCTTTTGCTGAATTCAGGAAAGAATTCGTCTCAGGTTACCGGGTCTGGAATGCGGTAAACGCCGAGAAAATCTAAGAATGGTCTTTCTGGTTTATGCTTAGGGTGGACGTAGGAGAGTAGTTGAGATTGTTAACGACACGCAGAATTCTCTCTTTGAGTGTAGCCGCCCCCAAATTGATCAATAATCCCCTATGAAGATTAGTGAGACGAAGATAGGTGAGTAGCTGCTTTCCGTGAACAGGAGCTAGTTTTTCGATAGACTTGAGTGTGACAATGACTCGGTTTTCAACAAGAAGATCTATTATGGGGCCTTCTTCGAAGCTTATCCTATTGTATTCAAAAGTGATCGGCTTTTGCCCCTACCCAATAAGCCCTCGATGCAATAGAGATTTGCAAAGGATCGCTTCATAGACGGACTCCAGTAATCCCAGATCCAAATCACGATGAATATAAATAGATTCAGCGATGGCAAATCTTGTGATCTCGTCAATCTCCGCCATCTTTGCTGGCATTCACCACCCCCCCGCGTGAGATTTAATCCAACATTTCAGCCGTTGCGGCTGAAACTACCAACTCTGGCAGGAGTACTGGCGGCTGTAATCGTACTTTGTCTCGAAACCAATTTCCGGAGGAAACTCCGAGTAGCCTGAGTTGAGCCACTGGATATTATTGTTGTAGGGAGGTTGGTAAGTTCCGTGCTGGGTGGGAAATGGGAAAGTTGCTGTCTCGAAGATCCCATAACCAAATCGTGCAAAGGTTCGGCCAAGTCCGCGCACCAATCCGTAGCTGAAAGCTGCGGAGTTACCCTCGCTGGCATTTACATCCGACATGGAGTCTATGATCTCCGTGGAACCATAGAGTATGTTTCCAAGGCCACGTCCCAGTTTGCGCGTCGGTCCCTGATCAGAAGCAGGAGGGGCCTGAATATCTGCAAAAAGAGTAGAGGAAAAAACTACAAGTAAGATGGCTACCAAATTTAAGTGGGGGAATTTCATTATTTATATCAATCACTTGAGGTGTTTCTTGGCAAGAAAGAAAAAGTGGATTCTGAGTTTTCTTCAAAATTTCCAGTGGAATTTTGATTTTACGGTAGAAAGGGAGCCAAAGGTGTCACAGGAGCAACGCCGAGGGGACGTACCCACTCCCGTTGTCCGTTCTGGCCAGTTCCACCAGTGGCGTAAGCTGTCAGGAACATCTCCATTCGAGCGTCGATATTGTCCACGAAGTGAAGTAGGGCCGCCTCGGGTGTTTTGGGCAGGACTGGCGAGCCGAACTCTAACTGCCCATGGTGAGAGGCCACGAGATGAAGAAGGTGAAGTCGGACATCCTCCGACGCAGGCGTGAGAGCTTCCCAATCCTCCTTGGGTAGATCTCGCCAGATGGTGTTGACGAGTTCGATTCCGATAGAAAGATGACCCAGTAGCTCGCCGCGCGCTTCCGACTCAATGCCGAAGCCTCGTTCAGGAGGACAGGTCTCCCAGAGCTTTCCTGTATCATGGAAGAGGACGCCTGCTAGGAGAAGATCCCGATGGAGTTCTGGGTAGACTGTGCAGAGTGCCAGTACCGACTCCATCATCCGGGACGTATGCTCCAAAAGCCCCCCCCTCCTCGCATGGTGATTTCCCTTGGCTGCTGCCGCTCTTCGGAAGCGCGCTCCGTATTGGGAAAGAAAGCGGTGACACAGAGCCATGATCCGGGGATCACGGAGGCTTTCGACTGCATCCGTGATGATTCCGTAGGCGCGGTTAAGCAGAGCGATCCTTTCAGCGGATCCTGCCAGAAGGAGATCCACCGCCTCATCGGAAAGAAGACTCATTTCCCAGCCCTTGGCATCAAGCCCAAAGGCCGTGCTGTGACTGAACTGACCCTCGATCATCACGAATTCACCCGGCTTCGCTTCAGTGCACGACTCAAAGGATGCGCTATCAGCCCAAGCCCGAAGCGTCATGCTCTCGGTAGCATCCCGGAAGATCACCTCATGGAAAGGCTTCCCGTTTGAGGCATCCTTGCGGGTGATTCTCTCGATCTGGGCATGGATCACAGCTTCCAGTGGGGAATGCTCACGGGCAGCTTTCTTCAGTTCGAAAATGGTTAGTAATGGCATGGAACAAGAATGAAGAGAAGGAGTGGCTAAAGGAATATGGAATTGCTTGCCTGCTAAAGCATCAGGAACTCAGGAAAAAACAGAGGCATACAATTGAGGGGTGAGGGCAGCAAGATGCTTGAGAATGGATGGATAAAAGTCATGCGACTGTATCATTCTGGATTTTGCTTTCAGTAACTTCACTTCCTGATTTTCTGAGTTCCATATTTTACTTCATAGTTTCACACGATCAGCATGCAGTCGCCGTAGCTGAAGAATCGGTAGCATTCCCGAACTGCCTCAGCATAGGCCTCCAGGATGAGTTCCCTGCCCGCCAAGGCACTTACCAGCATTAAGAGTGTCGAGCCCGGCAGATGGAAGTTTGTCAGCAGCGCATCGACTCTCTGGAATTCATAGGGTGGGTGAATAAAGATCTCCGTTGATCCGCTGTTTGCCATGAGTGCTCCGGACTTCTGCGATTCCAGGACTCGGGTTGTCGTTGTTCCGACGGCTACGATCTTACCCGCCTGTCGCTTGGTGGCATTGATCCGATCAGCTGTGTCAGCAGGCAGCGTGTAGCGTTCACTATGCATCCGGTGCTTCGAGAGATCCTCTGATTTGACCGGTTGAAAGGTACCTGCCCCCACATGCAGCGTCAGGAAAGCATGGGACATGGTGTTTAGGATATCCTCTGTGAAGTGAAGTCCCGCAGTGGGAGCCGCCACCGATCCCGGATCCCGGGCATAGACTGTCTGATAGCGCTCCTTGTCCTGGGCGTCGGCCGGTCTATGGAAATAGGGAGGGATCGGCATTTCGCCGTATTGCTCCAGATTGGGTGGGGAGACAAACTCTAGCAACCGCGTCCCATCCTCGAAGATTTCCAGAACTGACGCTTGAGTTCCCGCCACATCGATAAGTGTGCCTACTCTCATCTTTTTTCCGGGGCGCACCATTGCCGCCCATTGCAACTCCTTTCTCTTTTCAAGAAGCAGGATCTCAATCTTTCCAGTGGCATCATGCAAGCGAGCCGGAATTACCCGACTGTTGTTGAGCACCAAAAGATCCGCAGGCGAGAGGAAATCGGGTAAGTCTGTGAAACATTGATGAGTGATCGTTCCGGTACTCCGATCCAGCACCAGCATCCGGGACTCCTCTCGTCTCTCAGCAGGTCGATCGGCGATCAATTCCGGAGGTAGATCGTACTGGTAATCAGAGAGGCGGGTGGACATTGATTAAAGGCTGAAGTAGGAAGTGATCAAAGATTAAGAAGAACAGGATAAGGGCACGATTTTTAGAGTCTGGCAATTTTGTTTTGAACACCTGATTAGGTTTGACAGAAGCGTTCCAAATCCAATAAAAATCCAATCATGATTCTCTCCTCAGATTCCCTTAAGCTTTGCTTCAAGCTTTCTCTAGCTTCTCTGCTGCTCTGCATGATTCCCCAGGTTCAGGCTGGAGCTTCCAACAAGAATGGCAACCCCTACGGGAATGGTACTTTCTTTACTGACTCAGGAACATTCAGCGCTGTCGAACGTAGCAGCAATGGTTTTTTGGGCGTTATACAGTTTGCTACACGTACTGCCAACACATCGACAAATAGTTTGACAAATTCTGGAATTGCCACGATTTTTGCCGAGGGTCAGCAGTTCGTGGGCTCGGCATTTGGTACAGTGAATGGTTCTCAGATAGCCGCTACTTACTCAGGTTTTTTTGGAGTTTCTATCCTTGTCCCTACGGTGACCTTTAACACAAACGGTGAGATTCAAAGCACAACTTTTCAATCCCAAGATTTGACCAATTCATGTTCTGGTCAGTTTACAGGAACTTTACAAAATAGTTATCCGACTCAGTTCTTTAATGGACAAGGCCAGAGCACAACTATAATAAACACTTTAAGAAGATCAGATTTCACGATTATATCAACAGCTAATAATTTTACTACGTCTGTATCTGGCAGCAGGTGGACTCAGTAGGTGTGAGCAAACACTCCTAGCCGGCAGGATTTATTTGACTGTGAAGTCCCGCCCAGGTTCTCAAGGGGGCTTTACTCTAGTGGAGTTATTGGTGGTGATTGCAATCATAGCTATTCTTATCGGATTGCTGCTACCGAATATCTCAAATCTCACGTCCAAGGCTCAGGAGGTTGTCTGTAATGCGCGCCTGAGGAATCTCTGGACGGCATTCTCCACTTATCTCAATGATGGTAATGCTTGGCCTCAACTCCCTGACGGCATCACGATTGGCTCCACGGAGGAGCAGCAGTGGTGGCTGACCACGACCTCCAACTCCATGAGTCTGACAACGAAGGATTGGAACTGTCCCACGATCGCACGGATGGCTGGCTCTGTGACAAACAGTCGGCAAACCTGTCTCATCAGTTATCTTCCGACACTCTTCGATGCCAGGCCGATGACTCCCAGTCGGTGGCCTAGGATGCCTTGGTTCACAGAGGTAATTGGTCCTCACGGGAGAGGAAATCTCAGCGTACGCGCCGATGGCTCAGTCAGTCCGATTCAGGATCAGTAATGAGGAATTGTGTGTGGAGTCATTCATGCCTTGCCATACCCTGAAGGATAAATATGGAACTCAGAATACCGAGCCGCAGGAGAGGCTGGGATAGACTTCTAAAGGTTGCCCAAAGGGAAAGACGAGCGGGAACGAGCTAATCAAAAGAAAGTAGATTGTTTCTTGAGTTAGCTTGCCTGGCCGTTACTTTGCATCCGTTGAATCTGAGTTCCACATTCATTGTTCAATATGCACCAACCTAAGGGATCACTTACCTTCTTGCTGATTGGGGGAATAATTCTTTTATCCGGACTCTGTTTCGCTGGGGAGCAGAAGAGTCTATCGATCAGGCCTTCCTTTGCCCGCAATGCCTCCGCCACAGTCTCAAGTGGTGACGATGTTAATATTAGTCTGAACGCCATTCCGAGCTTTGGAAATCAGATGATTTTCCAGATCCAAAATCCCCCTCTTCACGGAACACTCTCGGGTCTTCGCACGACAAGCGATCACACGGCTGCTGTGACCTATCGTCACGATGGAAGCAAGGCGCCACTAACAGATGAGTTCACCTTCCGGGCTCAGGGAACGGGTCAGTCGATGTCGGAATCTGCTTATTGTACGATCTCGATTATCCCTCGTCCGGCATTGATCAACTATGATCCACCTTCTCTCGACTTTGGGGCTCTCATGATCTCGACGAAAAAACAGCAGAATGTAACGATTGTTAACCGGGGAGGGGTGACTGCCGAGGGGAGACTTATTCTTCCCCAGGGATTCACGGCACCGCTTGGTGATCGCTACCGTCTGGGTGAGGGAGAGAGCAACACCATTGTTATCGAATTCGATCCCATGGAGGAGAGAGCATATGACGGGCAGGCCACGACACAACCCTCCTGCGAGAAATCGGCCCTTCAACTCCACGGGTTTGGGATTTCTCGCTTTGAACTTAAAAATGTAACTCCCACGGAATGGGAGGTTAGGAATCTCTGTGAGGTGCCGATACGGATTTCCTGCACGGGTGGAGAGGGATGGAGTTTGCCGAGTGAGACGTCTTTGCCCCCGCATGAGTCGAGGCGCCTGATCTTCCAGCAGTCTGATGAAAATGGGGGGACAAAAAACAGCATCGCTTCAAATGCCGTGGTGCACCTATCCGACGGACTGAGTGATCGGGAGATTTCATTGCCACCTTTAATGCGATTTACTCCCATAGTATTACATGCTGTGACGCCTTCCGATCTTGGCAGAATTCCCATCGGGGGAACTACGCAGGTATCTTTTAGCCTGATCAATCGCTCTGAATACCCCAAGCATGTGACTTGGCAAATTACTTCACAATCTGGCGGTGGCGCCGATGAGCCCGAAGTAGTTGATCTGAATGGGGGAGAAAGCCGTGAGATCAGGTATGATTGGAAACCTTCACTGCCCGGAGATGCTGTGATCAGATTAACGGTTTCGGAGGGGAAGTCGGTAAAATCGGTAAAATCGATAAGGTCAACGGAGCAGGCACTCGTCTGGAAGGCAACGGTGCTTCCAAGCACGGGAACGTCAACATCTAGGAGTTCTCATGGGAATCAGGGAGTGATGGAGGGCCAAGAACTGCCGGTTGAGCAGTGCCAAGATCCTACTCTCACGGGTGCCAAAGTGACTCCTATTCCTCCAGTAAGCGGTGGAAGTTCTGTCGTGCTAACTTCCTGGTTGGGAACTCCCACTCTTCTCTTGCAATGGGATGCAACAGAGGTGGATCCCTCTTGCTTCAAGGTTGAGGAGAATCAGCTGGAGCTAATGGAACCTATTACCATCCACAATCAGGCTCTGGGAGTTCAGCCTCCTAAAACAAAGGAAGTAATCATCCCGTATGATGTCTCATTGACCAAAAAGCAGGGGAACCGGCAGGTACTTAAACTCCCAGGACTCTCTCCTGGATGGCATCATCTTGTGCTATCCCAGTTCCACAAGGATGGGGGGCTGGCTGCACGGTCTCAATTTCAGATCCGAGTACCCGAGAAATCCTCATGGTGGAGCCTATTGAGGATGCCTCTTGGCATCGTGTTGATAAGCTCCTTATTCCTCCTGTTTCGTGATCTACGAAAAGGTAATCAAGGATAGATTAGGTGCCTCTTATAATGTTTTGAGGACCCTGGCAACGCTTGCTAATACTTTCTCAAAGTCCTTGTTAGAATGAGCTGTGGAGAGGAAGCCTGCCTCGAACTGTGAGGGGGCAAAGTAGATTCCTTCCGCCAGTGCCGTATGGAAGTAGCGGGCGAAGGCGTCAGTATCGCTCCGTTTGGCATCTGCGAGGTTCCGAACTGGCCCTTCGCAGAAGTAGAGGCAGAACATGGAGCCGATGCGGTGGAAAGTGAGGGGCTTTCCCTTGATGGAGGCCTTCATGGAATCCTCCATCTGTGTACCGAGTGCCTCGAGAAGCTTCCACCCGTTAATCCGTTTCATTTCCTTGAGTTGGGCAAGCCCTGCCGCAAGAGCCAGAGGATTGCCGGAGAGGGTGCCAGCCTGATAGACGGGGCCCAGAGGCGCCAGGCAATCCATGATGTCTGCGCGACCGCCGAAGGCTCCGACAGGAAGCCCTCCTCCGATGACCTTCCCCATGGTGGTGAGGTCGGGTTTGATCCCGAAGATCTCCTGAGCTCCTCCTGGAGCAAGCCGGAATCCAGTCATAACCTCGTCAAAGATCAGCAAGGCACCGTATTCGGTACAAAGCTTCCTGAGGGCTTCCAGATAGCCCGGCTCTGGCAGATAGAGTCCGGCATTAGCAGGAACGGGCTCAAGGATAACGCAGGCGATCTCCTGGCCGGACTCGCGAAAAACGGCTTTCAGGGCTTCAAGATCGTTGAAGGGAACAGTTGTAGTCAGCGCCGCTAGGGAGGCTGGAATTCCGGCACTGTCTGGCTGGCCGAGGGTGAGGGCACCGCTGCCGGCCTTCACCAAGAGCGAATCGACATGGCCGTGGTAGCAGCCCTCGAATTTCACAATGCGCTCGCGGCCTGTGGCTCCCCGTGCCAAGCGGATTGCCGACATGACGGCTTCTGTCCCGGAGTTCGTCATACGGACCTTCTCCACGGAGGGAACCATCCGGCAGATCGTCTCGGCCATCTCGACCTCCAGGGGATTTGGAATGCCGAAGCTTGTGCCATGCTTTGCCGTCTCGGTGACGGCATCGATCACGACCTGTGGGGCATGCCCAAGGATCGCCGGTCCCCATGTGCCGACGAAGTCGATGTACTCCCGCCCATCCACATCAGTGATCGTGCATCCTTTGGCTTTATTGACAAAGAAGGGCTCTCCACCCACGCCCTTAAAGGCACGGACTGGGGAATTCACTCCACCGGGAATGCTCGCAGTAGCGCGATTCCAAAGATCATGGGAGATGGGGCCGAGGATAAAAGGAGACATTAAAAATAAAATAGGAAACTCAGCAAATCAGGAATAGAAGGAATGGAGGCAAAGAAGCATTTCTCCCGCAGAGGCGCGGAGGCGCAGAGGAGATGGTGTGAGAGCAGATATTTTGGGATTCAGATTTTAGAATTCTTCTTTTTTTTAAAGATGGCTTGTTTGGGGGCTTCCTCTGAATTCCATCTTAAAAATCTCTGCGCCTCTGCGCCTCTGCGCGAGAACTTTCGACATTCTGCTATCTGCTTAATTCCAGCATTCGGCGAACCGACTTCTCCGCCTTGGCCCGGAGACCCTCCTCGAGCAGGATCTCGGGTTTAAGGTCGCGGAGGCAGAGATAGAGTTTTTCCAAGGTATTCCTCTTCATGTAGCGGCACTCTGCACAGGCGCAGGTGTCAGTGGGTCCAGGGATGAACACTTTGTCAGGGATTTCCCGGCGGAGGCGGTGAAGCATTCCCTCCTCGGTGACGATGACAAAGGCGCTTGCTGGGGAACTCTTGCAATAACTCACCATCTTCTCGGTCGAGCAGACTTCATCGGCCAGCAAGCGCACGACCTGCGGACACTCGGGATGCGCTACCACAAGGGCCTTGGGATGCTCACGCTTCGCCCTTTCGATGCTGTCTCGAGTATACTCCATGTGGACGTAGCAGGAGCCTTGCCAGAGATCCATGGGGCGGCCCGTCTGCTCGATGACCCAGGCACCGAGATTCTGATCCGGGACAAAGAGGATATTGCGGTCGGAGGGTGTCGCCTTGACGATCTTCATGGCGTTCCCACTGGTGCAGATGACATCGGCGAGGGCTTTTACCCCAGCGCTACAGTTGATGTAGGCAATAACGAAGTAGTTTTTCTCGGCATGCTCCTTGAGAAATGACTCCAGTTTATCGGCAGGACACGAATCGGAGAGGGAACAGCCGGCCTCCATGTCGGGAATCACAACAGTCTTACCCGGGCTGAGGATCTTGGCCGTCTCACCCATGAAGTGAACCCCGCAGAAGACAATCACATCGGCATCAGTCTCGGCAGCCCTCTGACTGAGGCCGAGTGAATCGCCCACGAAATCGGCGACTTTCTGAATCTCCTCGATCTGGTAGTTATGCGCCAGAATGACGGCGTTCCTCTCCCTCTTCAGGCGGATGATCTCGGTCGCAAGATCGACGGAGCTTTGAGAATCAGACATAGAGACAATTTAATATGGAACTCATGAAATCAGGAAAAGGAGAGAGGAGATAAGCGATAGGAATCTATGCCAACCCGTTTGATGGTAAGTGGCATTGAGGAAAAATTGAGAATGATGCCTGAGGTAGCGTTTGAGGCCTTCACATAGGATCGGACAATGGTGAAGTGGATGGCTTCAACTTCTTTCACGGCTTTCAGTTCCACAACCAGTTGTTCATCGATCAAGAGATCCAGACGATGTTCTCCGACCTTATGATTGCGATAAGTAATTTCGACGGCTTTCTGACGCTCGTAGGCAATCCCTAGAAAGTTCAATTCCAGGCAAAGGGCCTCCTCATAGAATGACTCAAGGAATCCCGGCCCCAGCGATCGATGAACTTCAATAGCGGCTCCGATCACCTGCTCGCTCAGCTCATTGTCCTTCAGACTTCCTGATTTCCTGAGTTCCACATTATCAATCCTCTAATTAGCCTCGTTGATGAGTTGGCGGAGGATGAAGGGAAGGATGCCGCCATGGCGGTAGTAGTCGACCTCGATTGGGGTATCGATGCGGACCTTGACCGTGACGTCCTGAGTACTGCCATTCTTGCGGGATATGCGCAGAAGAAGTTCCTGACGGGGCTTTAGATCTTCGCCAAGGCCTACGATGTCGTAGGTCTCGGTGCCATCGAGTTCGAGGGTCTGGGCTGTTGTTCCCTCGTGGAACTGGAGAGGGAGGATGCCCATGCCGACGAGGTTGGAACGGTGGATACGCTCGTAGCTGGCGGCAACGACGGCTTTCACCCCGAGGAGGCGCGTTCCCTTGGCGGCCCAATCACGGCTGCTACCAGTGCCGTATTCCTGACCAGCGATGATGACGAGAGGGGTCATCTCCGCCTGATACTTGCTGGAGGCGTCGTAGATGCTCATGCGCTCGCCGTCGGGTTGGTGGAGAGTCTCACCACCCTCCACACCGGGAAGCATCAGGTTTTTGATGCGCACGTTGGCAAAAGTGCCACGGGTCATGATGCGGTCATTGCCTCGGCGGCTGCCATAGCTGTTGAAGTCATCCTTGGTGACTCCGTGTTCGCTGAGGAAGCGGCCTGCTGGGGACTTCTCCTTGATGGCTCCAGCCGGGGAGATGTGGTCGGTCGTGACGGAATCACCGAAGATGCCCAGCGCACGGGCTCCGGAGATCGGAGTGATCACGCCGGCTTCCATACCGAAGTTTTCGAAGAAGGGGGGCTCCTGGATGTAGGTGCTCTTGGTATCCCACTCATAGATCTCTCCGGTCGGGGCACTGATCTCGTTCCACTTGGGATTCTGTCCTGCAAAATCGCCGTACAATGTGGCAAACATCTCCGGTGTGAGGGCGCTGCGCAGTGTGTCGCGAATCTCGGCGAGGCTGGGCCAGATGTCCTTGAGGAAGATCTCTTTGCCTTCCTTGCCCTTGCCGATCGGCTCCTTGGCGAAGTCTATGTCAACTCTACCTGCCAACGCGAAGGCGACCACAAGGGGAGGGGACATCAGGAAGTTGGCCTTGATATTTTGGTGGATGCGGGCCTCAAAGTTGCGGTTGCCTGAGAGGACGGCGGCGGCAACAAGATCGTTATCGGTGATCGCCTTTTCTACCTCGGGATTAAGCGGGCCGGAATTACCGATACAGGTGGTGCAACCGTATCCGACGGTCTGGAACCCAAGTTTGTCGAAGTAGGGCGTGAGACCCGTCTTGTCGAGGTAGGCGGTGACGACACGTGAGCCGGGGGCCAACGAGGTCTTCACCGTGGGATCCATCTCGAGGCCGAGTTCCACGGCTTTCTTTGCCAGAAGTCCCGCTGCGAGCATGACACTCGGATTGCTGGTATTCGTGCAACTGGTGATGGCGGCGATCAGAACGGATCCATTGCGGATGGTGCTCTTGCTGGCGTGCTCGCCATGGTAGGGAGACTCGGGCATCTGGTCGACAGGATCGGGCGTGGGGCGGTCACTGATCATTTCTTCCTCATCGGCAGGAATGGTCGGATTGCGACGGGCAACCAAGCCCTCCGCGGAGAGAGCTTTCTCGTTTTTACCATAGCCACCCTCGGCGACTGGCTTGGTGAGGAGTTCGTGGAAGAGAGGCTTGAGTTGGGGAAGGTCGATGCGGTCTTGGGGACGCTTCGGTCCGGCGACGCTCGGTACCACCGTTGAGAGGTCGAGATCGAGGTCGACGCTGTAGTCGATCTGGCCCTTGCGGGGCATGCCGAACATACCCTGGGCTTTGAAGTAGTTCTCAAAGGCGCTGCACTCCGCCTCGGTGCGACCCGTTGCGCGAAGGAATGAGACGGATTCTGAATCAACGGGGAAGATGCCCATCGTGGCGCCGTATTCGGGTGCCATGTTGGCAATCGTGGCGCGGTCGGGGAGGGGTAGCAATTCGGCACCCTCGCCGTAGAACTCGACGAACTTGCCGACAACCTTTGCAGCGCGGAGCATCTGGGTAACACGCAGCGCGAGATCGGTGGCGGTGACTCCTTCGCTGAGCTTTCCAGTCAGGTGGACGCCGACGACCTCGGGTGTGAGGAAATAGACAGGCTGTCCGAGCATTCCAGCTTCTGCCTCGATGCCACCTACACCCCAGCCGACGACACCAAGACCATTGATCATGGTGGTGTGGGAGTCAGTGCCGACAAGGCTGTCGGGATAATAAACACCACCGGAATGGAGGACGCCGCGGGCCAGATACTCGAGATTCACCTGGTGGACGATGCCGATACCGGGAGGAACAACACCGAAGGTCTCAAAAGCTCCTTGGCCCCACTTCAGGAACTCATAGCGCTCGCGGTTTCGCGTGAACTCCATATCGAGATTCAGCTTCATCGCATCGGCCCAGCCGTAATAGTCGACCTGCACCGAGTGGTCGACGACGAGGTCGACTGGGACAAGGGGCTCGATGATACCTGGCTTCCCTCCGAGGCGGGCCACAGCACTCCGCATCGCTGCTAGATCTACGAGCAAAGGCACTCCGGTGAAGTCCTGCAGCACGATGCGGGCGACGACAAAGGGAATCTCCTCAGGAGCCGGTGCCTTGGCATTCCAGGCAGCCAGGGCCTTCACATCCTTCTCATGGACCTTCTTGTTATCGCAATTACGCAACACCGACTCCAGGACCACTCGGATCGAGAAGGGAAGGCGAGAGATCTTGCCAAGGCCCTGTTCCTCAAGTGCCGGGAGTGAGTAGAAGGATGAGTTCGTACCGGCGGTTGACTCGAAGCTGCGGAGTGTCTTGAAGAGGTCGGTGCTCATTGGTAATCGGATCTAGGGAATGGGTGATGGGTAATGGGTTAGAAGGATGAAATCAGAAACGTGAAAACCTGAACGGCTGAACGGCTGAACTGCTGAAAATCTATTTAAGTTCTGCAAGCTTTGCTTGGATCTTGGCGAAGTCGGGGAGTTGTTTCGGATCCTCGTGTGACTCGGCGTACTGGATGACTCCCGAGCGGTCGATGAGGAATGCAGAACGCTTGGGAACCGCTCCCATACCGAGACCGATTTGAGGAAGGAAGCTATCATAGGCGATCCCATAGGCCTTGGTAACGGCATGCTCGTAATCGCTCAGGAGAGGGATGGTGATGCCCTCCTTCTGCGCCCAAGCCTGCTGGGCAAAAGGATTGTCCCCGCTGATGCCATAGACCGTGCAGTCGAGCGAATCATAGGCACTGATTCCCTTGCTGATTTCGCAGAGTTCCGTCGTGCAGACGCCAGTGAAGGCCATGGGCACAAAGAGCAGGAGGATATTCTTCTTTCCTATCTCCGCTGAGAGAGTGATTTGCTTGGGCCCCTCCTCACTGGCTGTGGAGAGGGTGAAGTCGGGAGCCTTGGTGCCTGTTGTGATCATGGGTTAATATGGTAGGAGTGATGAATGATGAGAGTAGTGATGAAAGCTGAGACCTGAGACGTAAAATTCATGAGACAAAGAAACAGGAGACAATTAAACAAAATAATCCGGGAGTTGACTTGGGAGAAAGGCTGAAATCACTGGGGAGTTACCAAGAGTGATGGTGTTGGCGCTGAGTTCGTAGGCACCTCTGAAACAGGAGGGTTCGTGCGGGATGGGGAATTTGTAGGTGAATTGGGTTCCGCCGAGGGGGAGGGAGACGCAGGAATTGATGTGAGAACAGGGGTGGGAACCGGTGTCGGAGTAGGCCATGGCTTCTCCAGGGAGCTCCATTCATGCCATGAGGCTGTGTCACTGCCGCCAAATTCTTTCCAGAGCGCATGACAACGCTCCGACCAGTGGGCGTAATCTGGTGCTGAGAAGGGTTTCTCCGCGGTCCCGGGGAACACAAGGTAGACAACTTCGGGACGGCTTGTCGGGCGTCGATCCGCTCCAGATTCAGGCATGATCTCGCGACAGATCCGCAGTGAGGCCTCCCCGATCTTCGAATTCGGACCCATGTCCCCGAGGATCGCGGGATACACAGTTCCATGGGAAACCACGACTGCATAGTCTCCGATGACCGGTTGATCAGGAGATTTCCCAACCATGAACGAGGGAAGGACAATGAATGGGTCGGATGTTCCCGCAAGGAAACTCCATCGTTTCAGTTCGGCGATTGTTGCCTTGGCGGCGTCGCGGCGCGCCTCAAGGGTCTCCTTTTCTTTTGGCGTCATGGTGCCTCGGGCAAGCTCGGCGGTGGTAAGGGCGAGTCGCGATTCCTCATCCCTCAAGCATGGGTTAGGGCGGTCGCTTTTCTTCCCCCAGCGGTAGTTTGTTTGCGGCTGGAACGTCGATGAGAGGCGGTCGATTGGGAGATTTCTATCGCCGTCAGATCCATCGGTATTGACATTCATGATGGCCTGAATGAGAACTCCGCGGCGGGAAGTCGTGGGGTTGCTTAGTTCGAGGATGGTCTGGCAATCGAACAGCGAGTCACGATAGGGAAGATGCTGGAGTTGAGCCAGATTGGCGCGTAGCGATCTTTCCTTGTGATTCAGGAGTGCGGCAAATTCTGGCGAGGGTGAGGCATTAGTGAGGAGTGAGTTCAATCCGGGGATCAACTCGGCAATGTCCGGAGTTACAGCCTGCAGCCCGGCAATGGTCGTTGCTGCTTTGGGCCATTGGACATGCAGGTTGATGTCCATCTTGTAAGAGTTGCTGTCAGATACAGTCGTTAATGCTGTCTCCTGCGAGTTAGTACAATCAACTCTGCTGGTTATGATAATGCCGTTGAAAAGCTTCAACGTGTCGTAATTTTTACGAGGAAGGAGGGGGAGAGAGGTTGGATGACCGATTTGCTGTTCTGAGTTCTTTTTTAACAGCTCGCTCGACACCTGTTCTGAAGACTGTTTTTTGGAGCATCCAAGTGCAATGAAGGATAGTACTGATACTCCTACCACACATGCCTGAACAGCCGTAGTTTTCAAGGCCTGCATGGGATTTGATCAGCGGTTATTGCTTAGATCTCCTTAGAGATAGGCTAGGAAAGAGCCCATGACATCACCCGGGATGTCGATCATCTTGTAATCCGTCGAGGAGACAAAGAGCAGGCTCTGGCTTCCCTTGCCGAGCATGCTTCCACTGGAGTCGTAGATTTCATGCTCCAAGGTGACGAACTTCCGGTTATGTCCGGACACCCTTATCTTCACGCTAACTTTCTCAAATTCCTTGGTCTCTCGGACGAACTTATGCTCGAACGACCGCGTCAGAATGTAGAAAGGGGTCTCCTTGAGGTTGAATTTCGGCATGACTTTGTTGAAGAAGAGTTCACGGGTCTTGCCCACCCACATGGCGTACATGCCGAAATAGACATTCCCAACCGAGTTGGTATCGGCATAAGTGGCGATGAAGGAGTGAATAAACCACTTGTCTTCGAAGTGTCCCGAGATGTCATGGGTACCGGTTGGTGAAGGGGTGAGTATTGTCCCGACTGTAGTAAGCGGGACGACAGATGCCGTGGCAGGCTGTTCCAGCTCTTCGGCATCACTTATAAAATCCTCCCCGGTGAAGGGTTTGATCATAAGCCAGATGACATATCCCAGCGGCAAGAGGGAGGCTAGGATCTGGAATATCGGCTCATGCAGGAAGTATCCATAGGCGAAAATAACCACCGCCAGAGAGCCGATGCAGAACATCTTGATCTGAGGGATGACATTCACAGGACCGTTCATGAAGGCCCTCCCGATTGCCAGGACCGAGTAGCCGACAAAGAATGTCGCGAAGAAGATCATGAAATATTCCAACTCGATCCCGATCGCCGCTCCGGTGACCGCAATCAGGGCGCAGAGGATGAAGGTGGGAATGGGGGAGGTAATGAGTTTCTGCGGGATCAGGGCAAAAATGGGGTTTTTGCTCTGGCTGGCATTGGTCTGGAAGAACCAGCGAAGGGCTATATAGCCGCTGTCAAGCGTGGTGAGGATGCATCCGCCAAGGAAGACGAGATACGCACCGATTAGCCAGGGATTGACCGGGGGTTGGCTGAAGACTCGTGTCAGCAGCGACTGGGCATAGGGATAACCGGCAAGTCCCTTTTGGATGAATTCAGTGCCGCTTCCCTCCATCGCCCAAAGGGCCAGGATTCCATGAAAGAGGAGAATCGCTCCGAAGAGCGTTGCGCCGACGGCGTAGGAGGCTGTGATGGAGGTGTTCTCCCTACGCATCTGGATGGCCCTTTGCCATTGCTGGAGGTCGAGCCAGGGGCCCACGATGAAGCCGATGCAGATCGGGATCACGTAACCCCAGAAGTTCCAGTCATGAGTCGGCAAGAGGCTTGGGCGATGGAGACCTCTGAAGTAAGGCGAGCCAAGTTCCGCGGTGATGATGACAACGCAGGCAATAATGAGTGCGAGGAAGGCGGCGTGGCTGTACTTGATGCGCCGAATGGAGAATTCCTCACCGAAGAGGATGCCTGCGGCAAGGATGATGAGAGCGGTAAGAGGTAGGTAGAGGGAGTCTGGCTTCAGTCCGAGTGGTTGCCATCCGTAACGGATCAACGCGAAGATGGTGAGTGAGATGGCAATGATCTGGTAGAGAAAGAAAACCAGACGGAATGGGCGCGACCAGTTGTTGAAAAATGCAGCAAGGCTTTCCGAACCGGAGTGTCTTTTGGCGATGTGATCGGCGACGAGCCCAAAAAGAAAGAGTCCGAGACAGTTCGGTATAAGAAAAGTGAGCAGTCCCGTGAGGCCGAACTCGACTGTAAACTGCACCGAAAAAAAGAGGCCGAGTCCCCAGACCCAGGAGAGGGCGACGGTATTTCCCCAGAGGAGAACATTCAGGAAAAGGAATCTTGGGGAGGAGAGGGAAGGAGTAGCCATTAAATTAACACCCTAGTGATTGATCTCAGCGTCTTCAATCCGAATGGGTGGGAATGCTTTGAAATAAGTCAAAGAATCAGAGTTCCATCTGTCCAATGTGTTCCGTCTCCCGTTCTTGCAATTGCATCGCAGTGAAGGCATTCTCATGTATTGCCACTGGCGCGTGGCAAAACCTTTCTTTCACTGAATTCTTGAAACTTCTCGATCGTTATCTTTTGACCGCTCTCGGTGTTGCAACCCTGATGGGTGTTGCCCTGCTAAGCGTGGTGCTAGTCCTGGGGAATGTCTTCAAGGAGATGCTGGATCTGCTGATCAATCACAGCGTGCCACTTGAAACGGTGTTTGGATTTGTCGCCTTCGTCCTTCCTTTCTCAATGACTTTCACTATCCCGTGGGGATTTCTCACGGCCGTGCTGTTGGTCTTCGGGCGTCTCTCGGCGGATAATGAAATCATCGCCCTGCGTTCGAATGGTGTGAGCTTCCCCAGGGTCTTTATCCCTGTTCTGGCCATGGCTCTGATGCTTGTCGGGATCTGTTTCTGGATCAATTGTAATGTCGCCCCGCGTGCTCAGTATTCGATGCTGAACTCCCTGTTTCGCATCGCGACGAGCAATCCCGTTTCCTTGTTCCAGCCGGACGAGGTGGTCGATCAGTTTCCGGATCGCAGGATCTTCGTGGGCGGGCGCGACGGGGATCTCATGAAGAATCTCGTGGTCTTCGAGCTGGATGATCAAGGAGCCATTTCGAAGGTTGTCTTCGCCAAGACCGGCACTCTCTCCACCGACACGGAGAACCATCGTCTGCTTCTCAGGGTGCAGGATGCCAACTTCGAGCAACGTGATGAGAAGGATCCTCAGAATGTGAACCTGATCCGCCAAGGCATCACGATGAGGGAAGGAGTCTTCCCGATGTCGCTCCAGAAGCTTATCAACCAGAAGAAAAGGGGCAAGCCGCTCACATCCCATACTCTCAAGGAGCTGTTCGAGGAGATTTCAAAACCTGACTGTCCGCGGAGACTTGCTTACCAGGTGGAGGTCAGCAAACGCTTCTCTCTTTCGCTTGCGGCCCTCTCCTTTGCCCTCATTGCTGTCCCTCTTGGGATCACGACCCATCGTAAGGAGACTTCCGTCGGATTCGCCCTGAGTCTGGTGATCGCCTTTGGTTATTTCTTTCTCATTATTATCGCCGACACCTTCCACGAAAATCCCCACGCCATGCCGGTTCTGTTGGTCTGGTTACCCAATCTCCTATTCACGAGTTTTGGAATCTGGCTCTTCTCGCGCCTTGCCCGTCGGTAACCATTTCCCGAGCGTTATTTCATCCCATCAATCACCATGACGTCCCCCAAGAAAATTTCACTTAACGATCCCGCAGTCCTGGAAACCATCAACAAGCTTGTCGCCGGGTTGGCGAGTGGACGCCGTGCGGATTTTCTGAGGGATATGATGGAGACGGTTATCAAGTATGGCCTTGATGATGTCTCGATCGGGGACCTCAAGCTGGTCAGCCGGTCGTTGCGCGAGATGCGCTTTGCGACTTCGATATTCCAAAAATACAATGCGGTCCGCAAGGTTGCAGTTTTCGGTTCCGCGCGAACCAAGTCTGATGAGCCTGACTTCCAGCTGGCCCGCGAGTTTGCGCGCCGGATCGTCGAGGAGAAGTTCATGATCATCACCGGCGGTGGCGACGGTATCATGGGGGCCGCCCAGCAGGGAGCCGGTGCCGAAAAGAGCTTCGGGCTGAACATCAGGCTCCCCTTTGAGCAGAGTGCTAACCAGGTGATTTTGGGAGACCCAAAGTTGATCAACTTCAACTATTTCTTCGCCCGCAAGCTCAGCTTCGTGAAGGAGACCAGCGCCTTTGTCCTTTTTCCCGGCGGTTTTGGGACACTCGACGAGGGGTTCGAGGTCCTGACCCTTCTGCAGACGGGGAAGACATCCATTGTTCCGATCATTCTCATGGACAGGCCGAATGGCTTCTACTGGGAGACTTGGCGACGCTTCTTGGATAACGACATCCTGGAACTTGGTCTCATTTCCCGCTCCGATTTCCATCTTTTCACGATCACGCATGACGTTGACCGCGCGGTGAACGAGATCAAGCACTTCTACAAAGTATTCCATTCCTATCGCTGGGTCCGTGACGAAATGGTGATCCGGCTTAACAACAAGCTAACGCCGGCCGCCTTGGAGAACCTGAATCAGCAGTTCGACCATCTCCTGGCTGCCGGCCATATCGTCCAGAGGGACGCTCTCCACGAGGAGTCTGACGACCAGGCGTCTTTTCATCTTCCGCGCCTTGTCCTGATTCCGCATAAGAGGGAGTTTGGAATGCTTCGACTCCTGATTAATGCCATCAATAATTCCCCGGTGATCGCGACTCCACCCGATGAGGCAGTCCATGCTGGGGATTGAAGATTCCTTCTTTCCAGGCTAGGATCCGGTTTCAATAAAAATGACGACTAAGTCCAAGGTTTTTCTCTACGACACCACTCTGCGTGACGGTACCCAGGGGGAGGGGATCTCCTTCAGTCTGTTGGACAAGATTCGGATTGCCGAGAAGCTTGCTGGGTTCGGCATCGATTATATCGAGGGTGGATGGCCTGGTTCGAATCCCAAGGATCTTGCCTTCTTTGCCGAGGCAAAGAAGCACGATTTCGGGATGACAAAGCTCGCAGCCTTCGGCAGCACCCGTCGTGCTGGGGGCAAGGCCTCGGAGGATACCCAATTAGCCCAGTTATTGGAGGCAGAGACACCCGTAGTCACCATTTTCGGAAAGAGCTGGAAGCTCCAGGTTGACAAGGTGCTGGGGGTTCCCCATGAGGAGAATCTCGCGATGATTCGTGACAGCGTGGCTTTTCTCAAGTCTCAGGGGCGCGAAGTCTTCTACGATGCAGAGCATTTCTTCGACGGTTATAAGGATGACATGGCGTTTGCCCTTAGCACGCTGGCCGCAGCAGCGGAATCAGGTGCGGATATGCTCGTTCTCTGCGATACCAACGGAGGCACCATGCCAGAAGAGATCTCAGAGATTGCAGCCGTTGTGGAATCGCGTTTCCCCCGCAAGGTGGGCATCCATACCCATAACGATTGCGGGATGGGTGCAGCGAATGCGCTTGCGGCCGTCCGTGCGGGTGCGCTTCAGATCCAGGGGACGATGAATGGTTACGGCGAGCGGACAGGTAACTGTAACCTCACAACTGTAATTCCTTGTCTCCAACTCAAGATGGGGATCCCAGTCGTAGCGGATCTCACGAGATTGAGAGAGGTTTCACTTTTTGTGGATGAGTTGGCAAACTGTCAACCCGATGTTCGCGCCCCCTTCGTCGGCAGTACCGCCTTCGCCCACAAGGGTGGAATGCACGTGAATGCCGTTGCCAAGACTGCTGCAGCCTACGAGCACATCGAGCCCTCCTCCGTAGGCAATCATCAGAACATCTTGGTCTCAGAGCTGTCTGGTCGAAGCAATATCCTGCTCAAGGCTGAAGAGTTCGGCCTTCAACTGGAGAAGAACGACCCCGCCGTGCTCCGGGTGCTCGCGAGGATCAAGGCCTTGGAGTCGCAGGGATTCGAGTTCGAGGCGGCCGATGCCTCGCTTGATTTGCTCATCCGAAAGGAGCTCGGATTGCATGCACCTCTCTTTGAGTTGAATGGTTACCACTGTAGTTTCCGTCGTGATGCGGTTGGATCATCCACCACCTGCGAGGCCACCGTCACGGTCCTCCATGACGGTCAGTCCTTTATAACGACCGCAGAAGGAGACGGCCCCGTGAACGCTCTGGACGCCGCGCTCCGGATGTCCTTACTTAAGCTTCACCCTTGGATCGCTGAAATCTCTCTCTCTGATTACAAGGTCCGCATCGTGGATGGGGGCAGGGGAACGGCTGCGCGGACCCGCGTTCATATTCTCTCTAGTTCGGGTGCTGATTCCTGGGGAACGGTGGGTGTCTCAGATAATATCATCGAGGCGAGTTGGATGGCGCTTGTCGACTCCCTCGAATACCGGGCCTCGAAACGCTCGGCTTAGGTACTGCATAGGGCGCCTGGTGGCGTTGCCATTCGGTCAGCGTAGAACTACCAACGCTTTCCCTCGCATTCCTGGCACTCCATACAAACTCTTCAACGCTCGGAAATTCTACTGACTGCCGTGGGTGTCGGAGGAACTTGAGTTGGATTTGTGGTAATGATGCTTTTTCTTTGAGTGATGGGTTGTCCCAGAAGAGGCGTCCGAGTGATGAGAATGCGAGGTTTTGGAAGATCTCTTTTTCTTCTGGGAATGGGAGAAAAAGCGATGGAAGGACCAGGGGTTTTCCGGTGTAGGCAGTAGGAAGTGAGCTGCCGGAGTCGGGACATTGCGTCCACCTCCGTGGAGTTTCCGGTGTTCCATGATGAAGTCCGTGGGTGCCCAATAACTGATGAGGTCGCGGGAGGCAGCTGCATGATTCACGCCGATTGAGAGATCTTTGTGCATCTCAAAGTGAAGGTGCGGGGGGTACATTCCGTGGTTGTTGCCGATCGTGCCCACCTGCTGACCTCGCCTAACCTGCTGACCCTCGCGCACCATGATCCTGTCCAAATGGGCATAGAGGGAGTCTGCAAAATGCAACCGTCTCTCCTGGATCCAGGCATGACGGATGACGACGACATTTCCCCAGTCTGCATGGATGTCTCGAGCCAGAACGACAAGACCATTCCCAACGGAATGCACGGAATGTCCGAATGCTTGCCCTTTTCCTCCTGCGATGACCCAATCCTCTCCAAGATGCCCATGAGCACGGAATCCCCGGGACCTGCAAAATCCGGTTCCCTCAGGTGGTCCTACCGGTAAGTCGAATCCATCGGCTGTGACGGCTGATGTCTCGGGTAGAATATCTATCGAGGGAAAGGAATGAAATAATAAGCGCGCAAAAAATCCCTGAGGGGCAATCACGGAATCATCAGCCTTCCCTTGTGCTGACAAGATAGCAACAAGTAGTGCCGCTAGAAGGCGGACAACAAATGGAGGTCGGGTCAACACGCAAAATTATTTTAAAAAGGAAGCGTTGATGGTGCAACTCCTAGCTGCAATCTAAGGCGGTAATCTGATTGCATGTGGGTGACGTGCATGGTGAAATAATAAGCCTTTTTTCTTTCAAACTTATGCCTGCATCATCCTTTCAGTCAGACGCCTTTCTAGCCCTTGAGGATGGTCGTATCTTTCATGGATTCTCAATCGGGGCTTTAGGAAATACAGTTGGTGAGATTTGTTTTAATACCTCGATGAGCGGCTATCAGGAGGTCCTTACTGATCCCTCCTACAGGGGGCAGATCGTTACGATGACTTACCCCCTGATCGGGAATTACGGAACGGGACTGGAGGATGTGGAGAGTGATCATCCTCAGGTTAACGGTTTTGTCATTGAAGAGCTTTCCCGGGTGGATAGCAGTTGGCGCTCTTCGGAGGATCTCCAAGCCTATCTGGGGAGTCACGGGATTCCGGCGATTTGTGGTATCGATACGCGTTCCTTGACCCGTCATCTCAGAACCCAAGGCGCGATGAGGGCATGCCTCTGCACGGATGGATCCGATGAGGTCTCTGCCGTAGCGCGTGCCAAAGGAGCGCCGAGACTCGAAGAACTCGATCTGGTGAGCGAGGTTTCGACCAAGAAAACCTATGAATGGGATCCAGAATGCAAGGAAAGCATCCAATATGGGATGACTGGACGCTCTCGTGGGGGGAGGGAGCCAGTGGTTGTCCTCTATGACTTTGGTGTGAAGCGTAACATCCTCAGGATTCTCCGTTCTCATGGAGTACGCGTGATCGTGGTGCCTTTCAAGACGTCCGCTGAAGAGGCTCTGGCATTGAATCCCGATGGTATCTTTCTCTCCAACGGCCCCGGTGATCCAGCTGTGCTGACTCAAGTTCACGAGACAGCCCGTCGCCTTGTCGAGGTGAAGCCTGTCTTTGGCATCTGTCTGGGTCACCAGATCCTATCTCTCGCGTTTGGTGCTTCGACGTTCAAGCTGAAGTTCGGCCATCGTGGGGCGAATCAGCCGGTTCAGGATCTGAGGACTGGGCGCGTGCTCATCACCTCGCAGAATCACGGTTATGCCGTCCAAGAGGAGGGGCTTCCTTCTGATCTTGAAATCACGCACCGGCATCTGAACGATGGCACAGTTGCTGGCATAAGGCATCGCGACAAGAATGTGACTGCTGTGCAGTTCCATCCCGAAGCATCTCCCGGTCCTCACGATTCCGCGCCCTTCTTCGAGGAGTTTGTGACGGCAATACGAGGCTAGAGCGCCATCCTTTTAAGCCCCCCGCTGGTTGCTGATTTGTTCAGGTTTGTCCCTTTATTGGCTTCATCTCTTCTTAAGATGCCTTAAAGGATTTTAGGCTCTTCCCGTCAAATAAAGACTAAAGCCTAAAAACCAAGAGTTTCTTCGTCTCTACTCACCCAGCTCGACGTTCCAGTAGGCAAGGTCGATAAAGTGACTCCAACTGTCATCGACACCGCCTGAGAAAGTAATGTTCACGAAGGGGCGCCACTTAGGCCTCTTTGGTTTTTTCAGAAGCTGCATCCGCGCCTCATGAGGCAGTCTGTTTCCTTTACGGGTATTACAAGTAATGCAGGAGCAGACGACATTCTCCCATGTCGTCTGTCCTCCTCGATCGCGAGGCAGTACGTGATCAATGTTCAGATTGCTGCGGTCGAAGAGATTCCCGCAGTACTGGCAGGTATTCTTGTCACGCTCGAAGACGTTGAGTCGTGTGAACTTCACTTCTTTCTTAGGTAGTCGGTCGAAGAGGCAGAGAACGATGATGCGGGGCACACGGATCTTGAGCGAGATCGTCTGCAGCATCCGGGGCTCAGGATTGGAGATTGAAAAATCTCTCCAGCTCAGAAAGTCATGAGCATAAAAATTCTTTTCCCCATCGGTGGCCACAACCTGGGCATGCCCTTGATAAAGAAGGGTTAGGGCGCGGCGTGCGGAGCAGGTATTGATGGCCTGCCACAATCTGTTGAGTACAAGCACTGGTTGATCGAGCAGGGTATCCATGATCTTGTGATTGGTTTTTCCAGAGCATGTAAGTCGCTTCTCCTTTCTGTCAATGCCTCAACTGCGACAATTTCGTGATCTAATGAAAAAAAGGGCTCCGAGTGCTCATGTTCGGGAGAAAAGGGAAGTTTGCTCTTCCCGAGTTAAACAGGTAAATTACTAACTCCGTTGTCTACCGCTATGAATCGACTCTTTTTCTGTCTCCTTCTCCTCATCGGTGGAGTGGGGGCATTATTGGCAGCGGATCCCTCCGAACAGTTTCTAAATGCCTATCAGGCTTATCAGCAGGGAGAAAAACTAGAACGTGATGGTAATGCTTCCGAGGCGTTAAAAAAGTATAGATTTGCTAATAGTCTCCTGCTCGAAGTCGAGAAGAATTATCCTTCCTGGCAGAAGGCTGTTGTGGAATACCGTTTCAAGAAGACACAACAAGCCCTTGAGCGCCTTCAGGGAGAGGGCAGCCCGACTGATGCTTCGATTAATCTGATTAACCAGTCCCCGGGGAATCCAGAGGAGATCCCACCGGAAGCCAAAGGAGCGGAAGCCAAAGCAGCGGAAGCCACGGGGGTAGCACCTAGCATTTCGATTGTTCCACCCAGAGGTAATTCATCAAATAGAGAGGCACGCTCGGCTTCAGGGGATTCATCAGCTGAAGTCCGTCGTCTCAAGCGCCTGCTCGAGACACTTCGTGGGGAACTCAACGAGGCCAAGGTGGCCATGTCTTCGGAAAAAAACCGGGTCAAGGACCTTGATAATATCAAGTGGGTCGAGGAGCGTTCCAAGCTGGAGAAGGAACTGCTGGTAACGAAGGATCAGGTTGGCTCTCTCAATGAGAAGCTGCAAATGCGTGATTCCTGGGAAAATGACCTGAAGTCGCTTCAAAAGAAATTGGACGACACTGTCGCCGACAAGGCGGCCTTTGAAGAGGAGTGCCAGAACAGGGAAAAAAAGAAGGATGAGGCAAACTTACTGCTGGCGAAACAGCTCGATGAGGCACGCTTGAAAACCTCCCTCAGGTCCGAGGCCGAGCAAAAGTTACAACAACTCAGCTCCGAACTGAACAAAGCGAAGCAGGAAGTTGCTGGAATGAAAGAACAGTTTAACCACGCCGCCCAAGTCACTAGGGACTACGAGACTAAGAACGAGGATCTCAAGAAGCAGGTGGAAGCCACCAACGTGAAGTTAAATGCAGCAGTCAAGCAGGCGGAAGAACTTGCTCCATTGCGTGATAATCTTCAAAAGCTCCAAGTTTACTCCGCCAAAATCGAAACTGATGCCAGAGATTCCAAGCAAAAAGTATCAGCTCTCGAGAATGAATCCCTGAAAGTTAAGTCAGATTCCACGATGAGGGAAGCTGCTTTGAGGGCTGATTTGCAGGCCCTCGAGGAAGAAAGAAATTCAATCTCCGCTCAAGTTACCAAATTAAAGGAGGCTGCCCTAGATGCAGCTAGGGTTAAGGGCCTGGAGCCTGAAGTTGAATCGTTGAAAAAAACGGTGCTGGAACTCCGGGAGAAAACGGATCTTGCCGGTCAGAAAATCGAGAAGCTTCGTGCGGATGCCGATGCTTCAGCAAAAGCAGCAAAGGCTTCAGAAGAGAAGCTCTCGGCGATCACCGCTTCCAATGAAGCTGACAAAGTTGTTCTGGAAGAAGAGCGGCAGCGTCTCAACACTAAGCTCGCGGATGCCATGAAGAAGAGTGAGGATCTGGGAAAAGTGGCCGATACAACAGGACCCCTTTCCAAGGAAATCGAGGCTCTCAAGGAGCGCCTTGATCAGAATAGCAAGGCCTCGGATGCGGCCAAAGCAAAGTACGACCAAGCTGTGCAGGCTGCCAACAATCACCAATCAGAGCTTCAGAAAAAACTTGATGATTCGCTCTCCCTCAAGCAGTTGGTTGAAAAACAGAATTCCTCGCTTCAGGATCAACTCAAGGCTGCCATGGAGAAGATGTCTGCGATTGTCGACCATAGTAATGATCAGAACGTGCTGCGGGACCAACTCAAGAAACTGCAGCAGCAGATCGACTCCGGAACCGCAGAATACGCCAAATCGCAACAACAAATCGATGAGCTGAAGAAGATTCATCCCGAACAGGAAAAGATGGTCCAGAAGAAAGAACAGGAGTTGGGCGATGCAAAGAAAGATGCCGAAAAACTCCGCGCTGAACTCGCTCAAGCCAACCAGAAAAACATCGAGCTCCAGCACCATGCAAACGAGGGGGATGATCGGCTGAAAAAACTACAGGATCAGCTTGCCTCTCTTTCAAAGACAATCCCAGAGAAGGATAAGGAGCTATCAGATGCCAAGGCCGAGGTGGGAAAACTTCAATCTGATTTTGCCGACGTAAAAACAAAGCTTTTCTCCCTTCAGAAAAAAAGCGGTTCCGGCAACGAGCAGCTCAACGCTCTTAAGGAGCGCCTCGAAGAGAAGGAAGCGCAACTTGCCCGCTACAAGAAAAAGCGTAGCAAGTCGGGAGGTGACGGCAATCTCATGGAGGAAAACGACCTTCTGCGTGGGATTATTGTCAGAGAGGTCAAGGAGGAGGCCAGACGAGCCCAGGCGCGACGACTGCTGGAGGATGAAATGAAGCGTTTGAATGTGCATTCCCAGTTACTGAGCGACCAGGTCGTCGTGCTTTCCTCTCCATCTGCGGAATTAACCCCGCAGGAGCGCTTACTCTTCAAGGAAGGACAACTTACGGTGGCTGACTCAGGCAATGGCAAAATTCAGGAATCCATCTCCGCCAAGAAGACTAACGAATCAGGCGCGGCTGTCGTGATGACCAACCAGCCTTCTAGCCCATCCTCGAACCAGTCTGTCGATGGTATGGTTGGCAAAGGTGAAGTCCCGTCGCCGGATGTCAGTTCATCTCAGGCGACAAATGATATATCTACCAACACGCCTACAAATACAGTCATGCAGGAGATTCCCTGGGAAGGAAAACTAAAAGAGTGTCTTGCCAAGGCTAAGGATGAGTTTGACAGGCAGGATTACCTCCAGTCTGAAAACACCTTCCAGGAAGCATTGAAAATTTCTCCTGATGATTATTTTGCCCTTTCAAATATCGGAGTTGTGGAGTTCCAACTCGGCAAGATGACCGAGGCCGAGGATTTTTTGAAGCGAGCCGCTGCCAAGGCAGGTAACAGCTCATTCGCGCTAACCACCCTGGGTATCGTTCATTACCGTCAGCAGCGCCTTGATGATGCTGAAAAGGTCCTTAAGCAGGCGACCACGATCAATCCCCAGGACTTCACCGCGCACAATTACCTCGGAATCGTCCTTGCTGCCTCAGGTAAAGGGAAGGCTGGAGAAAAGGAGATCATGACGGCGATTGAGATCAATCCGCAGTACGCCGATGCTCATTTCAACCTTGCTGTCATATATGCAACCGGCAAACCTCCCGCCAAAATGATGGCCAAGAAGCATTATGCTAAGGCGATCGAGCTCGGTGCCCCCCCCGACCCCTCTCTGGAACGGCTTGTCCAGTAGGTCTTGATCAACGAGCTTTGGATTATTCTAAAGCCTTCAATCAAGGAGAGAAATTGTCGCGCTGAGAAGCATGGATGCAGATGGTAAACACAAAAGGATTGGGATCAGAGTGCCGTGCCACCATTGATGATCCCGATCCAGAGGATTATTCTTATCATGAAATCATTCTGTCCCATGACTCCTGCGTGCCTGTAATCTCCTAAAGATCCGTTTCTCAAGTCTAAAAACCTCAGCGTCTCAGCGGTTCCCTAGAGTGCTTCGCTGATAATCCGATGGATGGCGGTGAGATCGATGAAGCCGTGCAGTTTTTCGGAACCCGGTCCGACTCCTAAGGAGAGAACATCTCCCGCCGTTCCCACCGAGGATGGGAGTCTGAAGGCGGGTGGTTGAGTCATAATTCCTACAGATGATCCGTTTGTTTTGCCAGCGCGGTATTCCGTGGTGACTTTCTCTGAAGCAAAGCCTGGCCCTGTGGACCAGCAGATGGAGGGATATCCATCGTTATTCAGTACCAGGATCGAAATGCCCTTGTCCCGAAGAAACGGATAGCCGTTCAGTGTCATTCCACCGATATTTTCGCGACCGGTGACAATCACAAGAGCCTTGTCACCAGCATAGCGTCGCGCCGTGGCGACAGCGCGGTCGAATGAAAGCATGCGCCCGAACATCGACTCCGCGTCGTTGGATGAGGACGCGGCTCCGATCATCGGGTCGTCGACGATCAGGAGGTATCCCTTGCCATTAGACTGAAGATTTCGGATCGCGATACGGACAAGGTCGGAGAGGGAAGGGGACTCGGGATTTCCATCTCCTAATCCACTGTGAGAGAGTGTCGTAAGCGGAAGGACCCCCAGCGTAGGGGTTTTTTTCCAGAAGGGTTGGTTTTCCAGTTCCGCAACCGATCGGATGATGCTTAAAGTTCCGGATCCGTAGGGCTTGGCGTTGGTTTCATTAGTTCCCTTCCGGGAACCATGCGTCCCCATGGCGGCAATTAACTCATCACTCCCCCCTCCCACGACAAAGTCGAAGGGCCGATGTGCTGTAAATTGTGTCAGGAGCATCGTTGTGTCTTTGGCATTGAGCGTTTTGGAATAATAAGCGGCGACGCTCGGTCCCGTGAGTGTTCCGGTGCTAAGCAATCCGGTGGCACGGCCCCGGGTGGCTGCTTCTTCCAGCAGGCTGGGAAGTGATGCTCCTGTTGCATCCATGCAAAGAACACCCCTATTGACCCTCGTACCAGATGCGATCGCGGTGGAGGCGGATGCTGAATCAGGAACGGAATAGTCGTTTGCTGCATTGCGGGCTATCGCCGTGTTGGGAAAAGTCTCCAGATGAAGTCTGGCGTCACCCCCACCGGAGAATAGTCTGACGGCTGCAAGATTCGATGGGGAGATGTTGTCGGCAATAAAGAGGATGACGGCAAAAGGTTTGCGATTCGTCGTCGTCTGGAAAAGGGCGGCTCCGATGGAGAGGAAAAAAATCAGGCAAACCAGTGCGATCAGCCTGTTACGAAGTTTTATGCTCATGATGTCTTCCTACGAATGAACTAGAGAGGAAGCCTGATGAGAAGGCTATTTGGCATTCTCCTATCATCTCAGTGATACCTAACGCGGGATTCTCGTTGCCGAGCGAACTCTTCGGAGATTAAATGAACCTGTCTATTGCCCTGTGGTGTAACGGTAACACAGTGCCCTTTGGAGGCATTATTCATGGTTCGAATCCATGCGGGGCAGTACCTCGTGAGAAGGAACTTGAGAACTTTGTGTCAAAAGTCTCGTTCGGTACAAAATCCAACCGGTAATAAAAAAAGCCGGACCGAAAAATCGGCCCGGCTTTTTAAATGAGATTGGATCATCCGGAAACCGGACAACCTCCCCCCTGCTACAATTACTTGCTCTTGCCGACAGTGGCGGGAGCAGGTGCCTGCTTCTGCGCACAGGCGCCGAGTGTGAGAGTAGCTGCCGCGAGAGCGACGACTGCTGCGATCTTGGTGATGGTCATGATAAATTTCGCCTCCTTTCTAAGCTGGTTGCTAAACCATGATTTTACGGACTTGTCCCGATCCGACAAAGCAAATTTCCTATGAATTCTTTCCTTGCATTACCCCAGTCGTAATTAGGGCTTGATCTGGACGTCTGTTCCGATGGCGACCCGGTCGAATAAGTCGATCATTTCATGGTTCTTCATCCGGATACAACCATGGCTTGCAGGTGTCCCGATCAGGTCTTCCTGGTTGGTGCCGTGGATGTAGATATAGCGTTCCTTGGTGTTCCTGTTCTCATTGTCCACTCCCTCCAGCCAGAGGATACGGGTTAGCACATGATCATCATCTCCGCCGGGCGGCACAATGACGCCTGTTGGGACACGCCCTTTGAAAGCCATCCAGACAGGAACGTTGTCGCCGATCTTTTCGCAGATTCGGAAACCTCCGGTGGGTGTGCGGAAGCTCCCCTCATCGCTTCCCAGGCCAAAGCGCGAACTGGAAATGGAATAGGATGCTGTCAGATGCTCACCGTTGAGGAGCTTGAGAGTCTGATGATTGATCTCAATAACGATTGATTGAAGCGGATCGCTCTCCTTGAGTGAGGTTGGTATCATGGATTCCCTTTTCTGGATGCTTGCAGAGAGAGCCTGCTAAAGGCAATTTTTACCACACATCATGAGCACGAAAGACCAAGGTAATAATTCCCCTTCTCCCAAACACATCGCCATCGTCGGGGCCACCGGTGCCGTTGGCATTGAGATGATGAGGGTTTTGGAGAGGCGTAATTATCCCGTCGCCTCCCTGCGTCTCCTTGCATCCCCCCGTTCTGCCGGAAAGATTCTGGAGTTCCGGGATCAAAAAATCGTGGTGGAACCGCTCACCGAAAAGAGTTTCGAGGAAATCGATATCGCGCTCTTCAGTGCAGGTGGCGGGATCTCCAAGGAGTTCGCGCCTCATGCCGTGAAGGCCGGTGCCATCATCATTGATAATTCCTCTGCTTTCCGGATGGATTCCGAGGTCCCCTTGGTCGTTCCGGAAATTAATGCCGCCGATGCCGCATCTCACTCCGGGATTTTGGCTAATCCTAACTGCACCACGGCGATCACGCTGATGGCGGTATATCCCCTGCATCAGGCCTTCGGACTGAAAAGGATTATTGCCTCGAGCTATCAGGCCGTATCCGGTACTGGAGCCCGTGCCATCGAAGAACTGCGCGATCAGGTCGAGGCGATCGCTGCAGGGAAGACCATTCCCAAGGAGGTCTATCCCCACCAGATTGCCTTCAATGTTCTCCCTCATGTCGATTCCTTCCTTGAAGACGGATACACGCGCGAAGAGATGAAGATGCAGAACGAGGGCCGCAGGATCATGCATCTCCCTGACTTCACTGCTTCGGTGACCTGTGTCCGGGTTCCTGTCTATCGCGCCCATTCCGTGGCGGTGACCGCGGAATTCGAGAAAGCTGTCTCTCTTGAGAAGGCGAGGGAAGTTCTCATGGCTGCGCCGGGTCTCATTTTGCATGACGATCCCTCCAAGGCGATCTACCCAATGCCGATCGAATGCAGCGGGGAAGATGACTGCCGCGTGGGAAGGCTTCGTCTTGATTGCGCCCTGCCGAATGCGCTGACATTCTGGGTGAGTGGCGATCAGCTCTTGAAGGGGGCGGCCCTTAATGCCGTCCAGATCGCCGAGTTGCTCTAGGGAACCGAGTTGCCAGAACCATTACCTAAATAGTATCAAGCCATGCCGACCTACGAATACGAATGCTGCAAGTGTAAAAAGAGCTTTGAGGCCTTCCAGTCAATGAAGGATGATGCCTATAAATCTTGTCCCAAGGACAAGTGCCGCATGAAGACGTGGGGCAAGGGGAAGGTAAAGCGACTGATCGGCGCGGGGGCGGGGTTGATTTTCAAGGGATCAGGATTCTACATCACGGATTATCGAAGCGAGGGATATAAGAGCGCAGCGAAAAGTGATTCAAAAAGTGAATCAACGACTGCAAAGCCATCGGAAAGCTCTTCAGGATCATCCCAGAGCGATAAGAAACATAAAGCGGACATGTCAACGCCCACGCCCAAGACTGAACCAAAAAAAACCTCCTCACCTGACTCCCGCAAGGAGAGAACGTCCTCCCCCAAGAAATCATGAGCCTCATCCGCTGCTCCTCCTGCGATCAGGATAACTCCTCCTCGTTGGTTTATTGCAGTCATTGCGGAGCGATCCTGTCAAGACATCCTCAGGGTGAGGGGAATCCGCCCCTTCCCGCATCGGTGGCTCTTGCGGCCAGCCGGGTGCAACGATCTTATGCAGCCCCCATAGACCCGAAGGGGGAACGTTCCTTGTTTTCCCATTTCTGGGGAATCTTTCGTTACCTCCTGTCGGTTGCCATTGGTGTCGCGGTTGTGCTTGCCCTGATGAATCCAAAAGCTCCGATTCCCGACTCCCGGCCTATTCCCAATGCCTCTACCATTCTTCAGCAAAATATCCTGGGGACGAGGGGAGTCCCGGTGACGCTCTCACAACCGCTCATCAATCAGGCCCTCGCTCAGGCGAGTAAAATCAGTTGGACTCCTCTCTTTGGTGTCCTACCGATGCCGGAGTGGGTGAATAGTTCGGTGATTCTTTCCAATGATGGCTTTACTTATTTGGTGATCATCAACTCATTCTCTTATCCCCTCTACCTTTCAGAATCATTCAGACTCTCCGGTTCCTCCGGCCAGTGGAATTTGATCCCCGAGTCGGCAAGGATCGGATTGCTTCCCTTGAACGGTGCTCTTTTGTCACTGATCACCCCATTGATAAGATCCTGTTCCACCCCTTTTTCCAAGGAGTTGCAGGTGTTAAAAATGGCTGAGACATTGCGGATTCGTTCCGGCTATCTCGACTTGATTGCACGTCCGTAACCCATCAAATCAAATGAGCGGAGGCGGTGCCTGTGTCCGGATCCTGCTCCTTCTCGTGGCATGGAATGCCATTCTGTCTGGTGTTCAGAATGCCGTTGCCAAAGCGTCTGGAATCACCACACCCCAAGGGATCTTCACTCTTCATATAAATGATCAAATGCATTCACGAAGCATCGAGTGCTTGATGAGTGGAGTAGAAAAGCGTTTTTACGAACTCACCGGCTTTGAGGCGCAGGATTACCCTCCGGTCGTGGTCGTGCTGCATGGCCATGAGTCCTCGGAACGTGGGTTGCCAGTTCTCAGGGTAGATGCTTTGGAAGGAGGGCGCCCAAAGATTCAAGTTGATCTTTTGACGCAAGACGTTGCGAGTGCAGGAACCCAATCCGGGATCCTACTTGTCTCCTCAATGATTCTTCGAGAGTACTATGGTGGGAGAGCCCTCCAAGTTGGTTCCTCCATTCCAAAGATTCCCTCATGGTTTTCTCATGGTTTGGCCTACCTTTGCCTGGATGGCATCTCTCGAAAAACCATCCCGGCTCCCTACTTGGAAGGAGGGCCGCCACCTGGAATCGAGGCCTTTTTGCTGGAGAAGCCTCCTGATGATGACAATCACCTTCTGCAAGATAATTATAATGCGAGGGCGGCATACCTTCTACAGTCAGGACTGAATGGGGAGGGTGCCTCCATATTCAGAAAATGGATTCGACCTGACTCTTCCAACGACCAGCATTGCTCATTGTCCTCATTACCGATCTGGCCGTCTGATTGGCCGATGCAGAAGATTGAGAGGAGGTGGCTTTTACTGATGGCTGCTTCTTCCCATGAAGTGAAAAGTACTATTGAACAGCTAACCCCCTCAGGGAGCCTTCGTAAGTATGATAACGTTGTAAAAGAGATTCCTATGGATGCCTCCTCGTTCCAAAAACTTTGCATGGAGAGAGGATGGGATTTTACCTCCCAGGGAATCTGCTCAAAACTGAGCGCTCTGCGTCAGCAGTCAAATCCCCTAGTTGCTCCCCTCATCGAGGGGACAATGGATCTCCTGAAATCAGGCAGAAGTCTCCCGGACAAGAAACTCAGCGAACGACTATCTGCCCTAAAACTGCTTCGAGCGGATATTCTTAGACAATCTCAAGCCATCGATGCCTATCTCGACTGGTATGAAGCAGCGAAATTACCCGTCAGCAGCGGTCTTTTCGATCAGTATCTTAAATCATCCGAATCTACGATTCGGAAAGGTCCGGTAGGCCGTTATCTCGATGCGATCGAAAGCAGGGGATGGTAATTCCTTTTCTCTAATAGATTGTGACCCACACACAGGCTTTCAAACAAGCTCATTAGCGATTTCTTATTCCTCTTATCTCCTCTCAGGTTTTGTTGGTTCCATGCTTAAAAGTTTAAAAATCTTCAATCTAAAAAACCTTTTCCCTGTTCTTTCAGTTGACCCGAAGGGGGCGATCCTCCATAGTTACCAATCCCCGACCCACTGTCTTGGAATCCTTCCTGACCCGTGAGTCGGGAAATCTTACTGCCATGAACTCTGAATTTATTGCCATGCTCGACTATCTCGAGCGTGAAAAAGGTATCAAGCGCGAGATCCTCATCGAGGCAATCTCCTCGGCCCTTGTGGCTGCTTCAAAGAAGAGCTTTTCGTGCTCCCGCGACGTGCGGGTCGATATTAATCCTAAGAGTGGAGCAATCAGAGCCTTTGCGAAACCGCTCGTAGTCGATGAGGTTACAAACGCTCAGGAAGAGATAACTCTAGCCAAGGCGAGGTTGGCCAACAAAGAGGCCCAGATTGGCGACTCCGTCGAGATCGAGGTGACCCCCCGTGACTTCGGTCGTATTGCCGCTCAGACGGCTCGTCAGGCGATTGCCCAGCGCATCCGCCAGATTGAGAAGGAGATGATTTACGAGGAGTTCAAGGACCGGGCTGGAGAAATTGTCAGCGGTACTGTTCGTCGATTCGACCGCAGCGATGTTGTTCTGGATCTAGGGAAGTTTGAGGGTATCATGCCCTCGCGTGAGCGAGTGAGTACAGAGGAGTACAACATCGGCGACCGCATTCGCGCCTATGTCGTTGCTGTGGAGAATGGTGTCCGCGGTCCGGAGATTATTCTTTCCCGGAGCCATCCTAATTTTATTCGCCGTCTCTTTGAGATCGAGGTCAGCGAGATCGCTGATCATACAGTAGAACTCAGGGCTATTGCCCGCGAAGCCGGTTTCCGCACCAAGATTGCGGTTCACAGTTCCAATGACAAGGTCGATCCGGTTGGTGCTTGTGTCGGCATGCGCGGTGCCCGTGTGAAGAATATCGTCCGCGAACTCAATAATGAGAAGGTGGATATCATTCGCTGGTTTGAAGATCCGAAGGAGTTCGCTCGCGAGGCTCTCAAACCAGCCCGTATTCGTAGCATTGAAGTGGACGAGCCCTCGCGTACACTCCGGATAGCCATCGAGAAGGAGGATCTTGCCTTGGCAATTGGCAAGCGTGGCCAGAATGCCCGTCTCACTTCCCGATTAACCGGCTGGGAAATTGATATTCAGGAGGATCGTTCCGCTGCCGAAGCTTTTGAACAGCAGATGGGCGGAGCGGCGCACCAGTTGGCCACGATGCTTGGAATCTCTGAGGATGAGGCCAAGACTCTTGCAGCCGGTGGCATGAATTCCGTCGAGGTGGTCGTGACTGCAGAGTCATCCGATATCGATGGGATCCTCAATTGCGGTTCCGAGAAGGCTGATGCCATCCTTAATGCCGCTAAGAACCAAATCTCCTCCAGAGGGCAGGTTTCGGCTTAAGTGCTGCAAACAATGCCTTTCCTCTCGATTTCCTCGAGGGAACCGGTGTCAGAAATTTTATAATGGTCTCCAAAGTCACTACTTCCAAATCTACCGCTTCCATGGGAGCTCAAGCTAAAACCTCCAAATCGGCAGGTTCAAAGTCACCTTCTCGTGCCTCGCGAGCAGGTACGGTCTCAGGGGCTCGCGGATCTTCTTTCGCTTCCAAGGGGAAGCCTGCTGCGACATCGCCTGTCACCGAGAAGAGCGAGCCTACCAAGGTTTTCATCAAGACTTCGGATCTCCCAACCCTTTCTCTGATTGATGAGCCAGCTCCCAAGAAAAGGGTGACTTCTACTGGAAAAGCCCTTCCTCGCATCGGTGCGGAAGAGCATGCCGCCTCAACACCCTCACCGATTCCCGTGAGTGATATTCCTCCTGAGGAGGAGGTTGAGGCGGAAGCCATCGTCATTGCGGATGACAATCGCCGAGTGATTCACATCAAGCCTCCGATCCTGATCAAGGAACTTGCGACTCAGATGGAGGTGCCTCCTTTTAAGATTATCAAGGATCTGATGGGAATGCAGATCTTTGCCAACATCAATCAGTCTGTTGAACCGGAAATTGCTTCGAAGCTCTGTGATATGTATGGGCTGCTCTTCGAGCGTGAAAAGCGAGTCTCCGGCGGCGGAGTCCACAAAGAAGAGAAGATCGTTGTCGAGCCCCCCAAGCCAGTTGAGGAGAAGCCTGAATCGAACAAACTTCGAGGACCCATCATTACCTTCATGGGGCATGTCGATCACGGCAAGACCTCCCTGCTCGACGCGATCCGGCGTGCAAAGGTGGCCTCCGGCGAAGCCGGTGGCATCACCCAGCGCATTGGTGCCTACTCCATCGAATGGAAGGGCCATCCTATCACTTTCATCGACACTCCGGGTCATGCCGCCTTCTCGGCAATGCGTGCACGAGGTGCCAATGTCACGGATATTGTGGTTCTTGTAGTGGCCGCCGATGATGGCCTCATGCCCCAGACTCTCGAGGCTCTCAGTCATGCTCAGGCGGCAAAGGTCACAATCATGGTGGCGATCAACAAGTGTGATCTCAAGACCGCCAATATCGACCGTGTGAAGCAGCAACTCCAAGACAAGGGGCTCGTACCTGAGGATTGGGGGGGAGATACGGTAGTTTGTGAGGTTTCGGCTACCACAGGTAAAGGGATTGATAACCTGCTTGAAATGATGTCCCTTCAGGCCGAAGTTTTGGAGCTCAAAGCCAATCCCGATCAGCCGGCTCGTGCCAGTGTGATTGAGGCTCAGGTTGAGGCTGGCCGTGGCCCCACTGCCGTCATTATTGTCAATACTGGCACACTGCGTGTTGGTGATGCCTTCATTTGTGGAAACTATTGGGGCAAGGTAAAGCAGCTTATCAACGAGGATGGAGAAGCTTTTAAGAGCGCCGGTCCGGCCATTCCCGCCAAGGTTCTTGGACTGAGTGGACTGCCCAGTGCCGGTGACGAGCTTGTGGTCATGGAGAACGAACGCTCTGCCCGCCAGCTGAGCGAGGAGCGTCTCGGCGCCCATCGCCAGGAGAAGCTTGCCGCACCAAGGCGCGCCACTCTTGAGAATCTTTTCGCGAACTTGGAGGCGGAACAAAAGAAGGTTCTTCAGATCGTTCTCAAAGCCGACATGCAGGGGTCGCTCGAGGCGATCATCGGCATGCTTGCTGACATTCCCCAGGAGAAGATCGACCTCAAGATCATCCATTCTGCCGTCGGACCGATTACCGAGAGCGACGTCCTGTTGGCCGGTGCCTCGGATGCCATCATTATCGGCTTCGGGGTCAAGGTGGAGAACAGCGCCAACAACGCCGCCCGTAAAGAGGGCGTTCAGATCAAACTCTTCAGCATCATCTACGAGCTTGCAGACCAGTTACGTGAGGCAATGACGGGACTCCTCGATCCGGAAGTTCGCGAAGCCATCATCGGTCATGCCGAGGTGAAGCAGATCTTCGACCTTTCCCGAGGCATGGTTGCTGGCAGTATTGTTCTAGATGGTCGCATCTCTCGTACGGCTCGTGCTCGTGTCCTGCGTCGCCGTCAGGCTGTCTATGACGGAGGCCTCTCAACGCTTCGTCGCTTCACCGAGGATGTCAAGGAAGTCAGGGCCGGTGTCGAGTGCGGCATTCGTCTGGGAGATTTCTCGGAATATGAAGTCGGTGACATCATCGAGTGCTACACGCTCGAGAAGGTGGCTCAGGCTCTCTGATTCTCACCCACAGCGGGCTCTCCTCGAAAGCCTAGAACGCCAGAGTGCTAAGACACCCCATATCACCATGAGTCTTCGAATGTTACGGGTCTGCGAACTGATCAAGCGCGAGCTTGGGACCATCATTGGTCGTGAGATGAAGTTCGAGGCCCCTCTGGTTTCCGTGCGCGCTGTCGATGTCACGCCCGATCTTAAGCAGGCCCATGTCGCCATCAGTGCCATTGGGACAAAATGGCAGAAAGAACAGGCTATCCTTAAACTCACGGAGAAACGCCAGCATCTCCAGCATGAGCTATCACGCCGGGTGATCCTGAAGTACACTCCGCATCTTCACTTCGATCTAGATGAGTCGATCGAGCGCGGGACACGGGTGCTAAGCTTACTGGAAGAGATCGAGGCGACATTACCCCCTGACGAGCCAAGCGAAAGCGTAAACCCTGAAAATATCAAAGGATGAAAAACGTAGCCTTTCCCGAAATCCGGGAGGCTCTTCGGAGCCGGAAACGCATCCTGGTGGCCAGCCATCTCCGTCCTGATCCAGATGCCTATGGATCAACGATTGCGGCAGCCCTCTGGCTTCTATCGGAGGGACACGAGGTCACCGTCTGGAACGAGGATGGCATGTTGGAGAAGTATGCATTTTTGCCCTCCTCGGAACTTGTGACGGCTCCGCCTTCATCACCCGTATCATTCGACGTGGTGCTGGCCCTCGACACCTCTGTCAAAAACCGTCTCGGCACCGTGCTTGATGCTATTGCTGGATCTCCTCTCTGGATCTGCATCGACCATCACAAGAGTAATGAGGGCTATGCTGATCTGAATCTTATCGATCCCTCACGACCAGCGACGGCACAGATCCTTGCGGAGGCTTTCCTGAATGAGGGAATCACCATCACACCTGAGATGGCGACCAATTTCTTTGCGGCCATTTCCACGGATACGGGCTCTTTTCAGTACGAAGGAACTACTGATCGTACTTATGAGGTCGGGGCCGAGTTAATCAGGCGCGGGGTCAATGTGGCTGAACTCTCCAGATCTCTTTACGAGAACCAGCCTCGCCGCCGACTGGAACTCCTCAAACATGCTTTGGTGAACGCGCGTTTCACCAGCCACGACAGGGTGGCCAGCTTCGCTCTTTCTCTTGCCGATGTGGAAAAGTTGGGAATCATTCCCGAGGATAACGAGGGGATTATCGACACCCTCCGTTCTGTCGAGGGGGTCAAGGCTGCGGCTTTCTTCGAGGAAATGCCTGACGGAATGGTAAGGCTTAGTCTTCGTTCAAAGGACCCTAACTTTGACGCCTGCAATCTTTGTCGTCAGTTCGGTGGCGGCGGCCATTCCATGGCCTCGGGGGCGCGTATCATGGGATCGTTCGTCGAAGTTCAGGAGAATGTTCTCTCGGCTATTGATTCCGCCCTTGGTTCCTTGGCAAGACCGCTTTGACTCACCTTCCATAATCATTTTTCCATGTTTGCTGATTCCCTCATCGATGGTGTCCTTCCGATTGACAAAGCCCCGGGCATGACCTCTCACGATGTCGTGGCGATCGCCCGCAAGGTGCTCGGAACGAAAAAGATCGGCCATTGCGGCACCCTGGATCCGATGGCTACCGGTCTTCTGCTCCTGACCCTCGGCAAGGGCACCAAGATCCAGGACCTGATCATGAGCGAGGACAAGGAGTATGAGGGGACGATGAAGTTCGGCGTCATGACAGATTCTCAGGATGCGGACGGGGAGATCACGGAGACTCGTGAGGTTCCGGAGTTCACTCAAGAACAGATTGAAGCCGCCTTTGCCAAATATGACGGTGATTTCTACCAGACCCCTCCCATGGTTTCGGCTATCAAGAAAGATGGAGTAGCCCTCTACAAGCTCGCACGTCAGGGCAAAATAGTAGTGAGGGAGCCTCGATTCGTTCATATCTACGCCCATCATCTCCTCGGATTGAGGCTGCCGGAGGTTGATTTCCGGGTGGTCTGTAGCAAGGGATTCTATGTCAGGACCTATGCCTTCGATATTGGCAACGATCTTGGGTGTGGAGCTCATCTCAGCGCCTTGCGCCGCACCAAGTCGGGGAGGTTTGACGTGAGCATGGCTTTCCCAGCCGCTGATCTCAAGACCGCTCCGCGGGAAGCGATTCTGGAAAAACTCCTGACCCTTCCTCAGGTCTCGCGACTCCGGGGAGCGTAAAAACTTTCCTGCAGAGTTTTTTAATATGGAACTCAGGAACTCAGGAAAAAACTGAGAACTGAAGTGAAATTGTTAGAGACTGAATCTGAAATGCCTCGCTTAGCTTTTCATAGGGATTCTTGATTCTGTTTCCTGCTGGCAATCACTTCCTGATTTCCTGATTTCCATATTTTTTCTCCATGAAGATCCTACACTCCGTCGGCGAACTTTCATCATTGAAGGGGCCCATTGTCCTCGCAGCGGGGACATTCGATGGATTGCATTTCGGCCATCAGGCCCTGATTCGTTGTGCCATGGAAGAGGCTGCTACCTGCAGTGGAACGGCAGTCGTCCTGACCTTTGACCGCCATCCTGCTTCTTTACTTCGTCCTGAGAAGGCTCCGAAACTTTTGACCCGCAATAAGCAGAAAATCTCGCTTCTGGAAGGACTGGAGGTTCCCACACTATTGATGCTGGAGTTCACCCGTGAGCTGGCATCGGTGCCTGCCCGTGACTTCATCTCATCGCTGGCTGATTCCTGCTCCCCTCTTCACGCAATCTGCGTGGGATCTCAATGGTCCTTTGGCCGTGGGGGTGAGGGGAATGTGGATCTCTTGAGGGAACTGGGTTCAGTGCACGGATTCGGTGTCATCCAGATTGATCCGTTCGAAGTGGAGGGGGCACCAATTAGCAGCACCAGGATCCGAGCTGCCATTACCTCCGGGGATCTGGCCCAAGCTAACGCATGCTTGGGCCGAGCCTTCCTGCTCACGGGAACTGTTGTCTCAGGGGCTGGACTCGGAATGACGATCGGCTTTCCGACTGCAAATCTTGATGTCGAAGGGATGCAGTTGCCTCCCGACGGGGTCTATGTGGTCAAGGTTTTGCATGAAGACGTCGTTCATTCCGGAGTCTGCAATATCGGTCTCCGTCCCACCGTCGACGCCTCGGCCAAGCGTCGTGTGGTCGAGGTGCATCTCTTCGATCTTTCTCAGAACCTTGTGGGAGAGGAACTCTTGCTGGAGTTCGTTTACTACCTCAGAGGAGAGCAGAAGTTTACGGGGTTGGAAGAACTCAAGGCCCAAATCGCCCGCGACTGTGAAAAATCGAGGGAACTCCTCAGTTCCTAGAAGACTTCAGCGCGGTGCGCATGACCTCAAGCGGTGCAGGTTCATTGAACCAGATCTCGAACGCTTTGGCCCCCTGATGGAGGAGCATGGTGAGGCCGTTGGCATCCTTAGAATTGGCATCCTTGGCCTGTTTGATCAAAGCGGTGGTGCCTCCGTTGTAGACCGTGTCATAGACCAAGTGATCGCTTTTCAGGAGGTTATCCGGAAGAGGAGAGGGATCACCCTCTTTCATTCCCAGAGGGGTTGTATTAACAATCAAGTCAGTGGATTCCAAAGCCTTTGAGATAGCTCCTTGATCAAGAGGGATCGAGGTGATGGGTGTCCCAAGACGATTGGCGATCTCCTCAGCAAGTCTCTTTCCTTTTTCATGGGAGCGATTGGCGATCGTGATGGAGGGACACTTTTCCAGGGCGCATTGGACGGTAATGGCCCGGCCTGCTCCTCCTGCGCCGCCCAGGATGAGGACTCTCAATGAGGAGAGGGCAATCCCGAACTCCTCCTGAATTGCTGCTGCAAATCCAGGGCCGTCGGTATTGAATCCCAGAAGTCTCCCATCACGTACCGCGACCGTATTGATGGCTCCCATGAGTTGGGCTTCCTTGCTGACCTCGTTAACTAGAGTGAAGGCCGCCTGCTTGTGAGGCATGGTGAGGTTGCAACCCAAAAAACCCGCTTTTGGCAGCGCCGAAAAGGCGTCAAAAAGATTCTCTGGCGCGACTTGAATCCGGACATACTGGAATTCATATCCTCGTTCCCTTAAAGCTGCATTCTGAAGAAAAGGAGATGCGGATTTGGCTACTGGATCCCCAAAGATTGCTAGCCGGGCCGGCGGAGTCAAACTGTGGAAGACCTCACCATTCTCGGCAAGATCCGCTACAGAGAAGACCTCCGAGGAATCACTCATACTCCGGCGGCTTTGGCGATTCCCAGTGCGAAGCGAGCAAGGGTGCGCTCCTTACCGAGAATCTCGATCATCTCGTAGAGACCAGGGCCAATGCCCCTGCCGCTTACTGCCACGCGGGCGGGATGAACCATCTCACCGGTCTTGATGCCGAGTTTTGCCGTGGTCTCCTTGAGGGAGGCTTCCAGTGAGGCTGCATCCCAGTCGGGAAGAGCTGCGTAGGCTTCGGAGAGAGCCTGGAGGCGCTCAGCAGCTATAGCTCCTACCAACGACTTAGCGACCGCCGCCTCGTCGTAGGGAAACTCTTCCGTGAAGAAGCACGCGACCCACTCGGGGAGATCCTTTAGGAGTTTTACCTTGGGTTTTACAATCGCGAGGACGCGCTCGAGAGATTCCCAGGTGGGCCAGGTAATGGCTGCCTTCTGGAGAAAGGGGATCGCCAGTTCGGCATAGCGGGCGAGATCCATGGAGAGGAGATACTGGCCATTGATCCAGAAACATTTGTCCAGGTCGAAGGCGGCATTGCGGCGGTTGACCTGATTGAGATCGAAGAGAGCGATGACCTCTTCTGTACTGATGATCTCGCGGTTCTCCTTCGGGGACCAGCCGAGCAGGCTGAGGTAGTTGCGGACGGCCTCCGGGGCATATCCTGCATCGGGGTAGGTGCTAAGGGCCGCGCCCTCATCCCGCTTGCTCATCTTGCTACCATCGCGGTTGAGAATAAGAGGCATGTGGGCGAATCGGGGAGGCTCCGCACCGAGAGCCTTGTAGAGTTCGACATGCTTGGGTGTGTTGGAGAGGTGATCCTCACCACGGATGACATGGGAGATCTTCATCTCGATATCATCGACGACACTCACGAAGTGGAAGATCCAGGAGCCATCCGGACGTCGAAGCGTCAAATCGGGATGGGTTCCCGGATTGGTAAGATCAAATTCGATTTTTCCACAGATCTCGTCATCGACAATGACCTTCTCACGGGGTGAGCGGAAGCGGGTTGCTCCGTTGTCCTCATAGAGGTAGCCGGCTTTTTCGAGGCGCGAGAGGTACTCCTCGTAGATCGACCCGCGCTCGCTCTGATAATAGGGACCATAGTTGCCACCCTTCTGCGGACCCTCGTCCCAATCGAGTCCGAGCCAATGAAGTCCATCAAGGATTACCTGCTTGGCTTCCTCGGTATTGCGCGTGTGGTCGGTATCCTCGATACGAAGGACAAAGGTGCCGGCGTGTTTGCGCGCATAGATCCAGTTGAAGAGTGCAGTGCGTGCACCTCCGACATGAAGGAGGCCGGTGGGAGAGGGTGCGAATCGTGTACGGACAGGTCGTTGAGACATGCCTCCATGAGAATTCATTTACTGGGGCAACTCAAGCGCGTAGCTTCAGAGGTTCATCCAAGATGCTAATCACGACGCCAATCAAGCCAACCACGCCTATCCCATGACACTCGCAGAACAAATCGATCACGACCTCAAGGAAGCCATGAAAGCCCGTGATGCCGCACGCCTCGCGACTCTCCGCATGGTCAAGAGCGCTCTCAAGTACGCCGCCATCGAGAAATCCGGAGCTGATGCCGTGATCGACGACGAGACTGCTGTCTCTGTCCTGCGCAAGCAGATCAAGCAGCGGGAGGATGCCGCGGAGGGATTCGAGAAGGGGGGGCGACCCGACTCCGCCGCCAGTGAGAGGGCAGAGATCACCGTGCTCTCCGCCTATTTGCCTGCTGCCCTCTCCTCTGAGGAGCTGGAGAAGATTGTCACAGAAGCGATCGCCGAAGTCGGAGCCTCTCTGGGAACTCCGGATGGTGTTGGCAAAGCCCAGATGGGTGCGGTCATGAAGGCTGCCCAGGCCAAGGCGGAAGGACGCGCCGATGGCAAGAGCCTGAGCGCTTTGGTCCAGAAACTTCTCTCTTAGCCTCTACATTCAACGATTTTTTTCTGCGTTCATGGGTAGCACGTCTTTTTCTGAATGCGCTGCCATCGTTGTTGGAGGTGGCTCGGGAAGCCGCTTTGGCGGTGACAAGCTCGCGGTTCCCATTGCAGGGATTCCAGTGCTCGCCTGGACTCTCTTGGCCTTTGAGCAGACGCCGTCGATCAGCAGTATCGTGCTGGTTGCTCCCGTGGGACGTGAGGAGGAGTTCCGTGCGATTGCACATGATGCTGGAATCTCCAAGCTGACCTTTGTGGTGACGGGAGGCTCTTACCGCAAGGAGTCCGTCGAGAGAGGTCTGCAAGCCCTCTCCCCGAGTGTCGATCTGGTGGCTATCCATGATGCGGCCCGACCTCTGGTCACACCTTCCCTGATCACGCGTTGTCTAGAGGTAGCCCAAGCTTCTGAAGCGGGAGCCTCCGCGGCGGCTATTCCTGTCTCCGATACCCTGCATCAAGGCGATCAGGAAGGATGCGCGGTGAAGACCGTCGATCGTACAGGGCTCTGGGCCATGCAGACTCCGCAGGTCTTTCGCGCCGCGCCGCTACGGAAGCTCTTGGCAGAGAAGACCCACGGCAAGCCAACCGACGAGGTCTCCGTCGCGCTGGCCGCCGGATGGAGGATTCCGTTCGTGGAGAATCGGGAACCGAATCTGAAAATCACCTGGCCGGCCGATCTTATGGTTGCCGAGGCATTGCTCCATTCCAGAAAGCAAACACAGTGACACCTAAAATCACCCCGATCATCTCCATACTCCCCAACGGTCTCCGGGTGGCGACCCAGACTATGCCCTCTTCCCAGACCGTGGCGGTCGGGATTTGGTGCGGTGTTGGCGCGCGCCACGAGCCTGCCCGGATCGGAGGGATCTCCCATTTCCTGGAGCATCTGCTTTTCAAGGGAACAAAGACACGGAGCGCCCGTCGGATCAGCGAGGAAGTGGAGGGAGTTGGCGGCGATCTGAACGCCTATACCTCTGAAGAGCGCACTTGCTTCTATGCAGCGGCCTCCTCGGATCATTTGCAGAGGATCACGGGTGTTCTCTCCGACATGTATTGCAATTCGCTCATCAATCCCCGGGAAGTCGAGCGGGAGAGGGGAGTGATTGTCGAAGAGATCGAGATGATTCGTGACGAGTCTGCCCAGCATGTTCAGGAGCTTCTGACCGCGGAGACCTGGAAGGGCAGTTCTCTGAGCCGTCCCATCACAGGCACGAAGAAGAGCCTCTCGGCCATTTCGCGCAAGGATCTCGTGAATCACCTCCATGGCAACTACCATGCAGGCCGCACCATTGTTACCGCGGCGGGAGCGGTTGATCACGAGGAGTTCGTGAAGTTGGTCTCCTCCGGTTTCCTGATGAAACTCCCAGGCAATCCAACAGGCCCCTCTCACTCCTCCGTATCCGCACCTCCCCGTCAAGGAGCTCCCCGTCTGGTGATCGAGTCGCGCGAGAATCAGCAGACCCAGATCGCCCTCTCCTTCCGGGGAGTTGGTTCGCACGATCCGAAGCGCTATGCGGTTAGTCTGCTCCATGTGATCCTTGGCGGCAACATGAGTTCGCGTTTGTTCCAAGAGTTGCGTGAGCGTCGCGGGCTCTGCTATTCGATCGGCACCTCCCTCTCGACTCATTCCGACTGCGGGGCCTTCGAGATCGCTCTAGGACTCGATGGCAAAAATGTCGTGAAGGCTCTTAAGCTCATCCTGTCCGAGTGTGCTCGGATTGCCGCGAAAGCCCCCTCCATTGCCGAGCTCCGCCGGGCCTGCGACTACTCTATCGGCACCAGTCGGATGGCCCTCGAGCGCGCCGCCACTCAAAACTACCGCCTGGGCACCTCACTCCTGAACTACGGCAAGGTGGTTTCTCCTGAGTCGGTCTATGACCGGCTGGCAAAGGTTACACCTGCCGACATTCAGGGCGTGGCGCAGAAGATTCTTCAGAATCGCACACTTTGCCTCGCCATGGTCGGCCAAGGTCCCGGAGAGAAAGAGTTGATGGATTTGATTCGATCGGCATAGGAAGCAATTCTAAGCGAAGGTTTTTAGGCTGCGGGTTACGGGCTGAATCTGGCAGGTAGTCAGGCAAGTTGCTGAGGCTTTTAGAATCCGATGATCGTCAGTCTTTGGAAGAACATCTGTCAGAACTTGAAAAAAAGTGACTCACCTTAGAAAAAGCTGATAATCACAACCCATGAAATGCCCCCTCCTACTCCTTTTCGCTGTGCTGCTAGCACCGCTGGCCTCCCTTGCCGCCGACGCGATGAAGTCAGAGTCAGTGGCCAAGCCCAATATCATCTTCATCCTAACCGACGACCAGAAGAGGGACGCCCTTGGCTGCATGGGCAACACCAATATTCTGACGCCGAATATCGACCGGTTGGCCAAGAACGGGGTGCTTTTTGAGAACAACTTTGTCACCACGTCAATCTGCGTTTGCAGCAGGGCCTCGATTTTAACAGGTCAGTACATGCGGCGACACGGGATTGAAGATTTTGAAAAACCATTCAAGGAGGCTCAATGGAAGGAGACTTATCCCGCGCTTTTAAGACAAAACGGTTATTATACCGGATTCATCGGTAAATTCGGAGTCGGCAATGATAAAGCCGTCAATGCCATGGCTGACAAGTTTGACTACTGGAAAGGGGTTCCCGGACAAGGCGGAAAATACTTCATCGATCCAAAGGACCACAACCGGGTGCACGAAACAGCCAAATTTGGACAGGATTCCCTGGAGTTCCTCCGAGGCACGCCGACCAACCGTCCTTTCTGTCTTTCGATCAGCTTCACTGCACCTCACGCCCGTGATGACATGCCTCATTTAGAGCAGTTTCAACCCGACGATCGCGATCTTACGCTTTACAAGGAGACGCCACTTCCGGTCTCTGCGACGAGTAATCCCGAGTATTTTGCAAAGCTCCCTGTATCGGTTCAGAATTCCGTGGGTCATGAACGCTGGCTCTGGAGGTTTGACACAGCGGACCATTACCAGAGCAGTGCCAAGAACTACTATCGACTGATCACCGGCATCGACCGCGAAGTCGGACGCATCACGGAAGAGTTGAAGAAGAGAGGCTTGGAGAAAAACACGGTGATCATCTTCACCTCGGACAACGGCTATTTCCTTGGTGACCGGCAACTTTCTGACAAATTCTTCATGTATGAGGAGTCGCTGCGTGTTCCTTTGATTGTATGTGACCCGAGAGAATCCCGGAAAGACAACGGCAGGAGAGAGAAGGCCATGACGCTGAATATTGACTTGGCCCCGACCATGCTAGCACTCGCGGGAATAAAAGAGCCTCAGTCGATGCAAGGGCAAAGCCTTGTTCCGCTGCTAGAAAACAAACATCCCAAGGATTGGCGCACGGAGTTTTTCTACGAACACCACACCCACCCGAAGATCATTCCACCTAGCGAGGGAGTTCGTACCGGTCGCTGGGTGTACATTCGGTGGATCAACGAAAACCCGGTCTTGGAGGAACTTTTCGACCTCAAGAGCGATTTACTCGAAGCTCATAATGTCGCGGGGGATGTCGCGAATAGAAAAATCCTATCTCAGCTTCAGGCGAAGTGGTCCAAATACCAGGCCGATTTGAAATAAGACCAGCCTTGACGGTACTCGGAAAGCTGGACCACAGGAGAGTTATTCTTCGAAACGTGACATCGCTGATTCTTTTTCGACGAAAAATTATTTGCTGACGTTCTTTCTCCAGTCGGCATCACTTATGACGGCGCGGAAGCCGGTATTGAGTAAGCCGCTATCGGGGGAGGTCTTCATCCGAGCGGCGGGACGGTAACTCGCGCAATATCCTGCATTGCAGAGAAAGGACCCTCCACGAGTGACGCGCTTCGGGTTAAATGGCTCATCCGGATCATGGCTGTCCGGAGGCCCTAGCGGGTTGAGTGTGGGCTTCCGACCGCTTTTCCGGAGATCGGTGGCATAGGTGTCGTCACGGTACCAGTCAGCGCACCATTCCCAGACATTGCCGATCATATTGTAGAGTCCGTAGCCGTTGGCTTGGAAAGAACGGGACGGAGCACTCAGAATGTAGCCGTCGAGTGGCTTCTTCTCGTAGGGAAAGCCACCCTGCCAGAGATTTGCAGGAAGAAAGTTGTCAGAGGGAGGCTTCTCACCCCAGATGAATCGTCTGGCCAGGCCGCCCCCGAGGCTGGCGTATTCCCACTCGGCTTCACTGGGGAGACGCTTCCCTGCCCATTTGCAGTAAGCAACGGCATCATACCAGGAGACATGGACAACGGGATAATCGTTATCCTTGGTGGTGAGGAAACTCCCGGGGCCTAGGGGGTGCTGCCAGTTGGCACCGGGCATCCAGTGCCACCACTGGGAAGGGTCATCCAGCGACACAGGGCCATCGGTCGGTACAAAGACAAGCGAACCCGGAACAAGGACCTCGTCGGGCGGCTTTGGGGTGCCGGGAGGCAGGGTCTTCTTTAACTCCTCCCAGTCGGGTTTGCGTTCAGCGGTGGTGAGGTATCCAGACGCCTTCACAAAGTTGCGGAACTGCTGATTGGTAACGACGGTCTCGTCCATCCAGAAGCCTTTAACCCTGACAGGGTGGACGGGAAATTCATCGGGACGTGCCTCGGGGCCAACTCCTCCCATCTGGAACTCGCCGGCAGGGATCCAGACCATGCCCGCCGGCCATGGCTTATGAGGCCATTTCGAGGTGTCGGGACCTTTGGACACAACTTGTTCGCTCTCTTTTTTGGGGAGGGGAGTCAGTTGTGCCGATGCGGTGGTTCTGCTGCCAGCAAGCATCTCAGCCATTCGAGAGGAGGGTGTGTGACAGCAACTACCCCCGGTATTCGTATCTGAAATGGCTGGAGCATCGACACCGGAAAACAGGTTTGGCGATATAGAGAGAACAACAAGCAGTGTGACAATGATGCTTCTCAAACGCCTTCTCATGGATTCCACTCCTCAGCCATAAGGCCTTCGCCTCGCTTGCACAAGAATCACTCTCCATAATGTTTTTCTTCTTTCTCTTTCAGGGACAGGGAACCGCGATGGATAAAAAATTAAAATCCCACCCTTTATTTTCCTATGGTGTATGTCCTAAGCTAAGACCCTCGTCATCGTTGTCCCTCCAAAACCCATGAAATCCCTTCTCGTGGCCGCACGACTTACCGTCTTAGGCTTCTTCCTCCTTCCCCTAGCGATTCTTTTTTCCTTTCCTCTGCAGGCCAAGGGAGCCACGGAGACCAACGCCATCACCCTGTCCTTAGCCAACGGATCCTCACTCACCTTTGAGTCCATCGAGAGGGATGGGGCGAAACTGAAATGCAAAAGCTCCACCGGTGTCATGGAGTATGATGCGGAGACGCTGTCTCCTGAGGAGAGGTCAAAGTATTTCCCGGAAATCCAGCCTGCCCCCGCCCCTACGCCTGCCTCATCCCCTGTAGCAGAATCCACGAACGCAGCTGCTGCGGCTTCCCCCTCTGCAAATCCGGAGGCATCACCTGTGGCCACGGCAGCAGTCGTCTCGAAGCCAACTTCACTCACCATCTATGCGATCTGGGAGTCCATCATGAATCCACGCACTAGTGAGAAGGAGATCCGCGAGATGATGGATAATCTGGTCAACCAATTCGGCCAGGGGAATGCGTGGTACCACCCAGGGATTGCCTTCATCTATGCAAATCCGAAGCGCCTAGAACTCGCAGCCAGTATTGCCAAGGAGAAGGGGGTCTCACTCGGGCCGATCATCGCCACTCAACCGCATTCTCAAGGAGGGTGGGGCTGGCATAACCTCAGGAAGGATCTTCGCAACTTTCAATGGCGGATGAATACATCCCACTGGGAGGGATACTACATTCCCTCATTCTTCTCTGATACGAATAAACCAGCCCCTGCATTCTCAGATCAGACGATCGGCCGTGACTTCCGGGTGCCGAGCCCCTCGCGCTACGCGCCTCTGAGTAGGGAATTCTTCACCTCGGAAACCCGTAGAAAGGCGCAGGAAATCCGCAAGGTCATGGAAAAGTACCCCGGGGTCATCACCTGCATCAATGGCCTGATCGAGGTGGAGCTTGCGGTGGCAGCCTCCTCGACCAAGAAATATCCCGAGACCGCTGATTACCTGGCGGATTATTCGCCGTTTGCCGTCAAGGAGTTCCAAGATTGGCTGAGGCATCGCGGAGATTATAATGATCAGGTCGGTCTCTACGCGGGTCAGGGTGCCCCGGAGTCGATCACGGGGCCCTTGGTAGAATGGAAGGGCAAGAAGTATAGCCCCTTTTACTTCGATAAAAGTCCCGATTCCCATCATGGAGAGGGGGAGAGCTTCAACAAACGCTTCGGAACGGCCTTCACCACGTGGAATCTGAAATACTGGGATACGGAGCTCTTTCCGAAGCCGATCACCGACGTGAAATTCAACCCGATGCCGAAGAGCGGGGAGCCGGGATATACGGAGGGGGGATTCGATGCTCCGCGTCATCCGGATCGATCCCCCTGGTGGCGTGCCTGGAGCTGGGACTATTTTGATGAAGGAAAACAATATCCTCCTGGAAATCCCTCCAATCCGGCCTTCGGATTCCGCCAGCAGGAGGTGGCCCACTATGTGCGGGATATGTTCGACGTGATGGCGGAGACAGGCCTGCCGAGGGAGATGCTCTACGCACACCAGATTCCAGATGAAAAGGTGGATGGGCCACGCAGCCTCAGCGGTGCGACACCTACCTGGACCGGCTACCTGCCGAAGAGCGGAACGGTGGGGGTTACCTCGTTCGGATGGATGGATCCCAAGCTGGTGCTGCAATATGCCAACCTCACCCCGGATAATCACGGCTGGGGAATCTTCGAATGGCATCCTCTCCCGCACGCCGCACCTGATTCCATGAAACTCTATGACACGGCGCTTAAGGAGCTCCTGATCTATTCACGCAACAACTGCCATCATCTCTTTGCTGGCTGGTGGGAAAATAAGGACTCGAAAAGCGCCAACCGCACGATCTTTCCCCTGAACGACAGCAAGTTCGCGGAGGCGATCAAGACCTTCATGCAGTCGACTCCGGATAACCCTCCCCCGATGCCCACGGGGGTCCTCCAGGATAAAGAGCGCAATGATCATCTGATCAATTGAGGGGGGAGGCGGGTTTCACCCGCCGCGAATGCTTGCTAAGAGTGTTGGTGTTTTGGTTCTTGGTCAATAGCAGGAAGATTGGGGTAGCAGGCAACGGAGAGGAATGGGAGGGAGCCCCTGAAGCGGAGTTGCCTGCTTGGCGATTTATGCCGCCTCCTTCATGGTTTCAGGGGTACTGGGCAAGATGGGGATAAGGCTGTCTGTTTCGGGGGTGAGATGTCCCATCAAGAGCCTTGCGAAGTAGACTTCTAGGGTTCCATTCCGCAGGGGTTTAAGACCCACATCCCCTCCGTGAAGAGCTGTGGAGAGAAAGACTAACTGGTTCTCAAAGCAGATTTCGCCGGTCCTTTTGACCCTTTGGGTCACGAGCCCCTCGTAGTCGAGTTGATCAGGCGTTCCCTCCCACTTTTTCGTTGATGGTTCATAGACCTCGGAGGGCATCTTCATGCCCAAGGACTCGTGATGACGTTCCTCGTTAAACTCTCGCTTCCAGACCATCTAGAGCAGCCTGACGATCTCAGTAGCAGGTACCCTCCAGCTCCTGGCTGATGTCCTTATGCATCCTCTCATGTCCCCTATTATCCTGTGGGTGGGCGGGACGACCACGTAGTAAAACGATCCCAAGAGCTACCCACCAGGCAGAGAGCCTGGAGAGTCCCATTAATGCTGCGGGAACTCGAGAAGGGTGCGCCGTTGTCACTGCGGATGGCCTGGGGGAGTCCATAATGCTCAAAGAGCCTCTTAAGGCTGCTCTCACTTGGCGCTTCCCCATGCTTCCTTTGATAGATCTCCTGCAACTTGCGCGCTCCCCAGCGCTTGTGACGCACCCGTAATAATACGATCCGGCATACCTCCTCTTCGCTAAGTGCATTGGGAGTACTCTTGCGGCGGCGACTGTGTTCCTCCATTCGCCTCATTCCTTCTTCTAGAAGGCGACTCTTCCACTTATAGCCCACCCGTGGGCTGATCCCATACTCTTTGCACAAGGCTCGAAAGTTGTCTGTTTGCAGCGCTCGAAGCGCAAACTCTCTTCTCTGGCTCATGAGGTCTAGGTGTTGCCACTGCATAGCCCCTTACCCTGCCAGTAAGAGCCCCAAGGTGTTACCTATATCCTGAACCTAAAGTGTTACCCATGTCTTGAACCTGCACCACCGCTCAGGAAGTCGACATCCAGTGCGAAGATTGTGATTACTTCTTGCCATGAAGTATCCGTCGGGGCATTCTTCTCAACCACTTTAGAAAAATTTTAGACTAATTTCCGGCCACACTTCCTGTCATGAGCATCATCGCCACTATCGAAAAAGAGCAGTTCAAAACCGACCTCGTCCCTTTCGAGGTGGGTGATTCCGTTTGCGTTCACACACGCGTCATCGAAGGAGACAAAGAGCGTGTCCAGAAGTACTCCGGCATCGTGATCGGCCGCAAGGGTGCCGGTATTAACGCCAACTTCACTGTCCGTCGCGTCAGCTTCGGCGAGGGTGTCGAGCGCGTATTCCCTCTTCATTCTCCTCGCATCGCGAAGCTCGAAATAGAGAAGCGCGGATCGGTCCGCCGTTCCAAGCTGAACTACCTCCGTGATCGTAAGGGCAAGGCCGCCGTCACCGTGAAGGAGAAGGCGCAGGAAGTTGCCTAATTTTTAACTTTTTCAGATCCGATGACGACCACTCGTCGCGGATCTCATTCTAGGGGCCCCAAGTCTAAGACTCGGGGCCCTTCTCTTTACCCCACACTCTTCCATGAAAGAGAGCTCCATGCCCGAGGTATCCACCCGGTGGCCGGAGTCGATGAAGCGGGACGCGGTCCTCTAGCTGGTCCCGTGGTTGCTGCCGCAGTGATCCTCCCCGAGGGATTCTCCCTGGATGGGCTGGATGATTCGAAGAAACTGAACCACCAGCAACGGGAGGCTCTTTATGTCCGGTTGACTGAAGATGCTACGGTTCGCTTCTTTGTGGCTGAGGCTAGCTCAGAAGAAATTGGACACCTGAATATCCTGCGCGCAACTCATCTGGCCATGGCTCGTGCCTTAACTGGACTTAAAGAAAACGGACATCAGTGCGCTCACGCTCTCGTGGATGGATTGCCGGTCAAAGGGCTCCCCATGGAGCATACGGCATTGGTTGGGGGAGATGGGATCAGCCTTAGTATCGCCGCTGCCAGTATCTTGGCCAAGGTCACCCGGGACAGGATCATGGATACGCTGGACCAAAAGTATCCCCAATACGGCTTCTCCAAGCATCGAGGCTATGCGACTGTTGAACATCTGACTACATTGAAAGAATATGGACCTTGCCCGCATCATCGACGTGGTTTTGCGCCGGTCGACCAGCCCACCTTCGGGTTCTGATTCGAACACTCACCTTGCTCTAGGCAGATGGGGAGAAGATCAGGCGGCAAGGCACTTGAAGCGTCTGGGTTGGAAAATTCTGCGCCGGAACTTCCGCGCTCCCGGGGGTGGGGAGATCGATTTGGTCTGCAGGGATGGCGATACTCTAGTCTTTGCCGAGGTGAAGACCCGACGCACCGAAGAGATGGGAAGGCCTCTGGATGCCGTCGACCGGAAGAAACAGCAACTTATCCGAAGGGGTGGCCTTTATTGGCTCCGTCTGCTCAACATGCCCGATATTACCTTCCGCTTTGACGTGATCGAGGTTCTGGCGACCGATCCCATCGAAATCCGAGTCATAGAATCGGCATTCACTCTCCCCGATCCCCTTCGGTATTAATGGAAATCTAAGGTGAAGGTAATTTGAGGAGAGAGTCAGGCGGCCAAGCAAAGCTGTGGTAGAGCTACTGCAAGCAAAGACCAACACCAATCTGCCACAAAAGGCCTAGGCTTTGGCCAGCCAGGGAGCTAATTCCGCGCGCACTGCCATCTCATCGCCGACCGTGAACTCTTCGCCGAGCTGAAGAGGAACAATAGCTCCTGAAAGGGTTCCTATCTCAAGGATCAGAGTGCGTTTTCCCGGATGCTTCTTGATGGCGGAGTGAATGGCGTGCAGATCGTCGACAATAAGGCGACTGCGATCCATCCGGAGGCGGAGGGGTTTCTTGGAGGCCTTTGGGGTGAGGGCTTTGAAGTCGCTGCCCATCACCTTAACGCTTCCATCCCGGGGGGTGATCCGCGCATTGCAGGAGAGGACTGTACCGGGCTTGAGGAGTTCCTCGTTTTTACTGAAAGATTCATCCCAGGCCATGAGTTCCAGAGTTCCGGAGTCATCCTCGATGGTCAGGATGCCGAAGGGGCGACCATCCTTCTTTGAGAAGCGTTTTTCCACGGTTGAAAGAAGTCCTGCTAGCTTAACACTTCCTGGTTCGGTCATGGCGAATGCCGCTGCCACTGATCCGTAGGATCCTGATTCCAGATTGCCCCGGTAGTCATCGAGAGGATGGCCAGTGACATAGAATCCCAGCAACTCCTTCTCGTGTCCGAGCATCTCGGAGCGTGTCCAGCGCTCGATCGTTGTTTCAGTTCCCGCAGCTGCTTTGGAGGATGCTGGGGCAAGGTCGGTAAAGGAGTCGAAGAGGGAGACCTGACCGCTGGCACGATCTTTCTGAACCGAAGCGGCGGCGCCCATGGCCCCTTCGATCGTGGCATCAAGAGCAGCACGATGACGACCATCCCAATCGAAGGCACCGCACTTCACGAGGCTTTCGAGGATCTTCTTGTTCACCGTCCGGGAGTCGAGGCGCGAGCAGAAATCCTCCATCGATTTGAAAGGACCATTCGCCTCGCGGTCGGCGATCGCGGTTTTCATCGCTGCTTCGCCGACATTCTTGATGGCGGCGAGTCCAAAGCGGATGGCCTTTCCTCCCGGGATCTCCTCAGGAAGAAAGGTTAGGGCGCTCCGGTTGACATCCGGTGGTAGGATCAAGATCCCCATGCGAGAGCACTCGCTGACGAACGTGGCGATCTTGTCGGTGTTGTTGATTTCGTTGCCGAGCAGGCCGGCCATGAACTCGACCGGGTGGTTGGCTTTCAGGTAGGCGGTCTGGTAGGAGAGAAGGCCGTAGGCGGCACTGTGGCTCTTGTTGAAGCCGTACTGAGCGAACTTCTCCAAGAAGTCGAATATGGCGTTGGCCTGCTTGCCAGGGATCTGGTTGACCCTGGCGCAGCCCTCGACGAAGACCTCGCGCTCCTTGGCCATCTTCTCGGTGTCCTTCTTGCCCATGGCACGGCGCAGGAGATCGGCCTGACCGAGTGTGTAGCCGGCCAGAGCGCTCGCCGCCTGCTGCACCTGCTCCTGGTAGACGATGATGCCGTAGGTCTCCGAGCAGATTTTCTCGAGAAGCGGATGCGCGTACTCGATCTTCTTCCTCCCTTTCTTACGATCAATGTAGTCGTCGATGAACTGCATCGGACCGGGACGATAGAGAGCGATCAGGGCGATGATGTCGGTGAAGTGCTCAATCTGGAAGCGCTTGGCTGTCGCGACCATGCCGCCGGACTCCAACTGGAAGACGCCGATCGACTCGCCTCGGTTGAGTAAATCGAAGGTCGCCTGGTCATCCATCGGGAGATTGGAGATGTCGAAGTCGGGTGTGTGCCGATGAATCAGTTTCACGGCATCGTCGATGACGGTGAGGGTCTTCAGGCCCAAGAAATCCATCTTGAGCAGGCCCAGGTCTGTGAGTGGGGCCATGGAATACTGGCTGACAATGTTGCCGTCATTGGCCCGGGTAAGAGGGATGTAATCGGAGAGATCGCGATCGGCGATGACGATGCCCGCTGCATGGACGCCGCTATTGCGGGAGAGTCCCTCGAGGATGCTGGCGTAGCCCCAGAGCTGGGCGGTGGAGGACTCCTCCTCGACGGCTTTTTTCAGCTCCGGATTCTTGTCGATCGCCCCCGGTTTTTTTTCCCCTTTCTTCTCAGTATTATTGAGGGTGATATCGAGCTCGTTCGGGATCATCCGTGAGATGCGGTCGGCATCGCCGTAGCTCCATCCGAGGACGCGGCCGACATCACGGATGACGCTCTTAGCCCCTAGGGTGCCAAAGGTAATGATCTGGGAGACGGCCATGGTGCCGTACTTCTGGCGGACATACTCGATCACCTCGCCACGTCTGTTCTGACAGAAGTCGACGTCGATATCGGGGGGGCTGATGCGGTCGGGATTCAGGAAGCGCTCGAAGAGCAGTCCGTAGCGCAACGGATCAAGGTCCGTGATTCCGAGGACGTAGGCGATCAGTGATCCGGCTGCCGAGCCGCGGCCGGGTCCGACGGGGATTCCCTGGCTCTTCGCGTAGTTGATAAAATCCCAGACGATAAGGAAGTAGCTGGTGAAGCCAGTCTTGTAGAGGACCGAGAGCTCGAACTCGAAGCGCTCGCTGATGACTGGATCCTGCATGGCACGCTCGCCATAGCGCTTACGGAGTCCCTCTTCGCTGAGTTCCCGTAGATAGCCTTCGCGCGTCTTTCCCTCCGGGGGGAGGTAGTCGGGGTACTTGGACTTACCGAACTCGAGCTTGGCATTGCAGCGTTCCGCGATAGCCAGCGTATTGGTGATGGAGGTAGGCTGATCGGCGAAGAGGGCGGCCATTTCCTCGCCGCTCTTGAAGTAGAGTTCGGGGACATAACGCATCCGCTTCTCGTCATGGATCATCGCTCCGGTTCCGATGCAGATCATGACATCGTGAGCCTCATGGTGGGAGCGCTCCAGGAAATGGACGTCATTGGTCGCGACCAAGCCGAGACCGAGTTCGCGGGAGATGTCGATCAGGCCGCCGCGGTTGCGTCGCTGCTGCTCGATGCCATGGTCGGCCAGCTCGATATAGAAATTCTCCTTTCCGAAGAGATCCCGGTATGCGGCAGCAGTTTCCAGTGCCTTGGCGGTCTGTCCCTCACTCAGGGCCATATTGACTTCTCCCTTCAGGCAGCCGCTGAGGGCAATGAGCCCCTGACTGTGCTTGGCCAGGAGTTCGCGATCGACGCGAGGCTTATAGTAGAAACCCTCGAGGTGAGCTGCCGTGCTGAGCTTCACCAAGTTCCGGTAGCCGGCGTCGTCGGAGGCGAGGAGCGTCATGTGAAAGGCTGCATCCTTGCCTCCGTTGCTAGTCTTCTTTTCGTGCATCGACCCGGGGGCGACATAGATCTCGCAGCCGATGATGGGCTTTACCTTGGCCTTCTCGGCAGCCTGATAGAAATCGACCGTCCCGAAGAGATTACCGTGGTCCGTCAGGGCGATAGCCGGCATCTCCAGCTCGGCAGCTTTCTTGACGAGTTCCTCCATCCGGATCGCTCCATCCAGCAGCGAGTATTCGCTGTGAACATGGAGATGGACGAAAGGGGTCTGGGCCATCCGAAAAGGTTAAGGGTGCCAGTCAAGGCGGGCAAGTGCCCTCCTAAAAAAAGCACCAATCAAATGTTTTTTTCCGCAATCACGAGCAGTCCACGAAGTGTCAGAAGGGGATCAACCAGATCAATGGGATTAATCACATTGCTCCCTCCATTCTGTCCTGAGAGTCGGGCCACCAACTCTGCATCCCCTCCCGTGGCAATAACAAACGGCTTCTTCCCCTTGAAGATCTCTCGACTAATCCGAGCCACTGCCTCCCGGACGAGTCCGACCGCTCCCAGTAGGAGACCGATCTGGATTGCCTCAGTCGTGCTTTTACCAACACTCGAAGTGATTTTTCGGATTCTGGTATGTGGCAGGAGGGCAGTCCCTTCATGGAGGGCCTTGGCGGCGATTGGGAGTCCTGGGGCGATAATCCCTCCAAGGTAGCTTCCCTTAGCATCGATGACATCGAAGGTTACGGCCGTTCCGAAATCGACAACAATGGCAGGAAGCTTCCGGAGTTGTGCGGCGGCCGCGGCATTGGCCAGACGGTCCGCACCGATCGTGCGAGGATTCGGATAGGAGACGTGGACACCTCCCGGTACACGGTGATCCACCCAGAGAGGCCGACAGGTTAATGATTCGGCAAGGATCCGGCTTGCCCCGGGCACAACGGAGGAGATGACGGCCAGGTCCAGTTTGGGCTTAGTGACCCTGAAAAGTTCCTGTTTGAGTTCGGAAGTCGCGATCTTTGTGACGCGTCCGATCTTTCCATCACTCGCTACAGCAATCTTGGTGAAGGAGTTGCTGACATCGATCAGCAGGATTTTCCTTTTCATGAAGGATCGGCTATCCGCCTACACGCCGGAGGCATTGGCCAGATCCGCTTCTTCAGGGGGGAGGGCACCCTGGAATCGCTTCTTGTCGATCGCCTTCATGTAGGCCTCATGGGGACTGATCGTGCCATCCAACATCTTGTCCCAGATGGCGTCATCCATAAACTGCATCCCCTCGGATTTTCCGGCTACGATGACATCCTGAAGCTTCTGGGTCGCTCCCTCGCGGATGATGGCGGAGACGGCGTTGTTCACTTTGAGGATCTCGTTGATTGCGACGCGCCCCTTGCCATCGGCTTTCTTGAAAAGAAGCTGAGCCACGACCCCTCGCAGTGAGGAAGCCAGCATGGTGCGGACTTGCGCCTGCTGGTCGGCAGGGAAGGCGTCGATCATGCGGTCGACTGTCTTGCGGGCGTTGTTGGTGTGAAGGGTTCCGAAGACGAGGAGTCCGGTTTCCGCAGCCGTCAATGCTAAGGAGATGGTCTCCAGATCACGCATCTCACCGACCAGGACGATGTCAGCATCCTCGCGGAGTGCGGCCTTCAGTCCGGCTGCAAAGGAGGGGGCATGCTCAGGAACTTCACGCTGGGTAATGATGCTCTGTTTGTTGCGGTGGACGAACTCGATCGGCTCCTCGATGGTGACGATGTGGCGGCCGTAGTTCGTGTTGATATAGTCGATCAGGGCCGCGAGCGTGGTGCTCTTGCCCGATCCGGTCGGTCCGGTCACTAGGACGATGCCGCCGCGCATGTCTCCGAATTCCTTGATCACCTCGGGGACGTTGAGCTGCTCAAGCGTGAGGATCTTGGTTGGGATGATACGGAAGACTGCTCCATAGCCGTGGGCCTGCTTAAGATAGTTGCAGCGGAAACGGCTGTTTTCATCCATCTGGTAGGCGAAATCGAGATCGCCGCACTCCTCATACTTCTGCCACTTCTCTGGCGTGCAGATCTCACTGAGCATGTAGGCCATCTGCTCGCGGGTGAGGGGAGCGGACTCGGCCCAGATTGGGACGATTTCTCCGTGTTTGCGGATTTTCGGGGGTTGTCCCTCGGAGAGATGGAGATCGGAGGCACCGTTTTCGATGAGTGCCTGGAAGAGTTCGTCGATGTATGCCATGGCTGCTAAATAGGTTCAGGCTCCGATGACGATACGCATCTCGGTCTTGTTCTCAGCTCGGTAGAGGGCCTCCTCTGCGGTGATGATCCCCTGGCGGTAAAGCTCAGCAACCGACTCGTCCATCAGGATCATACCGGCCTTCTTTCCTGTCTGAATAATGCCGGGAAGCATGAACGTCTTTGCCTCGCGGATAACGTTTCCGATGGCTGGGGAGTTGAGCATGATCTCCATCGCAACGGCGCGTCCCATGCCGTCGGCCCTAGGAACGAGTTGCTGGCTGACAATACCGCGGAGCGATTCGCTCACCATCATACGAATCTGGTCGCGCTGGTCGGCTGGAAAAACGTCGAGCAGGCGGTCCAGGGTCCTGGGGGCATTGCTCGTGTGAAGAGTGCCGAGAACCAAGTGACCGGTCTCTGAGGCCGAGATAGCCAACTGGATGGTCTCAAGATCGCGCATCTCGCCAACCATGATGACATCCGGATCCTCACGGAGTGCGCCGCGGAGTGCGGCGGCGAAGGATTTGGTATGGGTGTGGACTTCGCGCTGGGTCACCTGGCAGCGGGCTGAGGGAATGATGTATTCGATCGGCTCCTCGAGGGTGATGATATGATCGCCTCGGTGGAGGTTGATCTCTTGGACGAGCGCGGCGAGCGTTGTCGTCTTCCCACTGCCCATGGGTCCGGTGACTAGGACGAGTCCGTTGTGGAATTGGGTGAGCAGCTTGAGCTGATTCGGCATGCCGAGTTCATCGAGCGTCCTGAGCTTGCTCGTAATAATGCGGAAGGCCAGATCGTAGCCGAGTCGTTGACGCACCACGCTGGTGCGGAAGCGGCCGCTCGCATTGTTGTAGGCGAAGTCGACGTCGCCCTGATCGAGCAGGCGTTGCCACTGCTGCTCGTCGAGGAACCCCTTCACCAGTGCCTCTGTGTCATTGGCGGTGAATTTGGGGGCGTTCTCCCACATGGGGAGCAGAGAACCGTAGCGACGGCAGGTCGGAGGACTGGAAACGCTAAGGTGAATGTCGGAGGCATCAGCCTCTTTGCCAAGATTCAAGTAGTCATCGACATGACCCAATAATGTGGGATCGGAGAGCAAACTCATGAGGGAGAAAAAAACTAATCGGACTTTCTAACTAGGGTCGTCCCCGTCTAGCAAGTCCCGCCTTGGCTGCATTCGTGGCAAATTCCACAACAAGAGGCTTCAGGATGGGATACAAAATCTTCCCCACCTCTAACGCTCCGGAGATCCATCCGACCTTGGTCAGGGTGGTAATGGCACTGACCGCTTGCAAGGAGGCTGTGGCGACTGGTTCGGAGGTTTTTTTTGCCTGTTTAGGGGATGTTTCTTGACGGACTCCACGGCCTCCGAAAAACGTGGCGATCAATCCTGCCGTCGCGGCTCCGCCGACCCAACGCAGGGGATGATGCCGGACGGATTCGGTAAAGCGCTTCTGGATGTCCAGATCCGAGATGAGTCCGGCGTACTGGCGGGAAATGGTAATCCGGCTTTCCCTGACGTTCTGCTGGAGTTTGGTAAGTTCAGCCTCTGAAGAGTTCATCGTGTAATGGGCGTGGTAGGAGTGGAGGATGGGTCGTAGCTAGCTGCTCCCAAGGCTTCGATATCGCGACGCAATTCCGCAGTGGTCGCTTCAAAAGGACGGGGATTGATCACCCGGGCCCGCATTAGCTGATAGAGAACTCCCAAGATTCCAAGGTGGAGCAGTCCGGCCGCAGCGAGTGAGACCGGCCATCCCCACCTGAGGCAGGTAGCCAGTAGGGCAATCAAGGCTCCGATCAGGGCGACGTAGGCTATCATGGCCACCACGACAATCGCTATCAGCAGGATGAGTCCCGCGATACTCTGGCGGACAAAGAGACGACCTTCCAGGACAGCAAGTGAGCCCAGTGAGAGAAGGTGGCGGAGCAACCCAGCGGTCAGTCCTGTGATTCTGGAGGGAATACCGCCCGGCAGATCCTGGGAATTCATCATAACTGGTGAATCTTGATCGTGCTGGAAAAGAAAAGTGCCCCTTTAGCGTCGACGTAGGAGAAGTCCTAAAACTACCCCGGCTGCAAAGGTAATGCCGACGGCGCGGAAAGGATTGTCCCTAACATAATCCTCGGACCGATTGGCGAGATCCTCGAGCTGGACGCGGTACTCCGACGCTGCTTCTCCGGCACGGTGAGCGACATTGCCATAACGGTCGATCGCTTCCTGAGAGAGATCCCCGTACTTGGCCTTGGCTGTCTGGGAAAGATCGGCGTAGGTGGAGCGTGCAGCTTCCTTGAGATCCTGAGCGGCGGCTCCCAACTCCACGCGTCCGGTTGCGTAGGCCGAACGGGCGCTGGACTTGGCAGCTTCAGCCACTTCGCGGGCGGCCGCAGCAGTGGTCTCAAGTGCTTTTTTGGCATGGGCTTGGCTGCTTTCGAGCTTTTCGGAGGCTGTGGAGTTGTGTGTGGAATCGTTCATAGTTGAGGGGGTTAAATAGTTGTTTAAGTAGGGAATTCCCAATTCAAGAATCGCAGAAATACGCTGGTTGGCAAGGCGTGATCAGGGTTTTGCGCTCCATCGGTGGGAGAGGCCGCAGGGAAGTGTCTGCTGATCAATCGTTCCCAACAACGAGAGTTCCACTGCCTCCAACGTTCCGCCGAGTCGGGAAAGGCGTTTCGCGATCATGGACTGGGCAAGGTCGTCAAGTGAGTCGCTGTAGGTGTTTAGAAGAAGGAAAAGTGGTTGATCGGAGAGTGCCTCCTGAGCCGTATCAAGCAGGAAGGGAAGATGCTCTGAGAGCCTCCAGAGTTCACCTCCTTTTCCTCGACCGAAAGATGGAGGATCCATGATGATCGCGTCGTAGCGGTTACCTCGGCGGATTTCTCGCTGCAGGAAAGTGAGAGAATCTTCGACGATGTAGCGGATGGGTGCCTTGGAGAGACCTGAAATCCTTGCATTCTCGGAACACCAGCCGACCATTGCCTTGGCAGCATCAACATGGGTTACGGATGCTCCGGCCTTGGCGGCTGCTAGGCTTGCCCCGCCGGTGTAGCCGAAGAGATTAAGCACCCGCATCTCCGGTTTTTTGCCTGGGTCTAGGTCTGGGTCTTGGACTTTGTCTTGGTGCCCTCGGGTGTTGATGATCTCTCGGATCCAATCCCAGTTCACAGACTGTTCAGGAAAGAGGCCGAGGTGTTTGGAGTTGGTCGGGCGGATCTGGAAGGAGAGGTCACCGTAGCTGACCGAGCAGGGATCGGGGAGGGGCTGAATCCATTTCCAGGTTCCTCCCGTGGCTCGGTCACCGGAGTAGCAGCCCTCCCAAGAGGGAAGTGACGACCGCTCTTTCCATGGCCACAATGCCGCGGACTCAGGACGGAGAATCACCCTGCCGTTCCATTGCTCCAGTCGCTGTCCGTCGCCGGAGGCGAGTAACTCGTAGCCGTTCCATTCCGGATGAGTACTCATGCAGACTGTTTAAAATCCCGTTCGGAACTGGACGATTAGAAGCCAGAGGTTGAGCCCCGCTATCACGGCGGCCATCACCCATCCGGTGACACGCACCCATGAGGCATTGACGAACTCACCCATGATTGAGGCGTTTCCGGTGAACTGTACCAGAGGAACCACGGCAAAGCTGAGTTGCATACTGAGAATGACCTGGCTGACGATGAGAAGGTGCGTGGTGGCTCCTTCTCCGGCGATGGCGATCACGGTGAATGCGGGAATAATCGCCAGCAACCGGGTAAGCAGACGGCGCATCCAAGGGGCGATCCGGATGTGAACGAATCCCTCCATGATGATCTGTCCGGCAAGGGTGCCTGTCAGAGTGCTGTTCTGACCCGAAGCTAAGAGAGCCACGGCAAAGAGGGTGCCCGCTCCAGCCACGCCGAGCATCGGAGCCAGCAACTTGAAGGCCTCCTGGATTTGGGCCACATCGGTCCGGCCTGCCTTGTAGAAGGTGGCGGCTGCCAAAATCAGGATGGCCGCGTTAATCGCAAGGGCCAGCGTCAATGCAATGTTGGAATCAATGGTCGCAAAGCGGATGGCTTCCTTCTTTCCGACCGAGTCAAGCGGGTAGCGCCGGGTCTGAACGATGGAGGAGTGTAGGTAGAGATTATGTGGCATTACGGTGGCACCGATAATTCCCATGGCGATGAAGAGTTTTTCTGGGTCGGAAACAATCGTCGCGGTGGGTAAGAAGCCATGCAGGATCGGCAAGATCTCAGGTTTGGAGAAAAAGAGCTCCAGGGCAAAGCATCCTGCGATCGTTGCGATCAGTGTGATCACGATTGCCTCGATGTAGCGGAATCCTTTCTGCTGCAGCAGGAGCAGAAGGAGGACATCCAGAATAGTGATAATCACGCCGACCAGCAGCGGAAGATGAAAGAGGAGATTCAGCGCGATGGCCGAACCGAGTACCTCAGCCAGATCACAGGCCGCGATGGCAATTTCAGCAAAGATCCAAAGACAGACGGAGGCTTTCTTTCCGTAGTATTTGCGGCAGAGCTGAGCGAGATCGGCGCCGGTGGCGATACCAAGCTTCAGGGCGAGATATTGCAGGAACATTGCCATCAGGCTCGAGAAGAGGATGACGGAGAGTAGGGAATAGTTATATTTTGATCCTCCGGCCAGATCTGTCGCCCAGTTTCCTGGGTCCATATACCCTACTGCTACAAGATATCCCGGGCCCGCAAATGCCAGAAGTTTTCTCCAAAAGCCCTTCTGAGATGGAATATCCATTGTGCGATGCACTTCAGGAAGAGTGGGTAAGATGGGCAGGGTCATTAAAATTAGTCTTGGCTAATTTATTTATACGATGCTATTTGTTTTCTGCAAAGAGAAAAAGCCGACGGCTGGCTCTCTTAATTATCCCATGATCAAAGCTTCAAATAGGTCATCATCGGCTGCCGAGGACTATCTGGAGCGTATCCAGGAACTCATCGAGGCAAAGGGCTATGCCAGAGTAGTTGATATTGCGGCGAGCCTTGGGATCTCCCAAGCCAGTGTCACCAACATGGTCAAGCGACTCGATGCCGAGGGGTTTGTCCTCTATGAGAAATATAGGGGATTGGTGCTGACACCCGAGGGTGAGCGCATTGCCAAGGAGATTGCCCGTCGGCATCGCATTCTGACTGATTTTTTGACCCAGTTGGGAATTTCAAGCGAGGTGGTTGATCGCGACGTTGAGGGGATGGAGCATCACCTGAGCCCGACATCGATGGAAGCCATTGAAGTGCTCTGTCAGGAATTGGTCTTTCACCCCGATCTGCTTGCAAAAATCAAACAAGGATCGAACAGAGGAATTTCCTAAACCGGACAGATGATGTCCGCTTACTAAAGCTTCTTATGCTTGAATCCTTGAGGCTGACAGCTTACGGTTTCTAAGATTTTTTATGTCCACTTTTAAGCAACTTGCCTCCCTTCTGGGGATTTCGGATCGTCAGCTTCGGCGCTATGCCGAAGAGGGAAAAGTCGTGGGTGTTTACACAACAAAAGGAGGCCATTGGCGCCTGCGGGGAAAACTAACCGAGGCCCGAGTTCAGCGGGCCAGAAAAGTGCTCCGATTGACTCCCTCCATTGCCACAAATCGACGTAAGAATCATTTCAAGCGAGCCAATGTCGTGATCAAGGATGTCCAGAAACAATGGAAGCAAACCTTCGAGCCTCCCAAAAAGAAAGTGCCAACCCCCAAGAAGCCCAAGCCATTCACGGCACCTCTTCCGGGTCAGGCTGTCCAGGTTGATCTGTTCGGGGATTGGTAGTGTTTGTTGGAATAGGTTAATAAAGTTTTTCCGAATTTGTAACGCTCTCGGGCTTGGATTTTTATCGGAACAACTTCACTCTCACTCGGGCATGAAACCAATCCAGATCTCTTTTATAGGTGCTTTTCTACTGCTAGTGCTTTTCTTGGCTCGTCCTTCAGGGCTCAATGCTGCAAGCCATCCCGTCTCATCGCCATTCTCCGCGATGGCCACGCTATCCTGCCGTGGGGCGAAGCCGGGGGCCCGCGTGGAACTGCTCGTGACCGTTCGGAATGCTCTTCATCCCACGATCGATTCGGTGGAGAGACCTCCCTCTTTTCGTATGAGGACACTCCGCAAGCCCCGTTTAGTCAAGACAGGTGATGGCGATGTCTGGCTTTTCCGCTATAAGATCATTCCCACGGAAAACGGGGATTTTGAAATTCCATCGATCACAGTGACTGACTCATCGCTTCAGACGAGGACAACCCCACTGAGGCTCCTTGTTTCGCTCAAGGGAGATGCCCCCGCGTTGACCCCGGGTGAGCTTTCCCGAACGGTCAATCTTCCCACCTCGCTGAGCGAGGAGGTGATGAAGAATGTTCCCCAGAAAGCACCGAAGTTAGAAGCATCTTCGGTGCCTGGAGATACACGTCCATTGCTCGCGAGGATTGGGTCGACTCTCTTAAAGGAAATTCAAGCCTTCTGGAATTACCCCGGCGGAAAATAGTCAGATCCTGTCCGTCCGGACTTGTCTTTCTCAATTCGGTTGGCTATTTTTATATTTTTTAACCCTCATGTTTTCTCTGCTGCTGCTCCCTAAACTTCTTATCGCCGGTGGCTCTTCCTTTCTGGGGACTCTTGAATTGCCTCCATCTCTTGTCATGGTCAATCACACCTTGGCAGGAGAGAAGATCCTTGCCCGTGAGGTTGTCTGCCGTGATCGCTGGGGAACGCCAATGCTTCCCGATGGAAAGGGAGGCTACAGCATCATTTCCCCAATTGATAAGGGATTGATCGCACAGAGCCTCTGGATTCCCCCTGTTTCAGGATCACGTCCGAAACCAACTCCCGCTCCGCCAGTTTCCCTGCCGGTAATAGGCGCCCCGCCTCAAAACACTCCTGCCGGCGGTAATGGTTCTTCCCTTGCTACCCCTGGAACAGGAATCCCCCGATAGTCTTGATCGTAGCGAGGGGGGTGTTTTGAGCTCTCAACACTTCGGATCTATAGCCTTAAACTTAGGATCCTAGGCCAAGGCCATAGACTTAGTCACCAAGACTTAAGCGCCAATTGATAGGCCTTTGGATTTCCAGTTGATTGGAGGGGGAATTGAATCAAGTGTACTTGAGTACTTCTTCGATCGTGGTGATACCATCAAAGATGCATCGGAGTCCGTCTGCTCTAAGTGTCGACATGCCGAGTTCCATGGCCTTGTGCCTGATGACGACGCCAGGAGCCTTTTCGTTAATCATTGCACGGATTGGATCGGTGACCTTGAGCAATTCGTAGAGACCTTTCCGGCCTTTATAGCCTGTCTGGTTACATTCGGAGCATCCTTTGCCGAAATAGAAGGTCTTGTCTCCGATGTCGTAGGGAGAGAGGCCGAGTTGAGAGAGGAGTGCCTCATCGGGCTCATAGGATGTCTTGCAGCGTGCGCAGATGCGGCGCACCAGACGTTGGGCAAGCACTGCCTCGAGCGCTGCTGATAGCATGAAAGGTTCGACTCCCATGTCGATAAGACGAGAGACAACACCGGTCGAATCATTGGCATGCAGGGTTGTGAAGACTAGGTGTCCGGTGAGTGATGCCTGGATTGCAATCTGGGCCGTTTCCAGATCACGGGTTTCCCCGATCATGATGCGGTCAGGATCTTGTCGAAGGAATGCCCTTAGCACCCTGGCGAAGTTAAGTCCCGCAGCTTCGTTGATAGGCACCTGAAGGATTCCTTCGATCTCGTACTCCACCGGGTCTTCGGCAGTGAGGAGCTTTGAATCAACCGTATTGATCTTATTCAGACAGGCGTAGAGGGTGGTTGTTTTTCCCGATCCGGTAGGGCCACAGACGATGAAGATGCCGTTCGGTTTCTCAATGACCTCAATGATGTATTCGTAGATGTCCTGTGGCATCTGAAGGGTCTCCAGATCCAGCTTCACAGCACTTCTGTCGAGAATACGCAGCACGATGCTTTCGCCGAATTGTGTCGGGAGACAGGAAACACGGAGATCGACTGTTTTATCGCCGATCTGCCGCTGGATACGTCCATCCTGCGGGACGCGTCGTTCCGCAATATTGAGGTTGGCCATGACCTTAAGGCGTGAGGTGACGGGAATCGCCAGATGGCGTGGAGGTGGCTCCATCTCGTAGAGGGCTCCGTCAACGCGGTAGCGAATCTTGAACTCCTTTTCAAACGGCTCGAAGTGAATGTCACTTGCTTGCGCATGAACTGCTCGATCAAGAATCAAGTCGACATAGCGGATGATTGGTGTGGCGTTAGCCTCGGCTGCCGCAGCGGCGGCATTGAATTCCTCCTCTCCTGTGTCGAGTTCCGTTACTTCCCTGACACTGAGTTGCTCGAGGACATCCTCCATGGATGTCTCTTCAGACCCATAATGCGTGGCGATAAGGTGCTTGACCTGATGGCAGGGAGCGACGACTTGGGCGATCTCTCGGTTCAGTGTGAAGCGGAGATCCTCTAGGGCCTGGGTGTCCAGTGGATTGCCAAGAGCCACGGTCAGCACATTGCCGGAGGCCATCACGGGAATCACCTCGTGAAGACGTGCCATACCGGCAGGAACCAGATGAATGAGGGCTGGAAGAGGTTCGAAACCGGTGAGGTCGACGGCATCAACTCCCAGTTCCACGGCGATGGTCTGGGCGAAGGACTCTTCGGTGACGAAGTTCTGATCGACCAAGATATCCCTGATGTCACGACCAGAATTTATTGTCTCCACCATGAGCTCCTCTCCAGTGATGCTACTGAGAACTCCCGCGCGCTTGAAAATATCGATGACCTGATGCGGATTCATAGGATGCTAATGGCTCTCCCCCATCGTGCTGGAAATAACCTCTTCCGGAGTGGTGAGTCCGGCGAGAACCTTGCGAATGCCATCTTCGCGCAAGGTTCGCATTCCCATTTCTCTGGTCCTCTGTCGGAGTTGGAGAGTGGTTGCATTACGGTTGATCATCTGGCGAATATCGTCATCAGCCACGAAGATTTCGAAGATTCCCATACGTCCGCGGAAGCCCTTGCCTCGGCACTTTTCGCATCCCGCGGGACGCATGACGGATGCCTTAGAGAGTTGTGAGGCATCGAGGTTCAGTACCCTTAACTCGTACTCACTCATTTCCCCGGGCACCTTACAGTTCGCACAGAGCTTTCTTACAAGGCGCTGGGCTATGATGCCGCGCACGGCGCTGGAGACAAGGAAGGGCTGCACTCCAATATCCACGAGACGGGCAACCGCTGCTGGGGCATCGTTGGTGTGTAGGGTTGAAAGCACAAGGTGTCCGGTCAATGAGGCGTTGATAGCGATCTCGGCCGTTTCTTTGTCACGAATTTCACCCAGCATGACGATGTTCGGTGCCTGGCGCAGCATGGAGCGGAGTGCTGCTGCGAAGGTCATGCCGACCTCCGTGTTCACCTGAACTTGGTTGATACCCGTCATCTGGTACTCGACCGGTTCCTCGACCGTGATGATCTTGCGGTCAGGTCGGTTCATGTAGTTAAGGCAACCGTAAAGGGTGGTTGTTTTTCCCGACCCCGTCGGTCCCGTTACCAGGATGATGCCGTCGGGCATCTGTACCAACCGTTCAAAGGTGGCCTGGTCATCACTCATGAAACCGAGTTCAGGTAGACCGAGCATCAGCGACGACTTATCGAGGATACGCATGACAATGCTTTCCCCGTGCACCGTGGGCACGCTGCTGACACGGAGATCGATCGTCTTCTCTCCCACCTTCACCTGGATGCGCCCATCCTGTGGAACACGCTTTTCGGCAATATTCATCGAGGAGGTCATAATCTTCAGACGACTGATGATAGCTCCCTGGAGCTTTTTCGGCGGGCTCTGCATCTCTTGAAGATTCCCGTCAATGCGGTAGCGAATCCTCAGGCGCTTCTCCATTGGCTCGATGTGAATGTCGCTTGCCCTGTTGTTCTGGGCTTCGATGAGCATATTTGAAACCAGCCGGATGATCGGGGCATCATCTTCGGCTGTATTCTCTTCCTCCTCCGTAATGGCAACATTACCGAGTTCCTCAAGACCTAGGGGATAGAGGCGGTCGAGCTTGTCCTTGATCTGTGAGGGGACGGCGCAGACAAATTCCACGGGTCTCTCAAGAAGGAATCCAATGCTGTCGAAAGCCTCAAAATCCATCGGATCCGCGATCGCAAGCACGAGCGAACCATCATGTTCCGAGACGGGCACTGTCTTGTAACGACGCGCGGTCTCCGGCGATAGAAGGTTCACCAGCTCTGGGCTTGGAGTTACCAGGGCGAGGTCGACGAAATCCATGCCGTTCTGGGATGCGAGCGTTCTTGCAACATCCTCCGCGCTTACGATGCCCTCCTTGATCAGAGTCTCCACCATGTTGAGTCCACCTGTCCTGCCTGCAAGATCATGTGCCTGCTCCTGGGACATGAGACCCACATCCTTCAGGATCTCTATTACGTATTCGTCGTTGGCAGGCATTGTCGGGAAATTATCGCGGGAAGCTTGATATCATCTCTCCCTTTTTTTCTTTGTCAACGCGCTCTCTGAATATTGGGCCGTTGATTTTCCATGGAGGCTGCCCTAAACATTAATTAATAAATCTTATGTCACGTTACCGCACTATTCTGATTTTTGGCGCTCCTGGAAGCGGCAAAGGCACCCAAGGCAAGATCTTGGGTAAGATTCCCGGATTCTATCACTTCGCTTGTGGCGATGTCTTCCGGTCACTCGATCCCGCCAGTGAACTAGGCGCCCAGTTTCTTGAGTACTCAAGCAAGGGAGAGCTTGTGCCTGATGAGATGACGGTCAGGCTCTGGCATGAGTCGATTCGCAAGACCGTTGAATCCGGAAAATTTAAGCCTGACCGCGATTACCTCATCTTGGACGGAATTCCGCGTAATGTCGCCCAAGCCATGCTGATGGAGACGCATATTGAGGTCAGAAGGGTCTTTCATCTGTCTTGTCCGGATCGGGACAAGTTGGTTGCGCGTCTCAAGAAGCGGGCATTGCGTGACAACCGCCTCGACGACGCCAACGAGGAGGTCATTCGGAATCGTCTTAGCACCTATGATTCAGAGTCCAAGCCAATCCTCAGCCACTACGCATCGGTGAAGCGTCATGATATCGATGCCTCGATGACACCGCTGGAAGTGCTCCACAAGGTTTTGGAAGGTCTCCTGCAGGAAACATCTTCCGGGACATCCACTGCGGCGCCTTGTTAGGGGAGTCCGTATCACAGGAGCATGAGCCAGTTCGAGAGCCTGCGGGCTTCCTCTCTTTATTGCAATAAGTGCGCCAAGGCGATGCCTGTGAGGGAAATGCTCTTGCTGGTTCTGCCTGATAAAGAGATCTATGACTATCTCTGCACCGGTTGTTCCTCATCACTTGGCAGCCGGGAGGTGAGTGCGGGAGATCTGAGAGTATCTAAGGTGTCCAAGGCAGCGATGAAAGGCCGCCGCAACTCAGGGATCCCTTCATCCTTCGGGTATTAACCTCCTTGCGAATGCGCATACTTTTTGCCGGCACCGGTGATATCGGGATTCCGACCTTGAACTATCTGATGGCGCGCCACACCTTGATGGGTGTCCTGACTCAGCCCGACCGACCAGCTGGTCGCCACCGCGAACTCAAGGCTCCCGCAATCAAGGAAGAGCTACTTCGTCTGGCGCCCGAAGTCCCTATTCTCCAACCTGAATCCCCGCGGCTTCCCGAAGCCATTTCCTGGGTTCGGCAACTCGCCCCGGAAGTGATGGTCACGATGGCCTACGGACGGATCCTGCCTAAGGAATTGCTTGAGGCACCTTCCCTTGCCTGCCTAAATATCCATGCCTCGGTGCTTCCGCGTCATCGTGGAGCATCCCCGATCCAGGCAACCATCGCATCAGGCGATCGTATAAGCGGCGTCTCCATCATGCATATGGCCGAGGGACTCGACACCGGCGATGTCATTCTTGAAAAAAGCATTCCCATCGCGCGACGCGAGACTGCCGGTTCACTCTCTGAAAAACTTGCTCGTCTGGCTCCGGTAGCCTTGTCCGAGGCCTTGGAACTCTTCTCCTGTGGAAGCCCCCCGCGGTTCACGCAAGATCACGCCCTGGCCACCGTGACTAGAAAAATTGGAAGAGAAGAGTCCTTAATTGATTGGAGTCAACCCGCTGTCGCGCTCGAGAGGAAAATACGTGCTCTCCAGCCGAGGCCTGCTGCGGTGGCAACGCTTGAGGCATCCACCGGAGAGGCGATTCCAATAAAGATTCATTCGGCAATCATTGCCCGGAAGGCTTTTGGAAAGCCGGGCAGCATTCTCAGGGTCGATGAACGCGGCGTACTGGTCGCCTGTGGTGAGGGGGGGCTTTTGCTTGGAGCGATCCAGCCTGAAGGAAGGGGCAGGATGAACTCTTCAGCTTTTGCCCGCGGGCGGGCGTTGAATATTGTGACATAAATGCCTGTTCGAGAGAATTTGATGATGCCGATTTGACTTTGCCTCGGGCCTCTCCTGCGGTTTGATTTGTGTTCATGTCCGATACTTTGTCGTCTTCGCCGAAATACAGCCGCATCGTCCTCAAGATCAGTGGTGAAGCCCTGAAGGAGAAGGGGAGTTCAGACAGCGTTTCTCCCCAGATCGTTCAGAAAGTGGCCGCCTCCATTGCCGAGGTCAGCAAGATGGGAGTGGAGGTGGCTGTTGTTGTTGGTGGAGGGAACATCTGGCGTGGACTCGCCGCCAGCCATCGCGGGATGAATCGTGCCACAGCGGACTACATGGGGATGCTTGCCACGGTAATCAACGGCATGGCTCTCATGAGCGCGCTTGAGGATCTAGGCCATTCCACACGTGTTCAGACAGCCATCCAGATGAACAACGTGGCGGAACCCTTCATTGTCCGCCGTGCTATCCGTCATCTGGAAAACGGCCACATCGTTATTTTTGTTGCGGGAACTGGAAATCCTTTCTTCTCGACCGACACGACTGCCGCCCTTCGCGCCAATGAGGTCGGTGCGGATATCATTCTCAAGGCAACCAAGGTCGACGGGATCTACGATTCCGATCCGATGAAGAACCCCGAGGCGAAGCGCTTCGACACCCTTACCTACACTGACGCACTGGCCCGTCGCCTCGAAGTGATGGACTCGACGGCCTTTTCCCTTTGCATGGACAATGCCATGCCGATCATCGTTTTTGACATGTCCGATCCCTCGAATATCCTACGTGCTGTACGTGGCGAAGCTATCGGAACCCTCGTCTCGGATACCACGCCGGCCCTCTAAGGAATCTTCTAAGGAAGACTTTAGAGAAGCCACCCAATTCACCATTCACCACACCACAGATTATTATGAGCGCAGAAGAAGTCCTTTTTGAAGCCGAAGCCGGCATGGAGAAAGCCGGAGAATTCATGATGCATGAGTTCAATGCCATCCGCACCGGAAAGGCCTCCCCGGCCCTTGTCGAGAATATCGACGTCACCGCCTATGGCAGCAGCATGAAGCTGAAGCAACTTGCCCTCATCACCTCGCCCGAACCTCGACTGCTCGTGATCCAGCCCTTCGATGCCGGAACCGTCCAGGACATCGAGCGTGCCATTCAGGAGAGCAAGATCGGCATTAATCCCGCTGTCGATGGTAAGATAATCCGTCTGCGCATTCCTGAACTCTCCGAGGAGCGTCGCAAGGATCTGGTGAAGACCATTAACAAGATCGCCGAAGAGACCCGTGTCCGAGTGCGCGCCTGCCGCCGCGAGGCGATGGAGGGGGCTAAGAAACTCCAGAAAGAAGGGGTCATTACCGAGGATGATCTTGAGCGCTCCGAGAAGGAGATTCAGAAGCTTACCGACAAGCAAGTTGAGTCGATTGACAAGCACGTCTCCCACAAGGAAGCCGAGCTCATGACTGTTTAGGGAATCTTGATTCCTCTTTCCCTGACGCTGATCTTTCATGAATAGTACCACTCGTTTCAAAAGCGTCGCTCTCTTCCTACTCGCCTCGCTGATGACCGGAGTGGACGCGGGCGAGCTGATAGCGAAGGATTCCTTTGTGGTCAATGCTGCGCCCGGTTTTACCGGCGGTGCCTCGGCTGGTCGCAAGATCACCCTTGCCTCCCTCAGTGGAAAGCCTGTCGTTCTAGTCATCGCACCTGCCCCATCCGATCATGCTTTCCGTTCCCAGATGAAAGAGCTCAAGGGTTGTTACGAGCGCCTTGCTTCCCAAGGGATGCTTTTCTTTGCCGCATTCACCGCTAGTCAGGGGAGGATTCCCTCCAACATACCGTTCATTCTTGTTGATGACCCTAAGTCCGTCGCCTCCGCCTATGATGTCACCAGGGGTTTCGCCATCGCAGTCATTGGGCGTGATGGGAATCTCGATTGTCTTAGTTCAAAGCCTCTGCCTGGTCAGCGCATACTCGATCTCTCCATGAACAATGCCGATTTCCAGATGCAGCTACGGCGCTGAATTTTTTCTGCGACCAACATCCTCAATGAGGAGAGGGGATTTCACGCACACTGCCTCCAATGCCTCCCTGCTGCTGATTCTTTTAGCCCATGGCCGAGACTGTCACAGTACTCAGATATCATTCGGTCAAAGTTCTCTGCCGACTATACCTTAATAATCTCGAATCCCTGGCGATCTTGGGATAAAGATCACGAAGCAAACTCCGATTGAGCAGCTTATTTGCAACTCAGATTACTTTTCTCTCATGCTGATGAACTCGGATGAGAGCCCATGAGAATTCAAGAAGATCGGAGGGAACTACTTTGCTGCTGCTCAGAGGGGATCGGAAGCCACGCTCCAACCATCACCATAGTCGAATACAGGCCCCCAAGCATTCCAATCGCTATTGTCCATGTTGACCTGGGCATCCAAAATCTTCTGGTCAATTTGCTGCTGTTGCACTTTGAGTTTACGGTAAGCCTGATATTGGGCGGTATTCCCAAGCAAAAAGGCCTTGCGTTCGGTATCCGCAAAGACATAGACAGTCCCCTTTTTTCCGACCAACGGAACCACTTTTCCGGATTTCAAGGAATTAAGTTTCGCCATCTGCGCTGGAGTGGTGGCGGGAACTGTCTTGAATCCTGCCGAGGTCAAGAGAGTCCTTTTTTCACTAAGATTCGAGCAGGCAGCCAATCCTAGGACGCAAAGAAGAAGTATGGAGAAAGGCTTCATAAATTTTGATCGAGATTTCTTAAAAAACGATTATTAGAATCCTGGACCCCAGAATGGTCCATCGATCCCACCCCAGCAGCCCCATTGTGAGGCATCAGCATTAAGAGAAGCAGTCGCATCCTTTTCCTGCTGGATTTTATATTGAAGAGCATACTGCTGGTAAGCGGTGTACTGCTTTTGATTTCCGATCAAGAGGGTATTGCTTGCAGCATCGGCAAACAGAAACGCTGTCTTTCCGTTCTTGGTAATCGGAATGACTTTTAGCTGGGGGAGGGTTTTGAGTTGGGCAATCTGCTGGGAAGTAGTCGGAACGACCGTGCGGAATCCAGCGGCACTTAGCAGCATCTCCTTGTTCTGCCCTGATTTGCAGGCAGAGAGGAGAAGAGTCGCAAATAGGAGAGATAAAAGGGGAAGGGCAAAGAATTTCATCGACTGTTGTATATCGTTAGTATCCGAGGGAGGCGAGAAAGAAAACAAAGCCCGAGAAGGCGATGCAGTAATAGCCGAACCATGCCCAGTGACCTTTCTCCAACCAGGAGGAGAGAAGTCGGAGAGCGAGCAGTCCCGCCACAAAGGCACCGATCATGCCGAAGAGGCCTGGCCCTATCAGATGGAGAAGGTGATCTGGTGAGGCCGCCTCGGCATGGGACTTGAGCAGTCTCAGGAGCTCCTTGGCCACGGCGGGTGGAGTGATGATCACCGCTAGGGCGAAGCTGAATTCCTCGACACGTTGGCGGTTGATGCCTTGAAGCATACCCACGGAGATCGTGGTGCCTGATCGTGAGAGTCCACGGAACGGCAGGCAGAAGCCCTGCGAGATGCCGATCCAGAGCGAGGAGAGAATCCCCAGTGAGCGGGTGCCCTGACTTCCGCGTAGATGTCCCGTTACCAGGATTAGCAACCCTGCGGTAAGGATAGCTCCGCCGACTAGAGGAAGGTGCCCGAAGAGATCTTCCATCTCGTCCTTGCTGCTGCCGTGCATGAAGACCTTCTCGATGAGGACCTTCAGGGTGAAACCAACGATCAGGGTTGCGACAGTAGCCACGATGACATTCACTGCTGTCTCCCGGAGACTTGCGGCGCTAGCAAAGAAGGTCCTCTTCCATGCATTCCAGAAGTAAACGATGACCGCGACCATGGTTCCGGTGTGAAGCATCACAAGAAGGAAGGTCATTGCTGGGCTGGAAGGATCCAAGCCCATAAGTTTTTCAGCCACAATCACGTGGGCTGAGCTCGAGACCGGGAGGAGTTCGGCTGCTCCTTGGACGAGGCCTAGAAAGAGAATCTGAAGAAGGTTGGGTTCCATGGTGTGTGTTGTGTCGGTGTGGGTAATTAAGAGATAAGGGAAGCCGTTGGCAATCGTGCGAAGCAGTACGAGAGGCTATTTCTTCCTCTCGGAGAGGGTTGTGAAGACCATGACCCAGAACGATTGGGCCACGATAAAGAACGGGACCCCGAGTGCCGCAGGCAGCGAGTAGATGATGGTGACAAGGGGAATCCAGACCATCCAGTTCGCCATCAGGACAGGGAAAACCTTCAAAGCATAGAAAGCCATCGGATGATGGCCCTTGAATCCGTGAAGTGTGAAGCCGTGATCTCTCCATAGGAAGATACAGACAGCCTGCGGAATCGCCAGAAGAGGACAGTATACAAAGGCATCAACAAGGACTTTTTTTATGATTACCAAAGACGTGTCCGAAGGGCCGAAAAGAGCATATTGCAGACGATAAAAGAGATCGACCTGCATCCCGATGAGTCCCCAAAAAGGAATTGCGAAGAGAAGGCGTTGTTCGAGAGTGGTTGGGTTTGTGGAGGGTTTGCCCGGAAAAAGGAAATGCAGTAATTCGGGAAAGATCGCCGAGGCCGTGGAGGTGCCGACAAAGGAAAAAAGCAGTCCCCAGTGGGAGCGCATAAGGGTCAGTTTTTCGAATCCGGCTCTGGCCTCGGGATTTAGGAAGTAGGCTGCGGCCATAAAGGCCATGAGGAGTTGGAGGAGCAGGCCGGGAATTAGATTCGCACGGAGCGCAGTCAGAGATTCTTTCCATGCTGCACGGATCACGTGTTTCTGATGACGCTTCATGTTTCGGGAATTATCTTCTAGGCCTTGGCTGTAAAGAAGAAGAGCTTCCTTTGCAGGAAGCTCTTCGTGAACGGTGGCACAAAAAGTCGTGCCGAAAGTACTGGGCGAATTAACGCTTGGAGAACTGGAAGCGCTTGCGTGCGCCCGGGCGACCTGGCTTCTTACGCTCACGCCTGCGGGAATCGCGGGTCAGGAGACCGTCTGCCTTAAGAAGAGGACGGTCGGCTTCATTGAATTCGTTAAGTGCCCGGGCAATCGCCAGGCTGAGCGCACCGGCCTGACCCTGAAGGCCACCACCTGAGGTCTTGGCTTCTACATCATATGACTTGATGGCATTCACGACCTCAAGAGGCTTGAGAACCGTGTTCTGCATCGAGATGGTGGTGAAGTAGTCTTCGAAGTTCTTACCGTTGACGCTGATCTTTCCGGAACCCGGAGCGATATTGATGCGAGCAACTGCCGTCTTGCGGCGTCCTGTTGTACCTGTGGTAGCTGTTTTAGCGGTGGCCATGAGATTTTTTAGAGATCTTATTTGGGAAAAACGAGTTACTTGGCAGGCTGAGGATTCTGAGCCGTATGAGGATGCTCGGAACCTTTGTAAACCTTCAGCTTCCGGTAGACCGTGCTTCCGAGACGATTGTGAGGGATCATTCCCTTGACCGCACGCTCGATGAGAAGTTCGGGGCGACGCTCGCGGCGCTGGCGGAAGGTCTCGGACTTATGACCACCGACGAATCCGGAGAAGCTCATGTAGCTCTTCTGTGTCTCCTTCTTGCCGCCGATTTGGATTTCAGCCGCATTGATCACCACGACGAAATCGCCGGTGTCCACATGGGGTGTCCAAATCGCCTTATGCTTGCCGCGCAGCAGATTGGCGGCTTGCACGGCAACATGGCCTAAGTATTGGTTCTTGGCATCGATCACCCACCATTGGCGTTTGACCTCGGGGGTTTTGGCGGAAAAAGTCTTCATACGGATTTCGGGAAAGGAGGTAGAGTGTAGGAAGTAACGCCATGGGTGTCAAAGAGGAAAAGTGTTTTTTTGCTGAAGGATCCTTTACACTCGCTTTTCAGTCGCCTTGGGCAACTCTTTTACATCATGCCCTCGATTACCTTTCTCGGCACAGGGTCTGGCTTTCCTGAAGCCGATCGGTTCTTTGCCAGTTCCCTGTTGCTCTTGGAGGGAAAGCATCTGCTTATCGATGCCGGCGAACCGTGCGTCCATTCCCTGCGCGATCGGGGAACCTTGATTCGGGATCTCGATGCCGTCCTGATCACTCACGGTCATGTCGACCACATAGGAGGCCTTCCCGCCTTGCTGCAGGGGGCGATGCTCTTGGAACGAAAGAAGCCGCTAAAGATCGCGCTTCCCGGGGAGATGATCGCTCCGATCCGTGCATGGATTCATACCCTCTACCTCACGGAAGAGGGGCTGGGATTTCCGGTCGAGTGGATTGCCTGGAAAGATAAGGAGACCCTGATTCTAGAGGATGGGAGCATCTCCGTGACGCCGTTTTCCAATCGTCATCTCGAGCAATGCTACCGCACCCTTCTCGCAGCGGATTCCGCTCTTCCCTGCAACTCCTACTCACTGGAGATCATTGCAGGCAATTTCCGGGCGATCTTCAGCGGTGACCTTGCCTCTGCAGGCGATCTTGCTGAGTTGGTGTCAACGCCTGCGAATGTCGTCGTGAGCGAACTCTCCCATGTCAGCATGAAGGAACTTGCCGCGGTCCTCGGCGAGGCCGACCTTAATGCGCTCTGCTTGATCCACCTCTCGGAGGATATTGCAGATAATCGGGAGCAGTTGCGTGGTAAGATGGAGGAGCTCCTTCCTCGTATTAATGATGTTTTCGTTCCCGAGGATGGTGAGATCCTCGATTTTTAGTTTCCCGGATCGCCTGAACTTCAGCGATCGCCCGGCGGCCGCATGGCTTCCATTTGAATCACGGGCACGGGAATCCTGAGCTGAATCTGATCATCGATCAGGATCTCTACGTGATAGGTTCCGTATTTCTGAAACTGAACGCCGCCGAAGAAATGAACGTTGGTGGCGTGCGCGCTTAGATCGGAGAGGCTGAACGGAACCTCCGCTTGGGCGATCGCCTGATCCTCCTCAGGATCGTAGATAAGGCATTTCTGAATAAAGTCACCGCTACCCCCGCACCAGCGGGTCCAGAGGCAGAGTTTGAAGAACGCAATGGGTAGTGTGGGCGTTGGGATGGCACCGATCACACCGATGAGTGTCTGCTGGCCGCTGATCTCGGCCCGGACATCCTCACAGAGGATTGCGGCCTGAAGGTCTGGAATAATGGAATCAGCGGTCATGTGAGTCACCATGCTGATCTAGGCTGAGGGCTATGGCAAGGAGAGCATAAGCGCAAGATGAGTTTGATGGTGGCACAGGTCAGGACATAAGTCTCCAGGCAGTGAAGTTTTTTGAATCATTGCCGAGAACATCTGCTTGAGTGAACATTCATTTAATCCCTCCTTTATGGTCTATCTCGATCACAACGCATCCACACCACTCTCTCCAGAAGCGAGGAAGGCCATGCTGCCTCTTTTGGGGGATCGGCTAGGTAATCCCTCCGGCATCCATGCCTCTGGCCGGATTGCCCGAGCCGCCGTTGACGAGGCCCGTGATCGGATGGCCGCGCTTCTCGGGGCAAAATCCCATGAGATCATCTTTACCTCCGGCGGCACTGAGAGCTGCAATCTGGCGATCTTGGGACTAGCGAGACGTCACCGCTCCCTGGTGAAAAATCACCTAATCACCGCGCCCACCGAACATCATGCCGTGCTCCACACCATGCGCTCACTGGCTGAGAGAGAGGGGTTCGAGTTAACTGAGGTGTCTGTTGATGCGCAGGGAGTGATCGATCGGGAGGCTTTCATAGCAGCCCTGCGTCCCGAGACGCTGCTCGCCTCAGTGATGATCGCCAATAACGAGACGGGCGTTATCCAGCCGATCGCCGAACTGGCGGCTCTCTGCCGGGAGAGGGGTATTCTTTTTCACAGCGATGCCGTGCAGGCCTTCGGCAAGATTCCCTGCAAGCTGGATGAGCTTGGCGTGGATGCCCTCTCCGCGACGGCCCATAAATTCCACGGACCTCATGGTGCTGGATTCCTCTGGCTCCGCTCGGGTCTCTCCATTGAGGCGATCCAGCACGGGGGCTTCCATGAGAACGAACGCCGTCCAGGCACCGAGAATGTTCCTGCCATCGCTGGGATGGCCGCAGCGGCTGAAGTCGCATTGAGTGAGTTTTCTAGTACGGAGAAGCAAGCCCGTGTCTCAGGCCTACGGGATCGTCTTTGGGAAGGGATTCGGGAGATTGATCCCACGTCAGTCCGGAATGCCGCCTTGGCCCCCGTTCTTGCCAATACTCTCAATGTCAGCTTCCCTGGTTGTGATGGGGAGACTCTTCTGATGGGACTAGATCTTGAGGGAATAGAGGCCTCCAGTGGATCAGCTTGCATGGTGGGATCGATCCAGGCATCACACGTTCTGCTTGCCATGGGAGTATCGGAGGATCTCGCCCGGGCGACTGTCCGGTTTTCACTCGGAGGGGAGACGACACCCGAGGCTATCGATCGAACTCTGGAGGCACTGAGCCGCGTGTTGAAACGTCAGTCCCGATTTCAAAAAGTATAGGAGCATAAAGACATGACCTCTCTGGTTGATCAGTTGACGGGTCAGCTGAAAATCCTTTTTGGAAACACGCTCACCTCAACGGTGAAGTCCCCCTTATCAGGGAATTTCCGGAAACGCGATCCACTCCTTGAGGAACAAGCACGATCACTCCTTCATCCGCTAGCTCCCAAGCTCTCTTCCCTGGTCATCGTTGGCTGGAACATCCGGATGAGGACGACAGCAGGAGTTGCCATCGCGTCACGCTGGGAGGTCTGGTTGAACCCAGCTCTGAGGGAAATTTCAGAAGCCGAGGTGGAGAAGACCCTACTCCATGAGCTAGCGCATCTTCTCGCCCAGCACCGTCATGGCCGTCGCCGGTTGGCTCCCCATGGTCCTGAGTGGCGTCAGGCCTGCATCGATCTCGGGATTCCCGATGAGAAGCGTACTCACCAACTTCCCTTTGTCGGTCGACGGATGAAGCGTCGCTACCGCCTCCGCTGTCCGGGTTGCGGAGAGAGCCATTCCCGCGTTCGTAGGCCTAGGAGGCGCGTTGCATGCCTCATCTGCTGCCGCACCCATAACGATGGTCGCTACGACGATCGATTCCGCTTCCAGGTCATAGAACTCGCGGCTCCCTGATCTTTCGGCTGCCCGGAACTACTGGATATTCCCGAAGTACTGATTGCGGAGAGTTTCGACGAAGCCCGATTCCTGTTGCTTGAGGAGCGAGCGGTTGATCGGATGACGTAGCATGCTGCCGATCGGGAGAGCGAATCCATATCCCTTTTTCAGGAAAATGGGGCCAACTTCCGTAATGGGGAGTTCTGGGTGGGCGTTATCGAACCATTGGAGCGTCATGGCATCGAAGACAATGGCCTCGATTTCCTTGCCGACGAGGGCTTTCACGGCATCTGACAGATTGGAATAAAGAGTCGTGTTGAGATTCTGATCTTCGCAGTATTTCTGAGGGATAGTACCCGTGATGGAGCCCACATGATGGCCCGGAAGATCCTGCGCCCCGTTAATGATTCCATGCAGTCGGTTGACTGTCATCACGCTGGTCACCGATGAGGTGATGTAGGCCACGACAGCGACACCGAAGGCCAGCCAGATGCCCGCCAGAATCCTTCCTAAAGGGCCGGGCAATGGCTTGTGATTGCTCTTGCCGGTCATTGTGATCGACATGACGTGGTAAAACGATTCGGCCAGACCATTCGACCAGTCCTTGTGAAATTCCTCGTTCCAGCGGCGCTCCCCAAGCGTCAGCAGGATCGTGAAGAGAATGATGACTCCGATGGCGAAGCAGAGAATCTTGATGTGACCGCTATCCACGAGGCCCTTCCAGAGTTTGTGCCAGGAGTCACTCCTGCGCTCATCCACCATGATCTGGAGGCCGCCCTGAAGGATCGGCTGGGAGAAATCGACGGATTGCAAGCGCTCCCCCGTAATAGCGATGTTGCCGAGGGCCACATCAATCTTCCCCTGCGACGTGGCTTCTAGCAGGTCGCGGAGCAAGGGAAAGGGAACATACTCGCAGGGGACGCTAAGATCCGCGGCGATCCCCTTCCAGAGATCGACGCAGAAGCCAGCATAATCGCCTTTGTCCTCATAGCAGAAGGGTTGGTTGAGGTAGACGCCGACGCGGAGTTTCTTTCCCGCAATGGCCTTGGGTGTGTCCTGAACGGGGGAGGGGGATGGAGCAGCCTCGGCCCCCTTGGAGGTGAGGGGCGCCATGGCAAGCAGGAGCGCAACAAGGACTAACAATGGAGTGAATAGGCGATTCATCTCGGTAAGATTATTAAAATCAAAATCCTTAACTTTCCTTCTCATGAGGAAAATCTTTTTCTTTTTCGCGCTTTCTGATGAAAAGAAGATTCATCTCTTGGTTTCATCTCCACCCCCCTTCTTAGAATGTCCTCCAATATTGAGTCCCATCTTGTCGAGAACCGCGTTTTCAAGCCCTCCACTGAGTTTTCAAAAAAGGCCCGCGTCAAGAACATGGCGCAGTACAAGAAGCTCCATGCCGAGTCGGTGAAGAGTCCCGATAAGTTCTGGGCACGCGAGGCCAAGGAACTTCACTGGCTTAAGAAATGGACCAAAGTCCTCGACTGGAAGCCCCCGTATGCCAAGTGGTTTGTCGGGGCCAAGCTGAACGCCTCACAGAACTGCCTTGACCGTCATCTCAACACCTCGCGTGCCAACAAGGCAGCCATCATCTGGGAAGGGGAGCCCGGTGATAAAAAGGTTATCACCTACCGTCAGCTTCATCGTGAGGTTTGCAAGTTCGCCAATGTGCTCAAGCGCAATGGCGTGAAGAAAGGGGAACGCGTCCTCATCTACATGCCCCTGATCCCCGAGGCCACCATCGCCATGCTGGCTTGCGCTCGCATTGGGGCTGTCCATTGCGTTGTCTTTGGCGGATTCAGCTCCGAGAGTATTAAGGATCGCCTCGCCGATTCCGGTGCCAAGGTCATCGTGACGGCTGACGGAGGGTATCGCCGCGGACAGTTCGTCACGCTGAAGCAGAATGTTGACCATGCGCTCAAGGAAGATACCGGAGTGAACAAGGTCATCGTCTTCCGCCGCGCCAACAGCGAGATCCATATTGAGGAAGGACGCGATGTCTGGTGGCACCGCGAGATGGAGTATGTCTCCGCCGACTGCCCCGCCGAGCATCTCGACAGCGAACACCCTCTTTTCATTCTCTACACCAGCGGCTCCACCGGCAAACCGAAGGGAATCCTTCACACCACCGGCGGCTACCTTGTCGGCACCTACGCCACCACCAAGTACGTCTTTGATCTCCGGGAAGATGATGTTTACTGGTGCACCGCTGATATCGGCTGGATCACTGGTCACAGCTATCTCGTGTATGGACCGCTCACCAACGGAGCGACCTGCTTCATGTACGAGGGAGCGCCGAACTGGCCAGAGCCAGACCGCTTCTGGAAGCTCATTGCCGACTATGGCGTCACGATCTTCTACACCGCCCCGACGGCAATCCGTGCCTTCATGAAGTGGGGTGACGATCATCCCGCAAAGCACGATCTCTCCTCCCTGCGCCTGCTCGGCACAGTCGGAGAACCGATCAATCCCGAGGCCTGGATGTGGTTTAATAAGCACATCGGGCATGAGAAGTGCCCGATCGTCGATACCTGGTGGCAGACCGAAACAGGATCACACATGATCACCCCGTTGCCCGGGGCCACCCCCTGCAAGCCCGGCACGGCGACGCTTCCCTTCTTCGGCATTGATGCAGCCATCGTCGATGACGACGGTAAGGAAGTCCCCCATGGACAGGGGGGCAAGCTCGTTATTCGCAAGCCCTGGCCATCCATGCTCCGGGGGATCTGGGGTGACAAGAAGCGTTACCGGCAGCAATACTGGAGTGAAATCAAGGGAGCCTACTTCACGGGAGATGGTGCGCGACGTGACAAGCAGGGGAATTTCTGGATCGTCGGCCGCATTGACGATGTGCTCAATGTCGCAGGACATCGTCTCGGCACTGCCGAGCTGGAAAGCGCCCTTGTCAGCCACCATGCCGTCGCCGAGGCCGCTGTGGTTGGTCGGCCCGACGAGATCAAGGGGCAGGGGATCGTCGCCTTCGTCACCCTGCGTGAGGGGCATAAGCCGAGTGACGCCCTCAAGACGGCACTTCGTAACCATGTCGGTAATTCCATCGGCCCCATCGCCAAGCCCGACGAGATCCGCTTCACCGAAATGCTGCCGAAGACTCGCTCCGGCAAGATCATGCGCCGTCTCCTCAAGCAGGTTGCCGGAGGGCAATCACTGACCGGGGATACCTCGACGCTGGAGGATTTATCGGTTCTTACCAAACTCTCGAAAGGAGAAGAGTAGGGCCTTTAGTTTTGGCACACGCACAAGCGGCATCGCGGCTCTTCCTTGCCTTCCCTATCATGATGGTGTATT
>CANKWU010000005.1 GCA_947487385.1 Spartobacteria bacterium
AGCCTGACCTCAAGAAGATCGATACCATGCAGCAATGAAGATCGGGTCGCGGCCCGCTTTAAAAACTTCAGCCCAGCCTGATCATGAAGCGTTCCCACGACGAGGGGTGTTCCCTCCCGAAGGAGGGGTTGGAGGCTCAAGGTTTGACGTTGGTTGATGCTCACACTAATAGGATCTACTGTTCTTCTTATCTCTATTATGAACCACAAGCAGGAAATCTCCAAGGATCTACCCATGATCTTAGACGGACTGATGGTTGGCACCTGCCTCTGGGTAAGTTATCTCCTGCGATCTACAGGCATCATCAGCCTCGACCGTTTGGGTGAGATTCCCGCATTTTCCAACACCTATTGGATGCTTGCGCTGATTATTCCGCTGACGCCGCTCTTTCTCGATCTGCAGGGTTATTACGAGCACCCTCTCTCGTTGCGCCTGGAAAATCTCCTGATTAAGATTGCTCAGGCCGGCTTCTGGTTGATTCTCGTGATTGGTTGCGCGTCGATTTTCGGACGCCTCGAAATCCCTAGTCGGTCTGTCTTGATCCTGTTCATTATTCTGGCTCCCGTTTTCCTACTGCTCAGGGTGGGAATCATGAGAAAATACCTGATTCATCATTATGATCAGGGAATTTTTGGAGAGCGAAGCTTTCTGGTTGGGAGTGACAGTGATTGCGAGTCCTTTTTCTCTGGACTCTCAACTTCGGAACGCTTGGAGCTTCAGATCATTGGGAGATTTGATCCGAGCAGCACTGATTCTACCACCATCCTAAAAAACCTGCGGCAGAACGCCGTGGGCCGCCTTATCTTCACCTCCCCCCAATCTCCTGCTAACCAAGACCTCCCAGTCATTTGCGAAAGCGAGGGACTGGATGTCTGGATCGTTTCCGAAAACATCCTCGGAATCAAAAGCACCCCCTCTTTTGAACTGGCAGGGAAAAATCGCGTCCTGGTTTTCCGCAAGTCCACAAGTGATTTTTGGCAGAAGTTCATCAAGCGTTTCATGGATATCAGCGGAGCCGTGATCGGAATAATAATCCTCGCTCCGTTTTGTCTGGCAATCGCCATCGCCATCAAGGCCACATCCCCAGGTCCCGTCATCTTCTCCCAGGTGCGAAGCGGCAAGCGAGGAAAGCGTTTCACGATTTATAAATTTCGCTCCATGGTAGTGAATGCCCCAGAGTTGCACGAGGGTCTCTCGCATCACAACGAAATGCAGGGTCCAGTCTTCAAAATCAACAAGGATCCGCGGGTGACGCGTTTTGGGGCTTTTTTAAGACACACGAGCCTCGACGAGGTACCTCAATTGCTCAATGTGCTGCTTGGTGAAATGAGTATCGTCGGCCCCAGACCGCTCCCCGACTACGAGACCGAACGCATCGAAAAGAGTGCGCATAGGCGTCGTCTGAGCGTAAAGCCCGGCCTCACCTGTCTGTGGCAGGTTCAGGGGAGGAACTCCATAAAAAGTTTCGATGATTGGGTTCAACTTGATCTTGAATACATCGACCGGGCATCACTGTTTCTTGATCTGTGGATCATTCTGCGCACCATTCCCACGGTGCTACTTCGTAAAGGGGCTCAATAGCAGCAGAGTTTTATTTCCCTCCTAAAAACAGAAACCAAATGTTCTTTCTGGATTTGGTGAGGGAAATCCGCTCATATGAATAGCTATTTATGAAGCAGTCCCTCACTCCTACCCAACTGTTGAAGAGATTCATTGCTCCCTGTGCCGTTCTCTTACTGAGCATCTCAACATTGCACGCACAGAATGCGTCAGGTTTCGTGATTTCAAAGATCGAACCGGCCATTGTCACCACTCCCTCGATCTCCTATTCCGGAGGCACTCAAAAGCCCTCCCGTCCCAAAAGCTGGATGGAAATCGAAGTAACCTTCGATTGGCTACCGACGACGCCACTTGCCCCAGCGGACAAGTATGCGGATGATATCGTTATCGATTATTATATCCTTCTTTCAAACAAGAGTCCGACGGCCCCCCAGGGAACACTCCTTACCGGACAGGTAAACCACATTTCGGTGCCAGCGCAAAAAGACCTGAAGTCGGTGATGTATGTCAGCCCTAGAACCCTCGAGCGCTTCTTTGATGGAAAAATCCCCTCCAGCACCTCTTCCGCTATTGTCGATATCGCTGTGACCATTTCCAAGCTGGGACAGGTGGTCGCACAAAAAAGCCTCAAGTCAACCGGGATATGGTGGCCTCAATATCAGAAGACGGGCGGCTATCTTCTCATTAAAAACGACACTCCATTTGCATCGCTTAATTCCGACTATTACGAGGCAGTTAAAAAGCAATAACGTTTTTTAGCGAACCGCGATACTTCAGTTTTTCCCCCATGGCATCGCCAAAAAAAACCTTGGTCCTCGATCTCGGGATGCAATCCCTTAGGATTGCCGAGTTTTCATTGACTGAAAGCGGCGGGCTCAAGCTTCTACGTGCGTCCCGGAGGGAACTCATGATCGATCCGGCGCTCGATACATCGCGCCCGGATCAGATAAGCCTCGCCCTTAAGGATATTCTCAAGGCTTGGAAGATCAATCGCTCGCAAGTCATCTGCGTACTTCCGGCCCATACGGTTTTCACAAGGGTTGTGCCTCTGGAAGTTCCGGGAGGTTCTTCAGGCCAAGTCGCTGCTGTTGTTGGTTTTGAAGCCCAACAGAATATTCCTTTCCCCTTGGAAGAAGTCGTCTGGGATTATGTCGTGATGGGAAACACCCCCTCAGGTGCAGTGAATGTTGTTTTTGTCGCCGTCAAAACGGATCTCCTCGAATCGCTTTGTCATTCTGTCACTTCTGCCGGCCTCAATATCACTTCCGTGCTGGTCGCGCCTTTAGCGCTCTTTGATGCTTTCCGCCATACTTCGCTAGCATCGTCTTTGGAAACAACCCTCCTGCTTGATATTGGATCTCGGACATCCAACATGCTCATCTCGGCGGAAGGAGCATTTTTCTCACGAAGCATTCCTTCCGGGGGATTGGCTGTCACTTCCGCGATTGCCAAGGATATTCATGCAGAGCTTGAAGAGGCTGAAAAACTGAAGATTGAACGCGGTAGCGTTGCCCTTGGGGCAGGATTTGAGCAACCAAGCGATCCCATCGAGGCCAATATCGCTCGTATTGCAAGACAGACTCTACTCAAGACTCAGGCCGACATCAGTCGCTCCCTTAGCTACTATCGTTCAAATCTCGGAGGAAATGAACCAACATTGATTTTGCTCACAGGGGGGATGGGCTCCCTTCCCTATCTTGCGGAATTTTTTAGCGAAAAACTCCAGAAGCAGACCTCTTTTTTCAATCCGATTGAAGGCATAGGAATCGCCGAATCGGCTCAATCCTTTCTTGAGGAAAATCCAAATAATCTAGGAGAACTGATCGGTGGAGCATTGGAACTTACATCTGCACCCCGAACAAAGATAAGCCTTCTCCCCCCTTCTCTATCCAAGAAAAAGGCTTTTGCCAAACGCTTACCCTACTTGGCGGCAGCGGTCTTCTTTTTCCTTGCAGCCCTAGGTGCTTCGTATGGCTTCGCCCTGCGATCAACCTCGCTGACTCTTGCGGCGACGGCAATAATCGATTCACAGATCGCACAAGACACCAGGATCTCCAGCCAGATCCAGACGCTCTCATCCAAAGAACTCTCCATTCGTCAGACGAGCGATACCTTACTTTCCTTAGTTAGCCTTAGGGAGGCCTATCCGGGGATTCTTGCCGAATTAAGCGCTAAGGTTCCGGAACGGTATCTCTGGATCACAGAAATCCAACCTGCTGGAGATCTTCCCCAGAGAGGCGCTACTGCCAAAATTAGTGATAGAACCATCAAAGCCCTCCTTGTCAAAGGGCTCTACCTTGAAAATCCCCGGCAGGCTGCGGTAATCGATGACTTTGTCACAGCACTTCAGTCCTCGGATATCTTTGCCTTCGAAGAGAAGGAAAAATCCAAGATCATCACGCAACGCGGAAGTCCTAATGGAGACAGCTGGGCTTATCCTTTCTCACTCAGGATCCCCCTACGCAATCCCATCAACCCCCTTCCCTGACCTGATGAACAAGATCATGCAATGGTTTATGGAAAACAAGATGGCGGCTTGCCTATTGGCCCCCTTTATCCTTGGCTCACTGATCCTCGGATTTCTGTCCTATCAGTCATGGGATGACTACGGGAAGGCTTCTGCAGAATATTCTGCCAAGGCCTCACAACTGCTTAAACTCTCGCAGCAGAAACCATTTCCGAGTCAGTCCAACCTGGCCAAGCTCGAATCCACGATTTACTCCGAACAGTCCACCCAGGATACACTCTTTAAGGAACTGCAAAAGTTTCAGATATCCACCTTTGCCGACATTGATCAAGCAAAGACTCAGGATCGCCCACAACGCTTCCAGGATGCACTGCGCAACGAGGTCACCAGAATCAGGTCGCTTGCTACGTCCACTGGAGCAACTCTCCCACCGGGTTTTTATCTCGGACTTGAAGAATATGAAAACAGGGTGCCGTCACAAGATGATGTCCAACTCCTTGCCAAACAACTCACTATTCTGAGTTGGCTTGCCGACCTGCTGACAAGTCACAAGGGTCTGATCCTTTCTGAGTTCTCACGCCTCGTTCCAGAGACGGGGTCAAAAAAGGATGCCAAAAAAAACCTCCCCACCCCACCCGTGAAAGGATCCCTTCCCTACGAGACGCCATGCATCATCAAGGTGAGCTTCCGATGCAACCAGGGTTCCTTCCGTGAAATCGTGAACTCGATATCCACGGCTCCCTATTTTCTGATCATGGACCAGCTGCTCGTGCAGAACACCTCAGTTGAGCCACCTAGGCGAGACATGCAACCTCCGGTCGTAGCCCCGGGGCCGGACGGAAGCGCCCCAATCCAAAGACTGCCAATCATTGTTGGAAGGGAACTTCTCAATGTCTCCTTGAAACTGAACGGATTAGAATTTCCAAATCCTGCTTCTTCCGCCACTTCCGCAATAAAAAGCGCTCAACCCAAAACAGAAGCCAAGTAACAGGACCATGAAGAATCTGCTGCTTCGTCACTACCATCTGATACTTTTGGGAATCGCTTTGTTGATCGCCCTTGCCTGCGCCCTTTATCTGTTCCAGCAGTCCCTTGGACTCCAAGAAACCCTGAAGGGATCCAATTCTACCTCGAAACAGGAAGTAAACACCGCATTGACAGCCTCCTCCAATGCCGTGGTGGCCGCCACCCATCTGAAAAACCCTGTTCTGTGGAAGTCTAATGACAATGGCTCGTCGCCTCTGGTCTCAAGACCATACATACTTAGGGATGGAAAACTCATTGATCCGATGGCAGGTAACGAACCCCTCTATCCACCCGTTCCGAATAAGTGGCTGATCGATCACCAACTTGACTACACGGACGTCAATATTCTAGACCGTGATCCCAAGAAAAAAGGATTCACTGTGCGGGAGGAATTTCTTGCAGGAACTGATCCGAACAACGCGGACCAGTTCCCACCTCTGTACACAAAGCTTAACTATGCTGAAAGTGATATCCGGAAGAGTAGCTATATTCTGGAATTTGTAGGCATCGAGACAAATTCAGCCGTCGACTCCAACGGAATCACCGACACAAACAAGGTCACCGTTGAATATCAACTTCGTCCCGCCCAAAGCTTGCCTAATCCCGCAAAGGGGAATCGTCCAGACACCTCCACCCGCGCGGTCATGAAGGGAGAAACGATCCCAGGGGCGCCGTTTTTAAAATTGATAGACTATCAAGACAAGAAGAAATCTATTAACGACACAGATTATGATGTCGGTGAACTAGTCCTTGAAAACACTCTCACGGGAGAGCAACACATCCTTGTGAAGAAGAGTACTTCCAGAGAATACAAGAAAACAACCATTGAACTTGTAGAAAGCGTCTTCTTCCATTACCAACTTTCTGGCGCTCCGGTTGAGGAGATCATGGTGGAGAGGGGTAAGACCTTTAATCTAAGCAGCTTTGACAAAAAACATATGGAAACTTACAAGCTCGTAGACTTTTCAAAAGATGGAATCCGGCTCAACAAGGATGGTGAAAATTATACGATTAAGCCAAGCTCTTCCCCCGCCCCTATTCCTATTCTTACTCCTAGCGCAGCCCCTTCCCTTTAAAAAACTTTCAACCCCCAATTCCCTCGCACGATAATGACACAGCCCTTGAAGATATCCTGGCTACGATTACTTTTCCCTGATCATGCCCTATTGACTATCAGCCTCCTTGCAGGAATCGCCACCTCCTCCTTGCCTGCATCTGCTCAGCAAAGTGGAGTAATCGGCCAGTCGGAGCGTGAAATCCGAATTCTTCAGGAACGAAGCAACTGGGCCCAAACTCAGACTCAAAAAGCCGTCACCGCCATGGCTGACAAGGATTACGAGTCAGCTTTTGCTTTTTCCAAGAGCGCCGTCGATGCATTGCCCTCCGGTGGAGAGTCCTCTGCGGGATCGCGCTCTCTGGCACTTGAGACTTTTTCCAAAGCCGCCTGTGCATTGGCCACTCAGCGAGTGAGCGAAGGCTACTATGATGATGCGGAACTAGTAGTGAAAACCGCCACGGATAAGCCTTACTCTTCATCCTACGCCCCGCTGCTGGAACTTCAGAAGTCACTGCATGATCCCAATCATTTCAACAGGACCATCACCCCAGGCTTTGTCTCCAAAGTGGCTCAGGTTGAGCAGTTGATGACCGAAGCAGAAGGCCTCTACGCATCCGGTCGTTTCGATGCAGCCTTTAACAAGTATCAAATGGTACTCAATCTAGATCCTGAAAATAAATCTGCACGCCTTGGAATGGAAAAAATCGATGCTCAGCGCGCCAAGTACGCCGAAAAAGCCTACACTGAGCGTAGAAGTCAGATGATTACGGATGTGGCAAGGGCCTGGGAACTTCCCGTACCCAAAATTAATACAGGCGCCACGACGATCGTCGAGCAGAGCCCCATCGACATGCAGGGGACCAGTGCGATCAGCCGCAAGCTTCAGGAGATCAGACTCCCCCAACTCTCCCTCACTGATGAGACAGTACGTGAAGCTGTGGAAAAACTTCAGAAAAAATCCCGCACCCTTGACACAACCGAATCGGATCCTGCCAAGAAGGGGGTAAATATCGTTCTCAAACTAGATCCTGCCAAGGAAGCTATTGACGGTGGAACAAAGCTCAACCTTTCCCTTAACGACCTCCCCTTGGGAGAGGCCCTGAAATACATTGCCTCGGCTGCCAATCTCAAGGTCAAGATTGAACCTTATGCTGTTGCAATCGTTCCTCTTTCCGAACCAACAGAAACTTTAATTTCAAAAGAATACAAAGTGCCTCCTGGGTTCATTTCCAGCGCCCCAAGCTCCAGCTCTTCGTCTGGAGCACTTCCACAGGCCGGAGTCCCAGGTGGATCCGGTACCGTTGGAAAATCTGGAGCCAAGGAATTTCTGGAATCCCAAGGCGTCACCTTTCCCTTGGGAGCCAGCGCAACGTATCTCGCCTCTAGTAGCAAACTCCTTGTCAAGAACACACAGGCAAACCTCGATCTGATCGACTCTCTGGTAGAGGTCTCGCTTGCCACCCCCCCAAGTCAGGTGGAGATCGAGGCCCGCTTTCTGGAAGTCACTCAGAATAATCTTGAAGAACTCGGCTTTGATTGGCTGATGGGAGCCTACCAACTTCCCGGTGGTAGCGGAGTCAATACCGGGGGTGGTACAGTTGGCAATCAACAGGGTCAGGCCAATCGTGGAAACTATCCCTTTGTTAACCCTGCCAATGGCTTTCCTGCCGGGGCAATGAATGTGGATCCAGCTGGCAATGTCACGGCTGGCAATGTCACGTCCGGAAACCGAACAGGTTCCGCCGCCGTCACTGCAAATGCTTTGGATGGACTACTCTTCGGCTCTCCCGCAGGACCAGCAGCAGGAGTTCTTGCCCTTGCGGGAATCTTCACCAATCCTCAGTTCCAAGTTGTGCTCCGAGCCCTCAATCAACAGAAGGGAGTGGATCTTGTCTCCGCCCCCAAAGTTACGGTTACCAGTGGGCGCAAGGCCACAATCAATATCACGCAAAAATTCCCCTACCCACGCGATTACTCTCCCCCCACTGTAGTTCAGGCCACAACGCCAGGGCAAATCCAACCAGCCAATCCAGCCACACCGACCTCCTTTGAGACTCGCAATTGTGGCGTTCAACTCGAAGTGGAACCAACGGTCGGACCGGATGGCTACACCATTGAACTCAGCCTCTCTCCTCAGATCACGGAGTTTCTAGGTTTTATCAATTACGGCACCCCAATCAGTAGCATTGCAACAGTTTACTCAAAAGTTGGTCGGGTAGTTCTCGGCACTCAATCTGTTTTTCTTACGGCAAACACCATTAATCAACCCGTCTTCAGCGTGCGTCAGGTTGATACCCAGGTGACAGTCTACGATGGACAGACCGTTGTCTTGGGCGGCCTGGTGCGGGAGGATGTCCAGAAGGTTCAGGACAAGACCCCCATTGCTGGGGATCTTCCCCTGGTGGGATCTCTCTTCCGCAGCTCGAATAACCAGCGGATTAAGAGAAATCTCCTTATCTTTGTCTCAGCTGGCCTACTGGATCCAGCAGGCCAGCCCCTGATCAAATCCGTGGAAAACGGAACAGAACTATCAACTCCCAATGCCAAGGCTATTGCCTCTGAGGCGATTCCGGGTGACCCCTCGACAGCCTCCAAATCCAGCCGATGAACAAGCTGCTTCCCATTGTCATGCACAGACGTAAACCCTCTTCCCCGGTATCCCTCGTTTCCTCATTCCGCCGTTCGCTATTCGCAGCAATGATCGTCACGGCCAACCTCACATCCTGGGAATTAACGGCGCAGCAACCATCCGTCGCAGCAGATGAGGAACGTGCCATTGTCCGGAGTCAGGAATACCTGATTCAGGCACGATCGATGATGGCCTCCGCCATGCAGAAATACTCTCAGCATAACCTGAAAGAGGCCTATTCCCTTGCCGTGGAAGCCATGAGCAAGTCACCTTCCGGGCCCTCCGCAACTTCCACGAGAAGCAGCCTCCTTGCTAATTATACAACCATAGCACTAGCCTTTGCCCATGAGCTGGCCGAGAACGGCGACTTCAGCGACAGCATCGCCAGAAAAAACGGGATTCTCGATTCCAATGGAATCCCTCTCTCAGCAGAGAGCGTCGCCAAATCCATCCTAGATCCCTCCATGAATCCCAACTGCCAAGCCGCGGTGAAATTCCTCTCTGATCTGGAACAACCCGGTCTTTTTAATAAGACAGTCACTCCTGCCTTAGCTGCCAAACGTGAGGAGGTAGTCAAGCTCCTCCGGCAGGCCTCCGACCTTGCTAAAACTGGCCGTAATGAACTCGCACTCAAACAATACGAGGCCGTCCTACTGATTGATCCCTACAACATCGCCGCCCGAAAGGGAATGGAGGAAATCCATAACACCACGATCAAGTACGCAGACACGGCCTATAATGAAACGCGGAGCAGAATGCTCTGGCAGGTTGAAAAATCATGGGAGCGTCCACCTCGTAAGTCTAAGCAAGGGCGCACCACCGAATCGGCAGGCCGCCAGCAGGACATCCGGGGAACGGATCAGATCACGGCCAAACTCAACTCCATCATCATACCCAAGATCGATCTTAGCGACTCGCCAGTCAGTGAAGCGGTCGAATACCTCAAGCAGAAAAGCGTTGAACAGGATCCAAATCATAAGGGTGTGAATATTTTCCTGAAATTAGGATCGCAGTCGCAAGGAGTACCCCCTCAAGCCACTGGCTCTAGCAATGCCACCGTAGGAAGTGCGGGAAATCCAGCTACCGTCACAATGACGGAGCCCCACGTCACGCTGGCTCTCTCCCATGTGCCGCTCTATGTTGCACTCGACTATATCAGCAAACTCTGCAACCTGAAGCTCAAGATCGATCCCTATGCTGTCTCGATCGTTCCTCTTTCCGAACCAACGGATATCCTCATTACTAAGGAATATCAGGTTCCTCCGACATTCATTCCACCCAAGCCACTTGACTCGGGAAGCGCCCTTCCCCAAGCCGGCAATGCACCAAGTGCTGCAAACCTCCCCCGTGTTGCGGGCCGTTACAACGCACAGGACTATCTTGTGTCCCAGGGAGTCGATTTTCCCGCAGGATCCAGCGCGAATTACCTCCCTTCCGGAAGTAAACTCGTTATCCGTAATACCCGCGATAATATTGACCAGATCGATGCCCTCGTGGATGCAGCAATGGGAGTAGCTCCCTCCCAAGTGGATATCCAAACCAAATTTCTCGAAATCAACCAGAATAACCTTCAGGAACTCGGATTCGACTGGTTGCTCGGCCCATTCAGCGTCGGGGGGGGTGCTTATGGAAGTGGAGGCGGAGGAAGCAACTCTTTGATTGGCGCGAATTACCCCTTCAATTCCTCTGGAATGAATCCCGTAGGGAATCTGCGAACAGGAGATCAGGCTATCTCACAAAATTCCATCAACTCTCTCATCGCTCGCCAGGCTGGGGTTACTTCGGGTCCTTCTCCAGGAGTTTTCAGCGTGTCTGGTGTCTTTACCGATCCTCAATTTCAGATGGTCATTCACGCCCTTAATCAGAAAAAAGGGGTAGATTTAATGGCCGCTCCCAAAGTCACAACAAAGAGTGGGGTCAAAGCCACTGTTAAAATCGTCGATGAGTTTATCTATCCTCGACAGTATGACCCACCACAATTTAGTCAAAATTCTCAAAATAGTGGCGGAAGTCTTGTAACACTTGACCCATTAACGATCCCACCACCAACAGTCACACCCGCCTTTCCCAGAGATTTTACGAAACAGGATCTGGGCGTTGTCTTGGAGGCCAAGCCGACGATTGGTCCCGATGGTTACACAATTGACCTGGAGTTAAACCCCAAAGTCACCGACTTCGATGGATATATTAATTACGGCTCTCCTATTAATGGCGTAGGCTATACGGATGGCCTCTTTAATAAAGTAGTACCTGCTTTAATTCCAACCACTCAAGTACTTACACCCAACGTTATCAACCAGCCGGTCTTCAGCATCCGTGAAGTCAATACGTTCGTAACAGTCTGGGATGGTCAGACAGTGGCCCTAGGGGGACTCATCCGTGAAGATGTGCAAAAAGTCCAAGACAAGGTGCCATTCCTGGGAGATCTTCCGATGGCAGGTCGCCTCTTCCGCTCTGATGCCGACCAGAAGTTGAAGAAGAATCTCGTGATCTTTGTCACCCCACATATCCTGGACGCCGAAGGCCAACCACGCCACGGTGACACTGAAGAGCAGGAGATCGTCACCCCACTAGGCCTTCCTCAAGAACTGCCCCAGCCATCCATGACCTCGACCGCAGTCAGGGGTAAATAATCACTACACGAATTGAGGGAAGTGCGGCTTGCCCAGTGAATAATATTCGATGCCATCGATAGCGGTCACGGGAACAATCGGCAGCGGCAAATCTCTGGCCCTCACCTTTCTGACGCAGTTTCTACCATCAGTAATCTACAATGCTGATATCGAAAACCGTAACCTTTTGGATCATGATGAGCAGGTTCATGAACTTATCAGAAAGGAATTCGGAAACATCTATTTAGACAGTATGGGGCGACCCGACAGGAAACTCCTTTTCAAACTCATTACCTCTGATCATTCGGCCAAAACCTTGCTCGAGGAGATTCTCCATCCCCGGCTCGAGAAAGTTTGGAAACCGCTTGCTCTCAAATCCAAGGGAACAAAAGGTAATTTTTTTATCGCGGAAATACCTCTTCTTTACGAGAAAGGTCTGGATCGTTTCTTCGACAGGACCATTCTTATTGCTTGTTCTGACTCTGTCAGGAAGGAACGCCTGCACCAGAAGCGCCAACTCTCTGAACAAGAAACATCGGCTTGGCTAAAACACCAAGTTTCTCAGGACGAGAAAATCAACCTCGCCGATCATCTCATTTGGAATGATGCTTCGGAACACGCTCTCGAACTCCAGATCCGGGAGCTCTTACCGCTTTTGAAAAACCTATGAATTCCGGCCCCATCTCTCATGAAGCCGACTCGGAACTTTCCTTAACGGACACTCCTCCTCAACCCTCCCCAAAGGAGGTCCTTCCGGTTGAGATCCCTCTTCCCTTGGACATGGATAATCTCCTCGGTTCAAGCCATCAGAGTCTCCTAGAGCTGATATCCTCCAGAAATCTCCCCCTTCACCGAGAATCCTCAAGGCATTATCTGACACTCGATCTGGCAAGGGATCAGCTGAAGAGGGGTGGGAAGCTCACGGCGGAGGGGATCCTAGAGTTTGCTCCCGAGGCACCGATGATCCGCTGGCCTCAATTTAATTTTCAACCAACTCCCTGCGATCTGAGTCTCCCCATTCCCCTGCTGCGCCAGTACGGGTTACGTCCTGGTCTGAAAATCAAGGGAACGGTTATGCTGCAATCCGAGCGTAAACTCGCCCTCCACACACTCACGGAGATCGAAGGAATCGTGGCGGAGGAATGGAAAAGTCCGATAGAATTTGACAAGCTTACGGCTATGTTCCCCAACAGGAGGATCTATCTGGAGCAGACGGGAAAAAATAATCCGACTGCCCGTGCCGTTGATCTAATCGCACCCCTTGGAATGGGGCAGCGTGGATTGATCGTGGCCCCCCCGCGTGTCGGAAAAACCATGATGCTCAAGAGCCTGGCGCTTGCCATCCGTGCCAATCATCCCGATGTCCATCTCATGCTCCTGCTGGTGGATGAGCGTCCCGAGGAAGTCACTGATCTCCGAAAGGCACTGGACTGCGACATTTTCAGCTCTACCTTTGATGAACCAACCGCGCGCCATGTGCAGGTTTCTGAGATGGTTTCGGAACGTTCCAAACGGCTGGTAGAATTGAAAAAGGATGTGGTGATCCTTGTGGATAGCATCACCCGCCTTTCGCGAGGCTATAACAACAATATCAAGGGAAAAGGCCGCACCATGAGCGGAGGCGTTGACTCAGCGGCCCTCTCTCGTCCCAAGAAGTTCTTCGGCTCGGCGCGCAATGTCGAGGAGGGTGGCAGTCTCACCATTCTTGCCACCGCGCTTGTCGAAACACATAGCCGCATGGATGACCTCATCTTTGAGGAATACAAAGGGACGGGAAATATGGAAATCTACCTTGATCGCTCCATCATGGAACAGCGCGTCTTCCCGGCCATCCACATCACCAAGTCTGGCACTCGTCGGGAGGAGCTTCTTTATCATCCGGACGAATATGAGCGAATCCTTCAGTTGAGGAAGCAACTCATGGAAATACCGGCCGCCGAAGCAATGCAGATCCTCTGCCTGAATATGGAAACCACCAAAAGCAACGCCGAACTTCTGCTCGGAGGCATCAAGGGACTCTAGGGAAGCGCAAAGGCACCCCTGTGTCTGGCTTATAAAGACTGGGGGAGAAAATCTCTTCTGACTCGACTTGGAGCACTCCCTCCATAAACATCTCCCGGTGACTGAACGTGTAACTGTCCGATCAAAGTTCTTCTTTGAAGGTGAAAAGAAATTCTTTGTCAAAGGAGTCACCTACGCCCCCTTTGCCCCAGATTCCGAGGGTTTCCAGTTTGGCGCGAAAGAGCAAGTCGCCCGTGATCTGGCAGTCATCCGGCAAACAGGTGCCAACCTGATCCGTATCTACACCAATCCGCCGCGTTGGTTTCTGGATCTCTGTCTGGAGAATGGTCTGAGAGTGCTCTTCAGCATTGCCTGGATGGAGCATGTCGAGTTTCTGAATGATTCCAAGGTCAGATCCTCCGTAGAGAAAGCCGTTCTCGATGCGGTGCGTGAACATAAGGGTCATCATGCTATCTTCGGCTACCTTCTAGGAAACGAGATTCCATCATCGATGGTCCGCTGGCTGGGAGCAAAGAGGGTGACCGAATTCCTGGAGCATCTGGTCAACATTGCCCGTCATGAGGATCCGCGAGTCCTTTACTCCTACGCGAGCTATCCTCCCACGGAGTACCTGCTCCCCCAAAATGTCGACTTTCTAACGTTCAATGTTTACCTGCACCGAAGGGAGGATTTTGAGCGATATCTTGCCCGCCTTCAGAATCTTGCCGAGGACAAGCCGCTCATCATGGGTGAGTTCGGAATGGATACAATCCGTCATACTGAAGAGGAACAGGCAGAAATGATCGGCTGGCATCTCGATGCTGTTGTGAGGGGCGGTCTTGCGGGAACCATTCTTTATGCTTGGACGGATGAGTGGCACCGCGGAGGCATGGAGATCCTGGACTGGGCTTTCGGTCTTGTAAAACGCGACCGCACTCCAAAAAAGGCACTTTCTAAGGTCAGAGAGTTTTTTGATAATCGTCAGCCCATCACTCATCACGCCCCTCTGCCGCGGGTTCCCAAAGTCTCGGTGATCGTCTGCAGCTATAACGGCGGCCAGACCTTGGAGGCATGCCTGAAATCCCTAAAAAAAATCGACTATCCCGATTACGAAGTTGTTGTTGTCGATGACGGATCCACGGACCACACAAAGGAGATTCTTTCCCATCACCCCTGGGTCAATGCCATTTACCAAACAAATCATGGTCTTAGTGTCGCGCGAAATGTCGGTGCGGCTGCGGCCACAGGCGAGATCATCGCCTATACCGATAGTGACTGCATGGCTGATCCTGACTGGCTCTACTATCTTGTGGGAACCCTCCTCTCGGGCAACTATGCCGGTGTCGGAGGGCCTAATATATCGCCCCCAGCTCAGAATTGGCATCAGGCATGCGTTGCCGCAGCTCCCGGAGGCCCCAGCCATGTTCTTCTTACGGATGTCGTCGCCGAACATATTCCCGGTTGCAACATGGCCTTCTACCGATGGGCTTTTGAAAAGATCGGGGGCTTCGATCCGGAATATCGGAAGGCAGGAGACGACGTCGACTTTTGCTGGCGTCTTCAGCAGGAGGGTGAGGTCATCGCCTTCAGCCCTTCTGCCATCGTGTGGCACTATCGTCGTTTTACCCTAAAGGCTTTCCGGAAGCAGCAGGAAGGTTACGGTGAGGCTGAATCCCTCCTTCGCTTTAAGCACCTTGTTTTCTTTGGCCCGACAGGGACTGCCAAGTGGAAAGGACAAGTTTATGGAGCCCCGCGCTTCACTTGGCTCATCAACCAGCCCGTGATCTATCATGGCGTTTTCGGTGAGGGTCTCTTCCAGTGTATCTACCCTACCCCTCAGTCGGAATTGGCAGCTTACTTGAGCAGCATCGAATGGGTAGCTCTTACCGCCTTCCTCTTCCTTCTAGCCATTCCGTTTCCCGTCCTGCGAATCGTTGCCTACCTGATGTTCGGCGGCACCTTCCTCGTCGCTCTTTCTTACATGATTCATGCCAAGTTGGAGCCCCGGTTCGATACGATCAGGGCACGTCTGTTAGTGGCATTTCTCGCCCTTTCGCAGCCTCTGGTGAGGGGATGGTCCCGATACTTCACCTGGCTCAAGTTCAAACGCACGCCGGAATCCGTCATTGCGGCCAAGGAGAAAGACTTCAAACCCAGCAAGATCCGTGGACTTTCGAAGATCGTCTTATGGAATGAGGAGGGAAAGGGGCGAGAGCTTCTCATCACTTCGGTCATCGAGGCCTTGGAGAACGAGGGCTGGAGCTACTCAACCGACACAGGTTGGAAGGACTGGGACGTCCAGATTTATGGAAGTTTCTGGTGGGGAGTCACGATGAGAAGCGTTACCGAATACCACGGAGGCCCGAAATGCCTGACTCGGGTCGGCCTTACCACCAGGATGGTGGCGACCACCTTCTTGGCAAATTTCCTGATGATCAGCTTGCTGATCTATCTTGCAGCAACCGGATATTCCATGTTTTTCCCCATAGGTCTGTACGCGGTGGCAATGTTTATTATCTGGACACGAGGGTATCGTTTAAAGAAACGCGTTGCCGAACTCGTGGAGGCAAGTGGACAGCGAATCGGAGTCAATCGGATCGACCCGCGGAAAAGAAACATCCCCTCTAAGGAGACCATTGAGGAAGAGAAGAAGGAATCATCCGTAGAGCATCAGGTTTCTCCTCAGATCCCCTCGGAGGTCTCGCCTCTCTCAGATAGTTAAAAAGGTTGAAAAGTTAGAACGGGAAGATACCTACTCCATACTCTCTTAAACGCCCTTCATTTAACTATTTTAAACTATTTAACGAATCACCCATTTCAGTCATGCCCAGTGTCTTCATCAAGACTTACGGATGCCAGATGAACGAGCGCGACTCCGAACAAGTGGCGCGTGATCTGCAGGATCGCGGATACACACTTGTCCCACACGAGAGGGATGCGGACGTGATCCTTCTGAATACCTGCAGCGTTCGGGAGATGGCGGAAAAAAAGGCTATCGGCAAGATGGGGATGCTCAGGAAACTCCGCAGGGACAAACCGAAACTCGTCTTGGGGTACATGGGATGCATGGCGCAACGACTGGGCGAAGACCTTGAAAAGCACTCCCCTCATGTCGATCTCGTGATCGGTACGCAGAAGTTTCACCGCGTTGCGGATTATGTGGAAGAGGCGTTGCAAAAACGTGAGGAGGCGTTCCTTGAGGAAGATCTCAGGGATCTCGGCTCCACCATCCGACCAATCATCGATATCTCTCCCGAGGAAGGCTCCCAGAACTCCATACGCGACCACCTGCCGGAAAAAAAGAAAGAGGCCACGGCCTTCATTTCCATCATGCAGGGCTGCAACATGCACTGCACCTTCTGCATTGTCCCCACAACACGGGGAGAGGAACGTGGCCGACCGATCGCTCAGATTGTGAATGAGGCACGCACCCTTGTGGAGCGCGGGATTCGGGAGGTCACGCTACTAGGCCAGATCGTGAACCTCTACGGTCGTCACGAGTTTCCAAAGATCGGGGACAAAAGTCCCTTCGTGCAACTCATCGAGGCTCTTCATGAAGTCGACGGACTCGATCGCATCCGCTTTACCTCCCCTCACCCTATGGGTTTCCGCAAGGATCTTGTGGAATGCTTCGGCCGACTTCCGAAGCTCATGGAACATGTTCACCTCCCGCTTCAATCCGGATCGGATCGCATCCTTAAGGCGATGCACCGCCCTTACACGGCGGCATCCTACCGCAAACTCGTCGCTGACCTTCGCGCGAGCCGGCCCAGCATTGCCATCACGTCCGATATCATCGTTGGTTTCCCTGGTGAGACGGAAAGTGATTACAAAGCATCCCGGGATCTGGCCGAGGAGCTTGAATTCGACGGTGCCTTTATTTTCCGTTACTCGAAACGCGGCGACACTCCTGCTGCACTCATGGAGGAACAGCTAAGCGAAGAGGAGAAAGAGCAGCGCAACCAGGATCTCCTCTCCGTGGTGAATGCCTCGGCTTCAAGAAAACTCGAAGCCTGTATTGGCACACGGCAGGAAGTTCTCTGCGAAGGTCTCAGCCGTAATGATCCAGCCCGACTTTCCGGCCGTACCAGGACCAACAAGATCGTCATCTTTGAAGGCGGAAGCCGTTTTCACGGGGAAATTTTCGACATTTCTGTGACTTCGGCCAGTAGCTCAACCCTCTATGGCGACCCGGCCATTCACGAAGGAATCTCTCTTACCTCATGAGTAAAAGTCCCGGGACGTTGGAAAAGTCAACTCGAGCCTCGTCAGACATTCCCAAAAAAACCGTTTACCGCCTCTCCTTGTATCTGCGGAGCCTCGGTCTCATGGCAACAAAAAGGGAGCGCGTCGTCTCCTCAGCCGCCCTGGCAAGTGTGGCCGGTGTCCAGTCAGCTCAACTCCGAAGGGATCTTGCCTACTGCGGTCCACTTGGCAAACGCGGCACAGGTTACGAAGTCGTGATCCTGAGAAACAGACTTGAGGAGATCCTGGGGAGAGCAAGCCTTCAGCCCGTCATCCTCGTGGGTGTGGGAAACCTGGGGCAGGCTCTTCTGAGCTATAAGGGATTCGCCCGCGAGGGGTTCGAGATTGTGGCGGCCTTTGATCTCAAAGCTCAAAAACCAAGCGAGGGTAGATTGGGCATCCGAGGAATGGGATCAATGCGAGGACTGATCCAACGGCAGGAAATAAGGATGGCCATCCTGTGTGTTCCCGGATCGTCCGCACAGAGCGTGGGTGAACAGCTTGCCAATGCTGGAATCCAGGCAATTCTGAATTTTTCTCCTGTCGTTCTTCATCTTCCCGAGACGATTGCGGTAAACAATGTCAACCTTGCAATCGAACTGGAGAATCTCAGCTACTTTGCACGATGAGTCGGGGTCAACGAATGCACCAATCAGAGGCGAGTCTCACATGTCCTGAATTCGATCTTCGAATGACCTTGGAGAGTGGTCAGACCTTTCATTGGATGGAATTTGAAGGAGGATATGCGGGAACTATTGGAGAGAAGGGGGTGATTCTTCGACAGGAAGGAGAGACTCTTCATTACCGGGGTATTGATCCGGAATCCCTGAGAAATTATCTGGCCTTTGATCATGATCTTGAAGAGATCCGTAGTTCCTGCGCCTCTCATTCTGCCTCTTCCGAGGCATCACTGGCCTGCCGTGGTCTGCGAATCATGAGGCAACCACATTGGGAATGCCTGGCCTCTTTCATTCTCTCACCGATGAAGCAGGTAGCCCATATCCGCCAGATGAGCATGGCCTTGAGGCATGCCTATGGAAAAAAGCTAGAGAACTCCCCCGTGCCTTCGTTTCCGGACCCATCTGTCCTGGCCTCCACAACGGAAGCGGAGTTACGCCGTTGTTCCCTTGGTTTTCGTGCAAAGGGGCTTCTAGGAACGGCCCGACTGATCGCCGAGGGCAAATTCGCCCCGGAAGCACTGGTCGGCATGAGCACTCGCGAAGCACGCGAAGCTCTCTGCACTCTTCCCGGTATCGGAAGAAAAGTGGCCAACTGTATTCTTCTCTTTTCCTACGGCCGACTGGAGGCTGTTCCCGTGGATGTCTGGGTCGGCAGAATTCTCAACTCCTTCCGATCTTCCAGGGCAAAAAAACTGACTCCGCTTGAGTTAGAGCAGTATGGAGAAAAGGTTATGGGACCTTACGCAGGGTACATTCAGCAATACCTCTTCCATCAGGCACGCACGGGAAATCTGAAACTTCCTCATGATACCAAGGCGAGTCATGGGAAGAATCCAAAGAGGGTGACTTCCACAAGCCCTCAAAAAGCCTCCTCTCCATATCTGGCCGCCGCTTTATGACGACTGCAACGGATCAGTCGCTTTCAAAGCAAAGGCGCAGAAAGAAGGGTTTTCCCTTCTTCGTCGTCCTCTCCTGCCTGATCCACGGAGTGCTGATCATGTTCCTGGCCATTCTTTTCGCGAAACATCTACTGAAAAAAGAGATTCAAAAATACCCACCGCCCGAAGTAACACTCGAGATAACCCCTCCTTCCAAAACAGAGCGTCCGTTTATCGAGGCAAAGGAAGTCTCTGAAAAAGCACCTCTGAATTCCCCCTTCCAATCCGATCAGAACAGCAAAGCTGCCAGCGAACTCCCTCCTGATGGACACTTGCCTCTTCCTTCCCAACAAGGCATTCCGCAATCAGCGTTGGAACTTCAGAACCAGCGACATACCCCGGGTGAAAAACCAGCCTCTCAAGCCGGCAACCCGCCCCCCACGCAGCCACCATCACCTCCCTCCACACCAGCTGGAAAAGTCTCTGAAGAGCAAAAATCGTCCCTGTCTCCCACCCCTGCGCCAACACCCAGTACGACTCCCAATCCTCAACCGACACCGACCGCCCCTCCCCCTCCCAACAATATCAAGCTTCTAGAACCGCCCGAATCCCCGTCAGTAAGCTCTAAACAAAAAACACAGACAGCCAACAATCCATCGCCCATATCCCCTCCCCGTCAGGCTTCCGTACCGGGATCTCAAGGAAGCGCCAAGGGATACCAGCCTGAAACACGTCAAACCGTGATCCGCGGCAATATCTCCAATCGCGGTCGCTCCTCCGCTGCCACTGAGGCCACACCGCTGGGTCGCTATCGTAAAGGAGTCTCCGATGCCATCGGCTCGAGATGGTACTACTATGTGGATGAGCGAATGGGTCTTCTCAGCATTGGAACAGTGGACGTCTGCTTCAAGGTCATGGCCAGCGGCAAGGTCAGCGGACTCCATGTCGTCTCCAGCAATGGGAATGAATCTTTGACTGATTGTTGTCTTCGCTCAATCATGGATGCCAAGCTTCCGCCGATCCCTTCTGACGTTGCCAGAACACTCCAGAACGGAGTCTTGGAAATCGACTACAGCTTCACTATTTACTAAGATTTATTCCATGTACCTGCTCCCCTTCCTAGCCGCGATGCCCGGTTTTGTTCAGTTCTTCGCGAAGGGCGGCTTCTTCATGGCCGTACTCCTCATCCTTTCGGTTTTCTCTCTGGCCGTGATTCTTCAAAGGGCACTTATCATCAAGATGGATCGTGCCCTGCCGCCAGATGTGATTCGGGCTCTGGATGGATTCAAAGGCGGATCCCAGATCGAGAATCTTGAGAAATTCCTTCTCAGGGAGCCCTCCCCTCTTTCACGGGTGTTCCTGAGTGTCCTTCAGCATAGGAACTGGACGCGCGCCGAGGTCCTTGACGCTGTACAGACCCGTGCAAGACATGAAATCTCTCGGCTCGAATCGGGTCTTGTCTTCCTGGAGATCACAACCGGCATCTCTCCCCTACTGGGATTGCTCGGAACCCTCTCGGGCCTTGTCGGTATTTTTGGTAATATCGGCGCGAGTGGTGATCCTCAACTGGTAGCCAATGGTATCTCCGAGGCTCTGAATTGTACGATTGTTGGCCTTGGTGTCGCTGTTCCCAATCTGGTTGCCTATAACTACTTCACCCGCCGCGTCGAAGTGGTCTCGATAGAACTCGAATCATTGACGACCGATCTGATGACGAAGCTTGCCATTGGAAGATAATCAGTCCGTCGTGATTTCGTGACGGATTAACTGAGTTTCCTAAGCGGTGCCTTATTTTCTTAAGGGTGGGTCATTTCCTTAGGAATAACCCATTCATCGAATTGCTCGTTAGTCAAATAACCCAAAGCCATGGCAGCCTGCTTCAAACTGGACTTTTCATGATGCGCCTTCTTGGCGATCTGGGCCGCCTTGTCATAGCCAATGTGGGGATTCAGCGCAGTGACCAGCATCAGAGAGCTCTGGACATATCCAGCAATCACTTCGCGATTTGCCTCAATCCCCATGACGCAGTGTTCCGTGAATGATAAGCAGGCATCGGAAAGAAGTCGTACTGAATGAAGGAAGTTGTGAATGATCACCGGCTTGAAGACATTCAGTTCAAAGTTTCCCTGGGAAGCGGCAATGCCTATCGCTGCGTCGTTACCCATAACTTGAACGGCTACCATGGTGACGGCCTCACACTGGGTAGGGTTTACTTTACCCGGCATGATCGAGGAACCCGGTTCATTCTCGGGAAGCGAGAGTTCTCCAAGACCACATCGGGGACCCGAAGCCAGCCATCGAATGTCGTTTGCGATCTTCATGAGCGAGGTGGCTAGCGACTTGAGGGCACCGCTTGCAAAGACAAATTCTCCATGGGAAGAGAGGGCCATGAATTTGTTTTCGGCTGAGACAAAGGGATAACCTGTGATCGTGGAAATGTGTGCAGCAGCGGTCTTTCCGAACTTCGGATGGGAGTTCAGCCCAGTACCCACTGCGGTGCCGCCTATGGCCAAGGACTGAAGGCCGGGAAGGCTCTCGGCAAGACGAACCAGGTCGGCATCGAGCATGGCGACGTAACCGGAGAACTCCTGACCCAAAGTGATCGGAGTCGCATCCTGGAGATGCGTACGCCCGATCTTGATAATATCCGCAAACTCCACCGCTTTGATATGAAGGGCTCCGCGCAGTGTTGTCACCGCTTGCAGCAGACGCTCCCTGACCACCGTGACGGCAGCGATATTCATTGCCGTGGGAAAAGTATCGTTTGAAGACTGCGACATGTTCACATCGTCGTTGGGGTGAATCGGCTTCTTCGACCCCATCTCGCCACCAGCCATCTCGATAGCACGGTTGGAAATCACCTCATTAGCGTTCATATTGCTCTGAGTACCACTACCAGTCTGCCAGATCCGCAAGGGAAAGTGATCATTGAGCTTGCCGTCGATCACCTCGTCTGCGGCTTGGGTGATGAGTTCGCACTTTTCCGCGCTAAGCTTGCCGAGATCTCTGTTCGCAAGAGCGCAGGCTTTCTTGAGCTGTCCCAAGGCCTTGATCAGCTCGGGTGGCTTGATGTCATTGCCGATATCGAAGTGGATCAGGGAACGGGCAGTCTGGGCACCATAGTACCTGTCGCGAGGGACGGGAACCGCCCCCATGCTATCGGTCTCCGAGCGATGAGTGAGCGGATCGGCAATGGGAATCTCGTGGCTGCTCATTTTGGCAGAAGGTCAGATACCATGGACTTCTCCTCCAGCAGTTCATTGAGCGAAAGCTGGAATTTGACCCTACCAAACTCCCCGAGATCGACTCCCTGGACGATCGAAGCAGTGGTTGCATCAGAACGCGTTGGGAAGGAGCAGATGAGTCCTTTTTCTACACCATAAGATCCATCCGAGGGGATGGCGACGCTGTGCCAGTCGTCAGCAGGCGTAACGGCACGTATGGTTTGAACAGTCTCGATGGCTGCATGAGCTGCGGATTTTGCAGAGGAGAGGCCACGGGCGGCTATGATGGCGGCTCCTCGCTGCTGGACATCCTTAATGAAATCACCCTCGAGCCAGGCACGATCATGAATATGCTGGCTGACAGGGGTTCCTCGAATAAGAGCATTTTCAAAATCAGGATAGAGAGTGCTGGAATGATTGCCCCAGATGGCGAGCCTGGTGACATCACGGGAATGAACGCCAGTCCTGTGGGCCAAGGCACTCTTCGCACGATTCTCATCCAGCCGGGTCATGGCGTGCCAGCGATTCTCGGGAATGGAGGGTGCATTCCTCATCGCAATCAGGCAGTTCGTGTTGCAAGGATTCCCGACAACGAGAACGCGGATATCGGGAGCAGCGTTGCGCTCGATAGCCTGCCCCTGACCAACGAAGATCTTGCCGTTGATACCAAGGAGATCCTTACGCTCCATACCAGCCTTGCGAGGAACACTCCCGACAAGAAGCGCCCAGTTTGTCCCCTTGAAGCCATGATCCAGATCGGAAGTTGCCTCGATCGACTCAAGGAGAGGGAATGCGCAGTCGTTGAGTTCCATGACGACGCCTGCAAGGGCCTTCATGCCGGGTTCGATCTCGATCAGGCGCAGAGCAACCGGTTGGTCATAACCAAAGACCTGCCCTGAAGCGATGCGGGGGAGAAGTGAGTAGCCGATTTGTCCGGCGGCTCCGGTAACTGAGACAACGAGTGGTGATTTCATGGAGTAGAGAGATTAACAGAATCGATTCACCAGAGAAATGAGAAAACCCGTATGCCAATTGGCATACGGGTTTTCTCGGGCGGGGGGGGAACTCTTAAAAAACTTAGAGAGACTGCTTGAAAGCTTTTCCTGGGGTGAGGCGAACGCTCTTGGAAGCCTTGATCTGGATAGCCTTACCGGTCTTAGGGTTGATTCCCTTACGGGCCTTACGATTGACAACCTTGAAAGTACCAAAACCGATCAACTGGAGGCTCTTGTGCTTCTTGACGAGGACCTTGATGCTGTCGATGACGGAAGCAACGACCTTTTCGGCGTGAGCCTTGGATGTGTCTTTGCCAAGGGCCTTCTGGACGGATTCAACGAGGTGGATTTTGCTGCTCATGGATTGGTGGGTTGGTTATTCAGTTGGTTGTGTCGTGTAACAAGACTGATCCAAAAAAAACCCTCTCTTGCTGTCAACTCCCATTGTGAGAAAATGTTAAAAAACCTTATGAACACTTATCCCACAGACGACCCTAAAGCAGATCTTTCCCATCCGGAACATCTTGACTATTTCAAACAGATAGTACGCGAGCACATGGACCGCAGACCCTTTGTTCACTCCGACGCCTATGTGGCACCCGGTGCATTTCTTTCAGGAGCGGTGCGGTTAGGCGCTCGGGCCAGCGTCTGGCCCTCCGCCTCGCTCCGCGGTGACATCGCAACGATCGAGATCGGCGAGGAGAGTAACGTGCAGGACAATGCTGTGATCCATGTCGCAACGGGCCAAGGCGTCTTGGTGGGGCGCAGAGTCACCATCGGGCATGGCGCAATCGTCCATGCCTGCACGATTGGTGATGAGTCGCTCATAGGCATGGGAGCGATCATCCTGGACGGCGCCGCTATTGGCGAACGATGCCTCATTGGAGCCCATGCCACAGTGCTTATGAACACCGTCATTCCGCCCGGATCCATGGTGGTAGGATCGCCTGCCAGAATCATCCGTGCCCTGAGTGCTGAGGAGCAGCAACGACTCGCTTCCTGGGCAGACCATTATTTGATTGTTTCAGCGGAATACAAACGCAGAGGGATCGTCCATCCCGTTTTTTCACCCGGAAAGACGGGCGATCACTAAGCATCATTGCTTGGATGCGTAACCTCACCTTATCGAACATAGTGAAACCATGAGCCAAATTAGCCCTAAAGAAGTCGTTCAGATAGAGATAAAAGCCGTCATTCCCACGACCAGTGGTAGCGCTGTGTTTTTAGGCAATGATAGGAAGGTATTCGTCATTTATGTCGATCCCTTGGTCGGCAATGCCATAAGCATGATGGTAAGGGAAACGAAAAATGAACGACCCCTCACTCACGATTTGATGGGCATGATGCTTGCAGGCTTTGGAGCGAAAGTGGAACGCGTGATCATCAATGATCTCAAAGGCGCCACCTACTATGGACGCATGATTGTGACCGCCGAGAATGAACTCCAGCAGCGCAAGGTACTGGAACTGGATGCTCGCCCAAGTGACTGCCTGGCAATGGCCGCTCAGCAGAAGGCTCCGATTTATGCCACCGGCCAAGTCTGGAACGAAGTGGAAGACATGTCCGAAGTCTTCAAGAAGATGAGCGAGGAAGAAAAGGATGAAGGTTGAATTATGAAGTATGAACCTCGACCAAAAATTCCGGAGAGGCCACAAACAGCCTCACCTTTTTCATCATTCATCCCTTTGACTTCATCCTTCCGGCCTACATCCTGGGCACCGTGATACCGCGTTGCTTCATGTACTTGCCAGCACGGTCGGCATAGCTGGTCTCGCACGATTCCTTGGCCTCGAAGAAGACAACCTGGGCAAGACCCTCATTGGCATAGATTTTGGCCGGCAACGGGGTCGTGTTGGAGATCTCCAAGGTCACATGTCCCTCCCATTCAGGTTCGAAGGGAGTAACGTTCACAATGATACCGCATCGGGCATAGGTGGACTTGCCCACACAAATCGTCAGGACCTCACGGGGAATGCGGAAGTATTCCACGCTGCGCGCAAGAGCGAAGGAATTTGGCGGGACCACGCAGACATCGGTCTTCACATCGACAAACGATTTCTCATCAAATTCCTTCGGATCGACCATGGCGCTGAAGACATTGGTGAAGACCTTGAATTCATCGGCCACTCGAAGGTCATACCCGTAGCTGGAGAGACCATAGCTGATGACACGCCCCCCCTCCTCAGAGGATCGAATCTGACCGTCGATGAACGGTTCGATCATCCCGTGTTCCAGCGACTTTTGGCGAATCCAGCGATCAGAGCAGACAGACATAATTCGGACAATTTAAGCGGATCCGTGATAGTCCGTCATCGTTAAAGATGAAGCCATGATCTCAATTTTATTCCCCATGCCGGGGAGGTTACCCTTTAATAAAAGGCGATGCTGAATTACCTCTGGCTTGGCCTGATTCTCTGCGGAATAGTCTTGGGTGTCTTGACCGGCAAGACCGAGGCAGTGACCGCGGCCACGTTTGATGCGGCGAAGGCCTCACTGATGACCATCGCAATCCCCCTCGGAGCCGTCATGGCACTCTGGTTGGGAATCATGAGGCTTGCAGAGAAATCGGGTGCCGTGGAGCGCCTCTCGACATTTCTTAAACCTCTGCTTACTCGACTCTTCCCCGAGGTCCCTGCGGATCATCCTGCCATGGGAGCCATGGTGATGAATATCGCCGCCAACATGCTCGGACTCGGCAATGCAGCCACCCCCCTCGGTCTGCGTGCCATGCAGGGACTCGAATCACTGAACCCCCGCCCGGGAACAGCTACCAATTCCATGTGTACTTTCTTGGCAATCAATACGAGTTCCGTCCAACTCATCCCTGCGACTGCCGTCGGGATCCTTGCTGCAGCAGGAGCAATCCACCCGACCGCCATCATTGGGACTGCTTTGGTCGCCACGACTTGCTCGTTTGTCACAGGCGTCATCTCGGTGAAACTGCTGCAACGACTACCCATGTTTTCCCTACCTCCGATGCCTTCTGTTATGTCGGGTAAAACCAGTGAGTCATTCACTCTATCTCCAGTGGAACCTTTCAAGGAATTTCCGCTTTGGAAGAAAACCCTCCTGGGGGGCTACGTCGTTCTTTTTGCCCTCACCATCGCTCGCCTGACTCTATCCGGGCAGCCTCAGGCCTCCTTGCCGATTGCCCTGATCCAAAGCATCTCTTTGGTTGCTATCCCCTTCTTGATCGGTTTCTTCCCCCTTTATGCAGCGCTTCGTGGCGTGGCCGTTTACGAAGAGTTCATCGAAGGGGCCAAGGAGGGTATTCAAGTCGCCCTGCGCATCTTCCCCTACCTTGTGGCGATCCTTGTCGCCGTTGGGATCTTTCGGGCGGCGGGAGGAATCGATATTCTCACCCATTTACTATCCCCCCTTCTCGATTTGATCGGCCTGCCTCCTCAGGTTCTGCCGCTAGTGCTCGTTCGCCCTCTGAGTGGAAGCGCCGCCACGGGTCTCTTTGCAGAGATCATCAAAGCCTGCGGACCGGACAGCTATTCAGCCCATCTTGCCGGGACGATCCTCGGAGGTACTGAGACCACCCTTTACGTGTTAGCCGTCTACTTCGGCTCCGTGGCAATCCGCAAGGGGCGTCATGCCCTGGCTGCTGGTCTACTGGCCGACGCAGCGGGAGTCGCCGCATCGCTGGCGATCTGCAGACTGGTCTTTAGGTAAGAATTCACAGGAATCCGTAACGGATGCGAGGTAACGGCCGGACCAGCCAAGGGGATGAAAGGGATCTACTAAGGGGAATAGGACACTTGGTATCGAGACGTGGTAGTCTTAGAAATCTTGGAATTGGCGTCATCCAGAACAGACGTCGAAAACGATTCCACAAAGAGATTCAAAGCTAACTTTAGGCTCCAAGGAGAGTCACCACAACGATCCTTCTATGTGGAGCCCTGCGATGTTCAAACAGATAAATCCCCTGCCACGTGCCGAGCTGAAGACGACCATGAGCGATAGGAATTGATTCACTTGTCCGGGTCAGCGCCATGCGGAGGTGACTTGTGGAATCATCCGGTCCCTCGGCAGTGTGAATGAGGTTGGGATGATCCTCTGGGACAAGATCCTCAAAGAAACGGTGAAGATCCGTGCGCGCTGTCGGATCCGCATTCTCATAGATCACCAGACTCGCGCTGGTGTGTTGGACAAAGACCGTGGCCAGTCCCGTCATGATCCCACTTCGGGTTAGCAGTTCAGAAATCTCATCCGTGATCTCATAAGTCCCCTTTCCTGGTGTAGGGACAACGAAACTTTCGGTGGTAGCAATCATCAGCAACTCAGGCTTCGTGGCACAAGCCACTCCATGTGATCAAGGCCCAACCCGCCATCAACAGAAATCCCCCGATGGGGGTGATGGCTCCGAGCCAGGTGATCCCGGTAATCGCAAGGAGATAGAGACTTCCGGAGAAAAGCAGGATTCCGATGCCAAAGCAGAAAAGTGATGCCAAGCAAAACGTCTGTGCCCGTGCTAACCAAAGAAGGACAGGAGCATGGACCAGATGATAGAGCACCGCTGTATTCCAGATCTCCCGTGCATGGTGTAACTCAAGCAAAACCTTCAGTCCATGAGCTCCGAAAGCCCCAAGAGCAATGCCGAGGAACCCAGTCGCACCAGCCACTAGGAGAGCGGCACGATATTCCATTCAGGAGAACCTAGTTAGAGGCGACCTGGAACTCCTCGGGAAACTTCTCGAGGAAACTCTGAACTGGCCAGGAGGCCGCCTCACCGAAGGCACAGACCGTGCGTCCGGCAATGTTATCGGCCACGTTCTTGAGTGTCGCAGGATCCTGTGCGATTCCCTCCCCATTCACCATGCGGGTGGTCATCTTGTCGATCCAGAGCACACCCTCACGACATGGAGTGCACTGCCCACAACTTTCATGGGCATAAAATGTATTCAGGTTGTTCAGGGCCCAGAGCATGTTACGCGAGTCATCCATGACGATCACTCCTCCGCTTCCCATCATACTCCCGGCCGCGGCGAGAGTGGACGAATCCATCACAAGGTCGAGCAGGGGAACTTCCTTCTCAATCATTTCGCCATCCGGTCCCTTGACCTTCATCTTGAAGGTTTCACCAGCTCGCAGGATCTTGGAGGAACTACCGCCGGGAATGATCGCCTTGAGCTTGCGACCAGGTTTCATTCCGCCGCAGACATCATTGATGAGTTCACCAAGCGTCACTCCACCCGCAGGAATCTCGTAGGGACCTGGGCGCATGACATCACCCGAGACACACATCACACGGGTGCCACCGTCGCCGGGAGTCCCCATCTTGGCATACTCATCGCTGCCGATCTTGAAGATCTGCTTCACATGGCAGAAGGTTTCCACATTGTTCACGATTGTCGGAGACATGTAGAGACCGAGCACGGCCGGAAAATAGGGAGGTTTGATGCGGGGATAAGGACGCTTACCCTCCAGAGACTCGATCAGACTAGTCTCCTCACCGCAGATATAGGCGCCGGCCCCCTGATGGACATAAATGTCCACATCAAAGCCGCTTCCACAGATATTCTTTCCAAGAAATCCCTTGGCCTTCGCCTCTTCGATCGCCTTAGCGACGATGGCAGCTGCCTTTGGAAATTCGCAACGGATGTAGATATAGGCAAGGTTTACGTTCAGTGCGAAGGCGGCGATCGCCATTCCCTCAATCAACTGGTGAGGGTCGTTATGCAGAATATACCGATCCTTGAAGGTGCCGGGCTCCGACTCATCACCATTGCAGGTGATGTAATGAGGCTTACCGTCGTCACGACGAATAAAACCCCACTTCACACCACAGGGAAACCCTGCACCACCGCGACCACGAAGATTGGCTTTCTTGACCTCATCAATGATCTCTTCCGGCTTCATGCTGAGAGCTTTTTTGAGTTCTGCGTAGCCTCCGTTCTTCACGTAGCAATCGATGTCGGGCGTGTAGCCCTGAGTCCAGGCATTCTTGAAAACGATGCGGCGCTCCTTCGGATGTGGCGGGAGGAGAAGTGATTTCATGGTCGTGGGTCTTGTTGGTACCTAGTGGAATCTAGTGGAATCGATTAGTTGTACTGGCTCAGTATAACGGCGGTGCCTTCCGGGGTAATGTCCTCGAGAAGATCATCGTTGACTAGGGCCACAGGAGCCGAACCGCAGCTCGCGAGGCACTCCACGAACTCGACACTGAATTTTCCATCCGCGCTGACAGGAGGTGAGTGTCCATGAGGCGGTGCATTCGGATCGATCCCCGCTGCTTTACAGAAAGCATCCCGGACTTCGTAGCTTCCAGCCAGAGCGCAGGGGAGCGTGCGGCAAACGCGGATACATACTTTACCAGCTGCCTGCTGACGGAACCACGGGTAGAACGTCACAAGTTCCAGAATGTTGATCGGCTGAAGCTCAAGACGATTCGCGATCCAATTTATACCGCTGTCATCAACGAATCCGAAATGGTTCTGCCAGAGATGGAGCAGCGGAAGAGAGGCGCTCCTCTTGGAGACGGGGTAGTGAGTTACCGCCTCATCGATCTTGGTAAGAAGGTCCGTAGGGATCTGGTCGGCCTGGCGGGATCCGTTGGAAGGTGCAGCATGCTTGTCCATTAAGGATAGTAGGAAACCAAAAAGCCGCCGACTCGGAAAGAGGGAAATAGGCAAATCTGAAAGTAGCGGTAGGAAGACGGGCGGGGATTGCCAAGCGAGAGTGATCCTGCTTCGCTCTCAACTCTTACTTTACTAGCTATGGGATTCTTCACCCCCCGATTCATCAAGGAAGCTCAAATCCTCTCGGAGGGGGCCTCCAAGACCCTTCACCACAATCGTGACCTGCTAAAAGAAGGACAGATTTCCCGTCTTCAGGAACTCATCTCTTCACTGAATCGTGCCATCAGCGGCAAGAAGGAACAGGAAATCGATCAAATAACCCGCGTTCTGGAAGCCGACTTTGCCTCCCTTATTCCCGCTAGAGCTCACCCCGTCTGGGCAGAGAACATCGAGGCCATCGTGGTCGCCATAGCCCTGGCTGTTGGATTCCAAGCCTACTTTCTCAAGCCATTTAAGATCCCTACTGGATCGATGCAGCCGACTCTTTACGGGATGATGGGACATCCTTCGGCAGATCCCCTGCCGGGGCCGATCAATCGGGCCTTGGATTTTATCCGTCTTGGACGCAGTCACATCGACATCAAGGCAACAACAAAAGAGGAGGTCTTGGGGCTCAATGAGCACACCAAGCTCAACTTCTTTACCTTCACTGAAGTGGTCACCACACGGGGAACATTTTCCATCTTTGCTCCACGCGATGTCGTGGCACGCGATTTCGGGGTGTGCCCTGGAAGGGTTTATGAAGCAGGGGAAACAATCGTCCATGGCTATGTGCAGGCTGGGGACCAGGTCTTTGTCGACCGCATGACCTACCAGTTCCGTAATCCCTCTCGGTCCGATGTCTTTGTCTTCAAGACCACGGGAATACGCCGCATCGAGATGAATATCGACCCTGCCCTGGGCTCCCAGTTCTACATCAAACGACTCGCCGGCGTCCCGAGAGATACCCTACGAATCGACTCTCCTAAGATCTTCTTGAACGGTTCCATCGCCACGCAAACACCCTTCCAACGTGTCATGAGCTGCATGAACGGCTACCGCGGATACTCTAACCCCTCAGCCGCTCAATACCTGACGGCTCCTGAAGAGACATTCACTGTCCCCGAACACGCCTTCTTCGCTCTGGGTGATAACAGCTACAACTCCAGCGACAGCCGCTACTGGGGCATTGTGCCAGAGATGAACGTGATCGGTCGTGGCTATTTCGTCTACTGGCCCTTCTCCGAGCGCTGGGGCTTTATTCGATAAGAAATTTTAGATCTCCTGAATTCTCCCGCAAAGCAACTCCTGTCACTTTTTCTTAACAGAAGTTTTCTTAGCCTTCTTCTTCACGCCGGTGGCAACCTTGGCAGCCACTTTTAGCCTCAGTGCGTTAAGGCGGATGAAGCCAGTGGCGTCACCTTGATTGTAGGCTTGGGTCGGATCGGCTTCCATCGTCGCTATATCAGGGCGATAGAGACTGACAGGGCTCTTGCGACCGGCCGCCATGATGTTTCCCTTGTAGAGACGCAGGCGGACTGTTCCTGTCACATTCTTTTGAGATTCCGTGATCAGGGCCTGCAGAGCCAGACGCTCGGGAGCAAACCAGAAGCCGTTGTAAACAAGCGTGCTGTATTTCGGGATCAGGCCATCGCGCAGGTGCATCACCTCACGGTCCATGGTCAGGGACTCCATCTGGCGATGGGCGAAGTGCAGGATCGAGCCACCGGGGGTCTCGTAGACTCCGCGGCTCTTCATGCCGACAAAGCGGTTCTCCACCATGTCGACACGCCCCACGCCATGACGACCGCCAATCTTGTTGAGGGTCTTCATGACGGCCAGCGGATTGAGCGACTTGCCATTCACGGCCACGCAGTCTCCCTTGATGAAATCGAGCGTGACGATCTCCGCCTTATCAGGAGACTCTTCGGGACTCGCTGAGAGCTTGAACATCCCCTTATTTTCGGGTGCAAAAGCATCGAACCAAGGATCCTCTAGGATTCCGCTCTCATAGCTGATGTGAAGAAGATTACGATCCATCGAGTAAGGCTTCTTGGCACTGGCCTCAATCGGCACCTTGTGGTCCTGGCAGTAAGCAATCATCTCGGCACGACCCGGGAATTCGGCGCGGAATCTCTCCTCGCGCCATGGGGCGATCACCTCGAGATCGGGGGAGAGTGCGGCTGCTGCAAGTTCGAAGCGCACCTGATCATTTCCCTTGCCTGTAGCACCATGCGCCACCGCATCCGCACCCTCGGCAATCGCAATCTCGACCATGCGCTTGGCGATCAGGGGACGGGCTATGCTCGTTCCCAGGAAATACTCTCCCTCGTAGAGAGAGCCTGCCTGCACCATAGGGAAAATAAAATCCCGCGCAAATTCCTCCTGAAGATCATCGACATAGCACTTGGTCGCTCCCGTGCGGAGCGCTTTCGGCTTCAGACCCTTGAGTTCTTCTTCCTGACCGATGTCCGCGCAGAAGGCGATCACCTCTGCGGAATAGGTTTCTTTGATCCAGTTGAGAATGACGGAGGTATCCAGACCCCCAGAGTAGGCAACAACAATTTTCATGAACTGCTTGGATACAGCACTCCGCGCCTCGTTGCACGATGATTTGAAAGAAGAGTGGGTTGACTGGGACTCGAACCCAGAACCAATACCTTAAAAGGGTACTGCTCTACCATTGAGCTATCAACCCGTTCCACCTGTTAGAGCGGCCCATTTGAACCGCTTTACAGAATCCCGTGACCAGTCTTTCAAACCCTGTCTCTCGTTTGGGCATTTGCAGTCTCAAACGATCCAACCAGGTTGAGGTGAATTTCACCACCTTACTAAAGGACAGTAACAGTTTCATCAGTATGCACGATTTCGGAACAAAAGACAAAGAATTATGCGTGGAAGCGCAAAATCAAGTAACAAGATTTATTTGAAAAGGGGTTTTTATGGAGCTGCTGCTTCCATCAACAGCCTGTGCGCCATGGGATGGACATCCCAATCGGGATGATCTTGCCAAGATATATATTGAATGTTTTCAAAATGTATTTTGTATTACCTCGGAGCTGATGCAACAGGACATCTGTGAAAAAGTCATCTTGGAGACGAACTGTGCAGAGGTCCCTCTTTGCGTCTTGTACCTGAGCCAAGACTAAGCAATCTTCTTAGAGAAGCTCGAATGGCGAAATTGGCAGACGCGCCAGACTTAGGATCTGGTTCCGAAAGGAGTGTGGGTTCAAGTCCCTCTTCGAGCACCATTTTTTTAAAAATTACGAGTTCCCCTCACCTGCTCCTCTTTTATTGTGAGAATAAATCTTGGAATGAATAATCGACCTACATAGTAGTCATTCACCACTCCAACTCTCAAACACCGTCACCCTAACAAATCCAATCCCATGGGACACATACACAACTCCATCATCGACACGATCGGTCACACTCCCCTTGTTCGCCTCAATCATATAACCAAGGACCTCCCGGCCACAATCGCCGTGAAATGCGAGTTCTTCAATCCCCTTGGCAGCGTGAAGGATCGTATCGGCGCCGCTATGATCGCTGACGCCGAGGTCAAGGGAATCCTCAAGGAAGGAACCACCATCGTGGAACCAACGAGTGGCAACACCGGCATCGCCCTCGCTTTTGTCGCGGCCGCCAAGGGCTACAAGCTGATCCTCACGATGCCCGAGACGATGAGTGTCGAGCGTCGAACCCTGCTTGCCATGCTGGGAGCCCAGTTGGTGCTTACCCCGGGATCGGAAGGAATGAAGGGTGCGATTGCCCGCGCCGAGCAGATTCTGAAAGAAACTCCTAACTCTTGGATGCCCCAGCAGTTCAACAACGCTGCCAACCCCACGATCCATTCCAAGACCACCGCAGAGGAGATCTGGGAAGATACGGACGGCAAGGTGGATATTCTTGTCTCAGCCGTTGGCACCGGAGGCACCATTACCGGCGTCTCAGAGGCTTTGAAGGCACGCAAGCCAAGCTTCCAGGCAGTCGCCGTGGAGCCTAAAGACTCTCCCGTCATCACCCAGACCAAGGCTGGTGAACCCGTGAAGCCTGGTCCGCATAAGATTCAGGGAACCGGAGCAGGATTCGTCCCCGGCAACCTCCATCTCGACATCGTCGACGAAGTCCTCACCGTGACCAACGACGAGGCCTTCGCGATGGCCCGGCGTCTTGCCAAGGAAGAGGGGATCCTCGCAGGCATCAGTTCGGGGGCGAACGTCCATGCTGCCATCGAGCTAGCCAAAAGACCCGAGAATGCCGGCAAGTTGATCGTGACCATCGCCTGCTCGACAGGAGAACGCTACCTCAGCACCGCCCTAGCCGAAGAAGCACGCGCCCAGGTGGGGGGCTAGGAAGAAAAGAATGAATGCAGAGGTATGAAAAAAATGCTTCTGCGGAACCTCTGATATCTCTGACTTGTTCGTTCCTGATTGCCTGATGATTTAGGGATTTTCATTTTTTCCGTTTCATCTTTGATAGTTGATGTTTCATAATTTTATCGTCATATGTCCTCCATCTTTACCCCGCCTGAAGCCGATCAGGAGATCGCACCTCCTTCTCCAGTTGAGTTACTCTGGTTCAATCATCGCGGATCCGTTCTAGGCGGACTCGGAGCTCTTATCGTAATCCTCCTGATCACATTCGGCGTGATCATCTCCAACAGGTCATCACAAGAAGCCTCCGAGACCCTGCTCTCGTCGGCCACGAATGACACGGGCCTCAATGAGGTCATATCAAAATACCCAAAGACCCCCGCTTCTGCAGCTGCCATGCTTCTGCTGGCGGCCTCCCTTCGGAATGCCGGGAAACTGGACGAATCAGATGCTCTCTATTCCAGATTCGCGGAGACTTATCCTAAAAGTTCCCTGGCTGTTTCAGCTCTTCTTGGTCGCGCCTCCAATGCACGCATAGCCGGAAAAACGGAAGTGGCCCTGAACACCTACCAGCAGGCTTCCGCTGGCTTTCCACAGTCTTACGGTGCACCTTTTGCCCTTTTTTCCCAGGCACGTCTCCTGGCCCAGCAGGGCAAAATGGAGGAGGCATCAAGAGCGATCCAGGCCCTTGGCAGTCAATATTCCTATTCTGCCTCTGCCATAGCAGCTGGGGCAGGCTCTCGCCAACCACAGGCCAACTAAAAAAAGCTGCTGAGTCTTGCACGGAGGCAACACAGGCCGCTTGCGTGAGATTGATGAGATTACTTTCCAGTTTTCACCTTTTCCTCAATCTCTTCCGCAGGATAGGTCCAGATCTCGCAGAGAGTCGGATGGTAGTGGGGGACGAGAGCTAGTTGCCCTGCCGATGAGTTGAAGGCCATGGCCACAACGATCTCGTGAATGAGTTCCGAGCCTTCAGGACCAACGACTGCACCACCAAGGATGCGTCCATCGGCAGCATCAGCGATTAGCTTCACAAGCCCGTCAGTCTCTCCCTTCACAATGGATTTGCCATGATCGGCAAAGGGGTAGCTGGCTGTTACCACAGAGAGCCCTGACTCCTTAGCCTCCTTCTCCGTCATCCCACATGAGGCCATCTGGGGCTCGGTGAAGGCGGCGAAAAGCTTCAGACGGTAATCCATCACCACCGGGGAGCCGCCCTTGAGAAGGGCGGCGGCATTCTTGGCGGCCGTCTCCCCCTGCGTGATGGCAATGTGGACCACCTCGTAGGGGCCACAGCAGTCACCGGCAGCAAAGAGATGCCTGGCCGTGGTGCGTTGCTCAAGATCGGTGCAAATAGCAGGGCCCTCAAGTGCTACACCGGCCTTCTCAAGACCTAGACTGCCCACATTGGGGCGACGTCCCAGAGCATTCAGAACAATTCCGGCCTTCACCTGATGATCCCCATCACCATGTTCAAAATGAACGATCATCTCCTCTCCCGCCTGCTCGATCCGAAGTAGTCGAGTACCGCAGAGCACCTCCATGCCCCTTTTGAGGAAGGCCTGCGCCAGGGCATCGGCCACATCACGGTCACTACCGGTCAGAAGCTGCGTGTTACGCTGGAGGATTGTCACCTTCGTGCCAAGTGACTCCAGATAGTGAGCCATTTCGAGCGCCACGGGTCCGCCCCCGAGCACGACTGCCGAGGCAGGGATCTTTGTCATCTCCAGCAGATCGTCACTGATGAGGCAGCACTCGATACCGGGAATCTGCGGTCGATTGATGACGGAGCCGGTGGCGATGCAGCCGCTTCGCAAAGAGACCACCTGCTCTCCACCATCCATCAAGGAGACACGCAGGGTGTGAGGATCGAGGAATTCGGCCTTGCCGCGAGTGAAGTCGAAATGGCCGCTTTCCAACTGCTCCTTTCTATAGTCGGAAAATTCTGCAATCAGTCGCCTCTTGCGTGCGATAATCTCCGCAGCATCGAAGCCAATTTTCTCGGCGCTCAGGCCGAACTCTCCGGCATGACGGAGAGTTCGATAACGATTGGCCGACTCGATCAAGGTCTTGCTTGGCATACAGCCTCGCAGAATGCAGAGCCCTCCCACCTCTTCACCCCCTTCGATCACCGCCGTAGAGAGTCCTAGGGATGTTGCCATTCGGGCTGCGGCATATCCACCACTCCCGCCACCGATCACCACAAAATCATATTCCTTCATGGCTCTAATCTGAGGCTGAAATCTTGAATGTGGAAATCAGGAAATCAGAAATCGAATATCCTAAAGCCGTTTTACACCATTTTTTGATTCTTCACTTTTTGATTTTTGCCTGCGCGTCCCCTCCCTTTTATCCACTTCACCCGTGTGAATTATATCCCATATCTTGTGGTCAGCTTGACGATTATCCCCCTATATCCTGCGGTTTTGACCTGAAGACACCCAAAAAAGCGTTGCTCACCCCCCTCTCTGTTCCCTACCCTTTATCTAAACCACAAAATCGCCCTTTTACTCGGGCATTCAGACACTCTCCCATGGCTAAAAAAGAACCCGCAGAACCGATCATCCCCCTCGACGACTCCGACATTCCTGAGAAGCAGGACACAGCCGGTGGTGAGGAGTACGGAGCCGCACAGATCGACAAGCTGGAGGGACTTGAGGCTGTCCGCAAGCGCCCTGGAATGTACATCGGTGATCCGGATGAGCGTGGACTCCATCACTGCGTCTTCGAGGTCCTCGATAACTCCATCGACGAGCATCTGGCCGGTTATTGCACCCGCGTCGAGGTGTCGATCCACTCCGATGGCTCCGTCTCTATCCGTGACAACGGCCGCGGCATTCCCGTCGAGGTCCATCCCAAGTTCAAGATCCCCACCCTCGAACTCGTTTTGACCAATCTCCACGCCGGCGGTAAGTTCGGCCAGGGTGCCTACAAGTACTCCGGCGGTCTCCACGGCGTCGGTGCGAAATGCGTCAATGCCCTCTCCACTTGGTTCAAGGTCGAAGTCATGCGTGAAGGAAAGGTCCACTTCATGGCCTTCGCACAGGGCAAGACAACCCAACCACTCACCGTCCTCAGTGAACTCAAGAACAAGAAGCAGACCGGCACCTTTGTCACCTTCCTGCCCGATCCCGAGATCTTCACAATCACCGTCACCTTCAAGTTCGAGCGCCTCGCCGGACGCCTTAGAGAGTTAGCTTTCCTGAATCCCGGCATCGAGATCGTCCTTACCGACGAACGAGACGATGAGGAGCATCATCCTCGCCACGAGACCTTTATCTACAAACACGGCATTCAGGAGTTCGTACGCCAACTTGGCGAAACCCGCACGGTCCTCCACCCGAAGCCGATCGTCATTTCCCGTCAGCGTGATGAGATCTTTGTCGATGCTGTTCTCCAGTATAACGACTCCTACACCGACCAAATTCTCTGCTTCGCCAACTCCATTCCGAATCCCGACGGAGGCACCCACCTCACCGGCATGCGGACCGCCCTCACCCGCGCGATCAACCAGTATGCCAAGGCAAACAATATCCTTAAGGAAAAGGACCCTGCACTCTCCGGCGACGACGTGCGCGAGGGACTCACCGCCGTCCTGAGCGTCAAACTCCCCCACCCCCGCTTCGAGTCCCAGACCAAAGTCAAGTTGGTCAATACCGAGGTCGAGGGTGTCGTGAACTCCTCCATATACGAAGGGCTGATGGATCACTTTGACCAGAATCCCGCAGTTGCCAAGAAGGTCATCGACAAGGCTCTCACCGCAGCTCGCGCCCGTGAGGCGGCCCGCAAGGCCCGCGAGACCGTCCGCAAGAGCGCCCTCACCGGAGGCGGACTCCCTGGCAAGCTCGCCGACTGTTCCGAGCGTGATCCCTCGCTTACCGAGCTCTACATCGTCGAGGGTGACTCAGCAGGTGGCAGTGCCAAGCAGGGGCGCGACCGCCGCTTTCAGGCGATCCTTCCCATCCGAGGCAAGCTTATCAATGTGCAGAAAGCCCGTCTCGACAAGGTGCTCCAGAATACCGAGATCCAGACCATGATCACGGCGATCGGCACCGGTATCGGAGATGGCGACCAGGAGGGCGCCTTCAATATTGAGAAGCTTCGCTATGGACGGATTGTCATCATGACCGATGCCGACGTTGACGGCTCTCACATCAGGACCCTACTCCTGACCTTCTTCTACAACCAGATGCCGCAACTTATCCGTCGCGGCCACATCTTCATTGCCCAGCCGCCTCTCTATCAGATCAAGCGCAAGAAGCGTGAAGAGTACGTCGACGATGACCTCCAGCTTAACCGCATCCTCATCTCTCTTGGAGCTGAGGAACTGAAACTTGTCTCACTTCCCGACAAGAAGGAGATTGCCGCCGCCCCTTTCAAGGAGATCCTGGAACTTCTTGACCGGCTTGAGAAATCAAGCGAGGCGATCCGTCGTCTCGGTGGTGAATTCGAAGCCTACCTCCACGCTCGCTCGTCCGAGGGAGTCCTCCCCACCTACCTCGTCGTCATTCGTAATGGCAATGAGGAGAGCGTCGAGTACTTCCACAACGAGTCGGAACTCCGTGATTTCACTGCTAAGAACATCGATCTCAACCTCTTTGATGCCGAACCCTCCGAAGGTGAGAGCCTCGAGAATGCCTCCGCTGGGGCCATTGAAAAAGTCACCAAGGCTGACAAGAATGCCCGAAGACGCCGTGCACGCCTCGTCGAGATCCACCAATCCAAGAGCATCGAGAAACTCATGGGGGAACTCGCAAAGAAAGGGATCAAGATCGAGCACTACGCCGACAGCAAGACCCCGCTCTTCCATCTCATCGACGGTGACACGACCCACGAGATCTTTGCGATTCCCCGCATCCTCGAAATGGTAAAGGAAGTCGGTCGCCGTGGCGTCCAGGTCAAACGATTCAAAGGTCTTGGAGAAATGAATGCCAAGGAACTCTACGAGACCGCCATGAATCCCGAGCGCCGCCGATTCCTCAAGGTAGAACTCAACGATGACAATGCCATCGAGGCCGGACGCATGTTCGACATTCTCATGGGTGACGTGGTCGAACCTCGCAGGATTTTCATTGAAGATAATGCCCTGAACGTGCGCAACTTGGATGTCTAGGATTCTGTTTTGAATTTAGGCGCCGCATAGCGCAAAAATCCCGATCTTTCCGCTACGGGGTAATTTCCGTGCCTATACCCTCTTCCGAAAACGCTTCGAGAAGCACGGCATGCGGTACTCCTGCCCCGAGCAGATGGACCTTTCCCAGGCCGCTTTTCAGGGCCTTGGTGGCGGAGCGCACCTTGGGAATCATCCCTCCGGCAATCACACCGCGGTCGATTAGTTCCTCGGTTTGGGATGCGGTGAGGCTATGGATGAGGGAGGAGTCATCTTTAGGATCAAGCATAAGCCCGGGGACATCGCTCAGGAAGATAAGCTTGGTGGCCGGAAGAGCAGCGGCTAGGGCAGCAGCGGAGACATCGGCATTGATGTTGATCGACTCGCTGCTTGGCAGGGCACCGAGTGGTGAAATGACAGGCACAGCGCCAGTCGCAAGCGCCGCTAAGACAGCAACAGGATTGACCTCCTCGGCCTCTCCCACGAATCCCAAGTCGACCTCTTTGTTATCAGGCCCGGTGAAAGGAGGGAGTTTACTGGCGATAAATACCTTCCGACCCGATATCCCGACAGCCTTCACCCCGAGAGCCTCCAGCTGATTTACGATACCGGGATTCACCTCGTCATCGAGCACGGAGCGTACAATCTCCACTGTGGGGGCATCAGTGACACGGAGGCCATTGATGAACTGAGGAGTAAGCCCCTGCTCCTTCATACGGACATTGATCGCCTTGCCACCTCCGTGGACCAGCACGACACGGATGCCGACAGCATCCAGAAAGGCGACATCGATCAGGAAGCGCTCCACCTGCTCTTCCGCCTCCATGGTGCTTCCCCCGTATTTGATCAGGAAGATACTATCGCGAAATTTCTGCAGGTAGGGGAGTGCCTCGACGAGTGTTTCGGCACGTTGCCGGGAAGTAATCTGGGATGCCATGAAAGATTTATAGTGAGAACTCCGAGAGGTTTAACCGAACATATTCCTCAGTGAGATCTGTGGTAAGTAGGTGAGCCTCACCCTTACCGAGATGGAGATCGATGGTGACGGCAAACTCCTTCTTGGCTGCGATCTTACGCAACCTCGCCTCGCCCTTGGCATCCTGGCAACCCATACCGTTCTTGGCCGCGCTCATCCCGTCGTAAGCGATCTCCACCTTGTCGGGATCGAGGGCGGCTCCAGCATATCCTGCAGCATCGATGATACGACCCCAGTTTGGATCACTTCCTGCCCAAGCACACTTCACCAACTGGGAGTTGGCGATGGCTCGTCCGATCTTATGGGCGTCAGACTCAGACTTCGCCCCCTTCACGGTAAGCTCGATCACCCGGGAAGTCCCCTCCCCGTCAGCCACAATGGCACGCGCCAGATCAGCGCAGACCGCCTGCATAGCCTCGGCAAAAGCTTTCTTCTCAGCAGCGGTGCGAATGGCTGTCTTCGACGCTCCGTTGGCTAGAGTGAGCACCGTGTCATTCGTACTGCAGTCACCATCGACCGTGATGCAGTTGAAGGTTCTGGAGGTCACCTCACCGAGCACCTTCCGAAGGAAAGCTGTTGGCACAGAGGCATCGGTGGTGATCACGCAAAGCATGGTTGCCATATTGGGTGAGATCATTCCCGCACCCTTCGCCATGCCTCCGATACGGAAGGACTTCGTTCCGACCTTCACCTCATAGGCCGACTGCTTCGGCACACTGTCGCTTGTCATGATTGACTTGGCCGCTGCTAATGCGGCGGCAGGAGTGGACTTTAATGAGGCAACTGCCTCATGGATCCCTGGGAAAATCTTAGGAAGCGGAAGCTGCACGCCAATGCGTCCCGTGGAGCAGACCAGCACCTCATCGGCATCGATACCGAGAGCAACTGCGACAGCATTCGTCATCTGTTCTGCGGCACGGAGTCCGGGCGTACCCGTGCAGGCATTGGCATTGCCACTGTTCAGGAGCACTGCGCGCGCCTTTCCCGACTCGAGATGCCTCCTGGAGAGCAAGACTGGCGCGGCCTTCACGAGGTTGGTGGTAAAGACGCCCGCGGCCGTGGCGGGAAACTCCGAAGCCACGATACTCAGGTCATTTCGTAGGGGACCGGTGCGCTTAATGCCACAGGCAGTGGTACCTGAGAGGAATCCTTTGGCAGCATTGACGCCACCGACGATACGTTTAAGAGGCATAGGAGTTAGAAGATTAAAGATTGGAGATGGGGAAAAAGTATGAAAGTGGGAAAGTGAAGGGTGCAAACAGTCGAGGAACGAGAGTCGAGCGTCGAGGGCTTTACTACAGGAGGCCTGCTGTTTCTGTCAGTCCAGCCCTCACATTGAAGCACTGCACAGCCTGGCCGGCTGCTCCCTTTACCAGATTGTCGATTACGGAAAGGATTACGACACGGCCTGTCCGCGGCTCATCAAAGAGGGCTATATCGCAGAAGTTCGTTCCCGTGACATGCTTCGTCTCGGGGGGCTGTTCCCGGATCCTGACAAAGGGTTCGCCCGCGTAAGCAGCGAGCAGTGAGCTCTTCAGGTCGGCAGCGGTTTTTCCCGCAGCGGGGGTTGCCACGATGGTCGTATGGATTCCCCTGCTCATGGGAGCGAGATGGGGGATGAAGGTAATCGCTACCTTGCTTCCCGCAGCTAGAGACAACTGCTGCTCCACCTCGGAGAGATGTCTGTGACGAGGGAGTCCATAGGCCCGCATGCTCTCATTGCACTCGGCGTAGAGGTAATCAACGGCGGCTTTCTTACCAGCTCCACTGACACCACTCGCACTGGAGGCCACGATGCCGAAGGGATCGAGCAGACCAGCTTGGAGCAGTGGAATGAGTGGCAACTGGATACTGGTGGGATAGCACCCGGCGCAGGCGATAAGTGAAGAGGATTTGATCGCCTCCCGTGAGAGCTCGGGAATCGCATAAATCGAATCCCTCAGAAGCTCTGGTGCCGGATGCTCTCCGCCGTAGTAGTCGGCATAGACCTCGGCATCCCGCAGCCTGAAGTCCGCGCTTAGATCGATCACTACCTTACCAGCCTTCAGCGCCGCAGTCGCATACTCAGCGGCCACGCCATGAGGTAGAGCTAGGAAGAGCACACCGGCATCACAGGCCGCGACATTGGCTGGATCGGCCTCCGTGAAGAGCAGTGATGCGATCTTGAGCCCCGAGAAGCGAGGCATTACTTCTCCGAGTGATTTGCCTACATATTGCCTGGAAAAGACTGCCGTGACCTCGGCGGATGGATGCCGGTCGAGCAGCGCGCAGAGCTCCTCGCCCGAATAGCCACTGGCACCCACGATCGCAACCTTCAGCAGCGCTGGGTCAGTCTTGGCAGAAATGGAACTCATGATCCGAACACATTAGTAAAACTACTGCCAAGCGCAACGGTCGAAACGCAGCATCAAAAATTGATCGCGCGGAGGCGCGGAGAGAGGAGATGGATAAATTGGCATCATAGGTCAACCATCCAGAATATCATGATGCAATCAATCAGCGGGCTTTTTTCAGACAGTGGTTATGCACTCTGTCATTGCTCATTTCTTTCCCTTATCTCCGCGCCCCTGCGGGAGAACATTCATTCGGGTCGCAGCAAAACGAAATTGCACAATAGGAACACAAACCAATTAGTAATACTTGTTTTTCTTACTGTGTAGTAATACTTTATTCTCATGAGCACACTCGTCACGACGAAGGGCCAGGTCACCATCCCGAAGAAGTTAAGAGATCGCTATGGCATCAGGCCTGGTGCCTTGATCGACTTCGTTGCAGGAGCCGATGGAATTCAGCTTCGCAAGGTCGTTCAGAAAGGCGGCAAAGGCGTGCTGGGATGTCTGAAAAATGAACTTTCCGGACAGAGCATCTCCACGCTCCTCGATGACCTACGGGGTGAGGTTGTGTTACCCAAGAAACGAAAGTCATGACCGCGATCGCCGTAGACACCTCGGTGTTGCTCTCGATCTTTAAGGGCGAAGCGGCGGGACAACGGTGGCTCGCATTCCTTCAAGAGCTGGCCGAGACCAAGAGCCTGATTGTCTCATCGATCGTGGTTGCGGAGGTGAGATCTTTTTTCTCTAGCGATGCTCAGTGTATGAAAGCCCTGCGCGCGCTGGAACTCCGTCATAGTCTCTTGGAAGAAGAGTCAGCACTTCTTGCCGGAAAGATCTTCCGCTCCTACCGCAACGAAGGGGGGCCTCGCGCCACCATCCTCCCCGACTTCCTAATCGCGGCTCATGCTTCCATACAGGCCGATGCGCTAGCTACGGATGATCGTGGATATCTCCGGGCCTACTTCCCCTCAATCAAACTGCTCAAGCCCTGACCCAGCAGAATTCTCGCGCAGCCGTAACGCAGGCCCATGGGCCGAGGCCGGGCAAGCAAGCGCAAAGGCGCAGAGGAAATGGAATGGGCTACGAGTATCGGAGCTGGAATGCCTGGAGGCTCACTCTATCAAGCTCGCTTGATGAGCTGAACCGTCAGACGTTCATGAGCATAGGATCGCTGATCCTGCTTCCATGCCAAGCCCTCGACGCTCGACTTTTGACACTCGGCTTCCCTACTCAGTTTCTTTGCAAGTCCTTGGATGTCTTCTTAGTGGTAAAAATTCAATCTCAGCGCCTCAGCGGGAGAACATTTAATCGGATAGCCCCAAAAGGCATGTGGGAACACGGCTTAGTCATTCGAGGCTAGGCCTCGAAGTCCGAGGGTCAGCAGACACGAGGATGCCTGGTCGGGGACGACCGGCAGACAAAAGGAACTTGCACGTTCCCACAGGAAACACGATGCTCCACTGCTTGAGACGGGCTGTAGCACAGCTTGGTAGTGCGCTTGAATGGGGTTCAAGAGGTCGTGGGTTCGAATCCCGCCAGCCCGAGTCTTTCTGAAAGCTTGGCTTTAAAAGTTGGTCCTGTGTTGGATTCCAGCGGTTACGGCTTTCCAGTTTGCATATGCACCGCTAAATTATCAATGAAATGGCAGTGATGGCATACCAACTAGACAGCCAGCCTCAAATAGAGGCCGGAGTCGTTTTTACAAAGCCATGGGTTGTAGAGCTTATGCTCGATATGGCGGGCTACACTTTAGATAAACCTCTTGCTACGCTGGTTGTAGTCGAGCCCTCAGCTGGAGAGGGGGCTTTTTTATTGGGGATGATACGCCGCCTCGTTACCTCATGTCGACAACACGGGATGCCTATGATGGAAGCAATGCATGCTATAAGAGCTTATGAAATTAATACCGCTAGCGCCCTGATTGCTACAAAAGCTGCTTATAATCAACTTATTGAGCTTGATATATCTTCCTCGGAAGCGAGGGCGCTATCTTGCTCATGGGTGATTAACGAAGATTTTTTGGAAACAGCTCTTGGTTTTCCCACTGCTGATTTTGTGGTAGGTAACCCTCCATATATCCGACTGGAAGAAATCCCTAAAAAAAAAGCAGAGATGTATAGGAATGCATACGATACTATGAAAGGACGGGCTGATATATATATCGCGTTTTATCAAGCCTCCCTCTCGATGCTTAAGCCGCGTGGCACATGTGCATTCATATGCGCGAATCGGTGGTTTCTAAATGACTACGGAAGGGGCTTACGTCAATTTATTACAGCTGGATTTTCTGTCCGTATTATATTAGAGACTCAACTTGTGGATGCTTTTGACGATGAAGTTTCAGCATATCCTGCAATCACCATTATATCTCACGATAAGCAAGGCAGTGTTGTTGTAGGAAAAGCACTGCCTGGAATAGAAAAAACAGAAACAGAGTATGTGATGAGTCATTTAAAAAGCGGGCTTTCAAATAATGTTGTCCAAGTAGCCCGTTTCAAAAAATGGTTTAATGGTAAGGAACCGTGGCCTAGCTCATCGCCAAGCTCATTGCTGTGCCTGAATAAGCTTGAAGAAAAGTTTTCGACATTAGAATCCAAAAAAACAGGAACAGTTGTGGGTATTGGAGTTGCTACCGGAGCAGACAAAATATTTATTACATCAAAACCTCCAGCAATAGAGAAAGACAGGCTGCTTCCTTTAGCGATGGCATCTGATTTAAAATGCGGCAAGATTGACTGGTCGGGACATTATCTAGTTAATCCCTGGAATGAATCAGGACTAATCGATTTACGTGAGTATCCCTTAACCAAATTTTATCTAGAGGAATACCAAAATCAGCTAACAAAACGACACACTGCTAAAAATCGGCCAGCCTCATGGCATCGTACTATTGACAGAGTAAATCTATCACTTTTTAGCAAACCCAAGCTATATATTGCAGACATAAAAGAAAAGCTGATCCCATGCCTTGATATGGGAGGAACCTATCCCCATCACAACCTCTATTATATATCCTCTGAAACGTGGGATTTAAAAGTGTTGGGTGGCTTGCTAATGTCAAAAGTTGCAGAGTTTTTCATTCAATGCTATTCGGTGAAGATGAGGGGTGGTTATTATCGGTTTCAAGCGCAATATCTTCGTAGAATAAGAGTTCCCGATCCAGATACAATATCTCAAAAGGACCGTGCCGATTTGATTCGAGCTTTCGAAACCCAAGATAAGGATCTGGCTGATAAAGTTTCGTTTAAACTATATGAAATCAAAGAAATTCCAATTGCCGATTGATCTCGACGAGCGTTTTTTGCAAGCAGTTCAGTTCTATTGGACTACACGAGCCAGGCAGCTCAAGAAGCAAAAGGATATTGGTAAAATAAATGATGCTGGCCTTCGCTCTGCAGTGACTGGCGGAGCTCAGATGGCGGAATTAGAAATCCTAATTTCCGATATATTATTTGAGTCTGGTATTTCTCGGGATTCAATTAGCATTGGATCATCACTGGAGTTGCCAGGTTATTTCCGTTCTGAAAAAAAATGGGATCTTGTTGTAGTTGCTGATGGACAGCTGATTGCCGCCATGGAGTTTAAAAGCCAGGCAGGACCATCTTTTGGAAATAACTTTAACAACCGAACAGAAGAAGCGATTGGGAGTGCCAAGGATATTCTAACAGCATATCGAGAGGGTCGCTTAGGAATGAGAGATGGGTTTCGTCCGCTGCTAGCTTATTTCTTTCTCCTAGAAGATTGCGAGAAAGTGAGGAAACCTGTCAAAAATGCAGAGCCTCATTTTTCTGTAGATCAAGACTTCAAAAACTCCTCTTATTTAAAACGATACGAACTTCTATGCAAACGCTTAGTTCGCGAGCAACTTTATGATGTGGCATGCCTCACTCTTGCCACAAATAGCAAAAAAACAAGATACGAACATCCTAGTGCGGATATATCTTTTCAGCATTTCATAATGGCCATCAAAGCACAGGCGGCAAAATGGCTCACTCTTAAGGAGCATGAACAAATCTAGCATGAGCGCCGCACGTCAGAAATTGATTTTCTCTCAGATTAAATTCCAGCCACCCTTTGAGGCACCTACTTACGAGCTCAAGGGAGATACACTCATTGCGACGGTTCCAGGCAAGTTCGTCGATACTTGGGTCAAGGTTAAGTAACAAGCGGCACCCATTCTAAGTCTTTCTCAAAGAAGACCCATCTCCTTCCAGCAATGGGCGGGGATGGGTTTTTTGTTGTCCAGGATTATCCCGCCAGGAGCAGACTACCCTCCCGAGGCAAGTCCGATGGCACGAGAGAGGGTTAGGGCAACGAGATCAAGCATCATGGCCCCATGGATCACGAACAGCGTCTTCATCAGCCTCGAGGTAGGCTTAGCACCGGAGGGCTCAAACTGCAGAAGCGTCATGGCGGAGGCATGGTAGTAATCGAACGTATCCAACTCTCCCATCTCGTCATCAAAGCGGATATGGTTACGCCCTTTGAGCCTGGCTGCCGAGTCGAGGCGCCAGTAGATCCAACCAAAGTCGATCGTGATCACCGGAATAAAGAGGATGAGTTGCATGAGCAGTAAACCACCCGCCTTGAGGTGACTGAGAAGAAGAAGATTCAACATCAAAAAGATTACGAGGCATCTCAGGGTCAGAAGCCCCCCTAACAGATCGATTCCCCAGCCCACACTTTTCCCCCGATTCAGCTGGATCTGAAGGAAGGCTGTGAATGCCAAGGCAAAGGGGGCGACCCAGAAGACAAGAAGGTGATGAATCTTACTGAACAAAGAAGCCACGCTCATCACTTGGGGATCATCAATCTGGTCGACCCCCACACCCAGGTTCTTAAGAAAGAGTGTAGCAAAAACATGACCCACTACGAGGATCCAGAGCGGCAGACTGCGCCGAATGGCGGCATGATTAGATGATGGAGTGGGCATGCGATGATTAGACGCCATTACAGGCCCCTTGTTGATAAAGAATTCTCCCTTTGTCTCCTATCATGCTTTAACACCAGACCAATCATGAAGTGACATGAAATCGATTTTACATGACGCCGTACACCACCTGATCGTCCAAGCTGATGATGGCATTGCACGCATCATTAAGACCATCGAAGTAGCCAAGCGCTCACACGATATCAAGATGTGACGGGACTCGGGAAGTTCGACCACATGAGAGAATGTCCAGAACTGCTCTCGGTTGAAGCATTCGTCATGGAGTCGTAGAGTGTATGGAGATTGTTCAGAATCAATGAGTTCTAACCCATCTCAGCGGAGGAAGAGAGAATCAATGTTACAACGAATCCTCGAAACAACGAAATCGCTACGAGAGAACGAGTAAGCTAAAAGGGATCCGTTGATATCCAGTAGAAGTAGCTGAAATTTGGCTTCGTAGCTCAAGGGGTTAGAAGACATTTGGGGTTTGACTACCCACGCGATAGCGCATTCCTACCGGCAAAGCCTTATCCGCAGAGCCCGCCATCGGTGGGATAACTCCCGCCAGCCCGAGTCTCGGTTTTCTTTGAGGACTCTTTCGTACGGAAGCGGTTTCAGAAAGATGGAGGGGTTGCTGAGTTGAGCAGGTCGCTACGGAATCGCTAACGGCTTCGGCTCTTCTTTCCTCTCTTTGAAGACACCCTGAAGGGAGAAAGGAAGGAGGAATATCTTGCACCATCTGATGTCGCTGCGTTGCTTCCCCCACTCCCCCACTCTATGAAAGTAGTCGAAGACCACTTCCGCTTTCGGGAAGTAGCGGTGGGCTCCAGCTATAAAGGCCGGCTTCATGTCCATGCTCAGCAGTTCAATCTTCTCCGCATCCCCGTTGTGCTGGCGAATGCTCCATGGAAGGCGGCAATAGCATCCACTCCATGTCCTTCCACCATGAGGAGGAGTTCCCGGGTTGTAGCATCCACGAAGTTGGTCACATACCGATGTCCTCTCTTGGATGAGGTCTCGTCAATGAGCACGCTCTTCACATGCGACCAGTCCCTCTTCGCTTGGGCCTCTTCCACATAGTGGGCCACCACTCTCCAGAGGCGGGTGTCATGTTCGTTCAAAGTCCTTCCGGTGTCTTAGGATGACAGTACTACCGCTCCTCCTTTCCCTGCTTCAATCCTTCCTGCCCACTCAAATAGCGAGGAGCCCATAAGGAACACTTGGTGGAGCCATGGGGAGTCGAACCCCAGACCTCCTCCATGCCATGGAGGCGCTCTACCAACTGAGCTATGACCCCAAGTGTCTCATCCAGAAAACCACAAGGCTTTATGTGATCAAGATAACCTAGGATGAATCTCGCTGCCGGGCAATACGAATTCCAAGAAAATGCAGGAGTCAAAAACATCCATTGACACGCTGGGGCGAAACCTCCATTCTCACTCACCCTATTCCTTTAAGAACCTTAAGAATTTCAAGACATGAAGCGCACCTACCAACCTTCCAAACGCACGCGCAAACAGCAGTTCGGTTTTCGTGCCCGCATGAAGACCAAGAATGGTCGCGCTATCCTGAGTCGTCGTCGCCAGCATGGACGCAAGCGTCTCCTGCCGAAGGGCGTTGAGATTCATTTCGCTCGCCACACCCAGGCCTAAGAATCTGGGCAATCAGTCCAAGCCCGTTAAGCTTGGCCTGCCGCGTTCCTCGCGGCTACGATCAGGTTATCAGCATATTAAGGTCCGCTCGTCGGGCCTTTTCTTTCACGGAACATTTCTCAGGATGGGAGTGATGAGTGATCAGGGCAGGGAGACCCAGGGAGCAGTTGTCGTCTCCCGCCGTGTCGGCTCCGCCGTCACACGCAATAAGCTGAAGCGCCGTTTGCGTGAAGTTTTCCGCCTGGAGCTCCCCGGTCTTCGAGCCGGTCTCTGGATTGTCGTGACGGTCAAGCCATCTGCTGCAACAGCCACGATGCAATCTCTTCGCTCGGAATGGTTGCGTCTTGCAAGGCGTCTCTCTATTTTCAGCGACTCATTGACCGACCAGAGCACCTGACCCGATGTCCTTTTTTCTCCGCATTCCGATTCACCTCTACCGGTGGCTGATCTCTCCCTTTCTCCATGCCTTGAGTGGAGGAGGAAGCGGGGGTGGATGCCGGTTTCATCCCAGTTGCTCGACCTATGCTCTCGAGGCCCTGAAGTCTCATGGATCAATCCAGGGTTCCCTGCTCACCCTGCGCCGCATCTCCAAGTGTCACCCTTGGGGAGAAGGTGGCTTCGATCCCGTCCCATCTTCCAATATCCCCTCCCCAAAACTTTCAGCTCACAAACTTCAGCCTTCAGCCTTCAGCCTTCAGCCCTAAAGATCTCTTCCTTTATGTTCGACCGCACCACCTGGATAGCCATCGCCCTCTCCGTCGCCGGACTTGTCGGCTGGCAATATTACTACTCCAAGACCTACGCCCCCTATATCGCCCAACAGGCGTCCCTGCAACGCGAGGCAAAGCTCAAGTCCGAAGCCGCCAAGACTTCTGAATCCGTAGTCCATCCTACCCCGTCGCCGATTACTCCCACGGCGGCACTACTCCCTGCCGTCGCCGGAGCGACCCCTACGATTCCCGAGTTCTCCGCTAAGCGCAAGACGCTCGACACAAGCCGTGCCGAGTATCTCTTCGCCGCCAATACGGGAGGTATCGAGGCCGTCACTCTCTTCCTGCATCTCGGAGCCAACGAGCAAAGCCTCTTTCTGAACAAGGACTCTGGGCTCCCGATCGGCGCCCTCTGCGACTCAAACGGAACTCCAATAGGAGGCTTCTCCATGGAGACTGCCAAACAACATGATATCACACGCTTCACGCTTGCTGCGCCCGGTGGACTCTCCGTCACCAAGTCCTTCACCCTACCTCAGACCATAGGCTCTCCCGAGGAGTATCAGATCGGATTGGATCTCTCCTTCAAGAACAGCGGCCCTACCCCGATCTCTCTTCCGGGTTACTTCGTAGCAGCTGGAGGTGAGGCCCCGATCCACATCAATGACCTCCCGACCTATACCTGCTTCGATTGGCTTCGAGACGGAAAGATGACCTCCATTGACGTGAACTGGTTCGAGGTAGGGAAGATTCCCCTCATTGGTATTGAGACTCGTCCTGCTCGCCCTCTCTACTCTCAACCGGATTCCGGCATCCAGTGGGCAGCTGTGACCAGCCAGTACTTCTGCACGATCGTCTCCGCAGCCAAGGATCAGCCCGGCAGCGGTGTCTGGGCGAGACGCTTCCAATCCCAGAATGCCACGGAGACAGCAAACGGACAGCCGATCTATGGCATCACCGGCGGCTTGGGCACTGGCCCGATCACCATCGCTCCTGGCGAGACCGTCACCCGTCATTACTCCATCTATGCGGGACCTAAGGATTTCTACGGCTTAAGCAAAATCGGAGGGGAACAGCAGAAGGTCATGAATTTTGGGATCTTCCATCTGGTCTCCGAGTTCCTTCTTTGGGCCATGAACTCAATCGACAAGCTGACTCACAGCTTCGCTGCAGCGATCATCATCCTGACGATCCTTATCAAGTCGGCACTGTGGCCCCTGCAAAATAAGGCCACCTCCTCCATGAAGCGGATGCAGCTCCTCTCGCCAAAGATGACCGAACTCCGGGAGAAGTATAAGGACGATCCCACCAAGATGAATGAGGAGCTCATGAAGCTCTATAAGCAGTACGGAGTGAATCCCTTCGGTGGATGCCTCCCGATGCTTGTCCAGATCCCGATCTTCTTCGGCTTCTACTCCATGCTTGGCAGTGCCATTGAACTTCGCAACAGCCACTTCCTCTGGATCCACGATCTCTCTCAACCCGATACGCTGACCCACATCATGGGATTCCCGATTAACCTTCTCCCCATCATCATGGCCGGGACTATGGTCTGGCAGATGGCCATCTCCCCGAAGAGCGGCGATGCGACCCAGCAACGCATGATGTACTTCATGCCAATTATCTTCCTGACCTTTTGTTACAATTACGCCTCAGGACTCGCTCTCTACTGGACAACGCAGAATATTTTCTCCATAGCCCAGTTGTACTGGACCAAGAATCAGCCGCTCCCCACCTTGGAAAAAGTTGTTTATACAAAGCCCAAAAAAGGAGGATCCGGTGGTTCAGGCGGCTCCAACCTCACCAGTAAGAAACGCTAAACCGCTTTCCTCTCCCTCAATAAGTCTCCTCTACCCCTCCCGAGCGATGAACCAGACACCCAAAGAAGTCTTGGAGACCATCCTCGGTCATCTCGGTTTCTTTGTGGAAATCGAGGAAGAGCTTCAGGAAGGACACCTGATTCTCCAGATCCGGACCAACGAGCCCCAGCGCCTTATCGGACGCAGGGAGGAGACCCTCGAGAGCCTCCAGTTCCTGGTCAACCGGGTTCTCATCTCTCAGAACATCGCGGCTCCCCGTATCGTTGTGGATGTTGAGCATCACCGCTCCATACGCGATGCGGCGTTCCTTCAGCGGATCCAGCAACTAGCGAATGCCGTGAAGATCCATGGACGCCCTGTCGAGACCGAACCCCTGAATTCCTACGACCGCCGCCTCGTCCATAACGCCTATCGCGATCATGCGGAGCTGATAACCGAGAGTCAGAAGATTGAAGAGAAGATCAAGCGCGTCACCATCAGGCGCAGACAGTAGTCTTGCTTGGTAGTTTGGATGCCCCGCCAGGAGCACGAATGAAGCTGTAGTAAACTACTGAGCGCGAGTAGCAAAAGCGCAAGGCGCCAAATACCGAGCCTTGGGAAAGGTCGGGCTAGACTGCGCGAATCGTAGCCCTGGAGGGCTTAAGGGCGCTACTCGCGGGAGCGAGAGGGCAAAAGACTAAGCCCCCTACAAAGCGAGGGTACGATAAGCCTCACACTGGTAGATTCGGATCATCTGGTGCTTCCCATTCACCGAGATAGGTACTTCTTTCAGCAGAGCCACGGCATTGAATGCGCCGGTAATGGTCTGGGGTAATTCCTCTCGGGATTCCGTGGTGATGTAGAGGGCGTTGCGTCCCAGGAAGGGGCTCGTGGACTTCTCCTCGGTGTAGAGGTTATCCTTCACGCCCGCAGCGACAGCATCGGGATAGGAGGGCCAGAGGGCGTAGGAGCTATTCAGGCTTGGTGACTCGGCGACAAAAACAGAGGGGGAGCCGGGGCGTTCCGGATACTCCAGGGTGATCCTACTTCCGAGCATCGCGGCAAGCCCCGGCTTGGAGGCGATCAGAAAGGGAAATCCACCCTTGGAATCTGGGCGTTCCTTGCACAAGGCGAGGACTTCACCTGAAAGTTCACGAAGGCCCGAGACACCGATTGGCGAGGGAAATTCTGAGGGGACCAATTGAGGCATGAGGAGGATCGTCGCGCTTACCAGTGCAGCAACAGAAGCAAGCAGGATCACGACAACTCTCCAGAGCATCCCGAGATAGGCCAACCTGACTAGGAAAGGAGTTACCAGGGCCTCCATGGTCACAATCAAGCCCAAGGATACCGCGAAGCTACCGATCAGAACGGAATCAAATCCATAGGCCACGCTACTCCACTGGATCCAGTCATGACATGCATTCCAAGCGAGGGAGGGCACCCATCCCAGGATCAGAAGAATCAAGGTGAGAATCATCCCACGCCAGGGAATCGCCTTGAGGCCTCGATTTACGAAGGAAAAGGTAAGCGCAAGAAGTAGAAGCAGGCCGATCATCTGCCAGAACTGCGTCCCAACAGCAAGGGCCCCACCGAAAAGAGCCCATGGAGTCACAGCCTGAGAATTTTTCCCCGTTGCAGCAGCTGCGTTCCACCCGGCGACAATCGCGAGCAGGATCATCATGGCAGTTATCATGGCTCCATTCATGACCAGTGAAGCCAGATTTACTGAGGGCAGGAGATTGAGTCCCAGTACCGACCAGAGAGCCACAACCTGACGATGGGGTGCGATCCGTCTTCCGATCCACCAGACGCACCAGGAGAGAATCAAAACAGCCAGAGGTGATATGCATCGCAAAAAAAAGAGTCCCGCTCCTCCGAAAACCTTAAAGAAGGCTAGAAGAAGTGGAACACCCGCAGGTCCCTCAATATAGCCGCCGGCAGGATGAGCCCCGCAGATCGAGAGAAAGGCCTCACCCTCCGTGAACGAACCGCCTGTCGCTACTGAGAGACGGAACAGAGTCATCGTAAGCACCGCCGCCCAGAGCATCATGGTCTGGGTGATTGTGACCTTCATCACCTTGCTATTCTTTCCCTTCATGACTTTGGAGGAATCAGGGTGGGATATTTTTCAGCGAGAAGTGGCATCATTTTCTTTCCAAATCGTACCCAGAGCAAATCGAGGCTCTTCGCGGCCAGCCAACCTCCGAAGAGGCCCAGAATCATCCCAGCCAGAATATCCAAAGGCCAATGGGAGCCCGTGTAGATACGCGAGTAGGCGATAAGCAGGGCGACGGGGAAATAAATGGCCCCGCGCCATCCGAAGAAGAGGATCAGGACGGACGCCACGGCCATATTGTTGGCCGCATGACCAGAAGGAAAGGAGCGACCCTTCACGGAGCCATCCTCTATCAGCGTGCCCGGGATTTCCGGCGGGACACTCCCCTGCGGAAAGCTCACAACGGGCTCCGCAATCAGACCGCAGATCTTTGGTAGATTCGCGGGAGCACTCCCCAGCTTTACCACACGGACACCAGGCTCCACCTGACTCGGACGGGGACGACCCACGGCATGTTTGAGAAAGTTCACGCCGACTCCGTCGCTCAGACCCACAGCGAGACCAGCAGCAAGAATCGCGGCCCGGAAGCGAAAGTTCCCGAAAACCAGTGCCAGCACCAAGAGCAGGAAGAGCCACGGCGCCCAAGCCCCGTAATCAGCGATAAAGGAGAAAAGATGATCGCTCCAAGGCGCAGTCCATTCCCGGTTGATGAGGATTTGAAGCTGCTGATCCATAAAGCGATTTTAAAAGTTATAAGGGGTTCACTCCTTTATGCTCCACTTATTCACGACCTTTCCACTGTTTCTTCATTCTTCATTTTTCCTTCTGCCTTTCAGCACGACTCCGGCTATCCTATCCATGATGTCGTTACTCGGAAACAACACTCCACGGCCTACGATGTCGCGCGCCCGGATGATTGCGGAGCGTCAGAGAAGATCTTCCGCCTGGAGAGTGATTCACCTACTCGGATCACTGAAGTTGGCATTGGTTCTTCTCGCGACAATCGCCATCGCCATCGCTACTGCGACTTTCACGGAGGCTCATTTTGATGCGGCTGTGGCGCGCGCCTGGATCTACAAGGCACCTTGGTTCATCGCATGGCTCGGGGTCCTCTGCATCAATCTCTTTGCCGTAACGCTCACTCGCTGGCCCTGGCAGAAGAAGCACACGGGTTTTATTATCACTCATTATGGGATTATTCTGCTCCTCATCGGTGCGGTCGTAGGATCGAAGCTCGGATTCGAGGGGAATGTGACCCTCCGCACCGATGGCCAGCCCCAGCGGAAGATCGTGACCGACCGAAGCTGTATTCAGGTGGAGAGTCCAGCCGATAGCTATCTCTACCTCATGCCATTCGACACGCGCTTCATGCACCCCTCGGCAACCTCGCCGAAGTATCTTCCAGTCCCCGGAACCTCACTCCAGATCGGAATCGAGGCTGTCTCAGAACATCTCACCCCTCAACCCCACCTAGCACCTGCCTCCGAGAAGGCTGCTGGCACAGGCGTTCTGCTTGATTTCTCCAGCGGCATGATGAAGCAAACGCTCCATGTGGGACTCAGCACAGGAGAGGGCTCCCCAGGAACCTATGATTTTTTCGGACGTGCAGCGATCGCCTTAGCCTCGAATGCCTCAGCTCTTCCTCCTCACGATCCGAATGGTAAAAAGCCATGGCTCGACCTGATCACCGGCACCGAGGGAAAACCTCTGGAGTACCAGATCGGTCGTGGGACCGCAGTCACCTCCTCAGGTAATCTTCATGAGGGTGATGTTCTTCCCTTGGGCTGGGCCGACTGGCGCCTCCATGTCGCGCAGATCGCTAGTAAATGCGCCGTGGTAACAACACCCGCACCGGATGATTCGGGCGCTGAGAGCGGCGTTCCCGGATTCCGTGCGTTCCTCATGAATCCGGCAGGAGAAAAATCGACTCCTCTCTGGGTAGCTTCTGGTGAAGTGGTGCCTCTCGTTCTAGGCAAAGAGATGGTACGGATCGGTTACGGACTAGAGCTCCGACCGATCCCCTTCTCGATTGCTCTGGCTGAATTTGAAGTCCCCCGTGATGAGGGAACGGAAACTCCCTCGGACTTCAGAGCCACTGTCCGCTTTAAGAATACGAAGACTGGAGCTCAGCAGGATGGCCTTATCCGGATGAATCATCCCGCATCCTATCCCGGAGGACTGCTGGCAAATACGACTGGCTTCAACTACAAGTTCTCCCAAGCCGAGTGGAATCCGCGTGACCTAAAAGAAACTACCCTTCAGGTCCTCTATGATCCCGGTTGGTTGCCGAAATGGATAGGTTCGCTTGCCATCTGCCTCGGCATCGCCACCATGTTCTATATCCGTCCGAGAGAATGAAACTTTCATCCCCGATCCCTCTGCTTGTAGCGCTGCTTTCACTGAACCTGACTCCCGTAGTAACAGCTCTAGCGCAGGTATCTCCTAAAAGTCTTGAGTCGCTCGTGATCCAAGAGGGAGGAAGGAAAAAACCATATCTTGTCTTCACCGAGGAGACCCTCCGATCTCTCTCGGGGAAAACAGCACTCAACCTCGATGGACAGAACCAGGACGCCATGACCGTGATCACCGGACTCTGGATGAATCCTGATGACTCCTGGAAGGGAAAGGAGCTGATCCTTGTGTCCAACCGACCTCTGAGGCAGCTGATTGGACTCGATCCAGTACGGAAGCTCTACAGTTGGAATGCGCTCTCCTCAAATGAAGTGCTAGCTAAGGAGGTTACTGAAGCCGCCACCGTCCGACGGCGCGACCCCAAAGCCAAGCTGGTTGGGATCCAGAAAGAGGCCTCTGATGTCGGCATGAGAATGGGACTTTTCGAGGAATTGCTGAAGGGATCAGACTTCAAGATCATCGCCCCACTCTCGGGAAACGACTGGCTGACCTCGGCGCAAATCGATCCCTCCGAAGGAAAAGAGATCATCGAATCCGTCGAATCGATGCGCTCCGCATGGAAGGCAAACGATTCAATTCGCTTCGACCAAGCGACCAGTGCTCTTCTGAGCCTGCAAAAACAAGTTGGTGGCCTCCCTTCTGACTGGAAGACCTCTTTGGAGATCGCCTATCAGAAAGCTCATCCCTTCCGTTGGGCATGGATTCTCTATGCGGCTGCCGGCATCATCCTGCTTCTCTCCCGGAATAGCTGGGAACGCCTCGGCTATCAGCTTTCCTGGGTCTTGGCGGGAAGCGGTTTCCTCTTACAGGCTGCGGGATTGCTCTCGCGAGTGTTGATTGCCGGACGCCCTCCGGTAACCAACATGTATGAGTCGGTGATCTGGGTTGCTTTCGGGACGATCCTTTTTGCACTGATTTTTGAGACCATCTACAAAGCCGGATCCTTCCTGCTGGGAGCGGTTCCTGTAGCGGTCGCCTCTCTTATCCTGGCAGACAGCCAGCCGGTGATCCTAGACCACTCGATCCATCCCCTCACCCCGGTGCTAAGGGATAATTTCTGGCTCTCCACTCATGTGCTCTCCATCACGCTCAGCTACGCCGCCTTTGCTCTGTCTCTGGGGGTGGCCCATATTGCCCTCGCTCAGGTCATCGCGGGGAGGAAGCCGACAGCAACCCTATATACCTATCTTTATAAGACCCTTCAGGTCGGGGTGCTGTTGCTGGCCGTCGGCACCATTCTTGGCGGCGTCTGGGCGAATTATTCCTGGGGACGCTTCTGGGACTGGGATCCCAAGGAGACCTGGGCACTCACGGCACTGCTCGGATATCTCTTCCTGCTTCATGGAAGGATCAGCGGTCTATGGGGGGGCTTTGGTCTCGCAGTCGGATCGGTCATCGCCTTCATGAGCGTCCTGATGGCCTGGTACGGGGTGAATTTCGTTCTAGGCGCGGGTCTTCACAGTTACGGCTTTGGCACGGGGGGATTCTCCTTAGTGGCGATCTTTGTCGGTTGCGAGCTCCTCTTCGTACTCCTCTCCCTTTGGAGGAAAAGTGCTAATCTATGAAAAACTAAACCTGTTGATGTGTATTGCGCAGAGAAGCGGCTGTAGTCTTTGCGCTACAGCCCAAGCGATACGACACAGCACAACGTCTCATGCCGCCGCAAAGAATTTCTAGAGATGAAGAAAAATCGCTCTAAGATCATAACCTCCGCAAGAACCTGCTCCATCATTTCCGCGCCTTGCTCTGCGCGAAATCCGAATTAAATCTTTCAGCTTACTGGCCCCCAAAGGCTGGGTTAACCCGAACCCCCGCTGAAGTGCCTGAGAGAGGAACGGAACTGGCACTGGGACGGGTGGTGTACGTGGTGGTCGGGGAACGCTTCGCATTGTTGCGATCGTGCTCGTAAAGATTTATTCCCTTACGCAGTTGCACAAAGGTGTTGTTGTCGCCGAAGTATTTCCAAGGTCCATCAGGAACGCTCGCGGCATCAACAAACTTCCAGTCACAGAGATCGTTTTTTCCCATTCCGAGGTAGTCGCGGGCTGCAGGTGAAATGTCGAGACCGGCACCGCGGTTCAGATTTGGGCGGGGAAGCGCGTTTCCAAAGACATACTGCCAGTGGTCAGTGCGGAAGGGTCCGCAATCTTCCCACTGAGTAAAAACAGTCTTTCCACCATGATGAATGGCGACCCATCGCCCTTTGAGAACGGACTTCCCCTCCTTCTCAAAGCAGTCGTGGAACCAAGGGACAACCTTTCTTACCTCGGCCTTGGTGTTTCCCCGTGAAACGTCGCAGTAAGGAAGTGCGCAATAAAAGGGATTTTGCCGGGGGAAGAACCCGCGTGGAGCGAAAGTTTTGGGATCACGGTAACGGGGATCTGGATTATCGTAACCTCCGTAATTCCTAGCCCAGTTGGCATCCCAGGCACTCCGGTTGTTCGGGACAGGGTTGCGGGCGGTCGGGCGCTCCCCAATCCAGAAAATCGTGGTCATTATATTACGATGCCAGGGATACTTGCCAAATCCAACCACCGGAGCTGTCGGAACGCTGACTGTGGGAGGGCGGGTCTGCTGAATCGCTTTCTCTCTAATCTGCATGGCCATTTTCTCAAAATCCGCCCCCGACATAGCCCCCGAATCGGGAGAAAAACGGGCCTTCACCGAGTCGACGACATCAGAAATCGAGGCTTCTGCCAGAACTGGCAGAAGGAACGGGATCAGGATCAGAAACCGGAAAGAAAATGTCATCAACTCTATAAGGTTAGGGCAGGATCATGTAGGGGCAAGGGGTAAATCCCCCTTGGAATCACCCATGGGTAAAAAACTCCCTAACCAACCTCAAAATCGGTGGGTCAGGGACTTCGAAAACGTAAAATAAAGCCTACCGAGTCAGTGCTTCCTTAAGCCGTGTAGGTAGTCGAGGCGGTTGTGCCTCCCTGACCGGTCCAATTCGTATGAAAGAATTCACCTGAAGGCTTGTCCAACCTCTCATATGTATGGGCACCGAAGAAATCACGCTGGGCTTGAAGGAGATTAGCCGGAAGGCGAGCACTGCGATAGCTGTCATAATATCCAAGGCTAGCGGTGAATGCAGGAGCGGCCACCCCTCGCTCGACGGCAGCACAAATTGCACGACGCCATCCAACCTGCGACTTCACGAATACCTGGGTGAAAAATGGCGCCAGCATCAGGTTCTCAAGGCTTGGGTTAGCCTCATAAGCCTCCTTGATGCGGTTCAGGAAAGCAGCACGGATGATACAACCCCCACGCCAAATGGTGGCGATATCACCGAAGTTCAGGTTCCAGTTGTAGAATTTTCCGGCAGTGGCAAGGAGGTCGAGACCCTGAGCGTAGCTGACGATCTTACTTGCATAGAGGGCATCGCGCACATCGTTAATGAACTGCTGGCGATCACCGGTGAAGGGCTTCGCATCGACGACGGGAAGGATCTGGCTGGCAGCGACACGCTTCTCCTTCATGGAAGAGAGGATGCGAGCTTCCACAGCGGCATTGACGGTAGAAAGGACGACGGCATGTTCGACGGCGTTGCCGACGGTCCACTTCCCGGTCCCTTTTTGACCTGCCTTGTCGAGGATGACATCAATCAGGGGCTTGCCGGTTTCCTCGTCCTTCTTGGTGAAGATCTGCTCGGTGATGTCGATGAGATAACTGTTAAGCTCTCCTTTGTTCCACTCGGCGAAGATTTGATGAAATTCCTCGGCGGTGGGATTGATCGCGGACTTCAGGATAGCATAGGCCTCGCAGATGAGCTGCATGTCGCCGTACTCGATGCCATTGTGAATCATCTTGACGTAGTGACCGGCTCCGTCCGGGCCCATGTGACGGCAGCAGGGCTCACCCTCCACAATCGCGGCGATCTTGCGGAAGATCGGTCCAACGCACTTCCACGACTCTTCCGATCCGCCAGGCATGATCGAGGGGCCGTTGAGTGCGCCCTCCTCGCCGCCGGAGACGCCTGCGCCGACATAGTGCAGCCCCTTTTCCTTGAGAGCCTTCTCACGGCGCTGAGTGTCGGTCCAGAGGCTGTTGCCACCATCGATAATGATATCGTCCTGCTCTAGCAGGGGAACGAGTTGCTCGATCACTGCATCCACGGGGGCACCAGCCTTCACCATAATCATCGCCTTGCGGGGACGGGCGAGGGAGCTGACGAATCCCTCAAGAGTCTCGGTGGGAATGATATTCTTACCCTTGGCGCGACCCTCGGCAAACTTCTGGGTCACGGCAGCGGTGCGGTTATAGACGCTGACAGAGAAGCCTTTGCTCTCCATGTTGAGGACGAGGTTCTCGCCCATGACAGCTAAACCGATTAGTCCGATATCGCTCAGGGTTGTGATGTTGGTGTTGCTCATAAATTTGGAGATTCAGGTTGTCCGAAACAGTTGGAAAGCCTATCTCCCATAAAGGTCGCTTGGCAACCGCGTTCTGGCATCCTCTCTCCCAACTTACACGCCAATGAATCTTCCCAATCGTCTGACTGTCTTCCGTCTTATCCTGACCGGTTTTTTCGTCGCCTTTCTCTCCACCTCCACCCACTGGGGAGATGTCATTGCCCTTCTTCTTTTCATCATCGCCTCGCTGACAGACTGGCTGGATGGATATCTGGCCCGCCGACTCAACCAAATGACAAATTTTGGAAAGCTCATGGACCCCCTCGCCGACAAGGTCTTGGTCGCCTCGGCTCTGGTCTGCATGATTCCGCTGGGTGCTCTTCCAGCATGGGCTGTGATCGTCATCATCACGCGCGAATTCCTCATCACCGGCCTTCGCCAACTGGCTGCGGGTCAGGGACAGATCCTGCCGGCAGATCCTCTAGGCAAGCATAAGACTGCCTGGCAGCTCATCACGATCCTTTTCTTCCTCATCTTACTGGCTGCCGGAGATGTTTTCGGCGATAAGTCGCGCTGGCTAAAGTTTCTCTGGGTGAACGTAGGCCCTTTCCTGATAGGGATCACCATCATCCTGACAATCTATTCCGGCCTAGCTTACCTCTTGAAGAATAGAAACCTGCTCCGCTGAGCAGATCCTCCATCTTATTCCTGTTTTTCCGTCTCCTCCTCAATCTCCTTACGGAGAGGAGGTGAGAGAAGAGGACGGATAAATCCGTAAAGCAGGAATCCGACGAAAAGCAGGGCCGGCATCCACTCGTAATTCAGTCCGGCAAAGGCTAGGATCACAATGATCAGGAGAAAGCGTGGCAGGGAGTGTTGCGTCCTCCAATTCAGCCCCTTGAAGCTCGGGTAGCGAACATGGCTGAACATCATGAACGAGAGGAAGAGCAAGAGAACGGGTAGGGCGAATTTCCACCTTCCGATCGTCCGTGCACCCTCCTCCAACCAGAGCATGAAGAGAGTCAGCGAAGCGATTAGTCCGGCTGCTGCTGGAATGGGAAAGCCCATGAATTCATTCGAGTGTTCCTTTAACTCGGAGGAATCCTTAATGGCTGAGGCGATGCAATTGAACCGGGCCAGGCGTAATGCACCGCATAACAGATAGATGAAGGCGATCACCCAACCGGTTTTATGGAAGTCCTTCAGAACAATTTGGTAGACAAGTAGGGCAGGAGCGAGGCCGAAGGAGACCACATCGGCCAACGAGTCAAATTCTCGTCCAAAGGGACTCTCGCAACCACCGAGGCGCGCCACACGACCGTCAAGCAGGTCAAAGACGCAGGCTCCTAGAATGAAAGCCAGAGCCTGATGGTAGCAGTTTGTGACAGGCTCGCCCCCATTATTCAATAAAGCGGCCTCGATGATCTTCAGCACTGCGGCAAATCCACAAAAGAGATTTCCAGCCGTCATCATGTTCGGCAGGAGATAAATTTTTGGTTCGTGTTTGCTGACAGTCATTTTAGTTGGGGAATGGATGATCGGAGTGCTGAAAGGTGGAAAAGTTAAAATCTTAGAATGTTAGAATGTTAAAAATAAAAGAGTCATTCCGAACAGACTCCGATTTTCACTCTTCATTGTGCCTTTTTACTTTCCCATTAGGAGGCCATGCGGGCAATCGCCGTCTCACCACCTTTTACTTTCTTACCAACCGTAACAAGGACTTCGGCATCAAGCGGGAGATAGAGATCAGTGCGCGAGCCGAAGCGGATCATGCCGAAACGTTCTCCGCGCTCCATCGATTCGCCAAGCAAAGCCCAAGGGACGATGCGTCGGGCAATCGCTCCAGTGATCTGCTTTACAGCGACAGCCTTCTCGAGATGATTCTTGAGGCCAAAGACCCAGAAGAGACTCTCGTTGAGTACCGAAGCTTCGGGATGGCGCGCATCGAGGTAAAGACCACCACGCCCTTCGGTAAAGAGAACTTCACCCGCGATTGGGGTGCGGTTCACATGGACATCGAAAACAGAAAGAAAGATCGAGACGCGCTTCATCCGTCGCTTGAAGTACTGCTCCTCCTCAACTTCATCGACAAGAGTCACTGTCCCGTCGGCTGGTGAAACAGCAATAGAAGGGTCAGTAGGCGGTTTGCGTTCCGGATCACGGAAGAACCAGAGGCAGAAGAGAAGCAGTCCACCTGTAATAACCGGAGGGAGGAAGGAGTGGAGCAGTCTGGTTTCGGAGAGCACGTTTGCAACGATGAGGATGATGAAAATCCAACGCCCTTCGTACATTGCTCGGGCTGCCCTCGGTTTCTGAATACTCATGTAGAAGAATCCTAGTTCGGACACCTTTCCCCGCGCGAGTCGATAAATCAGGGGATTAAATGTGGAACTCAGGAAAACAGGAATTTTTGAACATCTTTGCCAGAATCCTTTTTATGAGTTCCTGAGTTCCATATTAAAATTTTTGAATTAACCTACCAGTATGACCATAGCCACCACGGAACCGACCCCCAATCTCACGATGGAGGAACTTCTGGGAATTTTCCCCGGGGCACGTCGTACGCTTTTCCAACTCCACCATATCGGGGGGTGCAGCAGTTGTGGATTTTCCCCGACCGAAACACTGACCCAAATCTGTGCACGCAATGGCGGACTCGATCCAGAGGTTGTGCTAGGTGAAATCAAAGAGGGACACCTCAAGGATGAGGCGCTCCTGATCTCCCCCCTCGATCTTCATGCCCGAATCACCGATTCCTCCATTCACCTGCTGGACATCCGAACACGCGAAGAACACGAGGCGGTTGCGATTTCCGGTAGCCGTTTCATGACTCAGGAGATCATGCAGGAGGCAATGAACTGGCCAAAGGAGACGGAGATCGTCCTGATCGACCACGCCGGCGGCCGTGTGCTGGATGCGGCTGCCTACTTTGCTGGCCACGGATTCAGTCATGTCAAAGGACTCAAGGGGGGTATCGATGCTTACTCTGAGCAGGCGGATCCCTCTCTTCCCCGCTACACCACCGAGGCTGCATAAGTCATGGAAAACGACCAAGCTCAAGCATCGACTCAATCCGTGGAGGAAGCCGCCAAGAACCCGAAGAACCTCGGCGAGATGGAGGGAGCTGACGCTGTCGGAACCGTTGGCCGGAGCGATTGCGGAGACATGCTTCGGATGTGGGTAAAGTTCAAGGAGGAGGATGGTCGCAAGGTGATCGACCGTGCCAGCTTCCAGACCTTCGGTTGCCAGACAGCAATCGCCGTGGCGAGCGTTGCCACCGAGATGATCCGAGGAAAGACCGCCTCCGAGGCACTCTCCATGAGTGGTGAAGAACTCTCCTCCCCGCTTGGTCCCCTCCCCCCAATGAAGATCCATTGCGCCCAACTCGTCGAAGATGCCCTCCGCTCGGCGCTCGATCCTGCAGCGGCCAAACCTTCAAGTCTTTCTTCTCCGCTAATTTCTTCGGGACCCACCCTTGCAGAGCAGCTCACCCCTGCCTTGGGAAAAGTCAAAATCACCCTTCTAACAAAAACTCCAACGGCATAGTCTCCTTCAATGAATACGCACCAAGAAATCATCCTCAAGCGCGATACCGACGCGATCCAGATCCCGAGTGGCAATCCTCTCCAGCTTCCCGCCGGCACCAAGGTCATGGTCACTCAGTCCCTGGGCGGCACCTACACCGTGGCGACCCCCGGAGGGCTTGCCCGTATCGATGAGAAGGATGCCGATGCCCTCGGCCTCGAGGCCTCAACTGCCCCAGCTCCTTCCAAGACAGCCGTCGAAGGATCGCTGGAAGAAGCGGTTTGGAATCAACTGAAGACCGTCTTTGATCCAGAAATTCCCGTTAATGTCGTCGACTTGGGTCTCATCTACGAATGCCAACTTCAGCATCCTGAAGAAGGAGTCACCAAGGCCCATGTGAAGATGACCTTGACAGCCCCAGGTTGCGGCATGGGTCCCACCATTGCTGCCGATGCCCGAGGCAAGATCCTGACCCTAGAGGGAATCGACGAGGCCGAAGTGGAACTAGTCTGGGATCCCGCTTGGAACCAGAGCATGATCAGCGAGGCTGGGCGCATGAAGCTCGGTTTGGTGTGAACCGCCAAAAGCAGCTTGTTGAATGGGTGAAAAGTTGAACTTAGCGATTCTAGAAGATGATAGACGCGGACACTTAACCCTTTTAACTTCTCCACTCTACAACTTGTTCACTTCGGGTATTTTTCAGTTGCCTTATCACTTTCACTTATCCATATTCCATGCCCCATGAGCCAACATCCCAGCCTTAAAGGAAGCAGCACGATCGCTGCAAAACGCAGCGTGCTGAAGCGCTATGAGCGCGTTGAACTGCTCAAGAAGCGTGGTCAGTTCAAAGCCGGACAGCGCGTCATCGGCCTGCCCAAAACCAAACCCGAAGCCTGATCCCTTTACCGGATCATTCTTCTGAAGGTAAGCCGGTTCCATCCGGTGACTCCCCAAGCATCAGGCGCACCCCAAAAGAGACGGGTCTGCGCCTGAATCGTTTTCTAGCCGCTGCCAGCCTTGGTTCCCGCCGCTCCTGCGAGGAACTGATCCTTAAGGGAAGCGTCTCTATCAATGGATCCGTCTGCCGCGATCTCTCGACCCGTGTCGTGTCGGAGGATGATGTGCGGCTGAGTGGGCGCGTCATTCATGCCTTTGCCCCCCGGACGATCCTACTCAACAAACCGGCCGGCTACACCTGCACTCGCAGCGACAAGCACGCCGAACGTACCATTTTTGACCTACTACCCTCCGATACGGGACACCTTTTCCATGTCGGTCGCCTCGACAAGGAGAGCGAGGGTCTTCTGCTGCTGACAAATGATGGAATTCTGGCCCAGGATCTCATGCATCCCTCCAAGGGTGTTGATAAAGAATACGAGGTCATCCTCGACAAGACGTTCACCGACCGGGATGCCACCTCACTGCGCCGCGGCACATGGATCGAGGGTTCCGTAGCCCGCATCGAGTCGGTAAGGAATCTTGCTCCGAACAAGATCCAGATCATCCTGCATCAGGGAATCAAACGTCAGATCCGTGTCATGCTGGGCCAACTGGGATTCAAGGTGAAACGCCTCAACAGGATCCGCCTAGGTCCCCTAACCCTTCGAGGAGTAAAGCCCGGTAGTTATCGTGATCTGCGCAAGGAGGATCTTGAAATCCTCCAGCAGGCACTAAAAGCGCCCAAGCCGAAGAAAGAAAAACCTCCTTACCTTCGCAAACCGAGAGCAAAGCCGACTCATGTCTCCAAGGATGAACTCTTCTCAGTCATCCCTCCTTCTTCGAAGAAGGCAACAAACTCACCTCGCGCGCAAAAATCGCCCGTAAAACGCTCCGACTCCAAGATGAGCCCTTTTGCTGCAAAGCGTCCCCGTAAGAGCTCGCCAACTCAGGGAAGGGTTAAAAAAGTTACCGGTTAAAAAGTTTCGAGAGAGAAATTCGCAGATTCATTGAATTCATCCCTCTCAAGTGCTTCTTTTTAAGAAATCCACTTTCTAATATACTAACCGATTTTCATTCCATGAAGACCTCGCACTGTACCCTTCCGGGTTGCCCGCCTGCCTTAGGCCCCTATTCCCTGGCTGTTCAGACCGCGGCACCGCTTCTCTTTGTCTCGGGAATGACCCCATGGGATCCCACGACCGGAAAAGTCGAGCGTGGGACCATTACAGAGCAGACACGCCTCGTCCTTGAGAACATCAGACGCGTGGTCGAGGGTTCGGGAGCCAATCTTGCTCATGCCGTCTCCTGCCGCGTCTACCTCAGCAATCTGACCCCCGAGACCTTCAAGGAGATGAACACTGTTTATGCCGAGTATTTCGGCGGCGATCATCCCCCTGCCCGAGCTACGGTCGGCACACAGTTGCTTGGCTTCGACGTTGAGATTGAATGCGTGGTCGCACTGGGGAATGACTAATTTCATGAACCGCTCGATCTCAAGACTCAGCCTGCCGCTGATCTTGCTTTGCATGCTCTCTTTCTCAGGAATTCTGCGAGCCGAGGAGAATTTTCAGAAAGAGTACATCGTTGTTACCGGAGGCCCCTCCCTAATCGAGTGGGAGAAGTTCAAGAAGGTGCCTCACGACCACTGGTGGGCCAATTTTGCCCATGCTTCCAGGATACGTCTCGACGAACTTCGCCAGCAATTCGGTCCCGAGGCCCTAGTCACATGGCTTGTCTACAAGCCTTCGTATATCAGGCGGGGTACCAGGCAGGAAAAGCGCGATCTCATGAACGAACTGAGCTCAATCCAAAAAAAGACCGGGGCACATCTTGTCTTCTTCAACACTCAAAAGCAGCTGATCGATTACCTCAACGCCGGAAAACCGCGTCATCAGATCAAAATCGCTGATCTCGAATATTTCGGTCACTCCAATAAATGCTGCTTCATGTTTGATTACAGCAACGAGATCGATAGCGGATCGAAGGTCTGGCTTCACGAGACAGAACTCAAACAAATCGATCGCAAGGACTTTGCACCCCGTTCCTTTATCAAGAGCTGGGGATGCCACACCGGGGAGAGCATGAGCTCCCTCTGGCGCAGGGCCACCGGTCAACGCATGATCGGAGCCATTGGAACCACCGATTACTCCGGTAGTGACGTGCCGGGATGGCATCCGACACTTGGTAGCAGTGAAGGGCGCTGGGTCCAATAATGTCCCGAAACTCTTGGGGAAATCATTATCGTGAACAACCATGTTCCGGATAACTTTGCCGGCAAGGCACTCATTTATTTGGGAAGGGCAATGATCTTGCGCTGTCCGGTTTGCGGCAAGTCGCCGGTCTTCGCTCCCCTGATCAAAACTCGATCGCTACGCGACTGGTTCTCACCCTTGGATGGATGTCCACGCTGCGGCTATCCTTACGAGCGTGAACCCGGTTACTTTCTTGCCTCGACTTGGGTGATTAATTATGGCGCAGGCAGTGTGCTCGGTATCGTCATCTATTTGGCACTGGATCTCACCATCCATCCGCCCATCGGCTGGCTGCTTGCCGCTGTCCTGACTCCGATTGTTCTCTTCAATCTTCTCTTCGCTCGCCACTCCAAAACCCTCTTCATCGCAATCGATCATCTCTCCGATCCCCATGAAAAAGATCCGGGCGAGGATGGCGGAAACCTGCCGAAGCCTGACGCACCGACTAGGGATTCGGGCGGACCGGCCAAGCCAACCCCTAAGCCGAATCCAATTCCCGGACCAGAGCCCGAGGTTGCTCACCACTAAATCTGCGGCCCATAGGATTCTGGAGCGTCATAAACGCAACGGCGCATTGCCAGAGGGATAAAGCTGTTTCTAATATAGTACCCAAGTCATGTCCGAACTTCTCTATCTCGACCACAACGCCACTACTCCGATCGACCCCGAGGTGCGCGCCGCAATGCTGCCTTGGATAGAGAATGAATTTGGGAATCCCTCCAGTGTGTATGCGCTGGGACGCCGCGCCGCAGAAGCTCTCAGTAAAGCCAGGGACCAGGTTGCTTCTCTGGTCGGCGCCCAACCTTCCGAGATTATTTTCAACAGTTGCGGCACCGAAGCGACCAATACGGCTATTCTCTCTGCCCTTGCCATCGATCCTGACAAGCGCCACATCATTACCTCGGCGGTCGAGCACAGTGCGACCATCAAACTTTGCGAATACCTGGCCACACGAGGATACGAGATCACCTGGCTACCCGTGGATCAGGAGGGGATCCTTAATCCTGAAAAACTGGTATCTGCCATCACCTCCGACACAGCTGTCGTTTCTCTGCTCTGGGCGAACAACGAAACAGGTGTCCTCTTCCCCATCGAGGAGATCGTTTCCATCACAACACGCCGGAAAGTTCCACTTCATCTCGACGCCGTGCAGGCCGTGGGAAAGGTGCCAATCAACCTGGAGGAACTTGGAGTCCAGTATGCCTCCCTCTCGGCTCACAAGCTCTATGCCCCCAAAGGTGTCGGTGCCCTCTATGTGAACCGTCGCGCTCGCTACACTCCCCTGTTTCGTGGTAGTCAGGAGGAGAGCAAGCGGGGAGGAACTCAGAATGTCGCCTCGATCGTTGCCTTCGGAAAGGCCGCTGAGTTGGCACAGGCCAACCTCTTGATTGCCGCAGAACGGATCGGAAATCTACGTGACCATTTCGAGCAGACTCTTCTCTCGACAGTCGAAGGGGTGCGACGGAATGGCACCGACGAACCACGTCTCCCGAACACCAGCAACCTGACCTTTGCCGGAATCGAGGCCGAGACAGCCCTGCTTCTTTTTGACAAGGAGGGGCTTTGCTGCTCTGCAGGATCAGCCTGCAGCAGTGGATCAATCAACCCCTCCCATGTCCTCACCGCTATGGGAGTCAGTCGTGACGAGGCTCGTGCAAGCCTCCGTTTCTCCTTCGGCCGCACAACCACCGAAGTCGAGATCGACCGCGCTCTGGAAATCATCCCCCGGATCGTCGCCAAGCTCCGCGCCGCGAAGCCAACGGCAGGCTCACTCGTCCACATCAACTCCTGATTCCCGAGTTTAACCACAGGGCTCAAGTGGATGAAATGGATGGAAAATAAAGTGAAAAACGGGAATTAAAAACTTGATTGAAATTCGTTTTTATTTCTCTCGATCATCTTTTATTTTCCTACTAGTCCCTATCTCTCATCCTCTTTATCCCTGTGAAACATATCCCCAATCTTACTCTCTTTGCGACTCTGGTGCTTACGGGTTGCCTCACCACACCGGTCTCTAAATCGGGAGGCTTGGGATCGGTCACAGTCACCAACTCCAATCCTTCAGCAATCATTGCGGCGGCGCAGTCGGTATTCCCCAACTACGGCTACTCTACGACATTCGATGGTGACGGGGTAAGCTCGGTCTGCTTTGAGAAGAATTCCAACAAGATCACCAATATCCTCTGGGGAAGCTACGACAATCCCCAGACACTCCGAGTGAATGTGAAGATCATCCCGATCCCTGGCACCAACAACTACCGGATCAGCCCCAAGGTCTCCACAGTCAGCGATGCTGGCGATGCCGGATTTGAGAGCAAACACAAGCTCAATGATCTCTGGGCCTCACAGTTCGGCCCCCTCTTGGAGAAGGTGGCGGCGCAGGCCTCTGGTGCCGGAGCGCAGTAATTCTAAACCTCGTTCCTTGATGGGAGCAGTGACTAATAACTGGCTCTTCTGGTCGCTGGTTTCAGCCTTTTTTGCAGGCTTAACTGCAATACTGGCTAAAGTCGGTGTGGAAGGAATCAATTCCAACTTAGCCACAGCTATCCGCACTTCCGTAGTGCTCCTATGCGCATGGTTCATCGTGGCGATCTCAAGAACTCCTGTCTCCCTCTCCACGATTTCACGAAGAACCTGGATTTTCCTGATCCTCTCTGGAATGGCAACGGCCTTCTCCTAGATCTGCTACTTCCGCGCGCTTGAACTCGGCCTCGCCTCCAAAGTGGCTCCCATCGATAAATTGAGTGTGATCTTCGCCATAGCCATGGCAGCTATCTTCCTTCATGAACCCGTTTCTTGGCAGCAATGGTCAGGCGGCGCCATGATCATGGGAGGTGCTGTTCTTTTAAGTCTTTTTTAGGTCTTTCCAAACCTCTCCTAACAACAGAGCCGCCTACTTGCGGGAATCTACCAGCACACACTCCATGCCAGCGGCTTCAGCTGACTGTCGTCCGATTTCCGTATCCTCAAAGACAAGGCATCCCGAGGGATTCACTCCAAGACGGCGGGCTGCCTCCAAATAAGGATCCGGCGAGGGTTTTCCATTCTTATAATCCTCTGAGGTCACAATTGCCTCAAAGAGATGAGTTAATCCCAACCCTTCCAAGGTGGCATGGACCGATTGACGACCTCCGCCTGAAGCCACGGCCAATGGTTTCTTACCATGCATGGATTTCGCAATGGCAACGACAGCGTCAATGGGTTGCACCCTAGGGAGAAGTTGATGATAGAGCCCCTCTTTGTGATGGACGATGGTGTTCGGATCCATGAAAAGCCCCTGCATTTCATTCAGTGCCTCGACAATCTCGCGGGTGGGACGTCCTCCCCAGCTGTAGTAGAGATCTTCCGGAAGATCTGCCCCGTGCGGCTCGAGTGCCATCTTCCAGGCGTCGTAATGAAGTTCCATGGTGTCGGCAAGAGTGCCGTCGCAGTCAAAGATGTAGGCGTCGAAATCGCGCTTAGGAAGTTTAAGGAATTGCATCAAGAACAACTAGTCGGACTCTTTCCGTTTGACGAAAAAAAAGCATGCCAGCATTCTTTACAACTATTCCTTTTCTGGAACTGCATCCATGCGTCACACCATCTCCATTCTCGTCGAAAACAAATTCGGCGTCCTCACCCGCATCGCGGGTATGTTCAGCGGCCGCGGTTTCAACATCGACACCCTCAACGTCGGCCCGACTCTCGACCCTGAAACATCACGGATGACCATCGTGGTGCGGGGCGATGACAAAGTCCTTGATCAAGTCAACAAGCAGCTCGACAAGCTCGTGAATGTCATCAGCGTCGAGGATTTCGGCGAATCTGATTATGTCGACCGAGAACTCGTTCTCATCCGTGTGAAGGCCGACGCCAAGGCGCGTGCCGAAATCATGCAGATCTGCGACATCTTCCGTGCGAAGATTATCGACGTGCAACCGAAGCGCCTCGCCATCGAGATCACCGGCTCCGAGAGTAAGATCGACAAGTTCCTCGCTCTCATGGAACAGTTCGGAATCACGGAACTGACCCGCACCGGCAAGATCGCCCTGGCCCGCTCCAAGTAACAATCCCTCATCGGCGATCAACCCTTTTTAATCACCCAAAAAAAACAACAACCAACCCATGCCTGCTAAAATCTACACCTGCAAAGATGCCGACCTGAAGTTCTTCAAGGGGAAAACCTGTGCCGTGATCGGCTTCGGTTCCCAAGGTCACGCCCATGCCCTTAACCTCAAGGAGAGCGGTGTCAAGGTCATCATTGGCCTCTACCCAAAGAGCAAGAGCCGGGCGGTCGCCAAGAAGCTTGGCTTCGAGGTTTTTGACACGGCCGATGCAGTCAAGAAGGCTGATGTGATCTTTGTGGCCGTCCCCGATCTTACCATCCCAGAAGTCTATGAGAAGGACATCGCCCCGAATCTCCACTCGGGCCACACCCTCCTCTTCAGCCACGGCTTTGCGATCCACTTCAAGACGATCCAGCCTCCAAAGCATGTTGACATCATCATGGTCGCCCCCAAGGGACCCGGCCATACCGTCCGCCGCCAGTATCAGGAGGGAAAGGGTGTCCCCACCCTCATCGCCATCTACCAGAACAAGAGCGGCAACGCCAAGAAGACTGCCCTCACTTGGGCCAAGGGCATCGGCGGCACACGCGGCGGAGTCTTCGAGACAACCTTCCAAGAAGAGACCGAGACCGATCTCTTCGGCGAACAGGCCGTTCTCTGCGGTGGCACTGCAGCACTCATCCAGGCTGGATTCGAGACTCTCGTCGAGGCTGGATACCAACCTGAAATGGCCTACTTCGAGGTTCTCCACGAACTCAAACTCATCGTCGATATGATCAACGAGTCCGGTATCAGCGGCATGCGTTTCTCCATCTCCGAGACCGCGAAGTATGGTGACATCGTCGTCGGACCTAAGGTCATCGATTCCTCCGTGAAGAAGCGTATGAAGAGCGCTCTCAAAGACATTCAGACCGGAAAATTTGCCAAAGATTGGATCGCCGAAGCCAAGGGCGGAAAGAAGAAGTACACCGCCTTGCTCAAGGCAGGTGAGAAACACCCCATCGAGAAGGTGGGAAATCAACTCCGTTCCCGCATGTCCTGGATCAAGAAAAAGAATATCAAGGGAGCCCAGGCCGCTTACTAAGGAAAAATCATTTCAAAAAGACGGGCGTCCGGAAGTTTCCTTCCGGATGCCCTTTTTTATTCCCGAAACCAGCCGATAAATCAGGGCTGGCCCTGGAGTGAATGGTATCAGTCAGCCAAAGCCGCCTGTGCAGCGGCGAGACGTGCAACTGGGACCCGATAGGGGGAGCAGCTGACGTAGTTGATGCCCAAGCGGTGACAGAAGGTTATAGAGGCGGGATCTCCACCATGTTCACCGCAGATCCCGATCTTGAGATCGGGATTAGTCTCGCGTCCCGCACTCACAGCCATCTTCATCAGAAGACCGACCCCATCCTGATCTAGAGTGGCAAAAGGATTGCGGGCAAAGATTTCATTTTCTGTATAAGCAGTCGCAAAGGATCCCATGTCATCCCTGCTGATACCCAAGGTGGTCTGGGTGAGATCATTCGTTCCAAAGCTGAAGAATTGGGCCGTTTCGGCGATGCTACCCGCCATGAGCGCGGCTCGCGGCACCTCGATCATCGTTCCAACAGTGTAAGCGATGGATCTCTTTTTCTTACCCAGGACTTCCGAGGCAACCGAATGAATAATTTCAGCCTGGAGATTGAATTCACGTCGGTCGCCAACCAGCGGCACCATGATCTCAGGTCGCACCTTCAAACCAGTTTGAGCCACTTCCAAAGCCGACTCAAACACAGCATACGCCTGCATTTCGGTAATTTCCGGATATGTAATCCCAAGGCGGCAACCCCGGTGACCCAGCATGGGATTAAACTCGTGCAACTCCCGCACGCGCCGGGCGATCGCGGAGACGCTTACTCCAATTCTACGCGAAAGTTCCTCCTGCCCGCTGAGATCATTGGGTAGAAATTCGTGCAGAGGTGGATCAAGAAGTCTGATCGTGGCAGGCAGTCCCTTCAGCTCACGGAAGATTCCAGCGAAGTCCTTGCGCTGGTAGGGAAGCAGCTTGGCAAGTGCCCTGCGACGATCCAACTCGTTGTCTGCAAGGATCATCTCACGCATGGCATTAATACGATCACCCTCGAAAAACATATGCTCCGTCCTGCAAAGGCCAACTCCCCTTGCGCCAAAAGCAAGAGCACGTCTAGTCTGTTCTGGGGTATCCGCATTTGTCCTGACCTCGAGTTTGGTAAATTCCGAGCACCAGTCCATCAGGCGCTTGAAGTCACGAAATTTCCGGGTCTTCCGGGCGTCGGCATCGCCATGAATCAGTCCTGCGACGATCTCCGACGACATGGTTGGTAATTTGCCGGCATAGACCGTTCCGGCGGTGCCATCGATGGATAGAAAATCCCCCTCATGCATGGACTTTTCGCCAATACGAATCATCTTGTTCCGATAATCGACATGAAGGGTTGAAACACCGCAAACACAGACCTTACCCATCTGGCGGGCCACCAAAGCAGCGTGCGAGGAGACTCCTCCTCGGGCCGTCAGGATTCCCTGAGCGGCAATCATCCCTCGGAGATCCTCGGGGGAAGTCTCCATGCGGACCAGCATAACAGGTTCACCTTTGGCCGCGGCCTCGACCGCACGCTCGGCGTTGAGATAAATTCTTCCGGAGGCAGCACCTGGTCCCGCAGGCAGGCCAGCCGCCAGAATCTGGGCTTTTGCTACCGTTACGGCATCGAAGACTGGCGCTAACAGCTGATCGATCTGATCGGCTGGATTGCGCAAGATAGCTGTCTTGCGGTCGATCAGTCCCTCACGCACCATGTCCATGGAAAATCTGAGGGCAGCAAGGGCGGTACGCTTCCCATTCCTCGTCTGGAGCATGAAGAGTTTGCCCTCCTGAATCGTAAACTCAAAATCCTGCACATCGTGAAAATGTCCCTCGAGGAGATCTCGGATTCTTTGTAATTCCTTATGGGCGGCGGGGAGATGATCCCTTAGACGCCCAACTGGCTCGGGAGTGCTAACACCGGCCACCACGTCCTCACCTTGGGCATTGATCAGGAACTCTCCATAGAGTTCCTTGTCACCCGAGGCGGGATTCCTAGTGAAAGCGACACCGGAGCCAGAATTTTCACCAGTATTGCCGAAAACCATGGCTTGGACGCTAACTGCCGTCCCCCATTCGTGAGGAATGTGGTATTTGCGCCGGTACACCACTGCCCGATCATTCATCCATGATCCGAACACTGCTCCGATCGCGCCTCGGAGCTGAACCCCCGGATCCTCCGGAAACTCCTTTCCTGAGCGCCGCTTGACCAACTGCTTGAATCGGCTGACCAGTTCGCTACTGTCGGCGGCGGCTAACTTATTATCCGGAATATCATTCCCGTAGCGTTCCCCCTTCAGTTCATGAATTATCTGCTCGAAGGGTTCATGGTCATCCCCGGGGAGTTTCTGCACCCCCATAATAACTTCCCCGTACATCTGGATAAAGCGCCGGTAACAGTCCCAGGCAAAGCATTCATTCCCGGTGGATCGGGCAAGAGCGGCAACAGTCCGATCATTGAGCCCCAGATTGAGAATCGTGTCCATCATGCCGGGCATCGAGTCACGGGCGCCCGAGCGGACCGAGACGAGCAGGGGAAAAGATGCGTCATCACCAAACCGAAGCCCCATGATTTTTTCAATCTTTCGGATGCCCGCATCGACCTGACGGTCAAGATCCTCAGGATAGCTGCGGTTATTGGCGTAATAATGAGTGCAGACTTCGGTCGTGATCGTGAATCCCGGAGGTACGGGAAGACCGATCCGTGTCATCTCGGCCAGATTGGCTCCTTTGCCGCCAAGGAGCGCCTTCATGCCACCATCCCCGTCCGCCTCGCCCTGTCCGAAAAGATAAACCAGTCGGTTTTTTGTGACGGTCGGTTTTGTGCGGATAGACTTCCCTTTTCGTGAGAGTCCATGAGCATTGCGAGAAACCTTATTTTTTTGGGAGGCAGGCTTTTTCATCAGGATTTCCTTCAGATAATTCCGAAAGACTTCCCCGTGAAATCAAAAAAATAACCAAAAGGTAAATGCCCTATTGTCCAATATCAATAACCTCCAAGATGCAGTTGCCATTCATGCACCGACATCTGGTCATTGATTTCTTCTGGACGATGCACTGGTTTTGCCTAGAAGTAATCAAACCATGATCAACGAAATCAAAAACTACCTCGGCGCAGACGCCGACTCCCTCCTAAACCACGAGTGCAAGACGGTCTCCAAGAACCTCCTTCATCTTCCAGGCCCTGACTTCGTAGACCGCATCCACATCGGCAGCGATCGTAACCCCCGCGTCCTTGCCAACCTCCAGCGGATGTATGGCACGGGCCGACTGGCCAACACTGGCTACCTCTCCATCCTCCCTGTCGATCAGGGAATCGAGCACTCCGCAGGAGCCAGCTTTGCCAAGAACCCGATCTACTTTGATCCAGAGAATATCGTGAAGCTTGCCATCGAGGGTGGCTGCAATGCCGTGGCCTCGACCTTCGGCGTCCTTGGATCCGTGGCCCGTAAGTATGCTCATCACATTCCCTTCCTGGTGAAGATCAACCATAACGAGCTTCTCACCTATCCCAACGTCGCTCGAGAGATCATGTTCGGCACGATCGATGAGGCCTACGACATGGGGGCGGCAGCCGTCGGCGCCACCATTTACTTCGGCGGTGACGATGCCAGCCACGAGATTATCCAGGTGGCAGAGGCCTTCCATCACGCTCATGAGCTCGGCATGGCGACCGTCCTCTGGTGCTACCTTCGCAACGACGCCTTTAAGAAGGATAAGGATTACCACCTATCCGCCGATCTTACCGGTCAAGCCAACCATCTCGGCGTGACAATTGAGGCCGACATCATCAAGCAGAAGCTCCCGGAGAATAACGGCGGCTACAAGGCCCTCAATACCGGCGGTTCCAGCTATGGAAAGCTCGATGAGCGTATCTACACCGAGCTGTCCACCGATCATCCGATCGACCTCTGCCGCTACCAGGTTATCAACTGCTTCATGGGACGTTCCGGTCTTATCAACTCCGGCGGTGCCTCCGGCGCCCATGACTTCGAGGATGCGGTGAAAACGGCCGTCATCAATAAGCGCGCCGGTGGAACCGGACTCATCTCCGGACGCAAGGCCTTCCAGCGCCCGATGGAAGAGGGAGCAAAACTCCTTCATGCCATTCAGGATGTCTACCTCTGCCCAGAGGTTACGATTGCCTAGGTTGACGATCGCCTCAGAGCAAGCATGAACGAACGGGCACTTCTTGCTGCCCAAGGTTATCTCGAGCTCGGCATGGTCGAAGAGGCCCTTGCCGAGCTCGTTGCCGTTCAATCCCTGGCTATCTCGGATCCGGATCTTATCGAACTTCGCCTGCATATCCTGATGCAGGGAGGCAGATGGGCGGATGCTCTCGCATCGGCCGAGGAACTCTTAAGACTGAACTCGTCTGCTATTCCTGCCTACATCCACGGTGCTTTCGCCCTTCATGAACTCGGGCGGACGGCCGAGGCGCGAGACCTTCTTCTTAGAGCTCCAGAGATCCTGGGCGCAGACCCGACTTACCATTATAACATCGGTTGTTACGAGGCCGTTCTTGGGAACAGTGATTCTGCAATGCAAAGCCTGAAGAAAAGTTTTGCCCTCGATGAAACCTATCGCGATTTCGCGAAACTGGACCCAGATCTTGAGGCGATCCGCGCCGAACTGGAGTAAGAATGAGCTCCTTCGATCATGATAAGGTCTGTGAACGTCTGCGCCTTGCCTTCCAGGAGATCATCTCGGAGTCATCAGGAGGATGCTCGCTGGCCATCTATCAGGATGGAAAACCATTGCTCTCACTCCATGGAGGGGAAGCCTCCCCGGGAAGGGCATGGGAGGCTTCGACGCCTTGCCTCATCTGGTCAGCCAGCAAAGGAGTGGCCTCTGCCAGCATTCTTCACGCTCTTCAAACTCAAGGAATTTCCCTGGAGACTCCCGTCTCTGCCCTCTGGCCGGAGTTTGCTTCAAACGGAAAGGAACGGATTACCCTGGCAGAGTTGCTTTCCCATCGTGCTGGGTTGGCAGCAATTGAGCCACAGGGATTAGGCCTCTCCATCACGGATCATCAGTCCGTCGCCGAAGCCTTGGCCTCACAGGTTTCAAATTGGGTAATTGACGGCAGTCACGCCTACGGAGCGCGGACCTTTGGCTTCCTTCTCGATGAGATCCTCCAACGAATCGCCGGCAAAACGCTCGGTACTTATTGGAAACTTGTTTTTCAAGATCCGATGGCTCTTAACCTCTGGTTCGGCCTTCCGGAATCACTTGCAGAATCAGCTGCTATGGTGATCGCCCCAAAAACACCTCCAGTTCCAGGCCCCTTCTCCAAGGCCTTCGGCGATCCCTCATCCTTAACCCGTCGAGCCCTCAGCGAACCGGGTGGACTTCTCACTCCCTCCGTCATGAATACCTCGGAGATGCGCAAGGCTTCCCTCCCATCGCTTGGAGCCATTGCCACGGCTGACTCCTTGGCTAAGTTCTATGCCCTATTAGCTGGCAATGGAGGCGGTATTTTTCAACCCGAAACACTTGCCGCTATGCGAACCACTCTGGCAAACGGTCCTGACCGAGTACTGATCGACAAGACCTCCTTCTCGTCTGGATTCATGACGAACGACTATGGAGTCTATGGCACGGGAAAAAACTCGTTTGGCCATCCCGGTGCCGGAGGCTCCCTGGGCTTTGCCGACCCGGATCTCGGCCTCGGCTTTGCTTTCATCCCGAGTGCCATGCATCCGGGAGCGCTTCCTGGATACCGAACGCAGAAACTGGTGAATGCCCTTTACGGGACGTGAAGATCATTTGCTCAACGGCCGAAGCCCTTTCTCCCTTGTACGTTAGATGTCGAGCGGCAACACTTCTCGCTTCCTCTTGCTTGCCATTTTACAAAATAAACTCTACCTGTGCTATGCCCTCATCGCATGCATCCTAGCGGCAGTATCAAGTTGGACGAATTTTGGTCATCTCTGCGGTGACGAATACTCACAGATTTTTGAGTTTGCGGCTTGGAAGCTTGGATATGTCGCTCATGCCGATCTGAGGCTTTGGGAGTTTGATAGCCAGATGCGCCCCTCCATCCAGATCTGGATGGTCGTTGCGGCTTACAGGTTTGCTGGTCTTTTCACAAACGAGGTCAACCCCTTTGTAGTCAATTACTTGATCTACCTTGCAAGCGGGATTCTCTCGATCGCCTCAATCCTTGTCTTCACGAACGCCTTCATCCATCGGGTCAGAGAGAGTTATCGCGACTATTTCGTTATCCTGAGTCTTTTCACCTGGCTGGTTCTTTACTCTAACACCCATTTTAATTCAGAGAATATTTGCGGTCACCTGCTGCTACTTGCGGTGGGGTTGTTTTATGGGAACATGCAGAAAAGCGGGCGCTATTTCCCCTTCATAGCCACCGGCATTATCTTAGGTCTTTCGTTTTCGTGCCGCTTCCAAGTCGGCTTTGCGATCCTTGGTTTGATCACTTGGTTTTTCTTCACCTCATGGAGGAGAAAAAAATTCATCCAATGGATCCTTCTTTCGACAAGCATCCTGCTTTCCATCTCTCTTTTCTCCCTCCTCGCGGATTGTTTCTTTTACGGTCGTTTCGTTCTAAGTCCCTATAATTATTACTATCAGAACATTGCCACAGGAACGATGAACCGTGCTTCGGGAGTCTCGCCCTGGTTTGCGTATCTTTTCATGGTGTCGATTTACCTGCCCTTTGGGCCTCTCTATGTCTTGGCGACCTTCCGCCAGACCATCAAGTTTCCCCTCGATATTCTCACCAGCATCATCGCCCCGTTTGTCCTCATCCATTGCCTGATTGGACATAAGGAAATCCGCTTCCTGCTCCCGATGCTTGGATTCATGCCGATCCTCATGATGGAAACGCTCGACGAACTGGAGAGCCGCTTCCATTCCTTTAAAAAACATTTGCCGCTGATCATCCGGGCACTCTGGACAGTGAATGTCATCGCCTGCTTCAGCATACTCATTCCGGCAGCAACCGAAATCGGAGCCTGGCGCTATATCCATGATCATTACAGGAAGCCGACACTCCTTTATTATGAGGGAAGCCTTCATCAGAAACTTCTTTATTACAAGAGACACAATCTCCAAGTCATTGCATGCAAAGAGGGCGATCCGACCCCCTGCAAGCCGGGCTTTAATGCCTTGATAGCAATCGATGCTAAAAGCAAGGAGCCAAGACCCAACTTACCGCAGGTCTACACATTTTTCCCATGCGGTCTGGATCAAGTTCTCCCCTCTGCAATCAACCGCTCGATCGGTCACTTTGATCTCTACGAACTCAAAAATATCGAGTCCGATTAAGATAACTTCCATTTACCTCTTTGCTGAAACTCTTTAGGAATAAAGGGCGGGGAATAATCTCTAATTATGAGCGAGGCACCGAGCGTACAAACTTCACCACTCCCTTGGAAGATCGGGAATGAAAAGCTCTGCCGAGTCACGGATGCGGCTTCCAATCGCCTCACCTCCCTTCTCTCCAAGCAAGGCCGTCCGAATGGAGCCCTTCGAGTTGCCGTGATTGGCGGCGGTTGCTCCGGTCTGCAGTATAAAATGGATCTCGTCGATGGCCCGGTGCCCCGTGACATCCTTGTCCCCTCCAAGGGGGTAAACGTCGTCATCGATCCGAAAAGCGCCCTCTTTGTCAGCGGTTCTGAGCTTGATTACAGCGATGATCTCCAAAAAGGAGGGTTTAAGGTGACCAACCCCAACGCTGTCGCCCACTGCTCCTGCGGGGAGAGCTTCTCAGCGTAAGAGGAAAAACATTCACAGGGATACAGGGGATGAAGGAGATACCAAAAAAGATTCCCGCCAAATTACCATCCCTTTTATCGCTGTGAATTATGGATCCCTTTGAACTCCTAGGGCTATCTCGGCGTCCCCTGCTTTCCGATGAGGAGATCGGATCGGCGTATCGACAACTGGCTGGAAAACTCCATCCCGATCAACCTGGAGGCAACGCTCTTATCTTCAGGGAACTTGGTGAAGCAGCGTCCATCCTCCGCGATCCTGCGCGACGACTCAGGGAACTTTCGAGTTTTCCAACCGGATCTCAGCTTCCACCCAAGGCCGCCGAACTTTTTCCCCACATCGCGTCACTACTCCAGCAGAATGATATCTTGATTGAAAAACAGACTGCCACCTCCAATGCGCTGGCGAAGGCAGTTATGGCAGCTCCGTTAAGGAAGCTCAGGACAGATCTGGATTCCACTCTCAACGAACTTGAGGAATGGAAGTCCTCTCTGGATCAAGAACTCGCGAAGAGCGACTCCCTCTGGCCTGAGCATGATCCGACCGACATCAGTCTCCTTGCAGATTCCTATGCATACGTCGCTCGATGGGAAAGCCAACTCAGAGAGAGAAAGCTATCTCTTGATTGTCTTTGATTCATGGGAAGGAAGGAGATGAAAGGAATGAAGGAAATAGGATCCAATCGCTCAGCTCTTTCTCATCATCCCTTTTATCCTCTTCATCTCTGTGATTAAGATGATTTCCAAATGATTGCCGGTATCGACCTAGGAACCACGAACTCCCTGATCGGGGTCTTCGAGAGCGGGTTTCCCATGCTTCTTGCTGATACTGAGGGAAGGCGCCTGATTCCCTCAGTGGTCCTTTACCCCGAGAATGGAATACCACTCATCGGGCGAGAAGCGCTTCGTATGCAATCACTCCACCCAGAATGCACCGTTGCCTCGGTGAAGCGGTTCATGGGGCGACGTTTTGGGGAGGAGGGCACCGAGCATCTACAAGGCACCAAAGGCATCCCCGTCACCCTCCCGATCAACGGGATCGATCTGACGCCCGAGGAGGTCTCATCGGAAATCCTCAAAAAACTTAAGTCCGTCGCTGAGGAACGCCTTGGCACCACAGTTGACCGTGCGGTCATCACCGTCCCTGCCTACTTCAACGACGCCCAACGCGCCGCAACCCGCATGGCTGGGGAGCTTGCGGGTTTTACAGTAGAGCGGATCCTGAGCGAGCCCACCGCCGCAGCGCTGGCCTATGGCCTCGATAAGCTTTCCGATCGATCCAAAGTGGCCGTCTATGATTTAGGAGGAGGCACCTTTGATCTCTCGGTTCTCCAACTCGACAACGGCGTCTTCCAAGTTCTCTCGACCCACGGAGACACACACCTGGGAGGTGATGATCTAGATGAGGCAATCGCCAGACGGCTTCTCCGTGAAGCCGACATTGAGACATTGACTCCAGAAATGAAAGTGCGCCTCAAAGAAGCTGCTCGCACTGCCAAAGAACTCCTCTCAAGCGAAGACTCAACCGTCGTCCTGCTGCCCTTCATGGAGGGATCGCAGAGCCTTGAAATTCCCCTCACCCGGGCACAAATCGAGGAGGTCTGTGAACCAATCATTCAGCGCACCCGTGCACTCTGCCTCAGGGCTCTTGCAGATGCAGGCGTACAAGCTGAACAGCTCGATCAGCTGATTCTCGTGGGTGGCTCCACCCGGATGCCCCTCGTGCAGAAACTGACCTCGGAGATCTTTGGCAAACAACCAAATCTCTCCCAACATCCCGACGAAGCCGTCGCCCTTGGAGCGGTTCTCCAAGCTGCAATCCTTGAGGGGAATCTGCAGAATGTGGCTTTGCTTGATGTCACTCCCCTCTCCCTTGGGATCGAGACCTTCGGGGGTCTCATGAATGTGATCATCCCGAGGAACACCACCATTCCCGCCAAAGCGGGAGAGATGTTCACCAATGCCGTGGCAGGACAGAGCGGCATGAAGATCATTGTCCTTCAGGGGGAACGGGAACTTGCCTCCGACAACTGGATGCTAGGCTCTTTTGAGATCCCCTTTCCTCCCTCACAGAAAGGAGCAGCCCGCGTGGGAGTCCAATTCTCGATTGATGCCGATGGCATCCTTCAGGTCCTGGCACGCGATACCTCTGCTGGAATCGAAAAGATCGTGGAGATTAAAAGTGCCGTGGAAGTTTCTGACGAGGCCGTCGAGGCAATGCTCGCAGGATCGTTGGAACATGCCTTTGAGGATATGGATGCCCGGATTTTCACCGAGGCACGCCTCAAGGCTGAGGAAATGCTCCCGGCAGTGGAGGCCGCGCTGGACCAACTCGGTTCCGAACTGCCCGAATCCGAAGTTCTGGATATTCGGCAGCAATCATCCGAAGTAGAGGCTGCCCTCAAATCAAAGGAGACCACCCGTCTTAAACAGGCCCTTGCAGTGCTGGATAATGCCACCCAGACCTTGGCAACCAAGCTTCTCGAGAAAGCCATGGGATAGCTCTCCATCTCCTGACCAGCACCTTTCCTCTTTTCACTTTTCACTTTTCACTTTTCACTTTTTTCATGCTCGATATCCGCCTTTTTCGTGAAGATGCCGCCGCCGTCAAGGCGTGCCTTTCGACCCGCTCTGGTCAATACTCCGATCTGGTCGATCAGATCCTGGCCTGCGATGCCCGTCGCCGTGAAAGCGAGACTCGCGTTCAGCATCTGCGTGCCGAGAAGAACCGCCTGAGCAAGGAGATCGGTGGCCTCAAGAAGTCGGGAAGTGACTCCTCGGAACTGGAAGCCCAAGTGAAGGGTTTCTCGGAAGAAATGGAGGAACTTGGTCGCACCGCCTCGGAGCTTGATGCCGAGCAGCGCGACCTCCTTCTCCGAGTACCGAATCTTCCAACCCCTGGACTACCCGAAGGCCATGATGCTGATGCCAACGTGGCCATCAAGCACTGGGGTGAACCCGCTCCGATGAATCCCGAAGATCACGTTGCGATCGGGGAGAGACTGGGGCTTTTCGACCTGGAACGGGCTGCTAAAATCAGCGGCAGCGGCTATGTCCTTTATACGGGAGCAGGGGCGAGGCTGGAACGAGCTCTTATCAATTTCCTGCTCGATCTCCAGACACGAGCCCATGGCTATACCGAGATCGCCCCTCCCGTGCTGGTGCGACGCGAATGCATGGAGGGCACCGGACAACTTCCCAAGTTCGAGGATGACATGTACAGCTTCGACGATGGCGCAGGCTTTCTGACTCCAACAGCCGAGGTTTCACTGACCAACATTCACCGGGACGAAATCTTGCAGGAATCCGAACTTCCTCTCAAATACACCGCCTGCACCCCCTGCTTCCGCCGTGAGGCAGGGTCGGCTGGACGCGAAACACGCGGCATGATCCGGATGCACCAATTCGACAAGGTCGAGCTGGTCAAGATTTGCACTCCCGAGCAAGCCGCTTCGGAACTGGAATCTCTGACCGCCGATGCGGAAAAAGTCCTGCAGCTCCTTCAGCTTCCCTACAGGGTTCTCGAGCTCTGCACTGGCGATATCGGATTCTCTTCTTCACGCACCTACGATCTCGAAGTCTGGGCTCCCGGTCACGGTGGATACCTTGAGGTCTCCAGTTGCTCTCACTTCGGCGACTATCAGGCCCGCCGCATGAATCTTCGCTACAAGAATGCCTACGGGAAGAACGTCTTCTGTCACACGCTCAATGGCTCCGGCACCGCGCTGCCCCGTCTCTATGTCGCGTTGCTCGAGACGCACACCAAGCCGGGTGGTCCGCTAATCCTTCCCGAGCCACTTCAACCCTACTTCGGTGAAGCCCAAATCGGCTGATTGCGGCCTTGGAAAACTAAGGCCGCAACTGCTTTTGGCAGTTTAGGCTGTAGGCTATTGGGGATTGAAGAGAAATTGAAAAGAAACTCTTTCAGCTTAGATATCATGTCGCCTCTGGCGGCAAAGATCCGGCGGGAATTCGGTGTTGCTCCGGTTAAAAAGCTGATCGTCGCCGTCTCAGGTGGAGCTGACTCGGTCGCACTACTCCACCTTCTTATTGAAGCTGGATATAAGAATCTGGTCGTCGCTCATTTCAATCATCAGCTCAGGGGAAGATCTTCAGCAGCTGACGCATCCTTTGTTAGAAAGATGGCTGATCATCTTAAGCTACCTTGTGAAGTTGGTAGCGATGATGTCCGAAAGCTGGCTTTGGACAGGAAGTGCTCGCTCGAGACGGGGGCTCGTGAGGCCCGCTATGAGTTCCTCGCTTCTGTGGCGAAGAAGCATCGCACACGAAGTATTGTCCTGGCTCACCATGCCGACGATCAGGTCGAGACCTGTCTCTTCAATTTCCTACGCGGTTCGGGCATCGCCGGACTCTCGGGAATGAAACCCTTATCGAGACGTCGAGTGGACAGAGTCGAAGTCGAACTTCACAGACCATTGCTAGGCATCTCCAAGAGCGAGCTATTGGAGTATCTTAAAGCGAATAAAATCCGTTTTCGTGAGGATGCGACCAATGCGATCGCTAATACATCCAGAAATAAACTTCGCCTCAAGGTAGTACCGATGATCGAGGAACTTTTTGGCCCTGCTTTTAAAACTTCGATTGTCCGGAATGCGCGCCTACTAGCCGATGAAGAGGAGTTGCTTTCTTCCCTCTCACTGCCAATTGCCGCTCCGGAGAAACTCGCCGTAAAACTGCTGAGGGACCTCCATCCAGCGCTCCGCAGTAGAGTGATTCATGCCTGGCTGAAGGGCATCGGCATCGATGAACCAGGATTCGCAGAAGTAGAAAGAGTCGGCTCCCTCCTGCAAACCTTAGGCCCCGCCAAGGTGAATCTCCCAGGCAATCGTCACGCTCGCCGGCGCGCCGGGATTCTGTTTATCGAATAGCGAGAGTTGCAATCAATTCCCGGAGAGTGATTGCAAGCTGCGCGCTCAACTTTTCATGCGTGAAGCGTTCCTGAACGGTTTCCCAACCCGATTGTCCCATTTTAGCACGGAGAACAGGATCTGAAAGAAGTTGAGTCAACGCGGAGGTCCAGCCACCCGGGTTCACTACCAGACCCGAACCGGTCTCTTCGATCCACTCACGGTTCACCCCAACATCGCTCGCCACGACTGGTAGGCCGCATGTCATATACTGGAGCGCCTTGTAGGCACACTTGCCCCGCGTGAATCCATCATCCACAAGTGGCATGATGCCGAGATCGGCCGATGCAATGGCATTATACTCTTCCGTCTCGTTCCACTCGATAAACTCCCAAGAGGAAAAGCTCCGAAATTTCGGCGAACGGTTGCTCACAATCCTAAGCAGGAAAGGATGGGCGGCGTGAGCGAAGGAGAGTTCCTGCTCGATCGCCTCCACTTGCGCCACGTTTGGCCCCATACCGAGCCAGACAACGACAGGCAGATTGTCGGTTTTCTGATGATTCCTAGGGGAAAATTCTGGAACGCTTGTGGGTAGGATTCGTGTCGTAAGATTTGGGGAGATGCCTTTGATCTTCTGCTCCAGATAAGGACTTCCGCAGATGGCCCCATCCAGAAAGTGCATCAAGAACTCGAAGCGTCTTGCCTGCTTCCCGCTGACATAGGGAACATGGTTTTTCTTTCCCATCCAGACCGCATCATCGAGATCGAAGAGAAGCTTCTTGGCGGCCCGTCTCAGTCTCAGCACATTCCACTGACTGATGAGAACCTTCTGCCAGAGGACGGCATCGACTGTGCGGGCTTTTTGAAGAAGTGGACGCCATGATTCCCCACGCTTTGGTTGCATCATTAACTCGACCGAGATTCCAGCGGCCTGGAGAGCATCCAAATGTTGAAAAATCCTCAACCTGCTGCTGGGACTGATCACCGGATCCTCCACCACACAGAGGAGGGATGGTTTTTTTTCCATGAATCAGAAACAGAGAAATATGGAACTCAGGAGCTCAAGAAGGGAAATAAATCTTAAGGATAGAATTCTCTAAACAACTGGTTGATTCAAAATACTCCTGATTTCCTGATTTCTATATTAAAAAATCAGAAGATCTGTATCAGTAAGCCTTTCCGAAAATGACGCGGCGTTGGCTCGACTCCCCGGTGAACGGACAGATGCCCGGTTCGTCGATGAACTCCGATCCATCAGCCTCCGGGATGCAGCGAATCGTCACCTTCAGCTCTTCCTTAATCGTGGCCTCCACCTCGGCACTGCCGTTCCAATGGGTCAAAGCAAATCCTCCATGGATCTCGGGCTTGTCAGGATTCTTCGGTGTGAAGAAGGCGTAGAATTCCTCCTTGGTGTCGATCTTGATGGTGTGCTCCTTGCGGAAGGCCAGCGCGCGGTCGAGGAGGTTCTGCTGAATCTCGGCAAGGATTTCAGGAAGACGGATCGCAAGCGAATCAGCCGGGAGGAACTCTTTTTCCTTGGGGCCTTTATCTCTGCGGGCGACTGCGGCACTTCCCGACTCAAGATCACGGGGTCCGATTTCAATACGGACAGGAACTCCCTTCTTGATCCATTCCCAGGTCTTAGTACCACCGCCAATGTCGCGGCTGTCGATCTCAACGCGAAGCGGTTCGCCGGCATAGGTGACGCAGCGGAGCGCGGCGGCGAGTTCCTCGGTCTTGGCCAGAACTGCGGCTCGGGTCTCCTCCTTCGGCGTGATGGGAATGACGATGATTTGCGTGCCAGCGATGCGGGGAGGCAGAACGGCTCCGTCATCATCACCATGCGCCATGAGGAGGGTTCCGATAAGGCGGGTGCTGACGCCCCAGCTGGTGGTCCATGCGAGTTCCTCGGTGTTGTTGCGTGAAAGAAACTTGATGCCGGAGGCCTTGGCGAAGTTCTGGCCAAGAAAATGGGAGGTGCCGGCCTGGATCGCCTTGCGGTCCTGAACCATCGCCTCAATGCAGTAGGTGCGGACGGCACCGGGAAAGCGTTCGCTCTCCGACTTCTCACCCCGGATCACAGGAATCGCGAGCCACTCGCGAGCGAACATCTCATAGACACCAAGCATCTTGATCGTCTCATCAATCGCCTCAGTCTCGGTCTCATGGGCAGTATGACCTTCCTGCCAAAGGAACTCAGCGGTGCGCAGGAAGAGACGGGGACGCAGCTCCCAGCGCACGACATTCGCCCATTGGTTAAGAAGGATGGGGAGGTCGCGGTACGACTTTACCCACTTGGCATAGGTGGATCCGATAATGGTCTCGGAGGTGGGACGGACGACCAGCGGCTCGGTGAGTTCACCTGCCGGAACGAGTTTCCCATCCTTGAGCTCGAGACGGTGATGGGTAACAACGGCGCATTCCTTGGCAAAGCCCTCGACATGCTCCGCCTCCTTCTGGAGATGGCCGAGCGGAATGAAGAGTGGGAAGTAGGCGTTCTTGTGCCCTGTCGCCTTGAACATGGCGTCCAGCGCACCCTGCATCCGCTCCCAGAGAGCATAGCCCCAGGGACGGATCACCATGCATCCCCGCACTTCGGAATTCTCTGCCATCTCGGCCGCACGAACGACCTGCTGGTACCACTCGGGAAAATCTTCCTCGCGACGCGGGGAAATAGCGTTTTCGTTACCTTTGCTCATAAGTCGAGCAGGGTAGCCTTTTGGCTATCGGTTACGCAAGCGAGCGCAATAACTGCTCGAAAAAGTCTGCGCCGGCTTGAAGGTCGGCCACTGAGATAAACTCATCGGCCGTATGAGCCTGAGCGATGGATCCAGGCCCTAGTGCAACGGATGGGATCCCCTTTGCAGCGAAGACGGCAGCATCACAAAACCAAGGCGCTCCCACCGGAGAGGCCCCAAGAGCAGAAAGCTTTGCCACCAGAGGATGTGCAGGATCGGTAAAGAGCGGCATAGAGCCTTGATAAGCCACATTCACTCCAGACGCAGACTCCTCGATCAGATTGATGATTTGAAGAGGATCGATGCCTGGAATGATTCGGATATCGAGGGTTGCCTCGCAGTGGTCAGGGACAATGTTCGTCTTGGAGCCTCCGCGGATAGTGCCGACGCTCAGCGTGGAGTGTCCTAATAGGGGGTGCTCCGTCTTGGAGAGTTCAGGGATGACGCACTCTCTGATCCGTTCAATAGCCGCTGTCATCTTGTAGATCGCATTTTCACCACGATCAGGAGCCGAGGCATGGACGGCCTTCCCGTGAGACGTAAGGGTAATCCAGAGCGATCCTTTGTGGGCATGGACCGTCTTGAGGTCGGTCGGCTCTCCCGCAATCACAAAATCAAACTGTTCCTCACTCGCCAGAGCCTTGGCCCCATGCTGGCCCGACTCCTCGCCGACCAAGCCGGCAAACCAGACCTCGTGGCTCAGTGTTGGGATTTCCTCACGAACCCGTGCCAAGGCAATCAGCATCGCGGCCATCGGCCCCTTGGTATCACTAGCTCCACGTCCCCAGATCTTGCCATCACGGACTTCACCGCTAAAGGGATCGATCGTCATCCCGACGACACTCACGGTATCCAGATGAGGCGCCAGCAAAAGACGCGGCTTGACCTTGCCGTCACTTAATTCACTTGGGAAACGGGCCACCACATTGGGACGGCCAGGAAGAACTTCTCTCAGGCTCACCTCGGCACCGAGTTCTAAGAGCAATTGCTCAAGGGCCACCGCAATGCGCCCCTCACCCGGATCGCTCGCCCCGGGGTCCCCCTCGGGGTTCACACTCGGAATACGGATCAGCTCCTGAAGAAGTGCGACTGGGTTAAGCGCGTCCATAATCAGGATCCTACGTTATTCGATTTATCCTTGGAGTGAAGCTCTCGGTACCAGGCAACGAACTTGGGTATCCCATCACGGATCCGCGTATGAGGGGCATAGCCGAGAAGGGTGCGGGCCTTGGTGATGTCGGCGGCAGTCAGGGGCATATCTCCCTTCTGCTCGGGAAGTCGCTCGATCACAGCTTGTTTCCCAAGAGCCTTCTCGATCAAGGCAATGAGCTTCGCCAGCGTCGTCGTCTCGTTTTCCCCAAGGTTGAAGATCTCAAAAAGCGGCCCCTCACCATCCACATAGGAGAGAGCTCCGAGCACCCCCTGGACAATATCGTCAATGTACGTGTAGTCACGCCGCGTGGATCCGTCGCCAAACTGCTTGATCGGACGCCCCTGCTCAATCGCATCGGTAAAGCTGTGAATCGCCAGATCAGGTCGCTGGCCCGGACCATAGACGGTAAAGAAGCGCAGGCAGGCAATCCTCATGCTATGCAGATTCACGTAGTTTCCGCAGAGCTGTTCTCCTGCGATTTTCGTAGCCGCATAAGGGGAGAGTGTCTGAAGGATCGGCAGATCTTCCCGGAAGGGAACCGTCTTCGAGAGACCATAGACCGAGGAACTGGAGGCAAAAATAATCTTCTGGCAGCCGGAGAGACGCGCAGCCTCTAGGATATTGAAGGTGCCGGTGATGTTCGTATCAATATAGAGTTTCGGATCGGCAATCGAAGGACGCACACCCGCACGGGCCGCCAGATGGATCACCGCATCAGGACGAACTTTTTCAAAGAGATCTCTGATCGTATTCCAGTTCCGCAGATCGGCCGTCTTCACCTCGACGTGTCCCTTAAAAGAGGCAACATTTGCTTTCTTGATGGCGGGATCGTAGAAGTCGTTGAAATCATCGATCACCGTCACTTGATGTCCCTCAGATTCCTCTGAAAGAAGGCTGCAAACCACATGGGATCCGATAAAGCCGGCCCCACCAGTGACAATGATCTTCATTCAATGACGTTACCTCATGGAAATCCTTCCAAGAAAGGTTTAAAGAGTCTGGGAAGCTGGAGCCCCATATCCCATACTGTCCCGATGTCCCGCGGTCACACCCCCCCTTCCAAAACCTCTCTAACTACCCCTCACCTTCCCATGCGTACCTGGGTCGAAGTCGATCACGGTGCTCTCAGACATAACCTCACAGCTGTCCGCAAGATGGCCGGAAAGGCTGGCATCATGGCCGTCGTGAAGGCCAATGGATACGGACATGGACTTAACGAAGTCGCCTCCACCTTCAGTCCAGGTGTCGAGGTCTTCGCACTCGCTTCGCTGGGAGAGGCGATTCAGCTACGCGCCACTGAGAGAAAGAAGCCGATTCTCCTCCTGAGTGCTGCGCTCCCTGTGGAATACGGGGAGATTGGCCGCCGAGGATTCATTCCGACGATTTCAACCTTTCAAGAGGCACGGAGCTTTGCTGCCGTGGCGCCCGAGAGAGCGCCCATCCACTTCAAGATCGATACCGGGATGGGACGACTTGGAGCCCTTCCTGAGGAGGCCTTTGCCATCCTCCGTGAGATCAGGAAGCTTCCCCTCACCCTTCACAGCATCTCGACCCACCTTGCCTCGGCCGATAGCGACCATAACCTGACAAAAAAACAGCTTAAAGAGTTTGATGAACTGATTTCCTACCTCCGGGAATTTCTTCCGAACGTCCCCGTGCATGTCCTGAATTCCGCAGGCACGATGCTTTTTCCCGCTCACACCCATGACCTGGTGCGTGTCGGGCTCTCCCTCTACGGAGTCTCTCCCCTTCCCGAACTCCAAAAACATCTCAAACCTGCCTTGAGCTGGAAGGCCTCTGTCACCTTCCTCAACGACCTCCCAAAAGGTCACGGCATTAGCTACGGCAGCACCTACAGGACTCCTCATGCCATGAAAGTCGCCGTCCTGCCGGTCGGATATGCCGACGGCTATCCTTGGCACCTCTCGAGCAAAGGCACCTCAGTCCTTATCAAAGGAAAACGCTGCCATGTCCTGGGACGCGTCACCATGGATCAGATCATGGTCGATGTATCAGCCATCAAAGGGATCAAAGTCGGCGACGAAGCCGTCCTTGTTGGCAAACAAGGCAAAGATACCATCACCGCAACCGAAGTGGCTCAAAAAGCCGATACCATTCCCTGGCATTTATTCTGCGGGATTACCGCTAGGGTGGCTTACAAATACAAAGGGTAAAACGGCTTCTAGTCGACATTTTAAACAATCCTAACTTCCCAGAGGAAAAAGAAAAACCCATCCCCCGATGAAGGGGATGGGTTTTCTGAGTTAGTCTGAACGCTTATTAGGCGATCTTCTTCCTACGCATTACGATGAGCATGCCTAGGGCAGCGATCGTCATGAGGGCATAGGTGGAGGGCTCTGGAACTGCCTGAGCAACCATAAGTTGACCACCCTCAACCAAGCCCGGGTCGTTCACACGCGCGTGAATCTGGGCATCATAGAGGTAATAGCGGCTGCCGTCACCCTTGTTAAGAATATCAGTGATGTCGATGACACCTGAAGACTCCTCATCCTGAGTGATGAAATTAGATTCCCCGCTGAGAAACTGCGATTGATTGAACGCCATGATTGCTTCAAGGCTACCGCTGATTGTGTTGTACTTCCACATGCGAGCGAGGCGGGCATTGTTACCCGGATCTTCTTGGAGGATGATGTTGCCATCGATATCTACTGTCATGTTGTCGAACATTTCCCCACCCTCGGTGCCATCCAGCAACATCTTGATGGTACCGCCCTGTTCATGATCGTTATGAATATCGGAGAAATTCATCTCCCAGAGACGGCTGCGGCCGCCGCCACTCGTAACTCCCGAAGTCGTCACGAAATAAAACTTGCTGGCATCAGTAAGGCTCCAAGCCCCATCTTCAGGGCGGAGGAATTTGGTGCCCTCATTCGTGCTGGTGGCCGAGTTGATCAGAGTGAAGGAATTGGTGGCCTTCACGAGGGGGTTGCCGGTGTTCGTGCCGAGTCCGATTCCATAGCCGTTCGTACCTGCTCCAGTTGTCTCGATATTTGCAGTAGCTCCACCGACTGCGATGCGATACATGTTTCCTCCCAGGAGGCCAGCCTTCTCGACATCGGTGCCGCTATTGGTCTTCTGGCCGACATACATCCAGACACCATTCTTTCCACCATCGGAGGTACCCATCACGACCGTCTTGGTACCCGAGTTAGGATTTGCCATAAGGTTTTCCCATCCGACTTCCGATGCATTCGTCGTCGCCCAAGGCAGGATGTAAGCATTTCCCTTGTCAGCGCCTGTTGCAACAGCAGCAATGCCTTTAGCGATGGACTGTCCGTTGATTAGATACGTTGTGGAGGAGGACTCTTCACCGGCCATGAAGAGGCGGTTGGTGGTCCCCATGCCGCTATTTGCGTGATAGAACGCATTTGGAGTCGCCAGATCTGCGGAGCAGAGACGACTGAAGGTCTTCACATTGACATCGGTCACCGTATTCCAGGTCGAGTTCGCTGAATCCCACAGCTTCACCTCTTTCATGAGATCACCCCCGGAAACCACGGAGAAATCATTCTTGTTAATGATCCACTCGGAAATGAACGAACCATTGCCACCATGATCCCGTGTGGGCGTAGTTAAAGTTGAGGATCCGAAGGTGTACGTCGGGCTCGTCTCATGGGTCATAAGGACCGTGAAGGTTCCGTTGTTGTTATCATAGGCACCGAGTCCATCTGGAATGCCAGCCATCCTGTAGGAGCCTCCACCCCCCGTCTTGTTGACGGAATCACCAACGGTGAGGATTGAGGTGATGTTCTGAATGGTGGAATTTCCGGAGAAGATTCCCGTATAGGGGTCCGTGGTGGTGCTAGGGCCTCTGGCCGCCTGGGCTTGAGTAGCACAGGTAGCGACAGCGGCACAGGCGAGAAGCGACTGTAGTGTCTTGGATTTCATGAATAGGTTTTTTGAGGTTTGTTGATATTTACTTTCTACCGACGCGCACTGTTCTATCGCTTTAGAAATTTCCCTCTACGCGTGAAGCGTCAAAATATTGACCAGATTTGCTTTTGCTATGTCACGAAATTGTCACTTATGCCTCATTGCAGTTCCGGATGAGGGTGTCTTTATCTATCACGCCGAGCATTCCTCGAGAGCCCTTTGCATCCATCATCAACTTTTTAAAGCCGTCATGAAACCCTCTCCACCTGATCTTGGGGCACCTGCAGAACCACCTGCCATCTACCTCAATAGTCGTGGGAGCATCGATCCTCTTCCGAGGTTAAGGTCTAGATTAATGGATTCCTTGAGCAACTTCACCAAGGCAACCCAACTCCCCGCTGAACTCGTCGAAGCATCCGATCGAAAGTCCCCCCCCGTGACGGAGGATCAAATTTGCAAAAAGGAGCTTTCGATTTCCAACTCCGCACTAAGATGCTTCAAGTGGCATTCCACGATCAGGCAGTCAACGGAGAAAACCGATCTGAGCTGTGGCAAGATTTGTCACATGGGGATGTTTTTCATCTCATACCCCTTCAAAATCAAAACATCCGTTCTCTTGTATGTGGAGATCGGCCCGGTGGCCTCAGCCAAACAATCGCTCTGCGAGGCAGCCTTCGAAATGTTGAAACCTTCCTTGATAGCCCTACAAGAGGAGTTTAATTCACAATTTGACATCGCTCTTAACACTCTTCCACCTGCGGTGAAAAAGGTTTGTGAGTATGTACGCGCCAATATCCGCGCCCCGATCTCTTCCGAAACCCTCTCGAGCATCACATCACTCAGCCCGGGACACTTTGCCAGGATTTTTCGCCGGAGTATGGGGATATCGATTGCGAACTATATCAGCCAAGAACGTGTCAACGTTGCATCTCAACGACTCCTGAAGGATCAGCACCTTAGAATCTCGGAGATCGCCTTGGAGAGCGGATTTGAATCCATTCCACACTTTAACCGGGAGTTTCGCCGTCATAAAGGGACCTCCCCCACAACATTCAAAAAAATCGCCCCCAGGGGTTTTGAAAATTAACCCCATAATGGCCGCTATAGAGCGTTTGATTGTTATTCTTTACGTCATCTTGAATCTGGAAGTCAAGGCTGCACAGTGCGGCGTAACCTACGGCAATCTTCTGCCTCACACGCTCATAACTTGGTTACGGTGTCTAAGCAATTCGCCTTTGCAAGGAAAGGCCAACACAACGATGTCGCAAGGGACCTAGCCCCAAAGCTGCTCAGGCTTTAGGGGAACCCCTGAAGGCGACACACTCATGGAGAACTCTCTCCCCCGCAAAATGCTCGCTCGATCGCAGAACCACATTCACATCACCCACAACGGCATGGGCTCCCTTGGCGAGATCATCGGCAAGGGTGGTGGAATGCTCGAGAGCCTCGACCAGGGTCTTATCCTGAGAAAGGACAATGGGCTTGGCCCCGGGAATGATCAGAATGGCAAGCGGACGGATCGAGCGGGCGATCGGGTCGAGTGTCAAGATGTCCGCCGTCTCCTCGGCTACTGCGGCGGCCTCGGCATGGCGCACTTCAAGCTGGATCATCCGGGCACGCGCCTCTGGCGTCACCGACTCGATGGCATGGGTAATGGCATCAAGCAGGGCATGACGAACATCTGAGAGATCCTCGAGCTCCTGAAGCTTCTGCAGGTCTTCGTTCTGATGGATCGCCTTAGCGAGCTGAGAGATCTCCTTGAGATACGAGTTCCTCTGCTTGTCGGGAACCAGATACATGACGACGAGGTGGACAGGAACGCTATCCGGGGATCCGTAGTCGATGCCCTTGGGGCTCCAACCAACAGCGCAAAGAACTTCACCATCCGTCTCCGACGTGGCATGAGGACAGGCCCAGCCTCTGCCGATCCCGGTATTGTGCTGATTCTCGCGGGCCAGTGCCTTCTCATTGATTCCTTCGTCGCCGACTTCAGGAACAGCCTCAAGCAGGGTGCCAAGGAACTCTAGGGCGTCGTTCTTGATATTGTCGGGAAGTTCGACAAGACGGCCTTCCTGGAGTGCGTTGAGTAAAGCTTTCATGAAAATCAGTTGGATTGAGAACCTATGTCTTAATCAATGCCGAACTTTCTGGCAAACCAGGCGTTCACCGCATGGGTAAGCGTGACGTAGCAGAGAATCGTGACGGCAATGAAGGCCCAATAAATCGGTGGAAGCGGAACCATGCCGAGGTACGTGGCGACAGGGGTAATGTAGGGAATAGCCGAACCGATGGCCATGATGATCACCGTGGAAAGAATGAGCACGGGGCTCGCACAACTCCCGAAGAATGGAATCTTACGGGTACGGATGACATGGACAATCAGGGTCTGGGTGATAATCGACTCCACGAACCAGCCCGAATGGAAGAGCGAGGCGGCGTAGGTGTCGTCATTGGCCACTCCCGGTCCCCCGGCAAAGCGGTGGATAAGTTCGGCGGGTGCAGCAAGGTTCAGGTCGCTGCACTTGAAGAACCAGAGCATCACGGCAAAGGTCGTGTAGTCGAAGATGGAGCTGGTAGGACCGACACACATCATGAACTTCTGGATGTTCCCGAGATTCCATTTACGGGGCTTCAGCATGTACTCGGCGTCGACATTATCGTAGGGGATGCCGATCTGTGAGAAATCGTAAAGCAGGTTGTTCACTAGCACCTGGACAGGAAGCATGGGGAGGAACTTCAGGAAGTAACTGCTTCCCACCATGGAGAACATGTTGCCAAAGTTGGAACTGGCTCCCATGCGGATGTATTTGATGATGTTTGCGAAGACCTTGCGTCCCTCAAGGATACCATCTTCCAGCACCATCAAACTGCGCTCCAGGAGGATGATGTCGGCCGATTCCTTGGCCACATCGACAGCAGTATCGACGGAGATGCCGACATCGGCAACACGCATCGAGAGGGCGTCATTGATGCCGTCTCCCATGTAGCCGACGACATGACCGCGCTTCTGGAGAGCGACGATGATGCTCTCCTTCTGGGCAGGTGAGAGACGGGCAAAGACACTGGTCTTCTCGGCAAGTTCACCGAGGGCTTTCTCGTCCATTCCGACAATCATGTCCCCGGTGATGATCGTGCCGGCATCGAGATGCACGTCGCGACAGATCTTACCCGTGACGAGGGCATTGTCACCAGTGAGGATCTTGGTCGTCACTCCATAGCTGGCAAGCGAGGCGATGGCCTTCTGGGCCGACTCCTTCGGAGGATCAAGGAAGGCAATGTAGCCGAGAAGGATGAGGTCACTCTCGTCGGCAATCGAGAAGGAGCCCTTCTCGCGCGGGAACTCGCGATAAGCGATCGCCAGCACGCGGTATCCGTCACGACTCAGCGACGCGAACTCCTCGAGCAGGTCGTTCTTGATAAGGTCGATCATCATGTAGACCTCCTCGTCGACCTGGTAGTGGGTGCAGGACTTGAAGACATCTTCGACGGCACCCTTGCAGATAAGCACGTGGTCTCCCTCGTAATCGACAACCACGCTCATCCGCTTGCGCTGGAAGTCGAAGGGGATCTCATCGACCTTCTTGCAACCGCGGTCAACGTCCAAGTCGGTGTGGGAGAGGACAGAGTTATCCAGCAGGTTGCGGAGACCTGTCTGGTAGTAACTGTTCATGTAGGCGTAGCGGAGGACATCCTCGCTCTGACGCCCCGTGACATCGACGTACTTCTCCAGAATGACGCGATCCTGAGTCAGGGTACCGGTCTTGTCGGTGCAAAGAATGTCGATCGCGCCGAAATTCTGGATCGCGTGGAGCTTCTTCACGATCACCTTCTTCTTCGACATGGCGAGGGCACCCTTGGCGAGGTTCACCGCCACCATCATCGGCAACATCTCAGGAGTCATACCGAGCGAAACGGCCAGACCGAACATCAAGGCACCGGACCAATCGTGCTTCGTCACCCCGATGATAAAGAAGACGACACTGACCATCACCAGCATAAATCGGATCATGAGCCAGGTGAATCCGGCAATCCCGCGGTCGAAGCTGGTCAGCACCGGGGCACCGCCAAGTTTCTCTGAGATCGATCCGAAGTGGGTGCGGGTGCCGGTATTCACGACGACCGCCTTGGCCGTGCCGCTCACCACATTGCTTCCCTGGAAGACAGCGTTCGGCATCTCGATGACTGCCTTCGAGGGCTCGGTCGGGGTAATGGCATGCTTTTCAACCGGCATGGATTCACCCGTCAGCGAGGACTGGCTGACAAAGAAATCCTTGGCTGTGATCAGACGGAGATCGGCGGGAATGATCGATCCCGCCTGAAGAACCACGATGTCTCCTGGAACGATGTCCGCCATGGGAATCTCCACTTCCCTGCCGCTGCGGATCACGTGGCAGTTCGTCTGGACCATGGCATTGAGCGCCTCCACGGCCTTTCCTGACTTGGATTCCTGGTAATAGGAGAGTCCGACGGAGATCACCACCATGAGACCCACAATCGTCGCGGAGGCAGGATCACCGGTCACAAGGGAAATCGTGGCGATGACGAGCAGTTGGATGACCAGGGGATTCTTGCAGCGCAGCAGGATCTCCATGATGAATCCGTGCTTATTCTTCTGACCCAGATCGTTAGGCCCCCACTCCTCTCTTAAAGTCTCAACATCAGAGTCGGAAAGCCCCTCCTCACTGCTCTTCATGGAGAAGAGGGCGTTCTCAAGCTTCAAACAACAGACATCTAACAGCCGCTTTTCGTGATCCGTGACGGATTTTGAGGCTTCCTGCTTTGCCTTGGAGAGACTGTCGGGCGTTACTTTTCCAAAGAGATTTTTAGTCATGGCAGGATAGGCGGTCGATATCTATCTCATCCGCCGCAACTAGGCGGCAAGCCTCATCTCCTCAGATGAAGAAATTGTAACACGTGGGTATCTCCGACTCACCATAACATTCCCATCACAAAATTTTGCCGTATAAGACTCTTCGAAGTAGAAATGATGCTACGGTTATTTGGATTACTGGACTTTCAGGTGCTGGAAAATCAACCATCGCAGATGAAATTGCAGATCGTTTCCGCAAACGGGGCATCATTCCACTGATGATCGCCGGAGACAACCTGAGAGAAGAACTCTGCAAGGATCTTGGTTTTACAACCGGCGACCGAAGCGAGAATGTCCGCAGGGTAGCAGCCGTCGCACAGATCGCGGCCCGTTCCGGAATCGTCAGCATCTGCTCCCTGATTTCACCCTTGCGGAGCGAACGGGAGTTGATCCGCACTTCCTGCAACTCCAAGGAAATTCCCTTTTTGTAAATTTATTTGAGCACACCACTGGAAACCTGCGAGCAGCGCGATCCAAAAGTTCTCTATAAAAAGGCAAGAAGCGGAATGATTCCCTCCTTCACAGGAATCGACTCGCCCTATGAGCCACCAAGCTCTCCAGAGGTGGAGATTCCCTCCCAGCATTTTTGCATCGAGGCATCAATCACCCTCGTCTGGAAGAGTATCGAGCAGTCCCTTGAAAATCCGAACCGCTTCTCCTGAATGGAATCACTTGGGATGATTCTCCGCTTCACGCGAGTACCTTCGAGTCAGCAACTCCCTGAGTGAAAACCATCTTGCCTTGAAATAAGCTGACCAACGCTCCTCGGGGAACCTCCGGAACCATTCCAAAGCAAAAGTGCCGGATGACTGGAGGGCGTAGCCATGTCTCTTCATATCCCGTCGGCAATGCAACTCCACCCATGAAACTTCACGGGATGTCATGATTTTCTTCCACCGATCCACAGGGACAGTGCTGATAGACGTGAACTTATCCATTACCGCCGAATTTCCACTCCAAAGTTCACCTGACTTCGTTGGAATCAGAACTACCGGATCAAAGGGGATCTTTAGGAAATCACAGACCTCTCTCATTACCGGTTCGGGATCCGCGAGTAAGCTCTCGAATCTTACAACATGCACAGACTCCGCATGGCCTTGCTGTTCTCGGATCAGGGCAGCAGTCTGCAGCCAGTTACGGAGGGGGTTGAAAGCGGAAAAATTCTGGTCCCCCTTGCGTTTTCTTTCCAGATGACCAGCAAACTTACCCCGTGGATCTCTCAGCATCACGATCACCTTGGCATCAGGAAAACATTTTCGGATCCTTCTCATGCAGTAGGAATTATCCGGCGTCTTCTCGACCCAACGAGTGATCTTTTCCTTCGACCGACCCAAGACTTCCAAAAGGGTCTCTATCATCAGCACAAGAAGGTGCCTGTCGCTGTTTTCAGGCAACTTTGCCACAGCTTCAAATGCGGTTCTGTATTCTTCGTGTGGAAATTCTTTGTAATTTTCAAGAACAGCGTTTTTGTCAAGGTGGTAATCTAAGGAGGGAGTGCTTGAAAAAAGATACCGGGCATTGCTTACCTGGGTTATGTAATCAAGGCGCTTCTGTAGTGGAAGATGCCCCATTCTGGGCAAAATCGTACGCATGTAATTAGTCTCTTCCGGAAAAGTCGCCAGATTGGGATGCCCATCCAGCAAGGAGCACATGAGTGTGGTTCCGGTGATTTCCGGACCGGCGATGAAACACCCTCTCTGGTCAAATGAAAGATCGTTGCAAGCGTCACTCATTATTTGGGATTTACGCGAACGGCACTCTTACGATCCAGTTTCAGGACTCCCCCACCCTCCAAGGAGAGATCGGCCTTGGGATCGGTGATTTTTTCACCCTTCCAAGAGACACTCCCCCCCTCGACAAGACGTCGGATATCACTGCGTGATTTCTTTAATCCGAAAACATTATCGAAGGCATGCGCACTTAAACTAATGACATCTGTCGACAAGTCAGGCGGTGGAGAATAGGAGGGGAGATCTGCCGCCTCCAAATCCTTCTTGGAGAAACGGAGTTCGAACTCTTCCCGTGCACGGAGTGCCTCGGCAGGTGAATGGAAGCGAGCTGTGAGTCGCTCGGCCAGAGACTTCTTCGCCTCCATGGGATGGGCCTCAAGAGAAAGCTCCTCATGAAGCAGGAGACGGTAATATTCACTCATCTGCTCGTCGGAGATGCTCATGAGCTTGCCGAACATTTCTCCTGGGACTTCGGTCACACCGACTGCGTTCCCCAGGCTTTTGCTCATCTTCTGAATGCCGTCGAGACCCGTCAGGATAGGAAGCATCATGGCCACCTGCTGGTGCTGCCCCTCCTCATGCTGAAGATCACGACCGACGAGGATATTGAAGAGCTGGTCGGTGCCACCGAGTTCCACATCGGCCTGGATCACGACGGAATCCCACCCCTGCATGATCGGGTACTGGATCTCATGGGCACGGACGGGAAGCCCCTTATCGATACGCTCGCGGAAATCCTCGCGCTGGAGCATCTGCTGAAGGGTGACGCGGCTGTTGAGCCTCATCACATCCTGGAAGGTCATCTTACCGAACCACTCGCCATTGAAGCGGACGGAGGTCTTCTCTGGATCCAGAATCTTGAAGGCCTGATCCTGATAGGTCTTGGCATGCTCCATCACCTGATCGTGCGAGAGATGGGGACGGGTAGCGGAGCGACCGCTCGGGTCACCAATCATGGCGGTGAAGTCACCGATGATGAGGATTGCTTCATGGCCGAGTTCCTGGAACTGACGCAGCTTGGAGAGACCCACCGTGTGTCCCAGATGGATGTCAGGGGAGGTGGGGTCGACGCCGAGCTTCACTTTAAGGGGGCGACCGAGAGCCAGCTTGGCGGCCAGTTCCTTCTCGCTGAGGACCTGGGCACAGCCAGCAAGAAGGGAGGTGTGTTGTTCGGAAAAGGGGCTCATGTCAGTGGATGAATAAATCGGATTGCAACCAAAGCTGCAAACCTTTGGGAGTACCTCTTTGTCTTTGTTAAGCCCTGATGAGGTCGAACCTCTGTCTCGAGCAAGTGAATGAAATCAATATCGTTAGAAAGTCGAAAAAACAGTCTGATTACCGATCACTGAGTGCTACCTCCTGGCTTATTCAGCAACCGCTTGAGATCATCGATGGATAGCCCCTTGCGAACCGCTGCCTCAAGCTGGGGATTATTGTCGAAGGCTCCCTGCGTCTTGCCCTTGAGAGAGATACTTCTTGTCGGATAGTCCCCTGTGGAGGAGTAAGGACTTTTTTTCTCAAGATCCGCGAAGTTTTTTGTTTTAAAATCCTTCACATCGAATTTTTTCCCGGCATTGGGATTCGCTTTCTCAAGATTCTCCGGAAGATTCTTTTTGGGAAAGAGGTGATCACCAAGCCAACCCTTCATTCCAGAGGCAAATCCCTTGGTCTCATACGAACGGGAACTGAATTCGCGTGCTCCATAGTAGTCCCTAATCGCAAAGGACTTGTCATAAGGGCTTCCCTTGGCGTTAAACATCTTTCCCTGAAAGGTGCTCTGTCTACTACGGTCGGGATGCATCATGCGATCCAACATTCCTCGCTCTTTGGGCACTTCATCGGGGGCCGCGCTTACGGTTGGGTAAATGAGCAGGGTCAAAACCATTCCGGCACTCAGGCGAGCAGTCATACGATATGGGGAAAACATTCTGTAAACGTAGGAGTGGAGCTCCAACCATTCAAGAGGATGTCCATTCAAAGAGCATGCAAGAGGGCTCGAAAAAAGTACCGGATGGAGAGGTCTTCACAAAACGCGCTCTATAAAAAAAGCCGCCGCGGATCGCTCCGGGCGGCTTTTCTTTTAAAGAGAAATTTCTTTAGCGAAAAAACAAATCTCGCGCTTAGCGAGAGTAGAGCTCAACGACGAGCTGCTCGTTCACGACGGGATTGATCTCCTCACGGGTCGGAATGCGAACCATCTTTCCGCTCAGGGCTTCCTTGTCAACGAGAAGCCAATCCGGCGGCTCGACGATCTGGGTCTGCTCCAAACCACGCAGAGCGAGGCGCTTGGAACCATCCTTCGGGCGGACGGAAATTTCATCGCCAACCTTGATCGTGGCAGAGGAGATATCGCACTTGCGGCCGTTCACAGCAACGTGGCCGTGGGAGACCATCTGGCGGGCAGCTGAGCGGGTCTTTGCAAAGCCCATGCGGTAGACGATGTTGTCGAGACGCCTCTCAAGGAGTTGCAGCAGAATAAGGCCAGTGATACCGCGGGTCTTCAGGGCAGTCTCAAAGTAGCGGCGGAACTGACGCTCAAGCACTCCATACTGAAAGCGAAGTTTTTGTTTCTCGGCAAGCGCGGTGCCATATTCGGAGACCTTACGGCGGGAGCCCTTCGGGCCGTGCATACCAGGAGGATAAGGCTTGTGCTCGAAAGCGCGGGCAGATCCGGCGATAAGAACGCCATAACGGCGGCTGACTTTGGTTTTGGGTCCAGTGTAACGTGCCATGGTATATTAAAAGGCTGAAGGCTAAGAGCTAGAGACTAAAGGCTGAGGGCTGAGGGCTGAAGGAATAAACATTAAACGCGACGCTGTTTTGGAGGGCGGCATCCGTTATGAGGGACAGGGGTTACGTCCTGGATTATCGAAATTTCGAGGCCGATGGCCTGCATGGCACGGACTGCCGACTCACGACCGGAGCCGGGCCCCTTGACGCGAACCTCGACTTCCTTGAGTCCATGACCCATAGCCTGACGGCAGGCATCCTGGGCAACCATCTGGGCGGCATAGGCCGTGCTCTTACGAGATCCCTTGAAGCCCATCTTGCCGGCACTGGACCATCCAAGAACGGCACCGCGCATGTCGGTGACGCTGACGATGGTGTTGTTGAAAGTGGCCTGAACGTGTGCGATCCCATGGGTGATGTTCTTGCTACCCTTGGCCTTGACGATCTTGGGTGGCTCGATCGGGTCGTCGAGATTGAAACTGATGGCGGCGGCAGGTGCGGCCTCTTCAACTTTCTTCTCCTTGCTCTTTTTCACCTTGGACTTCTCAGCCTTGGTGGGAGCAGCGGTCTCGTTGGAGGCCACTGGAGCGGAGTCGGCGGGAGCAACAGTCTCAGTGGAGGCTACTGGAGCGGACTCGGAAGGATGATGAGCTTTGGTCTCTTCGCTACGGGTGGCGTCTTGGGAGAGGCCTTCGGATTCTTTGTTTTCTTCGGACATGAACTTGATGACGTACTATTAAGTGCTATGGGTGTGGAATTAATCCTTAGCCCGGACGACGCCGACGGTCTTACGGGGCCCTTTGCGTGTGCGGGCATTGGTCTGGGTGCGCTGACCACGGACTGGAAGTCCACGCCGATGGCGTACGCCACGGTAGCAGTTGATCGCCTGCAAGCGCTTTAGGTTACCCTGAATCTCGCGTCGAAGATCACCCTCGATAACAACATTCTGGCCGGAAATGGCAGAAATAATTCCGCCGATCTGCTCTGGAGAAAGCTCCTTGGCGCGGATGTCGGGATTGATGTTGGCCTGTTCCAAGACGCGCTTAGCAGTCTTGGGGCCGATGCCGTAAATGTAAACAAGCGATGCTTCGATGCGCTTGTCACCGGGGATTTCTACGCCGAGGAGTCTTGGCATGATATTGGTCTAATTTGAGTTGGTGCAGGGAATAAGTGGTGTCTAATCGTCTCGTGTCAGCCCTGGCGCTGCTTGTGACGGGGGTTCTTGCAAACCACGCGCACCACGTTATTGCGGCGGACGATCTTGCAGGTTTCGCAAAGGCGTTTGATGGAAGCTCGGACTTTCATTCTTGAAAACAGCGACGAGGTTGGCGTCGTTTGTGTCGGTTTATTGGCTTGGGCTGGATGATGACTGCGGGAGTCGCTGGATGATTGTTCCCTGATTCAGATCGTAGGGGGAAAGGCTGATCACTACATGGTGCCCGAGAGCGATGCGCGTGAACTTCAAACGCAAACGACCGGATACCGTAGCCACCATTCTCCTGCCCCCGGCTAACTCCACTCGGAAGCGTGCCATGGACAGTCTCTCTACAACTAGGGCCTGGTGTTTTAAGCTATCAGGGGTAGGCATGTCAACACTTCAGGTTTATTTTCTGTCACTAATACAGTATGCTCAAAATGGGAAGATGGCTTGCCATCGGAGGTCACAACGGTCCATCCGTCATCCAAAATACGCACGCCCTCGGATCCTAGATTGATCATGGGCTCAATGGCAAGGGTCATGCCGGGTCGGAGTTTAGGTCCGGACCCTTTTTTGCCGTAGTTCGGAATCTGCGGTTCCTCGTGCAACTTGCGGCCGACGCCGTGCCCCACAAATTCCCTGACAACGCCGAACCCCTGTCGCAGAGCCTCTGTCTCGATGTAGTTCGAGAGATCGCCCAACCTGCGACCAGCCACAGCAAAAGGAATCGCCCCCTCAAGAATGCACTTGGTTGCAGTGATGAGTCGCTCGGTTTCAGGATCGATTGCTCCGCACGCAAGAGTAGTTGCGGTGTCTCCGATCCAGCCGTCAAGGACAACTCCTGTATCGATTTTTACAATATCACCGTAGGCAAGGCGTCGTTTGCCACCGATGCCGTGCACCACTTCTTCGTTGATCGAGATGCAGATCTGACCTGGAAATTTCCGATAACCGAGGAAAGCACTGCGCCCTCCGAGTTCCGCCATGTATTCACCCGCCATCCTGTCGATCTCGCCCGTCGTCATACCGGGTGAGACGAGTTTAGCTAGGCGGTCGAGAACGATCGCTGCGGCACGACCGGCAGCACGCATCTTGTCGATCTCGGCGGGCGTCTTGATGGGAATAGACATGGAAAAAAGAAGTCAGAAAGTAAAAGGTAAAAAG